>CAZRQK010000038.1:0-3789 GCA_964602295.1 uncultured Ohtaekwangia sp.
GTGCGGGACTCTACCAGCTGAGCTAAGGAGGCTTTCAACTCTCTTTTTTTCTCCTAGACCTGCTGATTATCGCGAAAGTGCGGGACTCTACCAGCTGAGCTAAGGAGGTGCTCTCTCTAAAATTGAGTGCGCAAAAATAGGAGGTTACCCCATATTTGCAAAGGTTTTAAGAGGCTGTTTTAAGCAGTTTGAGCTGATTCTTCAGACTGTCTAACTGGTCGCTGGCTTCCTGAATTTTCACATTAAACTCATCTTTGAGCTTAGTGGCATTTTTCGAGCGTCCAAAGAACTCGAGGTTGTTGCGCAATACAGCCAGGTCGTTTTCAGCCTTGGTTATTTTCTTTCGGATATGCTGCTCCTTTTGGTAAATTCTGCGCTCCGCTTGTGGGTCATTCCGAAGATTACCCATCTCCAATTCCAGGTGTAATCTTTCACGGTCATCTTCACTCAGATTGGGCACGGCAGCCACCGCTGCGTTTACTGCTTTTTGGAAACGCGTGCGCGAAGCGTTCATGGCTTTCTTAGGCACAAACCCCAGGCTATTGAACCGATCTACCAATGTTTTTACTCGCTCAGCATCTGCGTGCCCGCTGGATGCCAGGACTTCCAATTCAATGCATACCTGCTCCTTCTTTTCAAAATTTTGAACCTGCTCCTCTCCTACTTTATCCATCTGCCCCCTGCGCTGTTCAAAGAAATAATCGCATGCAGCTTTGAATTGCTGGTAGATTTTTTCGCGCATTTTTTCTGGTACAGGGCCAATCTCTTTCCATTGGTTTTGCAATTGCTTCAACGCTTCAGCTGTTGCATCCCAGTCGGTGCTCACCTTCAACGCTTCGGCTTGCTGCACAATTTCTTCCTTTTTCTTCAAGTTACCAGTGCGTTCTTCATCCAACTTCTTGAAGAACGCGCTTTTACTGTGGAAGAAAGATTTAAATGCAGTCCAGAATTTCTTGTTTACCTCCTTGGCTTTCGCCCGTGGCACTCCACCTATACCCTCCCACTGCTTTTGAATAGCGAGTAACTCCTGGGTCTTTTGATTCCACTCTTTGATACGGTCGGTCTGAAAAGAGCCGTACACCGCAATGGATTCTGCCAGTTGGTTCTTTTTTTCAAGATTGACAGCCAACTCCTGGTTTACTTTTTCCAGGTGCTCATCGCGTTTTTTGTAAACAGCATCTGATGCAGCCTTGAAGCGCAACCACACAGCGTCTTTTTCTTCCTGCGGCACAGGCCCCACGTGCTTGAACTCGTTGTGCAACTCGTTTAACTCGCGCACCGCGTCAGAAATCCGCTCCGCCTCCATCAACTTCTCCGCACGCGCGCACAGTTCATGTTTGGCTTCCAGGTTCTTTTTTCTGTCGAGTTCTTTCAGTTCGAAATAAATGCTTCGATGGTCGTAGAATCTATCTACCAGCGCGGTGTAGTTGGCCCACAACGACTTCACATGTGCATTGGGAACAGCGCCCGTCTGCTTCCACTCCTTTTGAATTTCTTTGAACGCATGAAAACCCTGCTCTGTATCTTCTGCATCCACCAAGGCACGCAGTCGCTCCAACAGTTCCGTTTTCTTATAATAGTTGGCCGTCTTCTGTTCTTCCTGCTCCCTAAAATATTGATTGCGTTTATCGCGCAACAACTTATAGTGCGCATCGAACGCTACATCTAATTCTTGCGGGCGGTAGTCGAAATCATCCACTTTGCCTCCTTCGGCAATAAACCGCTGCAGCGCTTCTTCGCGTTCTTTGTTGCGCAGTTCATCGAAGTGTTGCTTGGTTTCTTTCAGCACCACATCGGCTTTGCGAAAATCATTGCCCTTCAGGGTTTCTTTCAGAAGTTCAACTAATTCCCTTTTAGACAGATTATGATAGTCGATGGATTTACCTGCTTCATCCAGCTCCGCAGCCCCTTCAACCTCTTCACCCATATTGCGTGATTCCTCCGACACAGCTTCTTCCTGCGCAGCCATCACTTCATTTTCTACACGTTCTTGCTCTTTTTCCATGATCCCTTCCATCGGTTCGAAAAGTAGGTAAAAATAAGAAATTATCAATTCATCCGGGGATCAACGGGGTATTTGGAGTACACTGAGAAACGACCTCCCAAAGCTTTTAGTGCATGTTGCCACATGGCATCTGCAGGTGTTTCAAAAAGCAAGTCCTGGTTAACCTTATCGCTTACTATCCATGAATTTTGTTTAAGTTCTTCTTCCAATTGCCCCGCAGACCATCCGCTGTAACCCAGAAAAAACTTGATGTCGCTTTCTGTAACTTGTTGGGTGTCGATCAAGTGTATCAGTTGTTCGAAGTTGCCGCCCCAGTACACACCTTCTATAACGGGTACGGCTTCTTCCAGGTTGGGCAATCGATGCAAGTAATGTAACGTATCCTGCTGAACCGGCCCACCCACGAAGGCGGGGGCATCCAGTTTAGAAAGGTCGTCCATGATATCGGCTACTTTGGCTTCGCTGGGTTTATTCATCACAAAACCAAAGGACCCCTCCTCGTTGTGTTCGCACAACAGAATGATGGTGCGTTCAAAATTAGGGTCGGGCAGGTAGGGTTCTGATACCAGAATCTTACCCTTCTCTGCTTCCACCTTGTTTTTGTAATTAAAAAATTCCATGCCACCAGTCAGTAGGGCGTAGCCTTCTACGTGCTTTCTGCGTTTCAATAAAATACAGTTGCCAGATAGTTGCAAATGATATGTTTTATTATTTTTCCACCCACTCCACCCTATGAAAAACCTGGCTGACTTACGAAAAGAATATGCGCGCGAATCTTTGGATGTAAAAGACGTGCATCCAGACCCGCTGCTGCAATTTGATAAATGGTTTCAGGAGGCGGTACAGGCAAACGTGCTGGAGCCCAACGCTATGAACCTGGCAACGATTTCGGAACAAGGGAGGCCCACGAGTCGTATTGTGCTGCTGAAAGGTCTGGAAGAGGGTGGTTTTGCCTTCTATACCAACTACCAAAGCCAGAAGGGCAAGGAACTTGCGCTGAACAATGCCTGTGCCTTGAACTTCTTCTGGCCCGAGTTGGAAAGACAAGTACGCATTGAAGGCATGGCGCATCGCCTCTCTGCCGATCAATCAGACAAGTATTTTCAAAGCCGCCCGCGTGGCAGCCAGGTGGGTGCCTGGTCTTCGCCTCAAAGCGCCATCATTGCTAACAGGAAAATATTGGAAGATCGCGTTGATGAAGTGAGCAAAAAATTTGAGGGACAGGCCGTACTACCGCGACCGCAGCAATGGGGCGGATATGTGGTGATGCCGTTTGAGATAGAATTCTGGCAAGGCCGCCCCAGCAGATTGCACGATCGGATTCTCTATTCGCTGGTAGATGGGCAATGGACGCTTCATCGCCTCGCGCCTTAAAGCAAGTCGAACAAGGAGTTGACACCCGGCAACCTGCGCACCGTGAAACCTTCGCCATATTTTGCGCCAATGGCATAGCCATATTCAATGCCCCGAGCCTCCAGTAGTTTCATAAAGCCGGGGTTGGATATGAAGGTTTCAGGCTCTTTGCTGGAGGGATCGTAGAACTGACTTTTGAAAGCGCGCACAGCAGCCATTTTCTGTTCCCAAAACGCAGAAACATCCACTACAAAATCCGGAGCTATGTGCTGGCTTTGAATGTAATGGTAAACGGCCCGTGGCCGCCATGGTGCCTGTAGTTTATCATCCAGAGTCGTTTCTACCTTCGATAACCCAGCCAGAAAGCAGGCGGTAAATGCCAACTCAGAACCTTTTCCGTGGTCGGGATGGCGGTCGTAAATGGCATTGGC
>CAZRQK010000038.1:3799-27615 GCA_964602295.1 uncultured Ohtaekwangia sp.
GTACAATATCGGGTTGGTAGTGACGAATAACCCTCGCCACAGCTAACTGATTTGAGCGATCATTCTGAAAAAAGCCATCGGCAAGCCCCAGGTTGGTACGCACCGCTAAGCCCAGAAGTTGGGCGGATGCAGCAGCTTCTTCGGCTCGTGTAGTGGCATTTCCCCGCGTGCCTAATTCGCCCTGCGTAAGGTCGGCCACCCCCACTTTATGCCCCAAGGCAACATGTTTAGCTATGGTTCCACCACAACCTAGTTCTGCATCATCAGGATGAGCAGCCAGTACCAGTATGTCGAGCTTCATCTAGCTATGCACGGTTTCGGCTTCGCGGGCTGCCAGGAATTTTTCAGCATCTAACGCGCCCATACAGCCGGTACCTGCTGCGGTAATGGCCTGGCGATAAACACGATCTGCCACATCGCCCACGGCAAACACACCTTCTACGTTGGTGCGCGTGGTGCCAGGCTGCACTTTGATGTAACCTGCCTCATCCATGTCGAGCTGCCCTTTGAATATCTGCGTATTAGGCTGATGGCCAATGGCCAGGAAAAACCCTTGTATGGCAATATCTTTTTTCTTGCCGGTCTTATTGTCGACAATGCGCACTCCGGTCACACCACTGTCGTCACCCAGAATTTCATCCGTTTCGGTGTTCCAATGAATTTCGATGTTGGGTGTATTCTTCACACGTTCCTGCATGATCTTAGAAGCGCGCATTTCGTCTCTGCGCACTAACAGGTGTACTTTGGTGCACAACTTCGCCAGGTAGGTTGCCTCTTCGGCTGCAGAATCGCCTGCGCCCACTACAGCCACTTCCTTGCCACGATAAAAATATCCATCGCACACGGCACAGGCTGAAACGCCTCTGTTGGCAAACTTCTCTTCGGAAGGAATGCCCAGGTATTTGGCGCTGGCTCCAGTAGCCACGATGATTGATTCCGCTTGAAGGCTGTCTTTGTCATCTACCGTAACCCGAAACGGGTACGATGAGAAATCCACTGCTGTAACCAGGCCATAGTTCACTTTGGTGCCAAATCGTTCGGCCTGCTTCTGTAAGTCGAGCATCATTTGGGGACCGTTAATACCCTCAGGGTAACCCGGGAAATTCTCTACATCGTTGGTAGTTGTCAACTGTCCTCCGGGTTGTCCTCCGGTAAACAACACGGGGGTTAAGCCTGCACGGGCTGCGTAAATGGCTGCGGTATAGCCGGCAGGGCCGGATCCAATAATCAGAACGGGAATACTTTGCTTTTCCATAATTCATTAACCGATTTTTCACAAAAAAGGTCTCATTGATGGAGACCTTTTTCTACTATTATTTGAAAGGATTGTTAACCTAGGTAAGGCTTTAAAGCCTTGCTTCGTGACGTATGACGTAACCGTCTGATTGCCTTTTCCTTAATCTGACGAACGCGCTCGCGGGTTAAATTGAACTTTTCTCCAATTTCTTCCAGCGTCATGGCATGTTCACCGTTTAAGCCAAAGTACAGGGTAATCACGTCCGACTCGCGCTGCGTCAACGTAGAAAGGGCACGCTGCACTTCACGTCTCAGCGAGTCCGTCATCAATCCCTGGTCGGGGGTTTCTTCGCTGTCGTTTTCGAGCACGTCCAGCAAGCTGTTTTCCTCACCTTGTACAAACGGAGCATCCATCGATACATGGCGACCCGAAATCTTCATGGTATCTACTACCTCGGCAGTGGTTACTTCCAGCACCTCGGCCAATTCCTCGGGCGATGGTTCGCGCTCGTATTTCTGTTCGAGTTCTGAGAAAGTTTTCGAAATCTTATTCAGAGAGCCTACACGGTTCAAGGGCAAACGCACAATGCGCGACTGCTCTGCCAACGCCTGCAGAATAGATTGACGAATCCACCATACGGCATAGGAGATAAACTTGAAACCGCGGGTTTCATCGAAACGTTGTGCCGCCTTAATGAGACCGAGGTTCCCCTCGTTGATCAAATCGCCCAGCGACAATCCCTGGTTTTGATACTGTTTTGCCACCGAAACCACAAAGCGAAGGTTCGCCTTGGTTAACTTTTCCAGCGCTATCTGATCGCCTTCCTTGATGCGCTTGGCCAACTCCACTTCTTCGTCAGGAGTAAGAAGATCCACCTTACCTATCTCCTGGAGATACTTGTCGAGCGACTGGCTTTCGCGGTTAGTGATCTGTTTACTGATCTTAAGCTGTCTCATTTACCTTTTTCTGTTTCAGTTAGCTAACACGTAAAAATGAAAATTTAGTTCCAATTTCACTATTCTGCAACCGTTTTAAGCGGCCGGTGCTTCTTCTTTTCTGGGCGGACGGGGCAACAAGGCTTTGCGCGAAAGACGGAACTTGCCGGTCTTCTTGTCTACCTCTATCAGCTTCACTTTCACCTCCTCGCCTACTTCCAATACGCCTTCCATGTTTTCGAGGCGCTCCCACTTGATCTCAGAAATGTGCAGTAAGCCGTCCTTGCCCGGCATAAACTCCACAAAGGCACCAAAAGGCATGATCGACTTCACCACGCCATCGTACACTTCGCCCACCTCGGGTACAGCTACAATGGCCTTGATGCGCTTCACAGCTGCATCCATCACCGCCTGGTTGCTGGCAAAAACGTTCACAATACCTTTGTTGTTCACCTCTTCAATTACCACCGTAGCTCCGGTTGTCTTCTGAATCTCCTGCACCACTTTACCACCGGGGCCTATTACCGCACCGATCATTTCTTTCTCGATGAAGATGGTATAAGCACGAGGGGTGTGAGGCTTGAGATCTGCATTGGGCTTGCTGATGGTCTTCTTCATCTCGTTCAAGATGTGCAAACGACCTTCGCGCGCCTGGTTCAACGCTTCCGACAGCACTTCGTAGGTAAGTCCATCTACCTTCAAGTCCATCTGGCAAGCGGTGATACCTTTCTCAGTACCTGTTACTTTAAAGTCCATATCGCCCAGGTGATCTTCATCGCCCAGAATGTCGGAAAGGATAGCATAGCGACCAGTGGCGCTATCGGAAATCATACCCATGGCAATACCCGAAACAGGCCCGGAAATCTGGATACCCGCGTCCATCAAAGCCAATGAACCGGCACACACAGTTGCCATGGATGACGAACCGTTCGACTCCAGGATATCAGAAACAATGCGTATGGTATAGGGATTTTCCGCTTCAGCAGGCAGCACCTGTTTCAAGGCGCGTAAGGCCAGGTTACCGTGCCCTACTTCTCTGCGACCAGGGCCACGGTTGGGCTTTACCTCACCGGTAGAAAAACCGGGGAAGTTGTAGTGCAACATAAACTTGTTGCTACCGGAAAACATGGCGCCATCAATCAATTGTTCATCGAGCTTGGTACCCAGCGTAACCGTACTCAGTGATTGGGTTTCGCCACGGGTAAATACGGCTGAGCCGTGTGCAGAAGGTAAATAGTCTACTTCCGTCCAGATGGGGCGTATCTCGTTGGTCTTGCGGCCATCCAAACGCACCTTCTCGTTCAACACCAGCTCGCGGCAGGCTTTTTTATTGATCTCTTTGTAGTACTTCTTGATCAGGTCTTTGTTCACGGTGGTATCTTCCGGTAAGGAAGCCAGGTAGTCTTCCAGAATCTGACTGAACAGTTCGCTGCGTTTCTTTTTATTGGCCAACTGCATGCGCGCCACTTCGTACACTTTGTTGTACAACAGACGGTGCATTTCTTCGCGCAGGTTCTCGTCCTTCTCTTCGTGCTGGTAGGCACGCTTTTCGGTTTTGCCCAGTTCTTTGGCTAGTTCAATCTGCAGGTGGCACTGGTCTTTGATGGCATCGTGGGCACGCTTCAAAGCCTCCAGCATATCGGCTTCACTCACCTCTTTCATCTCACCTTCCACCATCAAAATGTTATCGAGGGAAGCTGCCACGATCAGGTCGATATCGGCACGCTCTTTTTGGTCGAGCGGAGGATTGATCACAAACTGACCATCTACGCGGGCTACGCGCACTTCAGAGATAGGGCCCTGAAAAGGTATGTCGGTAATGGATAAGGCAGCAGAAGCTGCGAAGGCAGCCAGTGCATCGGGCAGTGCGTTGGCATCGCCAGAAATTAATTGGATGTTTACCTGCACTTCGGCATGGAAATCATCGGGAAAAAGCGGGCGAATGGCACGATCTACCAGGCGGCTGATCAGCACTTCGTAGTCGGATAATTTGGCTTCTCTACGCAAAAAGCCTCCAGGGATTTTTCCGGTGGAGGCAAATTTTTCCTGGTAGTCAACGGAAAGGGGCAAAAAGTCGGCTCCTTCTTTGGCATCCTGGGTGGCTACCACAGTGGCCAAAAGCATGGTGTTGCCCATGCGCAATACCACGGACCCATCGGCCTGGCGGGCAAGTTTACCTGTTTCGATAACGATCTCTCTGCCATCGGGCAGCTTACAGGTTTTGGTTGTAACGGTTGGTTTCATTGAATATCAAAATGTATGGTGGGAGGTTCCAACAGAACCCCGGTGAATAAAATAAGAAAAGGGAACCACGTTTGTATGGGGTTCCCTGTTCTTGAACAAATATCTTCTTACTTTCTAAGTTCCAGTTCGGCAATAATCGCACGGTAGCGATTGATGTCGGTCTTTTGGAGGTAGTTCAACAGCTTTTTACGCTGGCCTACCAGCTTTAAAAGGCCTTGCTGGGTAGAATAGTCCTTTTTCTTTTCTTTGAGGTGGCTGGTCAGGTGGTTGATACGGTGGGTAAACAAAGCCACTTGCGACTCGGGAGAGCCAGTGTCGGCTTTCGACTTGTTGAACCCGTGCTTGCTAAACAACTCCTGTTTCTTGGCTGAAGTCAAATACATCGCTAAAAAATTTTCTTTAATCTCTTTTTTTAATCGCGCAAAGGTAAAAAAACGCGATCAAAATGCAAAAACTCAGGCGGTTTCCACGCGCATCCAGCCGCGCGCCTTCAACCAGTTTTTCAACTTATCCCATATAATATGGTAGAAATCAGCCTCGAATAGGCGTGCATCCAGCCTGGCCTGGCGCAAAAACACCAATCCGAAGGCAAAAAGCACCGCGTTGGCCATCCACATGCCTACTACCACGGGCATCAGGCCCTGCTTGCTCCACTTCTCCCCCAACAGGTTCAACACATAAAAAACAATGAAGAAGAGGATACTCGCCAGCACTGGCATGCCCAAGCCTCCTTTTTTGATGATGGCACCCAGCGGGGCACCGATGAAGAACATGGCCATGCAGGCCATGGAGAGCGATAGAATCTTGTGCCATTGGATGCGGAAGATGATCAGCTCGTCTTCGTAACTTTTTAAGTGTGCGTTGATATTGCGCAGTTGGTTGCTCACGTTGCGGGCGTTGCTGGCGGCCGTGGCAATTTCTGATGCTCGTTTGAACCCCGTTGAGAAGAAGCTATCTGCTTTGGCTTTCACCGGCTCATTCAACCTGGGCTTACGTATTAGTATGGGCCGGTAGCTGCTGATGGTGGAAGTTGCATTTTTGGCACGTAAGGCAGAGTCGCGTTTGATGCGGTACTGCTCCACCTTTTCAGGAAGGGGCATGGAGTCGGTGCGTGCGTGGAAGGTAAAGAAAGCGTCCTTGTTTTGGTAGAGCGACAAGATCTGTTTGCTGCCCTCCTCCCGGATGGAGTCCATATCGAGTTCCAACTCGGCCATGTTGCGCATGATGCGGTTGCCCTGGAACCACTTCTTATCCGTGCGCATCAACCCGAAAGACGAGAGGTCGAACACCAGGTCGCTCTGCTCGAAGCGGGTTTTGCTTAACGTTTCCTGCGTAGCCGTGCGGCCGGTAAAGTCTTGTTGCCCGCTTTGGCCTTCTGTGTAGCTGTAGCCTCGGAAGAGTTCCAACTTCAGGTACTGATCGTTTAAGATGGTATACATGCGGCCCGAATCGGCCTTGATTACCTTCTTGTTACCGCTGACATTGCGGTGATCGTAGATGGTAACACCCAAAATGGTTTTGCCATCGGGCAGGCGATCGTCTACTTTAATACTGATATCTGGAATAGAACTGGTAAAGGTACCCTCTTTCAAGTCGAGGGCAGGTTTCTTTTGTTTGATATCATAGAGTAAACTGTAGGCTTCAAGAGCGGCCTTGGGCACCAGGTTGTTGCCCGTATAGAAAGCGAAAGCCGTAACAAAAACAACAAACACAAAGATGGGTACCAGTGCGCGCACCAGCGATATGCCCAGGCTTTTCACCGCTGTGAGTTCAAAATGTTCGCCCAGGTTACCAAACGCAATGAGCGAGGAGAGCAATACTGCCAGGGGTAATGCCACAGGTGTATTGAAGATGGCGAAGTAAAAAAGCAAGGTGCCGATTACATCCCAGCCAAGGTCTTTGCCAATGATGTCGTCAAAGTACTTCAGCATGTGTATGTTTAATAAAATAAACACCACCACCAGAAAGGTGAGTACAAAGGGGCCGAGGAACGCGCCCAGAATCAGTTTATCGATTTTCTTCATTCAGCGATTCACAAAGGTATACTCAAAAATGAAGCCACAACTGATTGCCGTTAATAGTTGCCAAAGCCAGCGATTAATTGAATCTGAACTGGCGTAATTGATAAAAGTTTGTAAGTTTGCGCCTCCTTTCTGGAATGGCGCGGTAGCTCAGGTGGTTAGAGCGTTGGATTCATAACCCAAAGGTCGGGGGTTCAACTCCCCCCCGCGCTACTTCAACCAGTTACCTAACTATTCTGCCTCCATATCCTTTTGCGGCTGTTTGGTGATGGGGCTTTTTCTTTATCAAAGGCGTTTCTTTTAAAAAGTCTACTTCAATAAGGGTTCGCCCCGTTTCTTGAACGCATCCAATCGCTCCGAGAGGGTATTCAGGGCGTTCCGCATCGCCTCCGTAGGTGGCGCGTCTGCACTCTGCAGCAGCGCCATCATATGCAAAAATTTGTCTTGTAACCCCACAATGGTTTCCTTATCTACAGGTGTATCGGCCATGCTACCATACATGATGTCCGGATTTTCGGGCGCTCCTGCCCCCCTGTAGGCCACCAGGGCTTCCCTCCTGCCTTTGGGCCATTTCTTTTTTGTATCCGCCAACTGTTGGTCTATCGTTTCGCGCAACTGCTGCAAGGTGTGATAACTGGCATAGCACGTAAGCGAAAGGTCAGCCTGCGCCTGCAAGTCGGCTGCACTGATCTGTACGCGGGGGTCGAGCCGCAGCGACAAGGTCTGCTCCATCTTTTGTCCGTCTACCGTAAGCCGCACTTTGTAATTTCCTGGCAACGCGAGCGGCCCTTCAGGTCCACTGGGTGTGTTGCGGTAAACAGCCGCAATGGCAAATTGCCGTTGCGAACCACGGGGAGGCGCGTAGCGCATGTCCCACGTAATCCGGTGGTGGCCACGAGTTAGCTGCACCTGCTGGGGTGCGCGCATCCAGTAGGTGGGGTGTGGCAATGCGGTGGTATCTACCCACTCAGGCGTGTCGGTGCTGCGGTAGGCCCGAATCAATTCACCGGCCTCATTCAAAATCTCCAACTCTACCTGTTTGGCTTGTGCCGGCAGCCAATAATCCAACACAGCACCATCGGGAGGGTTGGCCCCTGTGGGCTCCTCGGGTGGCAGAGGCGTGTCAAGAAAATGGTTGTGCCGCACGCGGGTGGCCTGTGCGGGTGGAAAAAGAAAGGGGTTGCCAGTGTTCAATGCCGCCAGGCTTCTTAGCGGACTTAGGTCGTCCAGTATCCAGATGGATCTTCCATGGGTGCCCACCACCAGGTCGTTATTGTGTATCACCAGGTCGCGGACGGATGAAGCCGGCATGTTATTGCGCAACGATTGCCAGTTGGCACCATCATCTATTGAAAAATAAACTTCTCTTTCCGTACCCGCATACAAGAGGTGGCGTTGTTTGGGGTCTTCGCGCACCACGTTTACCGGACCCATGGGCGCCATTCCCTGCGTCACTTCCTGCCAGGTAGCGCCACCATCGTGCGTACGGAACACATGGGGCCGCATGTCGTCTTTGCGGATGGCATTTATTGCTATGTAAGCGGTGTTTTTGTCGAAATGGCCCGCGTCTATCTGCGATACCTTGTCCCATTGTTTGAGAACGGGAGGTGTTACATTTTTCCATGTTTGGCCACCATCACGTGTAACATGTACCAGGCCATCGTCCGTGCCAGCCCAAATCACATTTTTGTCTAAAGGCGATGGTGCCAGCGCGTAGATCACAGCACGCTGCCGCATGGTTTTCATGTCATCGGTCCGGAAATCGCCAATGCTTTCGGGAACGTCATTCTCTGTGCGGGTGAGGTCAGGACTGATCACCTGCCACTGCGTACCCCCCGTGGTAGTTTTCCATAATACGTTCGTGGCGAAAAGTAAGGCATCCGGATCCGCGGGATGAAACATCAGCGGAAGTGTGCGTAGCAGCCGGTATTGGCCCGATCGCAATGCCTCGGGTGCCACGTTTTGTGTTTGGCCTGTCTTTTTGTTAAACCTGGTAACACGACCACCATAAATGATATCCGGGTTTTTCGGGTCAGGCGCCACATAGGCATATTCATCGGCACCCACGCCCATAAAATCGCGGAAAGAAATCTGCCCGCCAGCTCCCCTGCTGGCAATGCCAATGGCGCCACTTTCTTGCTGACCTCCATACACCCAGTAAGGAAACTGGTTGTCGGTACTGACGTGGTAAAGCTGTGCCGTTGGTTGGTTGTACCACGAGCTCCAGGTGCGTCCTCCGTTTACGGTAATCACCGCGCCCTGGTCGGCAGCGAACAACATAATGTCGGGTTGCAGCGGATTGATCCATATGCGGTGGTAGTCGTCTCCGCCCGGAGCACCCTTAATAGACATCCAGGTTTTGCCACCATCATCCGATCGATAAGCGGCTATGTTGCCCGAGAACACCACATCCGGGTTGGTGGGGTGCACTTTCACTTCGGCAAAGTCGCTGCCTCGGCCCCATATTCTATAGTCGGTAGTAACCAGGTACCAGTTTTGGCCGCCATCGTCACTCCTGTAGATGCCACCATTTTCGCGGGCGTCTACCGATGCATACATGCGTTGCGGCTGGCTGTTGGAAATGGCAAAGCCGATGCGTCCCAGCCCCTGCTGTGCTGTAGGTAGCCCTTGCGTTAGCTTCTGCCAGGTGGTGCCGCCATCCCTTGACTGAAAAAGGCCGCTATTGGGCCCGCTGAAAGAAGCGTTTTCCCACGGCCCTTCGCGGTGTTCCCACAGCGATGCAAAAAGTATGTTTGCCTGGGTGGGATGAAATTCTACCTGCATGGCACCGGTGTTGTGGTTCACATAGAGCACCTTCTCCCAACTCTTTCCACCATCGCGCGAGCGGAACACACCTCGCTCTTCATTCGGGCCGTACGGATGTCCCAGACCAGCCACAAAAACGAGATCGGGGTTGGTTGGATGAACAATCACACGACCCACCTGCTGCACATCGGGTAAGCCAACATGCTGCCAGGTTTTGCCGCCATCTGTTGATTTGAAAACACCATCGCCCACACCCAGATCGGGCCGGTGAAGGCCTTCTCCGCTCCCCACGTACATAATGTTGGGCTGCGAAGGTGAAACGGCAATGTCGCCCACGGAGCCAGTTGGTGCATCGTCAAAAATCGGTTGCCATGTGCGGCCGTAGTCATCGGTCTTCCAAACCCCTCCGTTATTCACACCCATAAAAAAGACGTTGGGTTGTGTGGGTATGCCCGTGGCTCCCACCGTGCGACTTGCCCTGAAGGGGCCAATGCAGCGGTATTTCAGATCTTGAAATAATTCGGGGGCCAAATTTTGTGCGCGGCCAGGCATAGCGGCAAGCAGTAGCAAGAGAAAAGCAACAGATGGGCGCATGAACATATATTTTCTTTCATGATACAGTTATTGCGGAACATTAACAAAGCCATTCGCGGTAACGGAAAAATTCAGGTTGGGGCGGCTTTTTGTTAGCGGGCACATTTCCCGACCTCCGCAATCATCAACAATTTGTTGTTGCTCGTTCCGCTGTCAGGCCTTATTTTTAGTTCTATACCTAACCATTCCACCATGCACCAATTCCACATCAACCGCAGGCAGTTTCTGAAAGGCGCCACCGCCTCGTTGGCCATGGCTACGTTGGGCGCCAATGCCATGGACATTATTTACCAGCCCCAAGTGCGAAGAGTAGCCTTGATCGGCACCGGTTGGTACGGCAAGAGCGACCTTTTCCGCCTGATGCAAGTGGCCCCGGTAGAGGTGGTTTCATTGTGCGATGTGGACAAAAATATGCTGGCTGAAGCCGGCAAGATGGTAAGCGAAAAGCAAAAGGGTAAAATGCCGGCCCTTTTTGGCGACTACAGAAAGCTGCTGAGCGAAACGAAACCAGACATCGTGCTGGTGGGCACGCCCGACCACTGGCATGCACTCACTACCATTGAAGCGATACAATCGGGTGCGCATGTGTATGTGCAGAAACCGATTAGTGTAGACGTGATGGAGGGCGAAGCCATGGTGGCTGCCGCCCGTAAATACAACAAAGTGGTGCAGGTAGGCCTTCAGCGCAGAAGTACCCCGCACCTGCTGGATGCAAAGAAAAAAATTATTGACACGGGTATGCTGGGCAAAATATCGCATGTAGAAATGTGCTGCTATTTCCACATGCGCAACAACGGCAACCCATCCCTGGAGCCCGTGCCCGATTTTCTGGATTATGAAATGTGGACTGGCCCTGCGCCACTCCGACCCTACGATGGCATTCCGCATGTGCGCTGGTGGAGAACCTTTATGGAATACGGCAACGGTATTATGGGCGACATGTGTGTGCACATGTTTGATGCCACCCGTTGGATGCTGAACCTGGGTTGGCCCAAGCGTATCTCCTCAACGGGAGGTATTTATGTTCAGAAAGAAGGCAAATCGAATATTGCAGACACGCAAACGGCCGTGTTTGAATACGATGACCTGAATTGTGTGTGGCAGCATCGTTCGTGGGGCACACCGGCAGATCCTGAGTACCCGTGGGCATACAAAATCTATGGCGACAAAGGCACGTTGGCCTGCAGCACCATGAAGTACGACTTTACCCCGGTGGGTAAAGGAGAAAAGATTCACCAGGATGTGTTATTCGAGAAAGAAAAATATCCGGAAGACCTGAACGAAAAAGGTATTGAATTAAATGCCGCCCCCGCCACACGCGGACAGATGCTTAACTTCCTGAAGTCTATTGACGAAAAGAGCAAGCCTGTGGCCGATATTGAAGAAGGTCACATTTCCACCGCCAGTTGCATCATTGCCAATTTGTCGATGCAGTTAGGCCGCGCGTTGTCTTACGATCCGAAAACACGCACCATTCCGGGCGATGCCGAAGCTACACAACAACTGCAACGCCAATACCGGCAGCCGTGGATACATCCCGATCCCAACAAAGTATAAAGTGCGTGCCAATGGTTACGACCGGCTGGCCTGTGTGTACGACCTCTTAACGCGCATCGTCTTTGCAGGACGGTTGCAGGCTGCCCAACATGCACTCCTGGCATACGTGCCGTCCAATGCCCGCGTGCTTGTTTTGGGTGGCGGCACCGGTTGGTGGCTGCCAATATTGCTGCAACAAAATCCACGTGCCCACATCAGTTTTGTAGAACCATCTGGCAAGATGTTGCAGGCCGCACGAAGGTATGCATCGGGAAATACCAACGTAACATTTATTGAAGGTACGCAACACCACATACCTGCGGGCCAATACGATGTAATGATGCTGTTCTGTGTGCTCGATCTGTTTGAGGAGCGTGAATTATCATCGTTCATCGAAGTACTTAAAAGTTATGCCCACGATGAAACGTGTTGGTTGATCAATGATTTCCAACAAATAAAATGGTGGCACCGCCCCTTCCTCTCGGTCATGTATTTGTTCTTCCAGCTAACAACCGATTTAAAAACTTCCTCCCTTCCCCATTGGCAAGAGGCCTTGCGCGCGAGCCACCTGGTTGAGAAAACCAGTCAAACGTACTTTGGAAATTTTATCTTCAGCGGTATTTACGTAAAGCAGGCTAAGTAGCATTCCTGTCGCAAATAGCCTATGGCTTTGCCGCGATTACACCCCGATATTATAGCCATGCTGTAGTACGTTTGTAACGTGTGCCAACGGTATGATTGAAGTTTTTAAAACCAATGTTACGCAGCCCTCGATTGCTGCGCGTATCTGCAACCAGATTCCCCTTTACTTCCCGGGTAGCCGCGCCAATTTCGATTTATCCGACTGCGATCGCATTCTGCGCATACAGAGCAGTGAACCTATTTGGGTACCCACACTGTTGGCAGTGTTGCAACACCTGGGTTGCTACGCAGAAGTATTGCCAGACGTAATCCCCGAAACTGGTATTATCGGGCCGCAGCCATCAGCTCACGGTTGTATTTGTTGCGATAGTGAATGGGCGACAGCCCCGTTATCTTCTTAAAGGTTTCACGGAAGGCCTTTGTATCGGTATATCCAACCTTATACATCACTTCGTTCACGTTTTCGCGCGATCGTTCCAGACTTATTTTGGCAGCCTCCACCTTCACCCGTTGAATGTATTCTATCACTGTGTTAGAGGTTGCCTTCTTAAACCTTCGTTCCAGGTTTCTGCGACCGATGGCAAACATGGATGCCAGTTGATCCACTGTAATCTTCTCGTGGAAATTTTTCTCAATGAATTCCTGGGCTTTCTTGATGGCTTCATCGTCATGCGCCTTCTGGCCCTTGAAGATGATGAAGGGCGACTGGCTGTCTCGATCGATATCGATCATGAAAGTCTTGGAAGTGAGCACCGCGATATCACGACCGGCATGCTTTTCGATCAGGTAGAGTAAAAGGTTCAGATAAGAATAAGCGCCCCCACTGGTATAGATACCTGCCTCTTCCGTCATAATCTTGTCGTCTACCAGGTTCACCTGCGGGTACATGAGTTTGAAATCATTGGCCGTTACCCAATGAGTGGCACACTGCTTTCCGTCCAGCAGGCCTGTGGAGGCCAGGAAAAAAGCGCCCACACAAAAGCTCACCACCTCCGCCCCATGGTTGTATTGATCTACGATCCAGGAAGAAAATCGTTTATTGGCTTCGATGGCTTGGCGCGGGTCGTCATGTATAGCGGGTATAATAATGATATCAGTTTTTTTCACGTCATCCATCAACACGTGCGGTGTTACGGTAAACAGCCCCGTTGACTGTGGCGTTTGTTTTTGCAGACCCACCAATTGTATGTTAAAAAGAGCTGGCCGGCCCATGTCAGCCAAAAATTGATTTACCTGCGATAGTATCTGAAGAGCGCCTGCAATATTCACCAGGCTGGTGTGGCCTATAGGTATGAGTATGGATACGTGCTTCATTGCAATTTCGAAAGGTGCCTGTGTGTAAAAGTATGCGTTTGGCCTGTCGCAGTCAACCCCTGCTAATGGCGCAATTACACCACACAATGGGTCACAGAATGCTATAAGTTTACCCTACCCAAAACAAGGGATGTGAAGAAGATCACATTGAAGTGATGACATTGCGTGAAAGACAACGAAATAGCTTATTACACCTTGGCGGAGAACCTGATGGAGCGCGAGACAAAACCATATGAGTGTTGCGCCCAAACTTTTTTTGTATTCGCTGGCCGTATCACAAACCCAATGCAAAGCCCTGGCGCAATTGGTAGGAAAAAAGGAAAAAGACATTCACTTTGCTTTAATAGAAAACGCGGCTGACATTGTACCCAACTCCAAAGAGTGGTTGGGTGGCTTTCGGGAAATGTGGCGCAGTTGCGGCTATCAACTGCATCGCATCGACTTGAGAAACTGGTTGACGCATCGCAAAGGTCTTTACGAAGCACTTGCCACACACGATGTAATTTGGGTGGGCGGTGGTCACACGTACTACTTACGTTGGTTGTTAAAAGCAACGGGAGCCGACCGGATGATACAACGCTTAGTGGCTGAAGGCAAAGTTTACGCAGGCTGGAGTGCAGGTGCCGTAGCAGCGGGTCCCACCCTGCAACACTTTGAGGAAATGGGTGACGATCCACGCGAAGCACCCGAAGTGATTCAGACCGGGTTACACCTAACCGACACCGTTATCATTCCCCACGTTGATCATACCGACTTTGGAAAAGAGGCTGCAGAGGTAGAAAGAAAATTGCGCACCGATGGTTTCCGCACTTGCGCACTGAAGGACAACCAGGTGATGATCATCAACAGCAACCAATTCGCCTTGTTGTAATCAAAAAAACCAAGTAGGATTTGTAAGATTCACTGCCGGAGGCCGTGAGACCGTGATCTGCCTCCTTCTTATTAGAAAAAATTTTATAACAGGCTAAGCTGCCGCTCGACACTCCGCGGCATGGACAGGTACAATGTTTGTGTACGCTCGGGCAGAAAATTTACCGACAAAAAACCTTTTAACTGATCGGTCATCTTCTTTGCCGCATAATAATTTACCAGCATCGGGTGGTTCAGCAAATCCTGGTAGATAAAATTGGGTTGACGAATGGCTTTCCGTACCTGTGCATTGGTTTCGAACCCGATGGCCTGTATATGTACTACCAACACTTCATCTCCACATTCAAACTCCAGCGCCACGGAAGGACTACCACCTGCTACCGGCATACCTAGAAGGTACAGCAACAGGTTATTGAGCACAGCCATTACTAAAAATTCATTCACCCCCCACACCTCATTAGTCGCGCATGCGCCTACCTGAAGCACCACATGGCCGCGCATGGGATGATGGGTTAGTGTTTCTTTTAGATTAGTCACCAATGTATCGAGGTGCAGGCAACCACGCGGAGTCTGGTGGTTATCATCGTTGCCGGCCAGGTAGAACAACTGAAACAACCGGTCGTCTAATTTTTGTGCATGTACATCAATCATGTTCACCAGCGTATCAATTTCGGAATCATCTTGCCGCAACTTAATCAGATTCACCAACCCGCGAATAGTGGCTAGTGGGCCTCGTAGATCGTGTGAGGTGCGATAGATGAATTTATCAAGCTCCGTACGCGAGTTGGCTTCCTGACGAAAGGTTTCCTGCCTGTCTTCGAAGTGTACCTTCAGAATGATGTAACCATTTAGATCGCTTACCAGCCCCAGGTAAAAACCCGAAAGTTTTACCTGCATAGGCTTGTTCGCTTTGGTAAACAGCCTGTCCTGCACATCTTCGAAAAATCCTGCACGCAAGGCTTTCTGCAGGCGCGTTTGCAGGTGTGTTTGGTGGGTAAGGTAGTTGATGTTTTTACCACACAATTCTTCTGTGCTGAATTCCAAAACATCCAGCACATTGTGGCTCACCACCTTGATTACAAAATCGGTGGTGAGCACAATAGAGTCTACAAATATCGACCCCAGTCTGAACTTAATGTCTTCTTCAGAAATCAGTTGTCGCGATATGTCCGGCTGCGCCCCCTGCATTACTTAACAGCCACCCATTCGCGGGCTTCTTCAATGGCGGAAAAATAGTGCGAAGTAAGATCAACCGCTTCCACTTTGCTCATGATCTCTTCCACACTGAGCTGGTTAAAAATATCATCAGCAATCACTACGGCCATTCTCTTAATGCCCGCTTCAATGGCTTTGGGGAACCACACTTCGTTAGACCATTTCTGGTCTTCATCCAGAATGGCGCCCAACTGTCTTACATCGCCTATCCAACGCTGCAGCTTATTACCTTGAATGATTTCAAGACCTTTGGAAAGCACTTCTCTGAATTCAGCCGAAGTGGGCGGCTGTGCCCAATGAATTTCTACCGCACCGGCCGTTTGGTTGACGACAATAGATGCCACCGAATTTTGAAAAGTTGTCATTGTTAGTTGAATTACGTTAGTGAATTACTTTACCATCTCCTGCTCTACAGATGCCACGCGCTGGTTTAGTTCGGCTATCTGCTTTTTGAACGCCTCCTCCTGCGCCTTGTAGCGTTCCACTACCTGCGCCATGATTTTTTTCTGTGCCTGTATTTGTGAGTCCGCGCGCTCTTTCTCTACCCTCCGAAACTCCTCCATCTCGTTGTTCTTCCGTGCCAGCTCTTCCTGAATGGCCTGCATCTCTTCCATGTTCTGGCGAAGTTCTTCCTCTTGCGCGCGCACCTCTTCCAGCCGCTGTTGCGAATCGTGCAACGCCTGGCGTGTGCGTGATGCTTTGAATGCGATGGTGATAATATCTGCCACCGACTTGGCGAAGTCTACTTCTTCGGGCGTCCAATGCTTGGTTTCTCCCTGGTGCTCGCAACAGATTACCCCTCCTACTTTGCCATCGAGGAAAAAGGGTACATCGAGCATGGAGCGAATGTCGAGCACATCGAGGTAGCCGGTTTTAAATTCTACCAACGAAGGGTGGGCAGCTGCGTCTTCTGCCACAATGATTTCTTCTTCTGCCACCGACTTAAAATAGGTGGGAATGTCTTTCTCGAAGAATTCGCCACCTTCCACAAATTTTCCTTCCCTGGACAGGTATTGCTTTTCTAACGTAATGCTTTTAGCTGTAGCCTGATACGACCACACGGCAGAACGCGTAACGCCCAACACACTGCCCAGCGTTTGTGTAATTTCTGCTAATGCCTCGTTGATGAATCCATTTTGCACATGCGCGCTTTTGGTGAGCGTGGTGAGCACCTGGCGGTTGCGCTCCATGGCCATAGCGCGCTGCTCGGCTTGCTGTTGCAACTGCACGCGCTCGGTAATGTCGTGGGTGAAGAGGCTTACTCCTATAATTTCCCCATTGGAATTTTTTAAGGGATTATAGGTCACCAGGTACTCACGACCAAAGTAATTTTTCTGTAGGGTAACTGGCGTACCTCCGAAGGCCGATTCGTAAGGTTTCTTAAATTCGGCCATGTTAGCACCCGCCAATTTCATGACGTTGAACCCCGGCTCCATAGGCACTCCGTTCGCACCGAAAATTCTACGCGTAGATTGGTTCACCAACACCACTTCATAATCGCGGTTAACGGTAAGTATACTGTCTTCTGTGCCATTCACCAGATCGATAAAGTACGCGTGTTGGTTTTTCGATTCATCCAAGAGCTTTTCCGTTTCTTTCTGTACCCTGCGCATTTCCTCTTGCGTAGCCGATAGTTCTTCCATGTTCTGGCGCATTTCTTCCTCTTGTGCGCGCATTTGCTCGGCCTGTATTTGTGTTTCGGTGAGTAACTTTTTGGTGCGCTCGCTCACCTTCACCGATGAAATGGTGGACGCAATGCTTTCGCCCAGCTTTTCTACAAACTTAATTTGATAGGGTTTTATTTCCTGGAAGGTGGCCAACTCCACCACGCCCAGCACCTGTTCATCGAGCAACAGCGGTACAATAATGAGGTTGCGGGGCAACGCTTCGCCCAGGCCCGAGGTAATCTTTACATAATTCTGCGGGATGTCGCGCAGGTACGTGGTGCTCTTTTCAAGTATCACCTGGCCGGCCAGTCCCTGACCTAATTCGATGCGTTGACGCAGGTATTTTTTTCGATTGTACGCGTAACAGGCAACCATTTCTATAAAGATGTCCTGTGGGTTGTCGTCATTCAGCAGGTAGAGTGCGCCCTGGTTGGCTTGCAGATAGTTTACCAGGTGGCGTATAATCTGGTCGCCCAGCGCCTCCATGTTTTCGTTCTTGGCGCGGAGAATTTCTACAAACTGGGCCATGCCCTCCGTGAACCAGGTGCGCTCCTTCTCATCGAGGGCAAACTTTTTCATCTGGTTGCGCATGCTTACCAACGAACTGGCCAGCAGGTGGTCTGCCAGGCTTTCCTCCTTTTCGGAGTAGCGCACGTCCAGGTTCCCCTTCTCAATTTCTTTCACAAAACGGGAGGCCGTCTGGATATCGTTTTGCTGGATTTCGGTAAGTTGCTGTAATTCAGCAAGCTTTCTTTTCTTGATTAAAGTGTAGGGTGCGATGTTGATCATGATTCGGTGCAATGTTGAATCAAAGATCGCTCAACGCTTGGGCTGCCTACAGCCCCATTGAGTAAGTGGGTGGTTTAATTGAGTAGCTGAAAAGCCTACTCTTTCGTGCCGATGCGCATCAGGAAGCTATCTTTCTTCCGCTTCGACACATCGAGCGACACATCGTTGTTCATCACTACATAGCCGCCATCGCCCCGTCCGTACTTTTTCAAGGCATTCAGATTAATGAGGTAAGAATTATGGATGCGGAAGAAGTCCTGATCGGCCAGCAGGTCTTCGTATTCTTTTAATGTACGGCTTACCACGTGCTTCTTGCCATCGGCCATAAAAATGTTGGTGTAGTTGCTCGATGCTTCGCAGTAAATAATATCGTCCACCTTCACAAACACGAGCCCATCGTTAGAAGGCAGTGCCAATTTATACCGTTGGTTCGGGGCGGATTTCAGGTTTTGCACCAACTGCTCTAAGCGGGCCGATATGTTGCCGGTAAGTTTCTTTTCCACCTTCTCCACCGCTTTCTTCAGCTCTTCTATATCGATGGGTTTCAACAGGTAGTCGATGGCGGAAAAGCGGAATGCCTTAATAGCGTATTCGGAATGGGCGGTGGTAAAGATTACTTCGAATTGTATGGGATTGATTTTTGCCAGCAGGTCGAAACCGGTTTCGCGCTGCATTTGGATATCCAGAAATACTACATCGGGTTTATGCTGACGTATGGCTTCAATACCTTCTGCCACGGTACCGCACAAGGCCAATACCTCTACATTGTCTACAAAATCCTGCAGTAAAATCTGTAGGCTTTCGCGACTCTTTTGCTCATCGTCTATAATGATGCTCTTTATCATAAGGGGTTCGAAAAGATAGCCCTTTTTATAATCTGCTACTCAATCTTCACTCTTATTTTTACGGTTGTTCCTGCACTTTCGCCATCGGCTTTGTAGTTGTCCACAATTTCCAGGTGCACATTCTCTTGCCGGTTGATCAGCTTCAAGCGCTCTTCGGTTAATACGGTACCCATCGAGCGATGCCGCGGGAAGTTCTGCTCCTTCAGTTTAAGGGCTGCCTCCCTCCCTATACCGTCATCGGAAATGGAGAACAACACATAGCCCGGCTCCTGCACTACGTCTATCTGCAAATGGCCATTACCTGTTTTGTTATAGAGCCCGTGAAGAATGGCATTCTCCACATAGGGCTGAATGAGCAGTGAAGGCACTTCAATGCTTTCCGTGTCCACCGAAGGATCTACCTGCAACTGAAAAGTAAATTTATTTTCGAAACGCAATTGCTCGAGGTCCACATAGTGTCGCAGCATTTCCAATTCGTCTGCCAACGATACCAGGTTGTTGACCGAATGCGTTAACACGCCTCGTATCAACTTAGAGAAGGTAGACAGGTAGTTGATGGCATTTTTGCGATCGTTGCGCGCGATAAAGTATTGAATAGAGTTAAGCGCATTAAAAATGAAGTGCGGATTCATGACCGAGCGCAGCGCCATCAGTCGCAACTCTCCTATTTGTTTATTGGCTGCAGCCAGCTCACGCTCGCGCAAGGTGCGGTCGGTAATGTCTTCTGCAAAAATAGATACACCGGTAATAGCGCCCCGTTCCACAATCGGACTTAACGAATACTCAAAATAGCGGTCGCCTCGCTGCGTGGCTTGTTTCATGGTTTGCCCTTTCAAAGCGTTTTTGTAAAGTTCGGTCCAAGTGGTGTAGAGTTCTGTAAACAAAGGATTGTCGCTATCGGTAGGTAAAATGTTTCTTCCTACCCGTACCTCCAACCCATACACCTCTTTCACGTAATTTTTGAATGGTTCATTGGCCGTCATGATGCGGAACTTCCGGTCTACCGACCACACCATGAGTGAGGTGTTGTTGATGGTAGCCGTCAGGTTGGCTTCGCTTTGCAGCAACTGGTCTTCGGCCAGCTTAGCATCAGTTATGTCGCGCACTACTACCAGCATGTGGTCTTCGCCTGCCATGGGTATGCGCGTAGTCGACACGGCACCGTAGAAAACCTCGCCTCCGTTCTTTCGTAGCAGCGCCTCTTTAAATGCATGGCCGTGCTGCTGATATTCCTCCAGGTGTTTGGCCCGCTCTTCGGGGTTTATCCACAACCTAAAATCGTCTGCGCGTTTGCCCAATACCTCTTCGCGCCTATAATAAGAAAGGCTTTCCAGCTTGCTGTTGGCTTCAATCAATACATTATCTTTCTCACGGAAAATCAACATCAGATCGGGGCTTAAGTCAAAACCCTTTTGAAACCTTTCTTCGGCAAGTTTACGTGCAGTGATATCTTTAATCACAGAAAGAATGTATTTGTGGCCACCCAGCTCCAGCCGTACACTACTCAGCAGCACTTGTATCAATGTGCCGTCTTTGCGGGTCCAACTGCATTCCATCTGTGCGCGGCCGTGTGCCAGGTATTCGCCCAAGTAACGGTTGCGGTCTTCCTCGTTTAAGTATATTCCTATCTCGCGCGTGGTCTTACCCATTACATCCTGCTTGGTGTAACCCAACATTGGCTCAATCCGGTCGTTTACATCTACCACCACCTGGTTTTCTTCCAGCGACATCGTCATCAGGTCTGGGTTGCTGTTGAAAATTTTAGAGAACTTCTCTTCACTCGCCCGCAACCGCTCTTCCGATTCTTTGAACAATGTGACATCATACACCAACCCAAGCACGCGCGGCCTGTCTCCTTCTGTAAACTGATGCCCCGTAATGCGCAACCATTTTTTATAACCCACCGGAATACGAACACCCAGCACCACATCGAACGGCAAATTGCGCGCCTGTTGTATTTTGGTGAAAATGTCTTTGGCTACCAGGCGGTCGTTACCATCGAACAGGCTGGCTACTTCATTGGTATCATTTACCGGGAAGTGTGCATCCACGCCCAAAATCTCGTAAAGTTCAGGCGACCAACGGAAAGCTTTGTCGCGCAGGTCGAACTCCCAACTGCCTATGTGCGCCAACTGCTGCGATTGGCGCATCAGAAACTCCTGCTCGCTCAGGGCCTCCAGGTGATGCGTAAGGTGTTCGTTGGTTTGACGCAATTCTTCCTCCGAACTGGCCAACTCCTCTTCGCGGCTGGAGAGCATTTCGTTGAGGTGGCGTTGCTGTTCCAATAATTTTTTAAGTGCATCTTCCCGTTCGTGTTCTGCCGTAACGTCTATCCAGCCACCCAACATTTGCAGTGCATTTCCATTGGCATCGCGCACCACGTAGCCCTGGTCTACCATGTAGGCTACCGTGCCATCTTTTTTGATGAAGCGGTATTCATCTTTGTAAATAATATCTCCTGAAGCAACCACCGCATCGAAATGGTTGGCCACACGGTCGCGGTCTTCAGGGTGTAGTGAATGCTTCCAATCGTCCACACAGAAGTCGGGTTTATCTAAACCGAAGAGCGCCAAGGTGTCTTTTCCGGCTGTCCAGTAAATGCGGTCGCTGCCCACATCAACCCGCCACATGGCCGAATTGGTCAACTTGGAAATGATTTGAAACTGATCGCGTTCAGCCTCCAGCTTATTCAACAACTCATTCAGCTTCTGATCGCGGTACCGTTGGTCGGTCAGATCGGTCCATACGCCCACCACCCTCGTAGCCGCACCGGCAGCATCGCGAAAGAAATGCATGCGGTCGTGTATAACATAATAACCATCCTTCCCGCGAAAGCGGTATTCGTGTTCGTAAATTTCTATAGCAGGATTGGCCGCTGCGGCCTGGAAACCTTGCAATGCCCGCTCCCGGTCATCGGGGTGAAGGTGGCGAATCCAGAAGTCGGGTTCGGTGCCAAACTGAGGCAACTGAAACTTCTGCCTGTTGGCTTCTGAGGCCCGCCAATAGGCGTGGCTGTCGGTGAAGTGGCGCACCCACACTGCTTCAGAAGATATCTGCACAATGGCATCAAACAATGCCTGGTCTACACCGGCCGACCCAAGATTCATAAACTTTTAAAGGTAAGAATCGCTGCCGCACCTGTTGTTGAAGGCCACCAAAAAAAACCTCATATTTCGAAATTCTTTGTCTCCCTCATGCTGAAAATTGACAGCCATACGCATATCCTCCCCAAAAAAATGCCCAACTGGAGCGAGAAGTTTGGCTATGGCGATTTCATTTACCTGCAGCACCACAAGAAGGGCTTTGCCAAGATGATGCGCGGCAACCAGTTCTTCCGCGAAATCAAGGAAAACTGCTGGGCACCTGATATCCGCATAGAAGAGTACAAGCAGTTCAATACACAGGTGCAGGTGGTGTGTACCATCCCTGTTATGTTTTCGTATTGGGCCAAGCCGTTGGATTGCCTGGATCTATCCCGGTTTCTGAACGACCACTTGGCAGAATTGGCCAAGACCTACCCCCACCAATATGTGGGTTTAGGCACTTTGCCGATGCACGATACCGAACTGGCTGTGAAAGAGTTAGAGCGGTGCAAGTCCATTGGTTTGAAAGGTATTCAGATTGGTTCTAACATCAACGAAGAGAACCTGAACGAGGAGCGATTCTTCCCCGTTTTTGAAGCCTGCGAAAAGCTAAACATGGCCGTGCTGGTGCACCCCTGGAATATGATGGGCGAAAAGAACATGCAGCGGTATTGGCTGCCGTGGCTGGTGGGGATGCCGGCAGAAACTTCGCGGGCGGTTTGTTCCATGCTTTTTGGGGGTGTGTTTGAAAGGCTGCCTAAACTGCGGGTGAACTTTGCCCATGCCGGTGGCTCTTTCCTGCCCACCATCGGCCGCATACAACACGGCTTCGACTGTCGCCCCGACCTGGTGGCCATAGACAACCCGGTACCTCCCAGAAACTACCTGGGCAAATTCTGGGTAGACAGCGTAACACACGACCCGCTGATGCTGGAATACGTCATTAAACTGATTGGAAGCGAAAAGATTACATTGGGATCAGATTACCCATTTCCACTGGGCGACCTGGAGATTGGCAGGTTTATTGAAGAGATGGAACTTACCCAAAAACAAAAGGAAGACATTTTTCACGGTGCCGCATTGGCTTGGCTGGGGATGTCGAAAAGTGATTTTAACATGAATGCATGAAGTACTACCTGATGATAGCCCTCGCGTTATTCGTAACCTTGCCTGCATTGGCGCAGCAGGAAGCCGAACGCGAAAAGATAAGGCAAATGGAAGCCGAGCGCCAGGTGCAGCAACAAAGGGCAGTGCGCGTGCAATTAGATTCGGCCATTGTACTTACCGATGCCGCCCAATATGCAGCCGCAGACGAAAAATATGTGTATGTATTGAAGAACATGAGAAGTATTCCCTCCGACCTTACCTACCATTTCGGGCGCAACTCCTATCATTTAGGTAAGTATGCCCAAAGTGTGGATTGGCTGAATAAATACATTCAATTAAAAGGTACTACCGGCCAGTATTCGCAAGAAGCCGTAGACTGGTTGAAAAAGGCCGAGCAAATGGTGCTGCAACAAAAGCAACAAGAGGCTACACAGGCGTTGGACTTACTATCGCGCGATTTCGAAATTGATTGCGGCCCCACCGGCAAAGTGGTGTGCCCCGTGTGCAATGGCTCTACTGTTATTATACGCAAAACCTACCTGGGCGAAACCTATAAAACCTGTGGCTACTGCAACAAAACGGGGTATTTACATTGCACAGAATACAATCAATTACTAAGAGGCGAGCTGAAGGCCACTGCCAACTGACTTGTAATCAGTAGGTCCTATTCTTATCTTTGCGGATTGTTTAATCAAAAAACCGGGTTAACCTGCAATTAATCCTTGGTTTATGGCGCTATACAACAAAATTGAAGGCCGTCTGCTCAAGGAGTGGATCCGCCAATCGAACGAACAGAGGGTTACCCTCTCCTTCTACAAATACTACCATTTAGCAGAACCACAATCGTTTCGCGATACCCTGTTTCGCGACCTGGAACAACTCGGTGTGTTGGGTCGCATCTACGTAGCCAGCGAAGGGATCAACGCACAAATAAGTGTGCCCGCCAAAAAT
>CAZRQK010000038.1:27625-45150 GCA_964602295.1 uncultured Ohtaekwangia sp.
CCTGTATAGCATTCCTTTTCTAAATGGCATCCGTTTGAATTTTGCTGTGGAAGACGATGGGCGTTCTTTCTTCAAGCTAAAAATTCTGGTGCGCAAAAAAATTGTGGCCGATGGATTAGACGATGCTTCCTTCGATGTAACCGATACTGGCGAGCACGTGAACGCATCCGACTTCAACAAACTGGCCGATGACCCCAACACGTTGATTATCGATATGCGCAACCACTACGAAAGCGAAGTGGGTCACTTTAAAGGCGCCATTTGCCCTGATGTAGATACGTTTCGTGAAGAACTGCAGATAGCCGAAGATTTATTGACCGAACACAAAGGCAAAAATCTGCTGATGTATTGCACGGGTGGCATACGTTGCGAAAAGGCCAGCGCCTGGATGAAACACAGAGGCTTCAAAAATGTATTCCAACTAAATGGAGGCATTATTGAATATGCGCGACAAGTGAAAGAACAAGGGCTTGAAAACAAATTCATCGGTAAAAACTTCGTGTTCGATGAACGACTCGGAGAACGCATTACCAACGATGTAATTGCCAGCTGCCACCAATGCGGCCAGCCTTGCGATGACCACACCAACTGTAAGAACGATGGGTGCCACCTGCTGTTCATACAATGTAAAAGCTGTGCAGAGAAATACAACGGTTGCTGCTCTGACGAGTGCAAACATATTGTGGCATTGCCAGCCGAAGAACAAAAGGCCTTACGGGCCGGCATCAACAAAGGGCGCCAGGTGTTTAAGAAAGGAAGAGCCAAAAACCTGAAAGAGAAACTATTATCCAAAGAATCAACCCAAGCCCTGGCCCAGTGAGCAAGCCCATCAAAATAGGAATTATTAATGTGAGCGATCGCGCCAGCAAGGGTATTTACGAAGACGTGCCCGGCAAGGCCATTGTAGCCACGCTGAACGAATACCTGCGCAGCCCGTGGAAACAAGTGTACGCGGTGATACCCGATGAACAAGATCTGATCGAACGCACACTCATCGACATGGCCGACAACCAGGGATGTTGTCTGATTGTTACTTCTGGTGGAACTGGGCCTGCACCACGCGATGTTACCCCCGAGGCCACCGAAGCCGTGTGTCACAAAATGATGCCCGGCTTTGGCGAGCTGATGCGCAGTGTAAGTTTGCAATATGTTCCAACAGCCATCCTGTCGCGGCAAACGGCCGGTATCCGAAATCAAACTTTAATTGTAAATTTGCCAGGAAAACCGAAAGCCATCCGCCAATGTCTGGATGCGGTTTTTCCGGCAATACCTTATTGCATCGATTTAATAGAAGGGCCATTCCTGGAATGCAACGAAAACGTGATCAAAGCATTTCGCCCGCAAACTGTTTAGGTTATGGCAAAAATTAAATATTACTACGACACCGAAACTTGTAAGTACGAGCGTGTGCGCACCTCTACAGGCGACATCATACTCAATACGCTTGGTTTCTTCTCACTGGTGCTGGGTTTGGCGGTAGGTTTGCTGCTGTTGTATAACAACTACTTCGAGTCGCCCAAAGAATTGATTTTGCGCAACGAGGTGAAGGAGATGGAATACTACTACGAAAACCTGCAAAAGGAAGTAGACAAACTCAACCTGATACTTGCCGACATGGAGCACCGCGATGACAATATCTACCGCGTGGTGTTAGGTGCAGAGCCCATTGAGAAATCCGTGCGCGATGCGGGCATTGGCGGTGCCGATCGGTACGCAGACATCCGCGACAAATCCATGGTGCACGAAGAAACGATTGTGGAGCTGAGCGAAGCCGTGGATAAGTTGAAGCGCAAAATCTACATCGAATCCAAATCGCAAGATGAAATTGTGCAGTTGGCAGAAAGCAAAGAGAAACTTTTTGCAGCCATTCCCGCCATTCAACCCATTGCCAATAAGGAATTGATAGCGCTGGCGTCCGGATTTGGCATGCGTGTGCACCCGGTTTACAAAGTAAAGAAAATGCACACCGGTATCGACTTTGCCGCGCCTATCGGCACACCCATCTACGCCACGGCCGATGGCGTAGTAGACGAGGTACAGGTAAGCTTCAGCGGATACGGCAAAATGCTGGAGATTGACCACGGCTTTGGCTACCGCACACGCTATGCGCACATGCACGGCTTCGCTGTGCGCAAAGGCCAAAGAGTAAAACGTGGTGAATTGATAGGGTACGTTGGCAACACAGGTCTTTCTACTGCTCCGCACTTGCATTATGAGGTACTGATTAGCCGGGCACAAGTAAACCCCATACATTACTTCTTCAACGACCTTAATGCTACCGAGTACGAAAAAATTATTGAACTGGCTTCTATCGAAAACCAGTCACTGGGCATGTAACTAATTTACTTACACCAACAAAAAAACCTGTTGCCATCTCAACAGGTTTTTTTGTTTCATCTGCTCACCTTTGACAATGCAAGGCGCATTCATATCTTAGCATATTATACACGCTATGAGAAAAATACTCGTCTGGTTACTGTTGTGCCTGGCAACACAGTATGGTTGGACACAAGGATGCAGCGATGCCGGCTTCTGCACCATGGGTGCCATGAAACCCGATCAGCCTTACAATAAGAAGATAGCCGTGAAACTGCGTTCGATGGAGCTGAATTTTTACCGCGGCACCACATCGCTCACACCGGTTATCTATGTGGCTACAGCCGACATGAATTTTTCTCTCAACAGCCGCAATTCGTTCCAGATCAAATTGCCTTACCAGGCCATAACGGGCCAACTCGCTAATACCTCTGGCATGGGCGATATTTCCATCTGCTTTACGCGTAACCTCTTCACATCCGATCAGTTCGATTTGAATCTTTCGCTGGGCAGCAAAATTCCAACCAATGATTCCGACAAAGCCATCAATGGGTTCCCGCTTCCCATGTATTACCAAACCAGCCTGGGCACTTATGATGCGATTGCAGGCTTGTCGCTGATTAACAGAAAGTGGCTGTTCGCCACAGGTATTCAGGTGCCATTGAACCAAAACAATAACCAGTTTTTATGGGGACGATGGACGGGCAGCGATGAAGACATGGCTTACATTGAAAGATACCCGAAAGGTAATTTGCTTACCCGGGGAACAGACATTATGCTGCGTGTAGAACGTAACTTCCGTTTCTCGCGTGTCAATTTCTCGCTGGGCCTGCTGCCCATCTACCGCATCACCCGCGATGAAATCATAGAGGGAGATGGAGCCATTACCCGGTCGCCAGATGCCAAAGGCCTGGCGTTATCCGGAATCTTTACCACGGGCTATAATTTCAATGTGCGGTCGGGAATTAAACTTTTACTAGGCCGTAAAATCACCCAACGCAAAGTTAATCCCGATGGCCTTACTCGTGAATTTGTATCTTCAGTCACTTACTTTTACCGATTCTGATGGTGCGCCTGTTTTCGATTTTGCTCTGCTTTGTTAGCACATCACTTTTTGCCCAAACAGAAGAAACATGGTTGGCCACCACCGATTCACTGCTATTGGCTGCGCGGTATCAGGAAGCGGAGCGATACATAACGAGTTGGCTCACCCAAAGCAGCGAACAGGAGTTGAACCAGGTGGCTTTATGCAAAATGGCAGAAGCCCTGATTGCGCAAGGAAAGCTGGCTGAAGCAGAAAGCCGCTTGAATGAAATCAATGCAACCGGCTGGCACCGTCCGCACCGCGAAGCCATTTACCTCACCACTTCCGGTTACCTTCAATTAAACAAAGGCCGCCACGATTTGGCCCTCGAAAGTTTGCAAAAGGCCTATTCGCTCTTTCAATCGGGCGGTCATAGCACTTCGCGTGCAGCGGCCCGGTGCCTCTCCTACCTCAGCCTTACCTACCTGGCAACGGGCAAATACAGCCAGGCGGAGGACAATGGGCTGATTGCCCTACAGATTCGAAAACAACTTTTAGGCGACCAGCATGAAGAAGTGGCTGCCTCCTACAACGACTTGGGTTTGGTTTATAGCCAGATAGAGCCAGACAAGGCGTTGGAATATTATGACATGGCCCTGCCTATTTATGAAAACATTCACGGAAAAGAGCATGCGAAAATTGCCATTGCCAACACCAACATGGGCGCGCTCTACCTGGGATTAAAATTGTATGGAGATGCCATCACCAACTTTGAGACAGCCCTGGATATTTGGCGCAAGGTATACCCGCAAGGGCACCCGAATGAAGCCATCGTGCTTCGCTTTCTCGGCCAAACCTACGTGCGCATGGGGAACCATGGCTCCGCCTATCAGTACTTCGATCAATCGTTAGCTAAATACAAACAGAACTTTGGTGAAAAGCATCCTGATATAGCTTCAACGCTCAATCAGGTCGCGTTGCTTAAACTCTCCGATCAGCAATTCGAAGCGGCTCTGGAACTTACCCAGGAAGCCATTTGTGCCAACATCAGCAATTACAACGAAAAAGATTATCGCAAACTAACTCCTCTCAGCAACTATTACAATGCGAATGTTTTACTAGCCAGCTTACGGCAAAAAGCCCAGGCGTTGGAAGATCTTTATTATGGTCAAACGCTGAAATTAACCGACCTTAAAGATGCATTGAATAACCTCTACTCATGCGATTCTTTAATTGACGAAATACGGCACCACAGCACCGATGAAAGCGATAAAATATCATTGGGTGCTACAGCCAACGAAGTGTATGAAGACGGTGTACGTGTGGCTTTCGCATTGAGCGAAATGACCTTGAAACCAGAGCCTTTCGAAGAAGTCGCCTTCTATTTCGCTGAGAAAAGTAAATCGGCCGTATTACAGGAATCCATAGCCGATACACAGGCCAAATCTTTCTCAGGAATACCGGCAGCATTGTTGGAAGAAGAAAAGAATCTCAAAGCCACTATTGCCTTTCTGTCGCAGAAATTAAGCGGCAAGCCCGATGCTGAGGAAGAAAAATACTTGAGAGAAACGCTCTTCCAACTAAATATTGATTATGCCAAGTTTACCAAAAAGTTGGAGGCCGAGTTTCCGAACTACTTCAATCTGAAATTCAATTCATCGGCTCCTACCATCGCGGATCTGCAAAGTTTACTTAACCAGCAGCAAGCCATTGTAAGTTACTTTGTGGCAGAGAAGACCGGGCGTTTGTATCAGTTTATAGTTACGCAGAACGCCTTTCGTATTCGCAACCTCACCCTTCCCACCGACTTCGAACGATTGACCAAGGGCTGGATGAACAGCCTGTATTACCGCTCGTTCGATGCGTATGGCCAGACTGCCGACCGTCTGGGTAAATTGTTGGTGCCTGCTTTACCAACCCGAATAACAGAAGTTACATTACTACCTGCGGGCAGGTTGGGTACGCTGCCCTTTGAGGCGTTGCCTGTCAAAAAAGTGAAAGGTGATTTTGCTTCACAGTCTTTCCTGGCTGACAGGTATGGCGTTAGCTACGAATTCTCTGCAGGGTTAATGCTGCAAAAGGCCAAGGCACAGGGCAAACAAAATTCAAAATCCATTTTCCTGTGCGCCCCTGTGGAATTTACCGGCAACGATGGGCTTGGCTTTTTGCCTGGCAGCGAAACGGAGGTAAAAACCATTTCATTACTATTTGGAAACCAAAGCGAAGTGGTAACACACACCCAGGCCAGCGAAACAACCATCAAGCAAACAGACCTGAGCCAATATAAATATTTACATTTTGCTACTCATGGCGTTGTAGACGAGCGCAACCCGGAACTGTCGCGTATATTTCTGAATACGGATAACTATGAAGACGGTAATTTGTACGCGAGCGAAATTTACAACTTATCGCTTTCAGCAGATTTGGCGGTATTGTCGGCTTGCCAAACGGGGTTAGGAAAGGTATCGAAAGGGGAAGGTGTTATTGGTCTTTCGCGGGCTTTGGTTTATGCAGGTGCCAAAAATCTCGTGGTCTCATTCTGGAGTGTTGCCGATGAATCTACCACGCAACTGATGACTGATTTTTACAGATTTCTTTTGGCCGATGGAGAACAGAATTATAAGCGGGCACTGCAAAAGGCCAAGCAAAAGATGATTCAGGAAAAGCGGTTTGCAGACCCCTACTTTTGGGCTCCATTTATAATTATCGGAAATTGAGGGGATGCTTTCAGAATTTCCCTGCCCATGCAGTAGAGTGGTAAAAACCACCTACTGTCAGGGTCAGGTTAACACAGTTTTACGCTATGGCAAAAAGCTTTTACTGTGTGTATGAGAACCCTAAATTAGGACGATCAGTTTCATTTTTCCTAAACATTTTCTAAAACTTTGCAAAGCGCTCAAAAAGCCGTTTTTTCGCAGGGAAACAGAGTTTTTTAATCCACAAACCATCCACAAGGTAATGTGGAAATCTTAAAAAGGCACATGCTGGAAGACAACTATAAACACCGGGGTTTGCGCAACAAACTGGTGAAAAAACTGAAAGAAAAAGGCATCCGCGATGAGCGCGTTTTGGAGGCTGTCGGGAAAGTTCCGCGGCATTTCTTTTTCGATAACGCCTTACTCAACCACGCCTACGAAGACAAAGCCTTCCCGATAGGCGAAGGCCAAACGATATCGCAACCCTACACGGTGGCCTTTCAAACAGAAAAGCTGGAACTGAAACCAGGCGACAAGGTTTTGGAAATAGGAACGGGTTCGGGGTACCAGGCCTGTATATTGGCAGAAATGGGCGTTGCCGTCTACAGTATAGAATACAATAAAAGGCTTTACGAGAAAACTAAGGCATTCCTGCCACTGTTAGGCTACAAGCTGTTTTTATTTCAGGGAGATGGCTCCAAAGGATTGCCGCAGAAAGCGCCTTTCGATAAGATCATAGTAACCGCTGGCGCGCCCATTGTGCCCACAGCCCTCACCGACCAGTTGGCCGATAATGGCATCATGATTATTCCCGTTGGCGATCGCGAATCGCAAAAGATGCTTCGCATCACCAAAAGAAAAGGCAAACTGACCACTGAGACTTTCGACAACTTTGCTTTCGTGCCCCTATTGGGCGAACAAGGGTGGCGTTGAAAAACTTACCTGTACTGCATCAGGAATGCTTTTAGTGATGCATAGTCATTGGGCATTTTCATCGTCTTAGATTCGCCTCCCAGAAACTTTTGAAGACGGGCAGGCAGGTCAATCTCCTTGCCTATCGCACGCTCCACGACCTCTTGAAATTTTCCCGGATGTGCCGTCTCCAGAAATACACTGGTGGTTCCTGCTTTTCGATGCTGTCTGCATCCCAGGTAAGCTATTGCTCCGTGGGGATCTAACAAGTAGCCTGTGCGTTGCCATACCTCGCGTATGGCCTGAAGTGTGGCATCATCGCTAAAAGATACCCCTCGGATATTTTCACGCACAGACGCTTCGTTACGCCCAAACAAATCGATGATGCGAGTAAAGTTGCTGGGGTTGCCCACATCCATCGCATTGCTGACCGTACTTACCGAAGCACGACTGGCGTAAACTTCACCCCCTAAAAAACGCGGCACCACATCATTAACATTGGTGGCAGCAATAAATGGTTGGGTAGGTAACCCTAACCGTTGAGCGATGAGCCCCGCTGTAAGGTTGCCGAAGTTGCCACTGGGCACACAGAATTGTATGGGCTTGTTCAGAGAGATCAGTTGTTGGTAAGCCCGGAAGTAATAGAAGGTTTGAGGAATCAATCTTCCGATGTTGATGGAATTGGCGGAAGAAAGAAAGAGTTTTTCTGTCAACTGGGTGTCGGAAAATGCCTGCTTCACCATACGCTGGCAATCATCAAACGTTCCATCTACTTCAAGCGATATTGTGTTTTGCCCGAGGGTTGTGAATTGCTTCTCTTGTATCTGACTCACTTTTCCCGAAGGAAACAAAACAATCACCCGCGTTCCGGGTACACCCAAAAATCCGTTGGCCACGGCACTCCCCGTATCTCCTGATGTAGCCACCAGAATGGTTACCTCCCGCTTCTGCTTCCAGGCAAAAAATCCAAGCAAGCCTGAGAGAAAACGAGCCCCCACATCTTTAAAGGCAAGCGTGGGCCCATGGAACAACTCCAACGAAAAAACATCTTTTTGTACTTCCACCACCGGAGTATCGAATGACAAGGTGTGCATAACCATGCTGCGCAGATCTTCCTCCGGCACGGCATTACCCAGAAGTTGCTTCGCCACATGAAAGCTCATTTCCTGGTAAGGGAAAGAGTCTATGTTTTTCCAGAACGACAAAGGCAAGGGCTCAATTCTTTCAGGCATGTACAGCCCTTGATCGGGTGCCAGGCCTTTCAATACAGCCTCTTCCAGTTCTACTAATCTATGATGATTGTTTGTACTGTAGTATCTCATGATTTATTTTCAATAACGGTAGCACCTTCCTTATTTAAAGCCGACACATGTACATCACTCGGTAAATCCAACGAAGCAAAATACTGTTGCATCACCTGCCCTACGCTCTCGGCTGTAGCTTTGTCGCGGCTGAGGGCAAACATGGTGGGGCCCGAGCCGGAAATACCAGCACCCAGGGCACCTGCCTCCATGGCTTTCTGCTTAATGACTGAAAAACCTGGGATAAAAACAGATCTGATGGGTTCGGCAATCACATCGTGCAACGATCGGCCTATCAACTCGTAATTGCCACTCATCAGGCCCACCATCAGCCCGGCTGTGTTACCATTTTGTGTGATCGCTTCCTTTAGTGTGATAGACGGCTTCAGTACTTTGCGTGCATCTTCTGTGCGTAACTCCAGATGCGGGTGCACCAGCGTACAGTAGATTTCTAAGGCAGTAGGCACCTTAATCAAATCCAGTGGTTGATAATTACGCACCAGTACAAAGCCGCCCATGAGCGAAGGCGCCACATTATCGGCATGGGCCGCCCCACAGGCTACCCGCTCGGCCTCCATGGCATGCACCACCAGCGCTTCCCGCGAAAGCGGGTTTCCGAAATAAGCATTAACGGCCACCAAAGCAGCCGCGGCACTGGCCGCGCTGGAGCCCATGCCACTTCCCAACGGAAGGTGTTTGTGCAAATCGACCGATACGCCAACTCTTTTGTCGATGGCCTTTAGGTAGGAAGCTATGGCTACGGTAGCCGTATTGCGCTCCGGCTCCAAGGGAAGCTTACCCTGATCTCCGCTGATGGATTTCACGGTTACCTCGTTACCTTCATAAAAGGTAAGTTGCACTTCATCGCAAGGATCATGTACTGCAAAGCCCAGTATATCGAAACCACAACACACGTTGGCCACTGTGGCCGGTGCTTTTGCTCTTACCACTTTGCTCATTGCCATGCGTAGTTACCTATTCGAATAATATCTGCAAACACCCCTGCGGCTGTAACGCTTGCACCGGCTCCGGGGCCACGAATAATCATGGGGCGGTCGTGGTAGCGCTCGGTAGTCAACAGGATGATGTTGTCGCTACCTTTCAGCGAGAAGAAGGGATGCGAAGATCCGACAGTGGTCAGCGATACTTCGGCTTTCCCGTTTTCAAACACAGCCATGTACCGCAACTTTTCGACTTTGCTTTCGGCTTCACTGAGCAGTTTTTCAAAAGCGGAGTCGTGTTTTTCAAGTGCGGCAAAGAATGATGTCACGTCTTTCGCTCCTTCGCAGTCTTTGGGTACCAGGCTCTTCACAACAATATCTGCCAACTCAATTTCGCAACCCGCTTCGCGCGCCAGAATCAATATCTTACGGGCTACATCCATGCCGTTCAGATCATCGCGTGGATCAGGTTCGGTATAACCCATCTCTTTGGCTTTGCGCACTACCTCGCTGAATTTCATTCCTTTCTGGTAGCTGCTGAAGATATAATTCATCGTGCCGCTCAACACCGCTTCAATACGAATCACACGGTCGCCACTCAGCATCAGGTCGTTCAAGGTATTGATCACAGGTAATCCCGCTCCTACATTGGTTTCGTAATAAAACCGCACACCCCTGCGTGAGGTGGCCTTTTTCAAGGAAAGGTAACTGGCATAATTTCCAGAGTTGGCCTTCTTATTGGGTGTAACAATCGAAATATTGGCATTGAGTATGTCTTCGTAGCAGTCGGCTACCTCTTGGGCGGACGTGCAATCCACAAAAATACTATTCGAAAGGTTCATCGATTTCATTTTCGACACAAAAGAAACGATGTGCATGGGTTCCCCGTTGTTGTTCAACAACGCCACGGCTTTGGTCGGATCGATGCCATCTTCCATGAACAGCATGCGTTTGCTGTTGGACACTGCCACCACCTGAACCTCCAGGTGATGCTGTTCGGTCAGTTGTCTGAACTGCTGGCCCACCATTGTTAACAGTTCCTTGCCGATGAGACCGGTGCCTACCAGGAACACATTCATCACCCTTCGGTCACTCAAAAAGAAAGCATCATGCAAAGTATTGAGCGCCTTCGACACATCGTTGTTATGAACCACAGCCGATATATTCAACTCTGAAGAGCCTTGGGCGATGGCGTAAATGTTGATACCACTTTTGCCGAGTGAGTGAAACATTCTTCCACTTGTTCCGGGATTGTGCCGCATGCCCTCCCCCACAATGGCCACAATGGCCAGGTCATTTTCTACATGCACTTCGTCCATCTCACCATTTTTAATTTCATTTCTGAACTCGCGCTCAATGGCATGCTTGGCGGCCAACGCGGCAGCTCCTTCCACGGCAAAACAGATGGAATGCTCTGAGGAAGCCTGGCTGATCAATACCACATTTACCTTTTCGTGTGCCAAGGCCCCAAACAAACGCATGGATACACCCACCACACCCTGAAGCCCCGTACCTTCCACGCTCAACAGGCTTACCTGGTTCATGGATGAGATACCTTTAATGATCAAATCCTTACCGTTGCCTTCTTTGCCAATGCGGGTGCCGGCAAAGGTGGGATTGAATGTGTTCTTTATCCAGATGGGTATGTGGTGCGCCATGGCAGGCTGCATGGTGGCTGGAAAAATTACCTTGGCGCCAAAGTGCGAAAGCTCCATGGCCTCTTCGTAGGTCATGGCTTTTACAGTAAAGGCTTTCTTCACTTTGCGTGGATCGGCCGTCATCATACCATCCACATCGGTCCAGATTTCCAACTGCGATGCGTGAAGTGCGCCTGCCAGAATTGCTGCGGTATAATCCGATCCGCTCCTGCCAATGGTAGTTGTTTCGCCACTGTCGCTGGTGCCAATGAAACCTGTTACCACCTGCAGGTCGGCATGGTGCTTATAATGTTCTCGTATCAATTTATTCGTTGTATCAAAATCAATACGCGCATACCCGAATTGATTGTCAGTTCGAACAATCGTGCGGGCATCCAGGTATTCGCACGCAATGCCAGCATCCTGAAGTGCCTCAGCGATAATGTAAGCGGAAAGTCGCTCACCGAAGCTCATCACAAAATCGAGCGTTCGCAAGGTTCGTTCTTTCACCAGGTAGATACCGTGCAACACATCTTCCAGTTCGTTCATGGTGGCTTTTACGCGGGCCAGCACACTGTTTTGTTTTTGCATGGAAACAAGTGCGCGAACTGCATCCAGATGCCTTTGCTCCAGTTTCGTTAAGGTCTCTTTATATTGTTCGTTACCGGCAAGCGCCAGGTTACTCATTTGAATCAAAGTATCGGTTACCCCACCAAATGCAGAGAACACCAACGTGATGGGTTCCTCGGCCAGGTAGGGCCGCGCGATGCCAATAATTGATTTGATCCTTTCGGGAGTAGCTACAGACGAGCCACCAAATTTCAGAACTTTCATAACAGTGATTAGACTCCGGGGAGTCGGGTTGAGAAAACAAAAAACAAATAAGGAGGCGGAGGTAGATGATATGGGCGCTACCCCGTAATACCTGTAATGGTTGTAATACCTGTAGCAACAGCAGGCGCAACGATGATCGTTGTGATTGAAGTAATGAAAGTGTGCATGTTGCTCATTGCTTCGCTAAATAATGCAGCACACTGCTGCTTTGCAAAATAATTTTATGATTTTTGCAAAAACATTGAAGCTTACAAACACTTATTAGCTACCGCAAACGATGCCGCGCAAGAAAAAGACTCCCAAAGAATCGCAGGTAAGTATGACCGAACTGGTTTTGCCTAACGATACCAATACGCTAAACAACTTAATGGGCGGGCGCCTGATGCACTGGATGGACATTGTATCGGCCATTGCCGCACAAAAGCACTCCAACCGCATTGTTGTAACCGCCTCGGTTGACAACATTTCTTTTAAACACCCCATTCGGTTAGGCGATGTGGTGACCCTCAAGGCAAGAGTAACGCGTGCCTTTAACTCTTCTATGGAAGTACGTATTGATGTAGCTGCTGAAAATGTTCCCTCAAGCACCCTGGTTGAAAGCAACAGTGCCTACTTTACCTTCGTGGCCGTAGACCAGAGCGGACGCCCCATCGATGTGCCTGAAGTAGAACCTGAAACGGAAGAAGAAAAAGAGTTGTACAATGGTGCACTGAGAAGAAGGCAACTTCGCCTGATCCTGGCGGGCAGAATGAATCCTGCGGAAGCAAAAGAACTCAAGTCAATTTTCGATATCAAAGACTAAGCAAGTGAACGCGCTGGAAGCAAGCATCTACGGTGAGGAGGTTTATATGTCGGTTGACAGAACCGTGGTGGTGCTGAATAAATCCTGGAGTGAGGTAAGCAATGAAGAACAAGTGTTACTCCAAAAGATTTTGGCGGCAGTAGGCTTGAAGCCGGAAAGTATCACTGTGCGATACGAAGGGCAAACGGATGTCCATCAATGGCAGCCATTGTCCTCCAAAGCACTTTACTTCGGCTCACCTATGGCAGGTTTTCCGCATTTTGAAACAGTTCCCCTGCCTAACGGGGTGCAACTCCTGTCATCCCCGCCCCTGGTCGAACTACAGAACGACAGTGGCTCAAAGCAGAAGCTTTGGCAAGCTTTGAAACAGCTTTTCAAATCCTGAAAAGCCTGTTTTTTTCAATATTTTAAAATATTGCCCCTTCTTATATCTTTGCGGCACTTTGAAAAAACCGTTCCGCAGAATTGCCGGGACTTTCTACGAACTAACTAACTTAAACAGTATGCAAACTTTGATTTACGCCCTTCCCGCATTTGGTTTGCTGGGACTCATCTACGTGGCGTGGAAAAGCGCCTGGGTAAACAGCCAGGATGCCGGAACCGACAAAATGAAAAAAATAGCCAGCCACATTGCCGAGGGAGCCATGGCCTTCCTGAAAGCCGAATACCGCATTCTTGCTGTATTCGTTTTGTGTGTAGCACTGCTGCTTGCTTTCACCGCCAATAGCGAAACCTCTCACCCGCTGGTAGGTGTTTCTTTCGTGTTGGGTGCATTCTGTTCTGCGCTGGCAGGCTTCATAGGTATGCGTGTGGCTACCAAAGCCAACGTGCGTACTACCAACGCAGCCCGCACCAGTTTAGGCAAAGCCCTCGAAGTGGCCTTTACTGGCGGCTCGGTTATGGGTATGGGTGTAGTTGGTATTGGCGTATTAGGTTTGAGCATACTTTTCATTATTTATTCCAGCCAGTTTGGAGTGGATACACAAGAAAATCTGAATAAAGTGATCACCATCATCACCGGGTTTTCGTTCGGTGCTTCTTCTATCGCCTTGTTTGCACGTGTAGGTGGTGGCATCTACACCAAAGCGGCCGATGTGGGCGCTGACCTGGTAGGTAAGGTGGAGGCCGGAATCCCTGAAGATCATCCGCTGAACCCCGCCACGATTGCTGATAACGTAGGCGATAACGTAGGTGATGTGGCCGGTATGGGTGCCGACTTATTCGAATCATATGTAGGTTCCATCATTGGTACGATGGTGTTGGGTGCAGCCTTTATGGGACTGACCGAATTTGCCAACCCTGACTTCATGAATGGCCTTACTCCCGTTCTGCTTCCTTTATTGCTCGCTGGTGTGGGTATCATCATGTCATTTATTGGTACTTTCTTCGTGCGAGTGAAAGAAGGTGGAGACCCGCAAAAAGCGTTGAACACCGGAGAAATCGTGTCCTCTGTTATCATGATCATCGCGTCATGGTTTATTATCAAAGGCATGTTACCTGAAACATGGCAATACAACGACCCTCTCTACAACAAGGCAGGTGAGTTCACCACGTACACTTCCACGGGTATCTTCATTGCCACCGTTATCGGTCTGGTATCAGGTGTGGTAATCGGCTTGATTACCGAATACTACACTGGCATGGGCAAAAAGCCGGTTCTTTCCATCGTACGCCAATCGTCTACTGGTGCGGCTACCAATATCATTGCAGGTTTAGGTGTGGGTATGATGTCTACCATGTGGCCCATCATTATTATCGCTTTTGCCATCATTGGTGCTTTCAATTTTGGTGGTCTTTACGGTATCGCCATTGCAGCAGTAGGTATGCTCTCCAACCTGGGTATCCAGTTGGCGGTAGATGCCTATGGCCCTATTTCCGACAATGCAGGTGGTATAGCTGAGATGTCAGAACTACCTAAGGAGGTACGTTCGCGCACCGACAAGTTGGATGCCGTGGGTAACACCACTGCCGCCATCGGAAAAGGTTTCGCGATTGCCTCTGCGGCCCTTACCGCGTTGGCCCTGTTTGGCGCCTTTATGACCACCGCCAAGCTGAGTACCATTGACGTTTCGAAAGCTAATGTGATGGCAGGTCTCTTCATTGGTGGCATGCTACCATTTGTGTTCTCGGCCCTTGCCATGGGTGCCGTAGGCCGTGCCGCCATGTCCATGATTGAAGAAGTAAGACGTCAGTTCAACAACATCCCTGCCTTGAAAGCAGCCCTGGAAGTGATGCGTAAGAATGGTGATAAGGAGATGAAGGATTGGTCTGCCGAAGACCAAAAAACCTTCCACGATGCGGATGGCAAGGCCGAATACGGTAAGTGCGTGGAAATCTCTACCAAGGCAGCCATCAAAGAAATGGTGGTGCCCGGTTTAATGGCTGTGATTGTTCCCGTAGTGATCGCCTTCTTGCCTGGTTTTGGTGTGGAATCACTGGGTGGTATGTTGGCCGGTGTAACCGTTTCGGGCGTATTGATGGCCATTTTCCAATCGAACGCTGGTGGCGCCTGGGACAATGCCAAGAAGAGCTTTGAGGAAGGTGTGGAAATCAACGGTCAGAAGTATTACAAAAAGTCAGATCCGCATAAGGCGGCAGTGGTGGGCGATACAGTAGGCGATCCTTTCAAGGACACCTCTGGCCCTTCGCTGAACATTTTGTTGAAGCTCATGTCGGTAGTGGCGCTGGTTATTGCGCCCATGCTGGTGAATAAAGACACCGCAACCGCGGCCAAAGAAGCACCTAAGGAAAAAACCGAGCAGGTAGTAGCTGCCCCGGTAGCCGAAGAACAAGCAGGCGAATAAGCCCCCTTAATCCCTTTCAAAATAAGAGCCATGTCATAAACGTGGCTCTTTTTCTTTATTTTCAGGAAATTTTTAACCGGCTTAAGGCCGATTTTCAACTTACCCCGTGAAAATGAAATGCTTCGTATGGCTGGCTGGCTTTTTGGTTTTGGTCGCTGCAACCGCCCAGGCCCAGGTAACGGGCAAATGGCGAACTATAGACGATGAAACCAACGAACCCAAATCCATTGTTGAGATATTCGAGCGAGATGGGAAAGTCTATGGTAAAATAGTGAAGCTATTCCGAAATCCTGGCGAGGATCCCGACCCCGTTTGTGACGAGTGCGAGGAAGATGACGAGCGTTATAAAAAGAAGATCATCGGAATGGAGATTTTACGCAACATGGTGAAGGCAGGCGAAGAGTATACTGATGGAAATATCCTCGATCCGGAGAATGGTAAAATATACCGCTGCAAAATCTGGCTGGAAGGAAATGATTTGAAAGTGAGGGGTTACTGGGGCCCCTTCTACCGTACTCAAACATGGCTAAAGGCGCAGTAACTGTTTCGGTAGCAACTCAACCCAAATTAATGAAGTTCAACCCTACTATATTGCCGTTCAACTAAATAACGGTTACCAGCGTGGCATTTCGTGTATTCAAATCGGGCACTCAATTTGACGAGAAGGAGGTCTTTGAAAGGATCTGTCGAGGCGATGAAAAGGCCCTGGAGTTCATTTACAAGAAGTATTACCGGATGATGACCAAATTGGTCATCACCAACAGCGGTACGGAGGATGAGGCGCGTGACGTTTATCAGGATGCCCTGGTAGTGTTCTGGCAGAAAGCGCGGTCGGGCAACCTGGTGCTCACCTCCAAAATCAGCACTTACATCTACAGCATTTGTCAAAACCTGTGGAGAAAAGAGCTGGATCGCAAGAAAAGGCTTTCTAACGAGGAGAAAGACGCATCGGAAACCCTCGATATGGATGGCCCGGAACGGGAGAAGATCATTGCCCTCTGCATGGAACAATTGGGCGAGACCTGCCGTAAAGTACTGATGTATTACTACTTCGATGAGCTTTCGATGCAGGAAATCGCAGATAAACTAGGGTTTGCCAATACGGATACAGCAAAAACAAAGAAGTATAAATGCAAGCAGAAGTTGGATGAGTTGGTGAAAACACAGTATTCGGAACGCGACTTTTTAGATTGATGATTATGAAGAATTTTGAATTAATAGACGATTATTTGACTGACCGGCTGCAGGGCGAGGAGAAAGTGGAGTTCGAGCGCCAGTTGGCCAACGATCCGGCCTTGCAAAAAGAGCTAAAACTGCAGCAAAGGATATTGGAAGGAATAAGAAATGCGCGGGCCGCAGAATTGAAAAGCATGCTGAACAAAGTGCCCGTTGGGCAAGGTGTTCATTTTGATTTTTCTATTATGCGCATGGCGGCAGGTTTGATTGGTGCAGGGGTATTGGCGGCAGCCATTTATTACTACTTTCGCCCCGAAATTCACCTGGAAGATGCTTCCACAGACCTATTAAAGAAAACAGAAAAGCTGAAGCCCACCGCACCTGAGGAGGAAGAACAGGTACCCATCGACTCTTCCAGCCGCGTAGAACCAGAGAAGAATGCCGTACCCGCCAAAGACAAGGTGAAGGTTAAACCGGTGAAGGCCGAAACAACGCCAGCAGGTAAACCGGTTATTGAGATCGCTGATCCTTCTGAAGAACTGACCGATGGAGACAATCTTAACGCCATGCCCGAAGCCCTCGCCACAGCTAAGGTTTCAGCTTCGCAAGTGGAAGTAGAGGTAGATTCATCCATCAAAAAATACGACTTTCATTATCAATTTGAGGGACCCCGCCTGATGCTGTATGGCCCCTTCGATAAAACCTTGTATGAAGTAATCGAGATCAACGGTGTAGGGCACTCCCTCTTCCTGTTTTATAAAGATCAATTCTACCTGTTGGATGAACAGCAGGGCGACATCAAGAAGCTGTCCCCTATCATGGACAAAGCCTTGGTTGCCAAGCTAGGCGAATACCGAAAATAAAACCAGTTGGTATCCCGTAATCGCGGGATGCTCCAGGAAAGTAAATGAAGGGAAATTAGTGATCCAGGCTGGACTCGAACCAGCAACCTTCCCGCATATGCGGGATGCTCCATCCAGTTAAGATGTCGCTCTTCAAAAAGTAAATGAAGGGAAATTAGTGATCCGGCTGGACTCGAACCAGCAACCTTCCCGCATATGCGGGATGCTCCATCCAGTTAA
>CAZRQK010000038.1:45250-45389 GCA_964602295.1 uncultured Ohtaekwangia sp.
GATGTCGCTCTTCAAAAAGTAAATGAAGGGAAATTAGTGATCCCGGCTGGACTCGAACCAGCAACCTGCTGCTTAGAAGGCAGCTGCTCTATCCAGTTGAGCTACGAGACCTTTTTATCAGGCCCTTTTCACAACCTTC
>CAZRQK010000039.1:0-19611 GCA_964602295.1 uncultured Ohtaekwangia sp.
ATTGGCTCTATATTATGTAGCCTGTGTCTTTTCTTATATCCTTTCAGCAGTGCGCTGTGGATGGCTGCAGGTTTATTGTGGATTCTGGACGTGGGCAACAATACAGCTATGGAGCCTTACCGTGCATTTATTGCCGATAAGCTTAATAGCGAGCAACGTCCATTGGGCTTTCAAACCCAAAGTTTCTTTACTGGATTAGGACAAACGCTGGCCAACGTATCGCTTTTTGTTTTTCCGTTAATTATTATTGGGAAAACCGGCTACTTGCCCAATTGGGTTTTTGCTTCTTTTTTTCTGGGCGCTGTTTGCTCCGTTGGCACCATCTGGTGGAGTATGCGCACAACTCCCGAGATTGTTCCTTCGGCCAAGGAGATTGAAGCCATCAAAAAAAGTAACGAAGGTCAGCCTAACCTGGTAATCCAGTTTTTTACCTCTGTACTTACGTCCGTGGTGGCTTATGCTTTATTGGTAATACTGCTAGTGCCTTCGCTGTTTTACCGGTCTTTAATCCGCAGAGTGGTAGAAGCAGTACGAAGTCATCGCGCCACCAAGGTGCTGTTTGCCCAAAATATTGAAATAACTGAAGCCATTTTAGAAATGCCCCGCGTGATGTGGCAGTTGGGGCTGGTTTACCTTTTTCAGTGGTATGCGCTTTTTTGCTATTGGCAAAATTCTTCCAAGAGCATCGCCTTGTCGGTCTGGAATACAAACCCTTCCGATGATCCGGTGCTGTACGAACAGGCGGTAAGTTGGGCGGGCCTGGTAAATGGCTGGTATAACATTGTTACTTTCCTTACCGCATTTGCTTTGGTATGGTTTGTTCGCAGATCTTCGGCAAAAATGGTACACTTCGTTTGCCTGGTGTTGGCAGGTGTTGGTTTCATTGTCTTTCCTTTTATCGGGAATAAGTATTTATTGTTTCCGGCCATCACCGGTTTTGGTATTGGGTGGGCAAGTATGATGGGCATTCCTTACCTGATGGTGGTTAATAAAATCCCCAAAGAAAGATATGGGGTTTACATGGGCATCATCAACATGATGATTGTAGTGCCCATGATTTTGCAAAGTCTCAGTTTTGGTTGGATTTTGAAAAACCTGCTGGGCAATCATGCTGGCTATGCCATTGTGTTTGCCGGTGTCTTGCTATTGATGGCAGCGCTAGCCACTTTGTTAATGCCGTCAGGCACAACCGATGATCAACCTATTTTGAATACAAGTAGTCATTAAACCCATCAACCTATGCATGCATACCTGGCCGAATTTGTGGGCACTTTTATTTTGATTCTTTTGGGAGAAGGGGTAGTAGCTGGAGTGGTACTCACGGGAACCAAAGCCGAGAAGGCTGGATGGCTAACCATTTGCGTGGCCTGGGGTTTGGCTGTAACCATGGCCATCTATGCCGTGGGCAGTGTAAGTGGTGCGCACCTAAACCCTGCCGTTACCATTGGTCTGCTAATCGATGGCAGCTTTCCTTCAGACCTGGTAGTTGGCTACATACTCGCGCAAATGGGCGGAGCTTTCTGTGGTGCGGTTTTGGTTTGGATGTTTTATTATCCGCAGTGGAAACCTACCGCAGACGCATCAGCAAAGTTGGCAGTGTTTTGCACAGGCCCCGCCATTCGGCACACCCCCTCAAATCTGTTGAGCGAAGTAGTGGCTACTGCCCTGCTTGTGATGGGAATACTTTTTATTGGCGCCAATAAGTTCACCGAAGGACTCAACCCCCTGGTGGTGGGCTTACTCATAACAAGTATTGGTCTCAGTCTCGGAGCCACAACAGGTTTTGCCATTAATCCCGCCCGCGACCTGGGGCCGCGCATCGCACATTTTCTTTTACCTATACCAGGCAAAAGAGATTCAGACTGGGGTTATGCCTGGATACCGGTAGTGGGGCCATTGTTGGGAGGTGCGCTGGGTGCGTGGTTGTATAATGCGCTATTTCTGTTGTAGTTCAGATTGTGTCAAAAGTCATGGGTAAATACATTATAGCACTCGATCAGGGAACAACCAGCTCTCGCGCGGTACTCTTTAATGAGGGTGGAGGAATTGTGGGCATTGCACAGCAAGAATTTCGACAATATTTTCCGCAATCGGGTTGGGTAGAGCACGACCCGGAGGAGATTTGGAAGACTCAACTGGGCGTGCTGGTAAAAGTAGTGCTCGAAAACAATGTGCAGCCCTCGCAGATTGCTGCCATCGGCATTACCAACCAACGCGAAACCACAGTCGTGTGGGATCGCGCTACCGGACAAGCGATCTACCCTGCCATCGTTTGGCAAGACAAACGCACAGCGTCTCTTTGCGAAGAGCTGAAACAAAAAGGACTGACTGATTATGTACGCACCCATACAGGCTTGGTTATTGACTCCTATTTTTCAGGAACTAAAATCAAATGGATTTTAGACCACGTGGAGGGTGCACGCGCACGTGCAGAGAAGGGTGAGTTGGCGTTTGGCACCATCGATACCTGGCTAATGTGGAAGTTGACACAGGGCAAGGTACACGCTACCGACTACTCCAACGCTTCGCGCACCTTGCTTTTTAATATTCGCGACTTGAAGTGGGACAAGCGTATGCTGGAAGAACTACAAATTCCTGCAACGATGCTTCCGGAAGTAAAGCCTTCCAGTTATTTGTTCGGCCACTGGAATTTCGATGGCGTTGCCATTCCACTTGCAGGCGTTGCGGGCGATCAGCAAGCTGCCTTGTTTGGGCAGGCATGTTTTGAACCTGGCATGGCCAAGAACACCTATGGCACAGGTTGTTTTATGCTAATGAACACGGGCGAGAAATTACAGTATTCTAAAAATGGCTTGATCACCACCATTGCCTGGGGCTTGGATAATAAGATTACCTATGCGCTGGAAGGAAGTGTATTTATTGCCGGGGCTGCCGTGCAATGGCTGCGCGATGCCATGCATCTGATCGACCAATCGAAAGACTCTGAATATTTTGCCGCCAAGGCATTGGGCTCTAACGAAGTATATGTGGTGCCTGCCTTTGCGGGACTGGGTGCGCCTTATTGGGATATGTATGCACGTGGCGCCATCTTTGGCCTTACGCGAGATACTGGGAAAGAACACATCATCAAAGCCACGCTCGAATCGATGGCTTACCAAACCAAAGACATTCTGAATGCCATGCAGGAAGATGCCGGCTTGAAGCTGGCAAGCCTGAAAGTAGACGGGGGCGCAAGTGCCAACAATATGCTTATGCAGTTTCAGGCCGACATTCTGGGCACCGAAGTGGAAAGGCCTGAAGTAATAGAATCTACTGCGCAGGGTGCTGCTTACCTGGCTGGTATACAGGTGGGTTTATGGAAGAAAGAGGATATCCGAAAGAATAGAAAAATACAGAAGTCGTTTACTCCTGAAATGGATGAAGCTTTTCGGAACCGTCTTTACAAAGGCTGGCTGAAGGCCGTAGAGCGTACAAAGGGTTGGGTTGACTAACAGAGAAGTGTTGTGAATTTTTCTGCCACACATCGTGAACATTTTTTACAACGCCTGCAAAGTGAATCATTCGATTTGTTGGTGATTGGCGGGGGTATTACCGGTGCGGGTGTAGCCTTGGATGCCGCTACGCGTGGGCTGAAGGTAGCACTGGTGGAAAAGGAAGATTTTGCTTTCGGTACCAGCAGCCGCTCTACTAAATTAATACATGGCGGCCTTCGTTACCTGAAACAACTGGAGTTTGGTTTGGTGAAAGAGGTCGGCAGCGAAAGGGCCGTTGTGCACCAGTTGGCGCCACACCTGGTGGTGCCCGAAAAAATGTTGTTACCCCTTTACGAGAAGCGCGGCTTTGGCAGCCTGCTTACTTCTTTTGGTTTGAAGCTGTACGATTGGCTGGCGGGGGTGCGCCCGGAAGATCAACGCAAGATGCTCACCAAAAGCCAAACGTTCAAAGCCGAGCCGTTGCTCAATCCGCAGGACATCAATGGAGGCGCACTCTACGCTGAGTACCGCACAGACGATGCGCGCCTCACTACGGAAATAATCAAAACATCATATAGAAAGGGAGCGCTTCCGATCAATTATCTGCGCGTAACAAAATTGGTTTACCTCGATGGACGCGTGGCAGGAGTACAGGTGAAGGATGAAGTGGAGCAACGGGAGTTCAATATCAATGCCTCCATGGTAGTAAATGCTGCCGGGCCTTGGGTAGATGAACTCCGCGAGATGAATGAATCTAAAACAGGAAAGTATTTACACCTTACCAAGGGAGTACATATTGTAATTAAGCGCGACAAGCTGCCGGTGCGCCAATCCATTTACTTCGATGTGGGCGATGGCCGAATGATTTTTGCGATCCCCCGCGACCGCACCACCTATGTGGGTACTACCGATACCAACTACACAGGCAATAAAGACCATGTATATGCTACCCACGAAGATGTGGCGTACTTGCTGAAAGCCATCAATGCTACATTTATTGGCGTACATATTCAGCTGGCAGATATCGAATCGAGTTGGGCAGGGTTGCGGCCGCTGATCCACGAAGAGGGCAAAAGCGCTTCCGAGCTTTCTCGCAAAGACGAAATTTTTGAGTCGCCTACAGGTTTGATATCCATTGCAGGTGGTAAGCTTACTGGCTACCGCAAAATGGCTGAGCGTGTGGTGAACCTCGTGGCAGAGCGCGGATTCTCTCATCGTAAATTGGCCCACCCGCATACTCACAAGGTTCGGTTGCACGAAGCTTTTTTTTCAGACGATCAGGAAGTGCGCCACTTTACAGCCATGACAGCGTTCGATTTGAAACAGGGCGGGTTCGATGAATCGCTGGCGGAATACCTGGTGCATAACTATGGCAAACAAACCAAGGAAATTATTGAGAAGGCTGCCACCATGGAAGAAGACAAAGGAATCGCGTTAGTCAAGTCGGAGGTTGTTTGGTGTATTACCAAAGAAATGGCTCATTACCCGGTAGATTTCTTCATTCGCAGAACAGGAATGCTTTATTTCAGGATTGAAAGACTACGTCAATACCTTGATGTAGTGGTGTCTGTTTTTTCGGACATATTCCATTGGCCCATGCCGGTGGTGGCACGCGAACGCGCGCGAGTAGTAAAAGAGATAAATTCAGTTACGCAATTTCTAAGTGCATGATTAAAGTGCTATTGTTTGTGCTAGGCATGTTGGTGCTCCTCGTGGCTGAGATTGCCAAAGTTTATTTTATCATGCCCTTTCCTGGCAGTCAGGAAGGTGATAACATTGAGCTTGCCTATTTTTTGCACCGGTATATCTGGCTGTTTCGGATGTTAGGTTTATTGATGGTGATTTATCCAACGCTGCAATTTTTGAAGAGTAAAAAGGTGTGGGTGAAGTGGCCGGTGATTGTGGTGCTGAGTTTTTGGCTGTTGGTGGTCTACTTGTTCAACTTCCGATTCCTGGCTGATAAAATGTTTCTTCAACCGAAAACGAAACGAGTAGTTCTGGCTACTGCCAACAAAGTACCGACCAGGCAATTGGTGGTGGGTGTTCATTGGAATGGAGAAAGCCGCGCTTACCCCATTGAAATTATTGGCTACCACCACCAGGTACTCGATACAGTGGGTGGAAAACCCATGATGATTACCTATTGTACCGTGTGCCGCACGGGCAGGGTCTTTGCCCCCGAGATTGATGGTAAGCCCGCTGCATTCCGTTTAGTGGGGATGGATCACTACAATGCCATGTTCGAAGATAGCCACACAGGCAGTTGGTGGCGCCAGGTAAACGGAGAAGCCATAGCCGGACCGTTGACCGGGAAGCTCTTGCCGGAAATTCCTTCGCAGCAAATGACGCTCGAAGCATGGATGGCGGCCTATCCGGAAACGAAAGTACTACAACCCGACAGCCTCTTTCTTTCCGCTTATGAATCATTGGCAGATTACGATGAGGGAAAAATGCCTGGCAGGCTAGAGGGCAGAGATTCTGTTTCGTGGGGAGAGAAGTCGTGGGTGGTAGGTGTACAGGTAAACACCCAATCCCGGGCTTACGATTGGATTGAGCTGGAAAAAGTTCGGATCATTAACGATGTCTTAGACAACCAACCTCTGGCGGTGACACTCTCTTCCGATTCGGCCTCCTTCTTTGTGTATAATCGCGTGTTGGATTCTGATACGCTCTCATTTTCACTTTCGCAAAGTGCACAACATTTTATGGACGACAAGACCGGTTCTATGTGGAACTGGAACGGCACTTGTGTAGACGGTTCGCTGAAAGGCAAAAAGCTGGAGACGCTACCAGCCTACCAGGAATATTGGCACTCGTGGCGAACGTTCCGGCCGCAGACTACCCGCTACCAACTACCCTGATCAAGTAACCCTATGAGCCGTTATTCTGATACACAGACCTGGTGGAAGGAAGCGATTGTCTACCAGATTTATCCCCGAAGCTTCAAAGACAGTAATGGAGATGGCGTAGGTGATTTGCGTGGCATCATACAACGATTGGACTACCTGCAGGCGCTGGGTGTGGATGCCATATGGCTCAATCCTGTTTATCCCTCTCCCAATGCAGATGGCGGTTACGACATCAGCAACTACTGCGGCATACAACCCGAGTTTGGCACCATGGCCGACTTCGATGAGCTGCTGGCGCAACTGAAACAACGCAACATGCGGCTGATTATGGATTTGGTTGTGAATCACTCCTCTGATGAACATCCGTGGTTTGTGGCGGCTCGTCAATCCAAATCAAATCCTTATCGCGACTTTTATTTTTGGCGTCCCGGAACGGAGGGTGCACCACCCAACAACTGGCCTTCTTTCTTTGGCGGCAGCGCATGGCAGTTCGATGCACTTACCGGAGAATATTATCTGCACCTGTTTTCGCACAAACAACCCGACCTGAACTGGGAGAACGAAACATTGCGCAAAGAGGTGCACCAACTCATGAGGTTTTGGCTTGACAAAGGCGTGGACGGTTTACGCCTCGATGTCATCTCGGCCATATCTAAGCGTACCGATTTCCCTGACACGAATACGAACGACTTCAATGAAACCATTCGTTTGTTCTATGCGAACGGTCCGCGGCTGAAAGAATTTATTGCGGAAATGCGCGCTGAAGTATGGAATAAATACAATTGCGTTACAGTGGGCGAGGGGCCGGGCATTACTACAGAAAATGCAATGGAGTACTTGCACCCCGAACAAGGGTTGAACATGATCTTTCATTTTGGCCATATGTTTATCGATCAGGGGTCGGGTGGCAGGTTTGATCCCGTGCCATGGACGATGCACGATTTCAAAGAAGTGTTTCGTGTGTGGGATGCCGCCCTTACGGACGGATGGGGAAGTGTTTTTCTGGGCAACCACGACTTTGCCAGAATGGTATCGCGCTGGGGTAATGATAAAGAACACCGCGAGGCATCGGCCAAATTGCTTTGTACTTTGCAACTGACCATGCGGGGTACCCCTTTCATCTTTCAGGGCGATGAGTTGGGCATGACTAACATGGTGTTACAACAGGTAAGCGAATCGCAAGACATTGAAACCCAAAATGGATGGCGCGAGGCGCAAAAACGGGGTATATCGGAGTCTGATTTTTTGAAAGCTGCCAACTATGCCGGGCGAGACAATGCACGTACCCCTGTGCAGTGGACGAGCGGGCCAAACGCAGGCTTTACCACGGGCCGACCCTGGATGCCTGTTAATCCCAACAAAGACCATATCAATGCAGAGGCGCAACAGACAAAAAAAGACTCTATTTGGGCCTATTACCGGCAGATGATTCGGCTGCGCAAAGCACACCCTGTGTTGGTTTATGGCGACTACCAATCGATAGCCACTCCGCACGAAAAATTGTTTAGCTATTTCCGCACATGGGGCAAAGAAAAGTGGTTGGTAGTGCTTAATTTTTCTAACGATACAACTAAATTTCCTGACTTGACAGGCCTTGAAAACGGGGAGAAAATCATAGGCAACTACCCTTCAATCAATGAGGAGTGGCTGCGCCCCTGGGAGGCCCTGGTCTTCAAGTGCAAATAAAACTTATGACTACATCTCAACTTTGGGGTATAGACCTGGGAGGAACCAAAGCCGAAGGGCTGGTGCTGGGTCCGGGCGGACTTAACGACATCCTCTTTCGCGACCGCCTGCCCACCGGGGCAGAAAACGGCTACGATTACATTCTCAACCAGATCAAAACGCTGGTGGCCATGATGGAAAAGCAGATGGGCTATCGCCCCAAGAAACTGGGCATCTGCACGCCCGGCACACTCGATCCCGGCCTGGGTACCATGAAGGGTTGCAATTCCGAATGCATGAATGGCCAGCCGATGAAAGCAGACCTGGAGCGGATATTGGGCATGGAGATAGCCATTGCCAACGATGCGGATTGTTTTGCCTTGGCAGAGGCCCGCATGGGCGTGGTGAAAGAAAAATTCCCGAAGGCGCAGGTAGTTTTTGGTGTCATCATGGGCACAGGTGTTGGGGGCGGCATTGTGGTAGAGAACAAAGTGATCTATGGTTTGCAAGGTATTGCAGGCGAGTGGGGTCACAACTTCCTCGATGCGTCTGGGGGACCTTGTTATTGTGGCAAAAGTGGCTGTGTGGAGAAAGTAATATCTGGCCCCGACCTGGAGCGTTTCTATTTGAAGCAGTCGGGAAATATGTTAAGACTGAAAGAAATTTATCAATTGTACAAAGCCGGAACGGATCCGCATGCCAAAGAAACCATCGAGCGGTTGTTCCACTTCTTCGGCCTCGCATTGAGCGTCATCATCAACATTCTCGATCCAGATGTGGTGGTGATTGGCGGGGGTGTTGGCAATATTGATGAGTTATATACAGAGGGTGTAAAATCGGTAGAGAAATATGTATTTAACCACCGTCTGGATACGCCCATCGTAAAACCTTTGTTGGGCGATAGTGCCGGTGCTTTTGGTGCGGCCTACTTAGTAGCATGACTTTAGTATACTAAATGTATAATACATGAAAAAAATTGCCATACTCGGACCGATTCCACGCGATCACATCATTACGCACAACCAGGAACTTATACAAAAGTGGGGCTGTGTAACACATCCTACCATTGGACTGTCGGTGCTGGCGGGCAATAAAATAGAAATCATACCCGTGGTGCACTTGCGAAAGGTAGATCTTGACAATGTGAAAGAAGTGTTCAACGGTTACCCTGGCATTAACCTGAAACACCTCACCGTCAACAGCGATCAGGGCGACATCATCAGCTTGCGTTTCCTCGATGTAAACAACCGGGTGGAACAGCAGACTGGTTTTATGGATCCCATTGTGCCAGATGATGTGAAGAACCTGCTCGACTGCAAGGCGTTCGTTTTTATTCCCATCAGCGACTATGAAATTTCTTTGGACACACTGAAATTCTTGAAGAAGAAAAGCAAAGGCATCATCATCTTCGATGCGCATGGTCCCACCACCGCCTGCCTGGTGAATGGCGAGCGGCAACGCAAATTCTGGATCGATCGCGATCTATGGCTCCCGTATATCGATGTGCTGAAAATGAACCTGGAAGAAGCGCAGGCCTCGTGGTTCAAAAAAGAATACGAGAGCCAGGATTTCGGGCACAACGAAGAGCCCAATCGCGAAGAGCTTCGCGCGTTTGCTTTGCACTGCCTGGGCAAGGGCGTTAAGTGTGTATACATTACCGTAGACTCGCGTGGGTGCCTGGTGTATTACAAAGAGCGCGGCCAACTGAAGGAAGAGTTGGTGCCACCCATTAAAGTAGATACAGTAATAGACACCACCGGCTGTGGTGATTCCTTTGCAGGAGGGGTAGGCTTTGGCCTGATGCATAAACCCAAAGATTACATTGGCGCAGCACGTTTTGGCAACGCGCTGGGAGCGCTGCGTACGCAAGGGAAAACGTTTGCTGTTTTTAAATCGCTGAGCGAAACAGAGAAAATAATAAAGCAAGGCTATATTCGCGCCAATTAAAAAATAACGGAGTGATTAAAGCTTGCATTTTCGATCTGGACGGAGTAATTGTAGACACAGCTCATTACCATTTTTTGGCCTGGCAACGGTTGGCACAAGAACTGGGCTATGCCCTTACGTTGGAAGACAACGAAAGATTGAAGGGTGTTAGCCGCATGCAGTCGCTGGATATTATTTTGCAACTGGCCGGCAAAAGCTTTCCTGCTGCTGAGAAAGAAGCAATGGCAACCCGCAAAAACGAATGGTTTGTAGAATACATCGAAGAATTAAAACCAGAAGAAATTTTTCCGGGGGTGAAGCATTTGATCACCTCTCTTCGCGCCAAGGAAATCAAAATAGCCCTTGCCTCCAGCAGCAAGAATGCCAAGCGGGTGGTAGAGTTGCTCAATATCAAGACATTGTTCGATGCGCTGGTAGACGGCACCATGATCGAACATACCAAGCCCGATCCTGAAATATTTTTACTAGCGGCCCAAAAATTAGGAGTGGCACCCGCGCACTGCATAGTGGTGGAAGATGCCGAAGCAGGTGTGGAAGCTGCCTTGCGTGCAGGGATGAAATGTGTGGGTGTGGGTAAAGCCGAACAGTTAGGCAAAGCAAATCATGTAATCAACCAGACTGCCGACTTTCGGTTGGACTGGTTAAACGGAATTTAAAAAAATTGTGGGTTATGAAGAATTACGTCAAGCACCATGAATGGGAAATCATTGAGGAAGGTTTTGATCCGCACCTCAACCGTATTTCTGAAAGTATTTTTAGTCTGGGCAACGGGCGCATGGGGCAACGTGCCAATTTCGAAGAAAAATTCTCTGGCGACACGCACCAGGGCAGCTATGTAGCTGGCGTTTATTATCCAGACAAAACACGCGTGGGCTGGTGGAAGAACGGTTACCCGGAGTACTTTGCCAAAGTGCTGAACGCCCCGAGTTGGATAGGCATAAACTTCAACATGGGTGGCATCGATTTGGATTTGGCCACAGCGCGCATAGAAAATTTCAGACGCGTGCTCGACATGAAGAAAGGTGTGCTGCACCGTTCGTTTACTGCTACACTTACCGATGGTAAACGTGTGCAGGTTATCGCAGAACGTTTCTGCAGCATGGCCGATGGTGAGATAGGTGCAATCAAATATCGCCTTACACCGCTTAACTTCTCGGTAACCGCGCGGCTTACCTTAACCGTGGATGCCGATGTGGTAAACAAGGATTCGAACTACGAAGAGAAATTCTGGAACGAAGTCTACCAGGAAGCCCAAATGGGCTGGGCCATTGTAACAGCCGAAACCAAGAAGACTTTCTTCCACGTGTGCACCGGCATGGAATACGAGTTGGAAAATGGCGGTAAAAAGATAAAGGGAAAAGTGTTTACCAATACCCGTCAAAAATATGCCGACAATGTGGTGGAGGTAGACCTGGTGGAAGGTGTACCGTTGGTGGTTTATAAATACGGAGCGGTGCTTTCTTCCGAGAATCATGAAAAGCAGTACCTGGTAAATTTATGCCGTGCCAAACTGGAAGAGGCCACGGTCAAAGGCTTTCAAAATCTATTGGCTGAGCACGCGCAGAAGTGGGCAGATAAGTGGGAGGAGTGCGATGTAACCATCGATGGCGATATCGCAGCACAACAAGGTATTCGTTTCAATATCTTTCAACTGATGCAGACCTATACGGGCGATGATGAAAGATTGAACATTGGCCCGAAAGGTTTTACTGGCGAGAAATATGGGGGTAGTACCTACTGGGATACGGAAGCGTATTGCCTTCCTTTTTATCTCGGAACCTCCGACCCGAAGGTAGCACGCAACCTGCTGATCTATCGGTATAAACACTTGCCCAAAGCCATTGAAAACGCACAGAAGCTGGGCTTTACCGATGGCGCAGCGTTCTATCCGTTTGTCACCATGAATGGCGAAGAGTGCCACAACGAGTGGGAGATCACCTTCGAAGAGATTCATCGCACCAGTGCCATGGCTTATGCCATCCGCGATTACATTGACTATACGGGCGACAAGGAATACCTCTCTCAATGTGGACTTGAAGTGCTGATTGGTATCTCGCGTTTTTGGTCGCAGCGTGTTAATTGGTCGGCTGATAAAAAGAAGTATGTAATCCTGGGAGTAACCGGCCCGAATGAATATGAGAACAATATCAACAACAACTTTTATACAAACTACTTAGGCGCGTGGACGCTGCGCTTTACCATGGAGGCCATTGACTATGTGAAAAAGGCTAACAAAGCGCGGTACGATGAAATTGCAGCTAAGACCACCTTCAAAGAAAAAGACGAAGCCGAACGCTGGCAGCACATTGTTGACAACATGTATTATCCGGAAGACAAGCACCGTGGCGTCTACCTGCAGCAAGATGGGTTTCTCGATAAAGAGTTGCTAACCGTTAACGACTTGCGGCCGCAAGACCGGCCGTTGAACCAGAAATGGTCTTGGGACAGGATATTGCGTTCTTGTTTCATCAAGCAGGCAGACGTGCTGCAATGCATTTACCTTTTTGAGGATGATTTCAAGCAGGAGCAGATCAAACGCAATTTCGATTTCTACGAACCGATGACGGTGCACGAGTCTTCACTCTCGCCTTGCGTGCATGCCATACTTGCGTCTAAGTTGGGTTACGAAGAGAAGGCCTACGAAATGTACCTGCGTACCTCCCGCCTCGACCTGGACGATTACAACAACGACACAGAAGACGGTTGCCACATTACTTCCATGGCCGGCACGTGGATGAGCGTGGTTAAAGGCTTTGGCGGCATGCGTGTGCGCGATGGCAAACTGCACTTCCAGCCTTTCATACCCAAACAGTGGAATTCTTACTCTTTCCGTCTGGAGTTTCGCGGCCGTGTAATTAAAGTGAAAGTATCCAAGGCCAAAACAGAAACCATCCTCGAATCGGGCGAGCCAATGGAGATCGTGCTGAATGGCAAACCCATGTTGTTGAAATAGAAAAGATCAAAGACTTAAGACTAAAGACTAAAGTTTAAAGATCAAAGGGATGTTTAATGTTCTGCTTTAAACTTTAATCTTTAGTCTTTTATCTTCTTATCTTTCATCTCTCCTAATACTTATACTTCTTCCTATACGCCTTGGCTTCCCGCGTCATTCGGCCAAACAGTTTACCCATGCGCTTGCGGTCTTCGGCACGTACCTCAAACCGACTGCGTTCGCGTTTTAGTTTAAGATAGCTATCGTACGTAGTACGGTTCAACTTACCCTCTTCCAATGCCTGCAACACAGCACATCCCGCTTCGTGCACATGTTGGCAGTCGGAAAAATGACACGCTGTAGCCCATGTATCAATGGCTGGAAACAGTAGCTCATGGTTATCTTCACCATCAACCGTCAATCCAAATTCGCGCATGCCGGGCGTGTCTATCAACAGGCTTCCATTCGGCAGTTGAAAAAGCTCACGTGCCGTGGTGGTGTGTTTTCCTTTGGCGTTTACTGCGCTCAGCGTTTGCACTGCCTGCCGCTCGGTTTGCATCAGACTGTTGAGTAGTGAACTCTTGCCCACACCCGAAGAACCGATCAATACAAATGTTTTTTGAGGCAGCAATACGTCTTCTAACAAAGCCTGTATGCCAATCCCGGTAACGGTGCTGCAAAAATAGATGGTAGTCTGCCGTTGCAATTGTTGTACTTCCGTTGTCAAAGCACTCCAGTCTTCTACCAGGTCGGCCTTGTTGAGTACCACTACAGCAGGCACTCCACAGGCCGCCAGTTGGGCCAGGTACCGTTCCAGGCGCATCAGGTTGAAATCGCGATCGAGGCCCTGCACCACCAGCGCGGTGTCTATGTTGGTGGCCAGCACCTGCCGTGCCGTTGCGTTGCCCGGCTGTTTGCGCACCAACTCGTTGATGCGTGGCCAGCAGCTTACAATGTAACCCATGTGTTCGTAGTCGAGGTATTGCACCCAGTCGCCCACCTTTGGCAGTTGTTCAGGCTCGTGGCTGTAGAGCAACTTGCCCGAAAGCTCTGCTTCCAGATCGCCCGCTTCTGTGGCGAGGTGGTATTTCATGCCTTTCAAAGCAATAATGCGTGCGGTCTTTTCATCAGGTTGGCCTGTTTGTGTACCGCGATGTGTATAATGATGCCAACCGAATTGTTCCAGTCGTGTCATGATCGATAGAATTTGAGAACAGCCTGCGGCCGTTCGAGGTCTTAAAAAAAATTATAGGGAAACGATTCGCCTGGGGCGATGAGTTGTGGGCAGCAATGAAACCTGAGCAGTTTCTGCTGCCTATGCCGTCATTTCAGGCAACCAGGGGCGATTTGATGCGGTAATCAGTACCATCGGGTGCAAAGGTAAAGAAAAATGGTTGTCATTAACAAATGGCGGGATTGTGCCAGTACACGGATATTTTTTTAACGAGGGCTGTATCTTCTGACCAGGGCGCTAGTTAAGGCAGAAACACTTCCTTATGAAAATAACATCGGCCATGAGGCTTCTGCAAATGCTGCCAGCACTTCTGTTGGTTGGTGTGGCCTGTACTGAAGAAACACCTGTTACCAAAGACTGCAGGCTGGTGCGCCTGGGAGATTTTACGCAATTCAATTACGATTCCATTTCGTACCACACTGATGGCACCATCGCGAACGTGTGGCGTAAACAAGCGGGTGGCGAAGGGCGTTTTGAATACAGACGTTTCGGTAATAACCTGAGCATCTTTCAAAGCACCTCGCAAATCACCAACTACCCTTTGTGTACCATCGAATTCGATGACGAGGGCAATCCCATCGCAAGAAATGAACATGGATTGTTGTACGAGCGATATTATTATCAAGCCGGGCGGTTAGTTTATAAAACATGGCCTTCAAAAGACTCTATTGTATTTACTTATGCCGACAACAGCCACAACCCTCAATCCAGAACGTTTTACCGCTACGAGGTCGATTCAAAAATATGGAGCGTAGCCAATACAATTACTTACACATTTGATGACCGCCCCAATCCATTACAGGGACTAATATTGCCGATAGAAAACTGGAATCTTGAATTTTATTTTTTCGATAATAATTGCACAGGGTATACCGATGGCAGCAACCATTTCAGTCTGAGTTACGAATACAATAACAAAGACCTGCCCATTGCCCGCACATTAACATTTACCGGATTTAATGAACTACGTGGCTTTGATTACGACTGCGATTAGCCGACACCGCATTACCAGTTCAGCAGTGACCTAAAACCACCAATTTTATCTATTTTGCCGTTCGTTTAAAACCAGCAACGGCATGAAAAGACTTTGTTTATTCGTATACCTACTCCTTGCTTGTGCAATCCTTTCTGCGCAAGAGCTACGTTCGCCCAACGGGCAATTGGCACTGACGTTTGCCTTGCGTACGGATGGCACGCCTACTTATCAACTGAAGTATAAAGACAAACCGGTTATTAAAGAAAGTGCCCTGGGCTTTGAACTAAAGAACGATGCCCAATCCTTGCTTAACGACTTCACCATTACTAACACAGAAACTACCACGCACGACTCCAGTTGGGAGCCGGTGTGGGGCGAGGTGAAAACCATTCGCAATCACTACCACGAGATGCTGGTAACGCTTACGCAGAAAACCACCGAGCGACAAATGCGGATTCGTTTCCGCCTGTTCGATGAGGGACTGGGTTTCCGCTATGAGTTCCCCATTCAACCCAAGCTGGTCTACTTCGTCATTAAAGAAGAGCGCACCCAGTTTGCCATGACGGGCAACCACACTGCGTTTTGGATTGCAGGAGACTACGATACGCAGGAATACGATTACACTACTTCGCGCCTGACAGAAATACGTGGGTTGATGAAAGGAGCCATTCAACCCAATGCCTCGCAAACACCTTTTTCGCCTACAGGTTTACAAACTGCATTGATGATGAAGACCGATGACGGCCTCTACATCAACCTGCACGAGGCAGCCCTCATCAATTACGCTTGCATGCACCTGAACCTCGATGATGCCAACCTGGTGTTTCAGAGCTGGCTCACACCCGATGCTACGGGCGACAAAGGCAACCTGCAGGCACCCACGCAAACACCGTGGCGCACCATTATGGTAAGCGGTGACGCGCGTACCATCCTGGCTTCGAAGATGACATACAACCTTAACGAGCCTTCGAAGATAGAAGACACTTCGTGGATCAAGCCCATTAAATACGTAGGCGTATGGTGGGAGATGATCACCGGCAAAAGCTCATGGTCGTACACCAACGAGGTGCCGTCTGTGCAGTTGGGCATCACCGACTTCACGAAAGTAAAACCTAGCGGCACGCATGGCGCCACCACCGCCAACGTGAAGAAGTATATCGATTTTGCTGCGCAGCATGGGTTTGATGGTGTGCTGGTGGAGGGGTGGAACATTGGCTGGGAAGACTGGTTTGGCAACGCCAAGGATTTTGTGTTCGACTTCCAGACACCCTATCCTGATTTTGATTTACCCGGTTTGCGCGATTATGCCAAAGCCAAAGGCGTGCAACTGGTGATGCACCATGAGACTTCAGGCTCCACGCGCAACTACGAGCGCCACCTCGACAAAGCGTTTCAGTTGATGAAAGACAACAACTACCATGCAGTAAAAACCGGTTACGTTGGCAGTATTTTACCCAAAGGCTATTATCACTACGATCAATACACTGTGAACCATTACCAATACGTTGTAGAGAAGGCAGCCCAGTACAACATCATGGTCAATGCCCATGAGGCAGTGCGCCCCACGGGCATTGCGCGTACGTGGCCCAACATGATCGGTAACGAATCGGCACGCGGCACCGAGTTCCAGGCTTTCGGTGGGTCGAAGCCCAACCACGTCACCATTCTGCCCTTCACACGCCTTATTGGCGGACCGATGGACTATACTCCTGGTGTGTTTGAAATGGACATCAGCAAAATCAATCCCAACAACAACTCGCACGTCAACAGCACGCTGGCCAACCAGTTGGCGCTGTATGTAACCATGTACAGCCCGCTGCAAATGGCAGCCGACCTGCCAGAGAACTACAACCGTTTTTTGGATGCCTTCCAGTTTATCAAAGATGTGGCGTTGGATTGGGACGATAGCAAATACTTGGAGGCGGAGCCAGGCCAATACATTACCGTGGCACGCAAAGCCAAGGGCAAGACAAGTTGGTTTGTAGGCAACGTAAATGGTGAAATCCCGCGCTCCACCAACATCGCCTTCGATTTTTTGGAAGCCGGTAAAACCTACATCGCCACCATCTATGCCGATGCCAAAGAGGCGCACTATAAAACCAACCCCCAGGCTTATGCCATCCGCAAGGTAGCGGTAACGAACAAGTCGAAGCTGGCGCAGTGGAGTGCCGCAGGCGGAGGCTTTGCCATCAGCGTGGTAGAGGCAGGAAAAACGAAGTGAAGGGGTTGAGGAAGTTGTGAAAAGACCGTATTTTTGGTCAATTGACTTACTGAAGATGAAAATTATTCTATCCTTTGCTCTTTGTATTTTGATGCCCAATGCGTTTAGCCAGGGGGTTGATCGTGGTTTTAATCTGAATGTGTTTAGAAGCGCTCAAGTGGCGGATGGACTGTACCAACCTGATGGAAAAATTGTTTTGGTAGGCACCTTTTCGAAAGCTGGTGACAAAACCAGAAGCGGTATTGTAAGAATTAATTCCGATGGTTCAGTAGATAATTCTTTTATTTCTCCGGAAATCGAATTCGGTCAAATTGTGGAAGTGTTATTACAACCTGACGGAAAGATTGTGGTGGCTGGTAATTTTTCGATGGCAGGTAGGGTTGATATGGTAAGACTGCATTCGGATGGGTCTATTGATGAAAGTTTTACGCTGGCACAGCAAACGGGAGATCTTATTTGGCGTGCGCTATTGCGTCCTGATGGAAAGTTTGTAGTGTGGAGTTCTGGTATAAATCAAATCATTCAGCTCGAGGCCAATGGATCCAAAGACCTGTCATTTAATGCAGGAAATGGACCAAACGGTGTCGGGATATGGTCAGGGATATCTTTACAAGGAGACGGTAAATTACTCGTATACGGATCGTTTTCAGAGTTTAACGGGCTGCCGTCAAACAGAATAGTCAGACTTACAACTTCAGGAGCTTTAGACGATACTTTCAATATTGGTACAGGGCCCAGTCTTGGATCGAATGGTTACGGAGAAATATTTTCTGTTGACCAAATGGCCGATAAAACCTTGCTCGTAGCGGGCAGATTTCAAGAGTTTGATGGATTTTCTTCCCCAGGGCTGGTTCGATTGAAGGAAGATGGGAGTGTAGACCAGTCATTCGTACCCTCTGAGCAACTTGGAACGGCTCAAGTGGAAGATGTTGTTGCGGGTGAGGAACTTTTAGTAGCAACAATAAAACGTCTACCGGATTATTATACTGGTGGGTCGCTCTTTTGTCATCAGGTGTACAGACTTTCTTTGAATGGTGATATAATTGGTACAGATAGTCCGCCAACTGCATGGGTGCCCGATGGAAGGGTTGGCAATACAAGAGATGCTCGGCTTGTGAGCAATCAATCAGGGTTCATGCTTCTTGGTAATTTTACCAGGATCGATGAAACACCGGTTTGCGGTGTCGCCCGATTTGAATCAAATGGTACACATGATGCATCATTCTTGCCGTTTTTGGGAGAACAAGGTAATGTTAATCTGGCAAAAATTCTTCCAGATGGGAATATTGTGTTGGCTGGAGACTTTCATTATGCGGGAACAAAACCAGTAAATCAAATTATCAAAATAAGCCCCGATGGCGAATTGGACGAAGAGTTCGATAAGAATATTGGGCGTGGGTTCAATGCGTACTCACTGGATGGGTTGGATGTTCAGGCCGATGGCAGCATCTTGATAGTTGGTTCTTTCAGGCTATTCAATAAAAATCCTGTTAATGGAATAGTCAGGATAACTAGTGAAGGAAATTTTGATCCGTCATTCCGGCCAATGCTAAATATGCCTTACGATGGGATTGGCTTTGGGATAAGGAGTGTCTATACCTTGCCTGATGAAAAAATTTTAGTTGGAGGTATTCTCAATTATGGCGCCAACAATAATAATTTCAATTTGGTCAGATTAAATTCCGATGGGACAATTGATACTGATTTTAATAATGATCTTCTTGGATATACAGAGTACATAACCACTATTGCTCGTCAATCAAATGGTAACCTTTTGATAGGCGGTGATAAAAATTTTGGCGGTGGTGGATTTTTATATCTATTGGATCGAGATGGAAACCTGGTGAGAAAAGTTACTGATGATACTAACTTTGGTAACCACACTCCAAGAAAGATATTGGTACGATCAGATGATTCATTCTTTTGCGCAGGCGATTTCAATCTATTGTTTGACCCTTCAAGCCCCAATCCAGTATATCAATTTGATAACGTAGGTAATTTGGTCGATAGCACAGCGATTTCAGTGAAGAATATAGGCATAAGTGATTTAGTTGAGGGTAAGAATGGTATCATAGTAGCAGGTCTATTTTCACAAATCAACGATACTGCTATCGGGTCATTTTCTAAGGTTTCTCTTGGCGGGGAGGTAGATCAAAATGTAAACTTTGAAATCGATGGATATGTTGCTAAGGTCATTCGGCTTCGAGAAGGCCGTGAAGTGTTTCTTGTGATTGGTAGTTTTAATTCACTCAAAAACGCAACTTTTTTCAGTGTTGCAAAAGTGGATCTTGATACACCGTTACCAGTCAAAGATTTAGATGCGATTGTCATTCCTGAAGATGGAGTAATCAAC
>CAZRQK010000039.1:19621-22504 GCA_964602295.1 uncultured Ohtaekwangia sp.
AATCAACCTTTCCTGGACTTACAACTCAGATAAGGAAACAGGTTTTCAAATCTGGCGAAGGAAGAATCTTGATAATATCTTGATCGACTCCGTTGAGCAAAATATTGTAGCTTATACAGATACAACTGCTCAGCCTTTGCAAGATTATTTTTATACTGTGTTTGCATTTGATGCCGTATCGGTGTCAGACTCTTCCAATGAATCTGAAGTGAGTACAGAACTTTTTGTTGCTCCCGCCTCACCAACAAACTTAAGTTTTGTGCTAGACTCCAACGAGCAGCGTGTAACCCTGACTTGGGAAGATAACTCCCTTAATGAAAAGACGTTTGAAATAGAGAGGGCTGTGAATTCATATGGATTCCAGAGAGAAGCAGTTTTAGAGAAGAATAAGGAAGTGTATATAAAGGATAATATTTTATACGATAGTACATTCACCTATCGTGTAAGGGCAATCAATAAATTTGGCGCATCGGCATATACTGAAGCGGTAACACTTCCTGTGGTAACAGATATAACGACATTGGAGGAAGGGGTTTCTGTATTTCCCAATCCAGCCCAGTCTGTGATCTATATCAACAACAAAACAGGTCGCCCGATATCAGTATTATCATTGAATGACCAGTATGGTCGGTCGTTGAGAAATGATATTTTGTGTACTGGATTTCAGTTACCCATTGGCGTACGGTCGTTGCCACAGGGTTTATATGTACTGCAATTGATGATTGATGGCAGACTTACCTCGATTCGTTTTGTAAAATCGGAAGAAGCCCGCTAATTACGGGCCTCTTGTGCTTTATATCTCATTGATGCAGTTAAAAAGAACAGACCTCATCTGACTGCGGCTACCGTTGTGCGCGCCCTGTTTGGCCTGAACAGCCCTGAGTACCGTGCGTTGCGCGGCCTTTATTTCACCAACCTTGCACTAGAATGACACACACAATGGGTAACTGAAACCTCTGCTGGCAACGGCAGAGGTTTTTTGTGAGCTGACGGATGGGCAGCTCTAGTGAGGTCTACAAGTATGATTTTAGTGGGGGTAGCGATAGGAAATGCAATTGTAGGTAATTTTATGTTGGCTGCAATTTTTTATTTGAATAAGTGGACACCTAAAAAAATGGGACTTAGGATACTAATATCAGTTACTCGTACTCTTCTAAACAGTTGTGTTTCAAAGGACGATAGGCAAGCCAACATTGAAGGACAAGGAAAAAAATATTTCGACTACGACAACATTGACTACTACTTTAATAATTTTGACGGACGTGGAATAGGAGACCTTTATGAAGGTCAGCCAGAATCTGTGGCGGACTCAATAAAGGCAGGAATAATACTTGGAGAGATTCCAAATGACTCGACCGACTTATCATTTATCGACAAAACTAGAAGCAATTGGATACGTAAAAAAGTAAGTCGACAAATCGAAATTCAAAAGTATAGATGAAGTCTTCACAGAGAAATCGGTTGATGAAATAATGACAACCGCATGTATTTATGTGTACAGGGACATTTTAATCTTTAAGAAGGGAGACAAAGTTGTTGGGGTTGCTAAGGTGTGTTTTGACTGTTGGACTCACGAGATAATTGGGACAGCATCTAACACCGATAGCTTCGGACAAAACGGTGACTACGACAGACTCGCTAAACTAATCCGGGACTAAAAAACTGTAGCCAACAACATGCTTGTGCAATGCAGGGGTTAGGTGTTTATTTGTATATTAGTTTGCAAATTACGTTTGGTCACGGTTGACAGTAACGTGTAAGTCGCGCTAAACATTTCGCTGCGCTGCATTTTTTAGCGCTCTATTCCCGCAACGGCAAATACCCAAATGTTAGCGCGCATTTCGCGTGACAGTTGACAAATGAAATAATGATAAATGACAAGAGAAGAACACTTAGAGTTTTGTAAACAATGCTTGAACCGAAAGTTCGACCCGAACAGAGGTATTATTTGTAGTTTGACAGGACAGATTGCAGATTTCGATAGAGAATGTGTCAACTTCAAAGTTGACAACTCAGTAGAGATGACAGTTGACGACCAAACAGCACTTGACTCGGGAGAAATTAAAGCGAAATTACCAATAGAGATTTTTAACCAATTGAGACAGCAACAAGACTTGACAAAAGCAGTTGTTGCCGGAGTCCTTGCTGCATTACTGTGTTCGATTCTCTGGGCAGCGTTTACAGTTTATACGACTATTCAGTTCCGAGGAATGGCTTTGTTAGTTGGAGCGGGTGTTGGTTTTGCAATGAGACGAACAGGAAAGGGATTTGACTTCATATTCGGAGTAGCAGGAGCGATTATTTCTTTGGTCGGTTCTCTTTTAGGGAACTTTCTCAGCGTAATTGGCTTTCTCGCCCACGAAAACGACTTAGGTTATTTTGACACACTAGTAAGGTTCGATTATTCATATTTTGGCGAAGTAATGATTGCGACATTTGACATACGATACATTCTCTTTTATATACTTGCCATAGGTGTCGGCTTTGCTCTATCGAAAAAAACAATTACGGACAAGGACGTAAAAGAGTTGAGAGAAAAACAAAACGCGCGCTAGCACCATGCTTTTGGTCCATAGCGGGGTAGGGGGGCGTTTTGCATTGGCATTTGTTTCTTAATTTCGTTTGCCCACAGGGACGATTGACGTCTAGGGTCGTAAAGTCAGCCGATGAGGCGGCTTTAACTTTGCTCCCAACCCCCGCAACTGCAAAAGCACCAAAGTTGGTTCTAAGGCTCTAAGAAAACTGAAAACAATTTGACACATGAAAATTCTAAAATTCACAGTTACTATCTACTTAATTCTGACTACTACAGTCCTTTATGGACAAGTGAGAAATGATAGTCTGAGTTCTCTACTGACAAAAAAACTTGAGACAATCTACGAC
>CAZRQK010000039.1:22514-45189 GCA_964602295.1 uncultured Ohtaekwangia sp.
ATCTACGACAATGACCAAAAGTATAGACAAGCGTCAGATTGGAAGATGGTGATGAAAATGGATTCGATCAATCAAATGGAAGTAATCCAAATTTTAGAAAAATATGGCTGGCTAAGTCAGGACTTTGTAGGCAAAAAAGCATCTGCTGCGATATTCCTAGTGATTCAACATGCAGATTTATCAATCCAAGAAAAGTATTTACCTGTAATGAGACAGGCAGTAAAGAATGGGGCTGCAAGAATTGAGGACTTGGCATTACTTGAGGACCGAGTTCTAATGAGGCAAGGAAAAAGACAAATCTATGGAAGTCAAGTGGTAAAGGACTCTAAAGGCAATTGGATAGTTCACCCAATTGAAGACCCTGTAAATGTTGACAAAAGACGACTCGCAATTGGCCTTTTACCAATCGCGGACTATTTGATGAGAATGGGCGTAACGTGGGACTTAGAAGAGCATTTAAAAGCACAAACTGAAAAGTGAGTGCGGACTTATTAATGGATTAGTTATGATTAACCGGCCAGGCGCCACCCATGTGCATGTGCCCATGCTAGGTGACGTGTAAATTATTTCCCCGCGCTGTGAAGCAGACCGAAAACCTGTTTTTTTGATCTGTCGTTTACTATTCCAGCTTTCTTATTTCTTTATCTATGTTAAGAAGCAAATTGCTGATGGCCTTTTCGGTAGGGATGTAGTGGCCTCGCAACAGGCCCAACTGGTTTGAAATTCTTGCACGCAGCAGCGCTGCGTATTCCGGGTTTGATTTTAGTTCCGCAAAATGTATCGGGCGCATGGTACCCCAGAAAGGAGGTGGTATACGGCTGCTGGTGGAGGCGCGCTCAACATCATAGGCTTCAAAATAAAGTCTGTCAAAATCTCTCAGCTGTTCATAGTCTCTTCTAATCGCTAATTCCACCAGTCGAATTCTGGGAAATGCTTCGTCATACATACCGATAATTTCTAAACGGAGTTTGCTGTTTGATACAATCGCCAAATTGGTGTTTTTCAACTGTTCAATAGGGCCCACTCTACCTGAAAAGGTGGTGAATGCATGCGTGTGGGCGAAATAAGTATCTAATGAATCATGATAGCCAAGATTATCTTTTATCACGTTCAGTATCAGCTTACTTGATAGAATACTGTATTCGTGTATGCGGATATTGTTGTGAATTTCCGACAGATCTGCAGACAGCGCTCCATGAAGTTCTTTTAGTACTTCAATTTCTCTCTTTTTATTGTTACGGGTGTCGCGCCACTGCTCAAGGTTATAGGCGATCAGGATGCCAAGGATAACCACGATGACCTCGATGATGTATTTGTACCATTGGGATTTTAGGTGGGTAAAAATTGTTTTTAGCATAGGTATCTGGCTGGCAGCATTCCAAAGCTATAAAATCCAACCGACTATTTACGGCCGTTCGACATGTTAGCGCAGGCTTTCGCCATGGTTATTGCTCTTTACCAACAAACCGATGAAGTGGATAACAGGAATGCAAAAATGGAAATACTTACGTAGACAGGGTTTACTTTACTTATCGCAAGGGGTTTGAAGCCGATAACGAATCTGCTTGATCTGCGCACGCGGTGCCCTTCAGAACATGTTTAATCGCGTACGTCTTCTGCTGGACCGCGGCTGAGCGGTAGGACTGTCATAAAAGGAGGTGTGCTACTTTCTTCGTGCGTTTTTTACTCCATGTCATACCGCATGGAATGTGCGGAGTGAGCGATCCGGCATTCAGTTGCATCCCCGCAGCTAGCCTGCGGTAGCCGATAATTTTCCAACGGATCAGCGGGTGGTAAAATGACCCTAAAAAAGGGCGCTAAAACCCGGTTCTTTTTCTTTATTTAATGCGATAACAGTGATAATTTAACAGCTTTCAAACTTACCAACCTCAACCGTTTACGCATGCAGATCGGCCTTATTGGGTTAGGCAAAATGGGTTACAACCTCGCCCTCAACTTCAAAAAAAACAATCACTCCGTCACTGCTTTCGACATCAATAAAACGGCCATGGAAAAAATAGCGGCCGAAGGCGTGCCTACTGCGCCCACGTTGGCAGAGCTGGCAGGTTTGCTGCAAGGTAGGCGTGTGTTTTGGATCATGGTGCCGGCCGGAAATACGGTGGATGTTATTCTGAACAACCTGAAGAACAACCTAAAGCCTGATGACATTGTAATTGACGGAGGGAATTCTTTTTATAAAGATACGCTGGCGCGCGCCCGCGATATGGAAAAACTCGGTGTGCATTACCTGGACTGTGGCACGAGCGGTGGTGTAAACGGTGCCTTGCATGGCGTGTGCACCATGATTGGCGGCAAAAAAGAAGCTTTCGATTATTGCGAACCCATTTTTAAATCTATCTCTGTGCCCAACGGTTATCTGTATTGCGGCAAATCGGGAAGCGGACATTTTGTGAAGATGGTGCACAACGGCATTGAGTATGGCATGATGCAGGCCATTGCCGAAGGGATGGAAGTGCTTCATCGCCACGATGCAGACATGGATTTGGCCGCGGTGGCAAAAATGTGGAACCACGGTAGTGTGGTGCGCAGTTGGCTGATGGAGTTAACGCAACACGCGTTGGAAAAAGACAAAAACCTGGATTCCATTAAAGGTGTGATGCATTCTTCGGGTGAGGGCAAGTGGACGGTGGAGACCGCCCTGGAAATGGGTGTGCCTACTCCGGTCATTACCATGTCGTTGTTGATGCGTTACCGTTCGCAACACGAGGATACATTTTCAGGTAAGGTGGTAGCTGCGCTGCGCAACGAGTTTGGTGGCCACGCAGTGGAGAAAAAATAAGACGAGCGCTATCCGATCAAAGTTTTAGTGCGAGCCGCGAACCGATCGATTTCTTCTTCGGTGGTGTCCCAGGAGCACATGAGCCTTACTTCGTTGGTTTTGTCGTTCCACACGTAAAAAGGAAATTCTTTTTGCAGGGGCTCGACAATCGATGGCGGGAAAATGGCAAACACCCCGTTGGCCTCTACCTTTTGTGTGATTTTTATTTGGTTGATTGGGGCCAGGTGTGCAGCCAGTTTTTGAGCCATGGTGTTGGTGTGTGTGGCATTGCGCTTCCACAAATCGTTGCTTAACAGTGCCTCGAACTGGGCAGAGATAAAACGCATTTTAGAGTGCAACTGCATGCCTTGCTTGCGCAGGTACATGAAATCAGCTGCCAGTTCCGGTCTAAAGAAAACAATGGCTTCGCCAAACATCAGCCCGTTTTTGGTTCCACCGAAGCTTAACACATCTACACCGGCATCGCGTGTAAATGTGCGAAAATCCTGGTTGAGCGACACGGCTGCATTGGCCAGCCTGGCACCGTCCATGTGCAGGTACAGGTTGTTTTTTTTCGCCACCTCACTCAGGGCTTTTATTTCATTGGCTGTGTACACGGTAGCATATTCTGAGGCCTGCGATATGGAAATCACTTTGGCCTGCACGTGGTGCTGATCGCCCATGCGCTGAATGCGGTTGGCCACTTGGTCGGCTGTGATTTTACCATCTGGCGAAGGAAGCGTAATCAGTTTGCACCCCAGGAATTTTTCCGGTGCGGTGGATTCGTCTACGTTGATGTGCGCACCTTCTGCACAGACAATTCCATGGTAAGAGCGTGTGAGTGAGGCCAGGCCAAGCACGTTGGCGCCTGTACCGTTGTAGGCAAAAAATACGGCCACCTCTTCACCAAACAAGTCTTTGAATTTCTGCTCGGCATGGCGCGTAAAGTCATCGTTGCCATAGCTGCCTGCATGGGCTTCGTTAGCCACGCGCAGCGCTTCCATCACCTCCGGGTGCACACCGGAATAGTTATCACTAGCAAATGATTTCATGAACTTTCTTAGAAAGTAACGTTAACACTAAGTGTTTCACCCTTTCGCTTCAGCTTCACCACAATAGTTTCGCCTTTCGAAAATTTACCGAGGGCCTCCATGTAGTTTTGAATGTCTTTCACCACCACATCGCCCATTTGTAGAATAATATCGCCAGCGAGAATGCCGGCTGCCTGGGCAGGTTTGCCTTCAGAAACCCCATCTACCAAAAGCCCTTCCTGGTCGGAAGTGTAACTGGGCATAATGCCCATGGTAACTTTAAAAGCCCGCGCGCTGCCCATCGATTTACTCTTAGTTGGCAAGAAGGCAAGCTTAAGTTCGCTGTCCAGGTTTTCGATCACCCTCACAATAATTTTCAAAACTTCTGCTTCGCCTTCGTAATTGATTTTGTCTGCATCATCGCTGGGCTTATGGTAGTCGCTGTGCGAGCCGGTGAAGAAATGGAGCACCGGAATGTTTTTCAGATAGAAAGATGTATGATCAGACGGTCCGGTGCCAGACGAGTCGGTTTTGATTTTCACCTGTTCGTTAGAGAGTCTTTGGATAAGGGGCTCCCACAACGGGCTGGTGCCGGTGCCGCTTACCGACAGGTGTTTTGATTCCGGATGCAAACGGCCCACCATGTCGAGGTTAATCATGTAGTTAGCTGTAGACAGGTCGATGGTAGGATGTTCAGTAAAATATTTTGAACCGTACAGACCTAACTCTTCACCACTGAAAAGCAGAAATAGGAAATTACTTTTTTCGCGTGTGCCATTGTTCTTGAAGAAACGAGCCAGCTCCAGCACACCGGCCACGCCCGAGGCATTATCGTCTGCACCGTTGTGAATTTTATTTTGCGGATTGGCATCGAGCGAATTACCCTCCATGCCCAAGCCCAGGTGATCGTAGTGTGCACCAATGATGATGGTTTTCTCGGCCCCGTTGTTTAAGAAGGCGGCTATATTTTGAGCGGTGCCTTCTGCACCCGTGCCATGCACACCCGCTTTGAATTTAAAATCCTGGTCGTAACCGTTTTCGCCTTTGGGTTCTAAGCCCATTTTTTTGAATTGGGCCTCTATATAAGCGTTCGCTTTCTTTTCTCCGGCAGTTCCGGTGCCGCGGCCTTCGTAGGCATCGTTGGCCAGTTCCTGAATGTGCTTTTTGATTTCGGCTACTTCAATCTGTTGCCCTTGGCAGCTTAGAAGAGTGGCTGTAGCCAGTGATAAGAGGAAATATTTTTTTGTCATAAGCATGGGCACGTTAAAGCGGGTTAACCCGGTGCAATTTAACCCTGTTTATGCAATAGAAAATTTCTATGGACGAATGAAAAGGTTTAATTTTTATCTGGCATCGGAAAGACCTATTTTTGGAATATTACTGTGCCTATGGACCCACTTAAAATTCTTATTCTTACCGATTTCTCTACTCTTTCCAAAACGGCCATCCATTACGCGTTGAAGATGGGGAACCATCTTTCGGCCGAGTTTACCATTTTGAACGTGGTGCGTTTGGATGGTGTGCCTAAATCGAACTTGAAGTGGAAGCAAATTGAGAAGGCCCTGTTGGAGGCAGCCAACGAAGAGGGTGAAAAACTGTTGGCGGAGTTGAAAGGCAAAACCAAAAGTCCCGTAACATTTAAGGCCGTAAAAGGCCACACCGTGGCCGATGTGGTGAAGAGATATACCAAGCGTCATTACACCAACCTGGTGGTAATGGGTAGCCAGGGGGCATCGCAGTTGAAAAAATTCAGATTGGGAGGAACTACGGTTTCGGTAATCGATGCCATCTATTCGCCTGTATTGGCTATACCCAAAATGGCTGAATACAAAAGTTTTAAGCACATTGTATACGCTTCAGACCTGCAACACGTTCAGAAAGAGTTGGACCTGATCATTTCTTTCGCTAAAATTTTTGATACGCACATCCACATGGCGCACGTGGTTACGGCTATCGATAAGCACATGGAGATGGAACGCGATTATGTGCAGGCGCTGATTGAAAAAACTGGATATAAGAAAATAGATTTCAAATTGATTATTGACGACAATATCAGCGAAGCGATTGATCTGTACATACAGAAAACCAAGGCTGATTTGCTCACTACGTTTACGCACCAGTTAAACCTCTATGAAAAGTTGTTTGGCTTGAGTGTAACCCGTAAGCTGGCCTACCAGGGCAACATACCACTACTGGCTTTTAAACGAAAATAAAAAGTTTGAAACGAGCGATAACCATAGGGCTTGGTTCAATGATGTTATTACTCGCTTCTTCGTGCGCCAAAGAAATCTGTCCGGGCAACGGAAGCTATACTTACATTTCTCCCCGTAAGATTACCCACAAGTCCTCGCGCATCAAATCGCGTGAGTCGCTTATTCACACTCACAAACCTGCGGGGCGTAAACCTCCGAAGCGATCGTATTAGCCCTTATTAAAATTCTGCATTACCCGGGAAGCGGGGGTAAGGAATAACATCGCGAATGTTCGTCATGCCGGTAACGAACTGAATCAGTCGCTCGAAGCCCAGACCAAAACCGCTGTGTGGTGCCGAACCAAACTTCCTTAACTCCATGTACCACCACAAATCTTTTTCTGGCAGGCCCAACTCATCCACGCGCTGTTTTAATAAATCGTAGCGCTCTTCGCGTTGCGACCCCCCAATAATTTCTCCAATGCCGGGAAAGAGCACATCCATGGCGCCCACAGTTTTACCGTCCTCATTCTGGCGCATATAGAAGCTCTTGATTTCTTTGGGGTAGTTGTAGAGTATCACCGGCTTCTTGAAATGTTTCTCTACAAGGTAGCGCTCGTGTTCGCTTTGCAGGTCTGTTCCCCACTTGTCCACCAAAAACTGAAACTTCTTTTTCTTGTTCGGTGTCGATTCGCGCAGGATGTCGATGGCCTCTGTGTAAGAAAGACGTTGGAAATCATTGTCCACCACAAACTTAAGCCGGTCAATCAGGCCTAACTCGTTGCGTTGTTCCTTCGGTTTGGCTGCTTCTTCTTCGGCTGCACGCTTGTCTAAAAACTCGAGGTCGTCTTTGCAGTTTTCCAGGGCGTAAGCGCAGAGGTATTTCAGGAAATCCTGCGCCAGGTCCATGTTGTCGTTAATGTCGTAGAAGGCCATCTCGGGCTCAATCATCCAGAACTCGGCCAGGTGGCGTGTAGTGTTGGAGTTTTCGGCACGGAAGGTGGGGCCAAACGTGTAGATTTCGCCCAGCGCCAACGCGTAGGTTTCGCCCTCTAACTGCCCAGATACAGTGAGGTTGGTCTCGCGGCCGAAAAAATCTTCTTTGTAATTGATGTTTCCCTGCTCATCGCGCGGAGGTTTGTTCATGTCCAGCGTGGTAACACGAAACATGTCGCCAGCTCCTTCCGCGTCCGAGCCGGTAATCACAGGTGTATGCACGTAATAAAACCCACGATCGTTAAAAAATTTATGCACGGCAAAGGCCATGGCATGGCGCACACGCATCACCGCGCTAATGGTGTTGGTGCGCACACGCAGGTGGGCAATCTCACGCAAAAACTCCAGCGAATGTTTCTTTGGTTGCAGTGGGAACTTCTCAGGGTCACTGTCTCCCAATATTGTTACCTCCTCTGCTTTCACTTCCACGGCCTGGCCCTTGGCAGGCGAGGGGATGAGCGAACCCTTTACTGCCACACAGGCACCGGTGGTAATGCGCTTCAGCGTGGCCTCGTCCAGCATATTTAACGCCACAACGGCTTGCACATTTTGAATGGTGGAGCCATCGTTGATGGCAATAAACTGGTTGTTGCGAAAAGTGCGAACCCAGCCCTGCACCAACACCGGTTGACCGGCTGCAGCGGTTTGCAAAAGTTCTTTAATGCGTGTGCGTTTCATGATTGTAAAGTATAATTCGCGCCCGGCTACATGGGGGCTAACGGTTGCTTCCAACTTTTATAGCCCAAATGGTGTGAGCCTTCAAATTGAAGGAGGCAAAAAAAGACAATTTGCACTGCTTATCAAAACACACAGGCCCACAAAACCGGCTGCGGTCCAAACACCTACGTACTTTTGGCCAACTATTTGTGGGCGCAGCCGAATTGGGTAAATTTGGGGGTTATTACACCATGCAAAAGCTTGGATTAAATCAGAGCCTACAACAAAAGCTGTCGCCCCAGCAGATACAGTTTATTAAACTGCTGCAGGTGCCCACGGCCGAGCTCGAGGCCCGCATTGAAGAAGAGCTGGAACTGAACCCGGTGTTGGAGGAAGGCGCATCGGACGAGAACGAACCTACAGAGACCCCGGCAGAAGAAACCCCCACTACCGAAGAGGGACAGGAGCAGGAGGAAAGCCCCAGTTCTTCGGAAGATGTAGACATACAAGATTACCTGCGCGATGATGACTACAGCGGCTACAAAATGTATGGCGATGGCGATGGTGAAGAAGACGACCGCGAAATGCCACTGCCGGGTGCCAGTTCTTTGCACGAAACCCTGCTTACCCAACTAGGCTTTCTTGGTTTGGATGAAAGAGAACAAGCCATCGGCCGCCAGTTGATAGGAAGTATTGAAAGCGATGGATACATACGCAGAGAACTGGAAGCCATAGTAAACGATCTGGCCTTTTCGCAAAACATCAACACTTCGTTGGATGAGGTGGAAGAGATCTTGAAGAAGATCCAATCGTTCGATCCCGCAGGCATTGCAGCCCGCAACCTGCAGGAATGCCTGCTGCTGCAATTAGAGCGCATGGACGATGGGCAAGATGTAGATGTGATTGTAGCCAAACGGATTTTGAACGAATGCTACGAAGAGTTCACCAAAAAGCATTATCCAAAAATTCTGAAGAAACTGGATTTGGATGATGAGGACTACATTAAGGATGCCATTGAGTTGATTGTGCGCCTGAACCCCAAACCCGGGGGTGAGTCCACCAGTGGCATGGTGAAAAACCAATACGTTATTCCCGATTTTATTCTGACCAACAATAACGGCAAGCTGGAGCTGGCGTTGAACTCGCGCAATGCCCCGGAGTTACGCATCAGCCGCTCGTATACCGATATGTTCAAGGCGTACGACAAGAGCGATAAGAAAGACAAGAAGTTGAAAGAAGCCGTAACGTTTGTAAAGCAAAAGCTCGATGCCGCCAAATGGTTCATCGATGCCATCAAACAAAGACAGCATACGTTGTTGCGCACCATGCGCGCCATTGTCGATTTTCAGTACGATTATTTTCAGGAAGGAGATGAGACCAAGCTGAAGCCCATGATCCTGAAAGACATTGCGCAGATGATCAACATGGATATTTCTACTGTAAGCCGCGTGGCCAGCAGCAAAACCGTGCAAACCGACTTCGGCATTTATCCCCTGAAATATTTCTTCTCTGAAGGCATTGCCACCGACTCGGGCGAGGAGGTAAGCAGTCGTGAAGTGAAACAGATCATCAAAGAACTCATCGATCAGGAGGATAAAAACAAACCTTATTCCGATGATAAGCTGGAAGAAATACTGAACCAGAAAGGCTACAACATTGCCCGCAGAACGGTAGCCAAATACAGAGAACTAATGAACATACCTGTTGCGCGCCTGCGCAAGGAAATGAAATGATTAATACCCCGGCCTTGTGAGACGATTGGCGCATGTTATCTCGGTAGTGTTTCATCCATTATTGATGACCACCTACCTCTTCGTGGTGCTTTCTTTTTTCCTTCCTACCGTGCTGCTGCCATTGCACGCATCCTGGTGGTTTATACTGCTCATTTTCGGTCTCACCTTTTTTTTACCGGCACTCAACTTTTTGTTTTTTAAAGCCAGCGGTACCATTCGCGACCTATCGCTTTTTCAACGCGAAGATCGCATGATACCTTTCGCGTTCATTTCTATTTTATACGGTGTGGTAACGTTCATGTTCTACTGGAAATTTCCGGTGCCCGGTGTGTTGAAAATGATGATGATTATTACTGCGCTGATTCTGGTTTCTGCGGCCCTGACCATGTTCTACAAAATCAGCATACACGCAGCAGGCGTGTGGGGCATTTTGGGCATCCTTATTCCTTTTAACAAAGCGGGAGAGGGCACGTTGCTGATACCCACCGTGGTGGGCCTGGTGGTGGCCGGGTTGGTGATGTCGGCTCGGTTGCAGCTCAACGCCCACACTCCCCGCGAGGTGCTGGCGGGTTCGCTCGTGGGCTTTTCGGTGGGCTTTATAGGCATTAATGTTTTCTTCTAACGATTAATTTGAAAGCACTATGGCACACGAATTTTTGAAATACGAAGTAAAAGAGGGCGTGGCTACCATTACACTCAACCGCCCTGAAGTGTACAACGCCTTGAACGATGGCATTACCTACGAATTGCAGGATGCCTTCAAAGCGGTGATGAAAGATGAGCAGGTACGTGTGGTGGTGCTGACAGGCGAAGGAAAAGCTTTCTGCTCAGGGCAGGATTTGAAAGCCGCTTCCGGACAGGAGAAACGTTCATTTCTTGATTCATTACATAAAAGGTATAATCCCATTATTCGTGCCATGCGCAACTTGCCCAAGCCGATACTGTGCAGACTGAATGGCGTAGCGGCCGGAGCCGGTTGCTCATTAGCCCTGGCCTGCGATATGATTGTGGCCGATGAAGAGGCCACGTTGATTGAAGTATTCATCAACATAGGGCTGGTGCCCGATAGCGGGTCGGCTTACTTTTTGCCTCGCCTGGTAGGCACGGCTAAAGCATTCGAGCTGTGCACCATGGGCTCGCGCCTGAAGGCCAGTGAGGCCATGCATCTGGGCATTGTTACCAAAGCTGTGCCGGCTGCCCAATTAGACGAAGTACTGAAAACCTACACCGACTATTTCGCGAAAGCACCCACCAAAGCCATCGGGTTGATCAAAAAGATGCTGCAAAAGTCTGCCGTTAGCACGCTGGACGAAATGCTGGACTATGAAGCCTACAGCCAGGAAATAGCCGGCAACACCCACGACTACAGAGAAGGGGTAACCGCCTTCCTGGAAAAGCGGAAACCAGCGTTTAAGGGTAAATAATTAGAACCCGTTAATAGAAATGCCAGCGGTAAACGTGTTGATGGCACGGCCACGGGGGCCTTTACCTTCTTCAAACATTTCGGATAAGTTGTAGAGCGCAAACCAGTTAAAGCCACCAATGCCTACGCGTGCGTAAACACCGTAGCGAATCTGGTTCAGCCCGTGTGGAAACTTGTCTTTCACTTTCACATTGTCGCCTTTGGCGTTTTCGTACTTTACTTTCGTGAAAGCATCGAACAAATAACCTACGCGGCCACCGAGGGCCACATTAAAGCTGCGTGCAATGTCTTCGGGGCGGGTATCGAACCGGAACTCTAAAGGAATCTCAACGTAGTTGGTAACCAGCATCGACTTGTTGGCCATCGCGCCATACACACGGGCGGGACTCAGCAGGTTAAACTGCTCCACCTGTGGGTCGGCAGGTGCCCCATTGGGAAAACTCACCAGTTCTACCGTGTCGATCAGCATCGCATTGTTTCTGTATTTCCAACGCTCCATGCTAAGCCCGATGCCGGGGTTGAAGCTGAATTTGCTACGGCCAAAGCGAATGGGGTATTGGTAATAAAGATTTACCGTGCGCGATCCCCAAAAGCCTTGCTGCCAGGTGGAGTCTGTATTCAAGGCGCTGTTAACACCCAGGTCTACAATGAAGGAGCCAGGAATATTGGGGCGGGCAACCTTTTTTTCTTGTCCGAAGGCCACGGCCGAAATGAAACAAAGCACCACTAAAACGAAACTGCGCATAAAGGGAATTTTGAAATACATGCCAAACTGAGTCATTAACAGAAATTTAGGCCACCGGCCCGCATTAAAAGGCCCAAAAATAAGTTTTTTGTCCACCAACCCAAACGGCCTTCTTGGCCGAATGGGTAGAATCTTATACATTTGCACTCCTTATTTCAAAAGGACCTGTAGCTTAACTGAATAAAGCATCTGACTACGGATCAGAAGAGTCGGGGTTTGAATCCCTGCAGGTCCACGAAGCCCTCTTCGCTACCAAGCTGGAGGGCTTTTTTGTTGTATTCCAGACTCCTTTGGGCTGTACAATCATCCGCTTTCAAACGATAAGAGTGGGTAGTTATTTTTACAACCCTGCCATTCCATACTTACTTATTTGAAAAGTCAGTGAGACGGCCGCTTTTGCAAATGACTGAGAAGCTGGCTTGTATGATGGGAGGTTTAACTATTCTGGAATTGTAATATCATCAGCAAGGCGTTGAGGCTGCCTACTCCGCCCACATCAACTTGCCGGGCTGGGGCACATCTCGTGTCTCAAGCTCGCGTTCCAGTTCCTTAACTCTTAGCTGCATCTGCTCTTGCACGGCCTGCATTTCTTCAGCATTCTGACGTAGTTCTTCTTCCTGGGCTGCCAATTGTTCTTCACGCTGTTTGGCCTCTGCCAAAAGTCGTGCAGTTTCTTCAGCGGCCTGCTTTGAGAAAATAGTTGCCGCCAGGGCTTCGGCCGACATCTCCAGGTACTTCACTTCATGCGCTTTTAAAATTTCAAAACCAGCTAACTCAAGAACCCCGACTGCCTGGTTGTGGTGCAGTAGCGGCACCAGCACCACATAGCATGGTGTAGCCTCGCCTAAGCCAGAGGTTATTTTTACATAATCGGCTGGAATGTCTGTTAACTGAACTGTCTCCTTCTCCAGCACACATTGGCCTACCAGGCCCGATCCCACCTCCAACCGATGGTCTACATATTTTTTCTTTCCATAGGCATAGGTGGCTATCCTTTCCAAATAGTCTTCGTCCGCTTGTTGTGTTCGCAAATACAAGGCACCCTGGTTAAGGCCTGCATAGCGCACCAATTCTATCAATACCTGGTCGCCCAACTGCTCCTTGTTGGCGTATTCTCGTTGCAGAATCTGGGCGAACTGTGCGGTACCTTTATTCAGCCAGTTCACAATGTCCTGCTCTTGTGCTGACATGATCAATTGTGTTTGCATTTTTCTTAACGACAGCGCCAGAATATCTCCCGTGAACCGCGTATCGTAGACTGTTTGTAACTTACCATTACCTAACTGGTCGGCAAAATGGGTGGCCGCCTGAATGCGTTGCAGCAATTGATTGAACGACTTTTTTATCTGCCCAATTTCTTCGTTGGTTCTGACAAGCAACGGGGCCGGAAATACACCTTCTGCCAGTTGACCGATGGCACGGTTGAGTTCTTTAATGGCCTTTGTTATTACATCGGCATAGAGAATAGCCAGCAGCGTGCCGAATGCCAGTTGTAAAGCGAAGAGTGTTAACAACCAAAAATTGGATTGTTGGTCGAATGCTGTGGCCTCGGCTTTTATGTCGTTACGTATCAGGTCTACCAAACGGTTTAACTCTTTTAACTCACTGTTGATTTTACCGCGGGCACCCTCGGTTTCTTTTAATCCGATTTGCTCTTCCGTTTCGACTACGCGTAGAAAAGAGGTATTGTATTTTTTTAGATCGTTCAGTATTGCCTCCTTGCCCGGATCTGCCGGCAGCGATTCGATTTCTGCCACAAACTTGTCCATCTGTTTGCCAAAGTCGGCTACATATTTCAGATCCTTGCGAAGGAAGAAGTCCTTTTCGTGTCTGCGCAACATCAGCATGGAAGCCTTGTTGAATGGATAAGGTGTATTTTCCACATGATGAATAGCTTGACGTAACTCGCCTTCAAGACCAAAATCTTTAAAACCACGCGTGTGTAGCAGTCCACTCAGGGTTTTGAAGTACTTATCGAGTTCGTAATGTATGCGCAGTGCCTCTTCGGCAACATGCGGGCGCGTTCTGGTCTGCGCTATTTGATGCAACCCATTTCGAATCAGAGGCATTCGTTCGTTCACCAGGTCAAGCGCCTCACTTTTTTTCTGGAGATGAAAGGATTCGGCCTTGAACCCTTCGAACATAAAATATTGGATAGCGGCATTCACTTCCAAAAGCCGGATACCAACAATGTCGGTGGTTTCACTTGCACTGCGATAGATGTCTCTTTGCGATGAAACAATAAAGAACCAAATAACTAGAGCGGTGGAAAGCACCAGCAGCGACCCGAATGCCAACAATAATTTCACCCGCAATTTCAGGTCAAGAAAAAATGATCTCATGTAAGGTAAAAAAGTAAGCCGTAAATATATTGGTTCCACTATGTGGTTGGGTCAATGCCTTAGTTTACCGATTTGTTAATTTTGAATCCGTTGTAAAATAATGTTTACATGAATGTAGCGTAACGTGCAGGCTACAAAGCCCGTCTATTTTTGCAAAAAAATAATTATGACTGTGTTGGTTGTGGAAGATCGTGAGATTGACCGGTTTTTGATGGAGGCCATGCTTTGTGAAAGATTTGAGGTGCTCACTGCAGCTTCGGCTGACGAGGCTATCCTACTCGCAAAAGATAATAAGGTGGATGTAGCTTTGCTTAATGTGATGTTGAAAGAAGACATGGATGCCGTAGAATTGTTGCAAGACCTCCAATTGATTCAACACCCCCGTTCGTTTGTTGCGTATGCTATTACTAGCCACGTGAATGAGGAGAGAGCACGCAGGCTGATTCAGGTGGGATTTTCGGCCATTCTTTATAAGCCTTTTTCTGCGGCCCTCTTCGAAGAGCTGTTGAAAAAAGAAGCCTACCGTTTCTCTGTTTTATTGTCTGCTTAAAGAATGCGTACTGGCCTTAGCGGGACAAGGTTTCGCTGCCAGCGCGGGAGAATTGCTGCATCGGTGTGATTTCATAACTTTGGTGAAACCACACAACTGCAAAACATGGTTTGTCCAATCATTTCCAAACTTAATTATCAGGTTCTATCCGTTCTTATCGGTTTTCTTATTGTTTCATCCTGTGGAACAAAGAAAGACAAATCTGAAGGTACTGCTGAACTTTCTGACGACTCGCTACTCACGCTGATCCAATACCGCTCCTTTCAATATTTCTACGAGGGTGCAGAACCGGTGTCGGGTGCGGCCCCTGAACGCATACACCTTGATGGTAACTATCCTGATAAAGACCAGCACATTGTTACCTCGGGCGGCACTGGTTTTGGTACGATGGCTATCTTGGTGGGTATCGAACGAAAATTCATTACGCGCCAACAAGGGTACGATCAGCTTAGCAAGATCGTTTCTTTTTTAGAGAAGGCCGATCGATTTCATGGGGCATGGCCACATTGGATGAACGGCCAGACGGGTCAGGTGAAACCATTTAGCAAAAACGATGATGGGGGAGACCTGGTGGAGACGGCTTTTTTGATACAAGGTTTGCTCTGCGTACGTCAATACTTTAAAGAGGGCAATGACCACGAGCGGCAGCTGGCAGCCCGCATAGACAAACTCTGGCGCGAAGTAGAATGGAATTGGTACCAGCGCGATGGGCAGAACGTATTGTATTGGCACTGGTCGCCCAACAACGGTTGGGCTATGAATTTTGCACTGGAAGGTTACAACGAATGTTTGATTACCTATGTGTTGGCGGCTGCATCGCCCACTTATACTATTCCGGCAGGAGCCTATCACCAGGGTTGGGCGCGGGGTGGCAATATCCGCAACGACTCTACGCACGAGCAGTATGGCCTGCACCTGGCGCTGAAGCACAACGGAGCAACTCAATTTGGCGGCCCATTGTTTTGGTCGCACTATTCGTTTTTAGGATTAGATCCGCGTAAGCTGAAGGATGCTTATGCCGATTATTGGCAGCACAACGTAAACCACGTGCGCATTGGCTATCAATATTGTGTAGAAAACCCCAAAGGTTTCAAAGGCTATGGAGCAAATGCGTGGGGATTGACCGCAGGGTACTCCATTCGTTTTTATGCGGCACATAGCCCCGGTGAAGACATGGGTGTGATTACCCCAACGGGAGCGCTTTCTTCTTTTCCTTATTTGCCTGAGGAGTCCATGCGGGCAGCGCGGTATTTTTATGAATTGAAAGAACCTGCCATTTGGGATAAGTATGGGTTCTACGATGGCTACAGCGAACACGAAAACTGGACAAAACCATGGTACCTGGCCATCGACCAGGGACCCATACCAGTCATGATAGAAAACCTTCGAACAGGGTTGCTGTGGAATTTGTTTATGTCATGCCCCGAAGTGCAAGCGGGGTTAGAAAAATTGGGATTTACCTATTGAAGATAACCTAAACCAAACCTAAATCACTACTATGAAATACCTATTGGGACTGCTGTTGGTATTTTGCGTTGCTGCCTGCCAAACCAAGTCAGACGAAAGCGCCACTTACTATAAAAAGATTGATTCGCTTCTGAGCGTAATGACGCTGGAAGAGAAACTTGGTCAACTCAACCTACCTTCGGCCGGAGCCTTTGTAACCGGTGCGGTAGAAAGCTCTGACATTGCTAAAAAAATTGAGCAGGGCAAGGTGGGAGGTCTCTTCAACATCAAGACCGTGGCCAACATCAGAGAGATGCAGCAAATTGCGGTGGAGAAAAGCCGGCTGAAGATTCCGCTGATCTTCGGCATGGATGTCATCCATGGCTACGAATCAGTATTCCCCATTCCACTTGGCCTGAGTTGCAGTTGGGACATGGCGTTGATAGAACGCAGCGCCCGCATTGCTGCCATCGAGGCCAGTGCAGATGGCATCAACTGGACGTTTTCCCCCATGGTCGACATCAGCCGCGATCCGCGTTGGGGCCGCATCTCCGAGGGGAGTGGCGAAGATACCTACCTTGGTTCTGAGATTGCCAAAGCCATGGTGCGCGGCTACCAGGGCGATGACCTGGCTGCACCCAATACTATTATGTCGTGCGTGAAACACTATGCGTTGTATGGCGCCTCCGAAGCAGGCCGCGACTACAACACGGTGGACATGAGTCGCCACCGCATGTACAACGAATACCTTCCACCTTATAAAGCGGCACTCGATGCAGGTGCCGGCAGCATCATGGCCTCCTTTAACGAAATTGACGGCATACCCGCCACTGCCAACAAGTGGTTGCTGACGGATCTGCTGCGCAATGAATGGGGCTTCAAAGGATTTGTGGTGTCTGATTATACCGGTGTGAGCGAAATGATCAACCACGGGTATGGCGACCTGGCCACGGTGTCCGCGAAGGCGCTGGAGGCAGGTTTGGATATGGACATGGTGAGCGAAGGCTTGCTGACCACACTGGCACAGTCGGTAAAGGAAGGGCGCGTGTCTGAGCAGCAGATTGATGCCGCCTGCCGCAGGATACTGGAAGCAAAATTTAAGTTAGGCCTGTTCGATGATCCTTACCGATATTGCAATGAAGAGCGCGCCAGGAGCGAGGTATTCACTGCTGCCCATCGTGCGGAGGCGCGCAGCATTGCGGCACAGAGTTTTGTTTTGTTGAAGAACGAGGGCAACGTGTTGCCTTTGAAGAAAGCAGGAACCATTGCGCTGGTGGGGCCGCTGGCCGATGCCAAAGAAAACATGACCGGCACCTGGAGCGTGGCCGCGCGCTTTGCTGAATCCATTTCACTGCGCGAAGGTCTGCAGAAGGCGGTGGGCACTGCTGCAAAGGTGGTATATGCCAAAGGAGCGAACCTGACCGAAGACGAAAAGCTGGAGGCCAACTCTACGTTGTTTGGCAAGTCGCTGGGGCGCGACCCACGTTCGGCAGATGCCATACGCAATGAAGCCCTCCGCGTGGCACAAAGCGCTGACGTGATTGTGGCGGCTGTGGGGGAGGCCGCTGAAATGAGCGGAGAAGCAGCCAGCCGTACGAACATAGAAATTCCTGAAGTGCAGAAAGAATTGCTGAAGGCGTTGCTGAAAACAGGTAAGCCCGTGGTGCTGGTGTTGTTCACCGGACGGCCGCTGGCACTGAAATGGGAGAGCGAGAACGTACCCGCCATTCTCAACGTATGGTTTGGCGGTTCCGAAGCGGGCGATGCCATTGCCGATGTGTTGTTTGGCGATGTTAACCCCTCGGGTAAGCTTACCACTACGTTTCCTCAGAATGTTGGCCAGGTACCTTTGTATTATGCCCACAAAAATACAGGTCGTCCGCTCAGTGGCCCGTGGTTCCAAAAGTTCCAGTCCAACTACCTCGATGTGTCGAACAACCCCTTGTATCCGTTTGGCTATGGGCTGAGCTATACTTCCTTCAGCTATGGCGAACCCAAATTAGACAAAGCCGAGATGACGGCCGATGGTGCGATTACCTTAACGGTAGACGTTACCAACACCGGTGCACGCGATGGGGCCGAGGTGGTTCAATTCTACATCCGCGACCTGGTAGGTTCAGTTACCCGGCCGGTGAAGGAGCTCAAAGGTTTTCAGAAGCTGATGATCAAAGCGGGTGAAACCCAAACCGTTTCCTTCACCATCACCAAAGAACAATTGTCGTTCTACAACAGCGAGTTAAAGTGGACAGCCGAGCCGGGCGCCTTCCATGCCATGGTGGGCCCGAATGCGCGCGATGTAAAAATGGTGCCGTTCGAGTTGAAGTAAGTGTTGGGGGCGTCTGATGGCTTGATTAAATCAACAGCGTCTGACGCCTTCGTCTTAGCAAATGAAGGCGGGTTATTGTAGCGTATTGATTGCCTTATGATAATCAATACGCTGTCTCACAATCAATAACCACGTCAATCGCGAGCGCAGCGTGGCGATCTTTGGGGAAAAACTTGATGCTTCATAGGAGTTTAACTCGCATGCAGCGGCACTGCTGTTTTTGTGTAGCTTTGTCTATACTCTTTTTTCTATGGATTTCCTCCAGCTTCCCGATGTGATCGAGCGCAACCTCACCGCCACGTTTGCCTACTTCGATCTGGTGGCGGTGTTGCTCTTTTCTATCTCCGGTTCCATTGCAGCCATCCGCAAACAATACGATTTCATTGGCGTGTTCATTGTCGCATTCTTTTCCAGTGTAGGTGGGGGCTTGATACGCGATGCCATTTTTATACAGAGCGGCCCACCGCTGGTAGTTACGAGTTCGAACTACCTGCTAGTGATCTTGATCGGCTATGGCGTGGCCATGTTTTTCTACCACAAACTGAACCGCATGGTGATGACGATGAAGTTGGTGGATGCCATTTCACTCGGCATGTACAGCGTGGTGGGCGCCAGTGCTGCCATGCGTGCCGACCTGGTGCCGCTGGCGGCCGTGTTAGTGGGTATGTTCAATGCGGTAGGCGCGGGCCTCATTCGCGATATTCTGATTGGCGAAACGCCCATCATCTTTTTACCGGGTCGTTTTTATGCCGGTGCGGCCATGGTTGGCAGTAGTTTGTTCACGCTGCTCTATGGCTGGTTGCTGGTAGACGAAACGTTGGCGGCATTGATTGCCATTGTGTCCACCTTTTTGGTGCGTGTGCTTTCCGTAAGATTCAATTGGCGCACGAAGCCGGTTTCGCGTGAATGACTTTGGTTGGTAGTTGTTGGTTCTTAGTTCTTAGTTCTTAGTTGATAGTTCTGCGACCAACAACCAACAACTAAGAACTATTTCAAATCCCAACTCTTGTACTTCCGCACAAAGTAGATCAGCGACAGCGTAATGAGTACGCTACCGGCAACGGATAGTATGTAGCCACCAGAGATGAAGAAATTCAGCCAGCTCAAATCTTTCTGACCAAACTCTTTGTACAGTAGCACGCTTACGCTTCCCAGGTAGCCCACCGAGTCGGCCAGGTAGATAAGAAACCCTACCGTGCTTACATAGCGAAACGTGGCGATTAAACGATCGAAGAAGATGCTGTTGAACTGGATGTACCCGAAATACAACCCCATGCCTACCAGCACCATCCATACGGGCGCGCTGATCCAGCCGCTTTCGTAAGCCCAGGTGCTGAGTCCTACGGCTACCATGCCAATCAGCACGATGATGTGGTTCACCACCATGGCTTTGTAATTGTTTTTGATCACCATCAGGCTGCCGATCACCAACAGCACGCCAATGGTTACGGGCAGTTCCGTCTGTGTGAAGATCTCGGGCTTGTCGCCATAGTTCAGCGACTTCCAGATTTCGGCCGAGAAGTTATCGCGGAAATCGCGGAAGGCGGTTAGCAGTGTATAGGTAAGTACCAGCAAAATCAAACCCGGCAAAAAAGTAAGTGTGTATTTGATGCGTTCCGGTCCCGTCATCGGCTGGCGTTTGGTGCGCAGCGCTTCGTCTTCGGCAGTGGGTGGTGGAATTTTGTCCAACAGCCAAAGGAACAGCAGCAGCGGTGGAAAGAACAGACAAGCCGCCACAAAGGGCATCCAAAATTCCGAAACGCTCCAATCGAGCATGATGAAACCGCCCACGGTTTTGGCGAAGCCCGCAGAGAAGATGAAGCTCACCGAAAGGCTGGCGCCCAGTACTTCCGTAAATTTTCTTCCTTCCAGGTAGCCGAACACCATGCCCCACACCATGCCCAAAGGCAAACCGTTGAGGAAGAGAAAAGCTAGGTTGTAAGGCGAAGGCGTGATCGCGAAGAACAGCCATGCAATGCTGGCGATGGATACCATCAACAAAATACCTTTCGCACGCGCATGGGCACCTAATTCTGATACTACTTTGATGCCGATGAATTTCGACAACATATAACCCACCACCTGGAAGATCACCATCCATACTTTGAAATCCACCCCCCAGACTGCCTGGTTTTCGTAAGTGGCTACGCCAAAGGTTTTGCGCAGCGCGAAGATGCAGGTGTAGAGGCAGAAGGCGGCCCCGGCTGTGTAGAAGCTGAACCAAAAGCCGTTGGTGCGACTAAGCCACCGGGTGATGGGATGGGTGTTGAGGTTGGATTCCATGTAGGTCAAAAGCTACATCCTGCCATTTTCCATCCAACAAGATGCGCAATTTTTGGAAACCAATCTCTACTAATATGTGGGCGGCATGGGCAAATTCATTCACGAGGTCATCGGGGTGGTGTGCATCGGAGCTGAGCGTAACAGGAATGCCGCGCCTGTAAATTTGTTGCAATATCCACGGGCTGGGATAAACGGTGTTTGTTTTCTTCTGGTACAGTCCCCGCGTGTTTACTTCGATAATGCAACCTGCCTTACCAATGGCATCGAGTGTGTGGCTTACAGCTGCCTGGTACCACGGCTCCGATTCTTTGAAATAGACTTCGCCCGGGTTGTGCATTTTGATTTTGTCGAGGTGACCCACGAGGGTAGGTGGCGCCCACGCAACCATTTCGCGCGTTAGCTCATAATACCTTTCGATGGCTGCCCGGATGTTGCCGTGGAAAGTCTGGTTCAGTCCTACTTCGAAGTGTGCGCGGGTGGCGTCAATCTCCCAGCGGTCTCCGGAAGGTAGCTCGTCTACAAAATGGATGGAGCCGATGGTGTAGTCGAGCTGGTGTGCGAAATGGGCGGGGGCAATCACCCCAGGGATATAATCAACTTCTAACCCTGCATACACCTGTAGGCCAGGCGTGTGGCGCAGCGCGTCAATGTCGGCCAGGTAGGTTTGCAGTTGGTCGGACTTCATACACCAAGGCCGGTGGAAGGGGAGGGGCGCATGCGAGGATAGGCCCAGCGCGCGCAAGCCAAGCTGTTGGGCCCTCAGCACTACATCGGCTACGGATGCTTTGCCATCGCAATAGTGGGTGTGGGTATGGTAGTTGTACCACATGTTGGCAAGCTAGTGAAACAGAGAGGAAGAGAGAAGAAGCGAGTGTTAAATCATCGCTTATTGTAGCTTGTTGAAATAGCCGTACAGTTTCCCCAGTTGATGCCCCTATGAGGCATATGCACCTCCCCACTGCCCAATCTACTTAAACAAGGCGCGCACAAAGTGCAGTCATATCGTCATGATGAGGAGTGGATTCAGAGAACATATCCGCATCGGCAAAGATAGATTCCAGTAGCTCTGGCGAGCTGGCGGACTTCTGGAGCTGGGCTTCAGCGCTGCCTTTAAACCGTGCCAGCCCATACTCTTCTTTTTTTTGGTTGAAGCGTTCAAATATACCATCAGAAGCCACTACCAGCAGTTGCCCCGGTGCCAGAGGCACTTCGCGCTGCTCAACCTTCATTTGCCGGAAGAACCCCAAAGGTGGTTGACGCATTTCCAATGGTTGTAGCCGGTGGTATGCATCGGCCAGCATGGGGTAGGGCATGCCACACGAAGTGTATACCAATACTTGCCGTTGCGAGTCGAGGATGAAGAGCTGCAACGCTAAGCCTATGCCCTTGGCTGTGATGCTTGATAGCAGAGAGTCGTTCACAGCCCTCACAATAGCCGTCAGGTTATTCGAATCTTTCAGTGCACCCAGGTGATTGACCAATGCTACTTTGGCAATCGTTACAATCAGTCCTGCTGTCATGCCGTGGCCGGTAGCATCGCCAAAGGCAATCATCACACGGTGGTCGTCCAACTTAAAGTAATCGTAGTAGTCGCCTCCTACTTCAGTTGCCGTTACCATTTTGCCATGCACTTCGGCAATGCTATTCTCCATTGGCTTTTGCGGCAATAACGACAACTGCACTTTACGTGCCTGCTCCAATTCCTCCTTCTTGCGTTGCAATTCCTGCTGCTCGAATCTGCGCTGGGCGCGTATGCGCGCATAGATCAGCAAACCTACCAGCACAAATACCACAAGGCCAGCCATGGCAATGTTTCTGATGAGCGACTGACGCTCAATTTCCAGTTGCTGTATGGCGTTGAGTTGGGTAAGAATCTTCAGATCGTCTTCTTTCTTTTGTATTTCGTAGTTGGCGTTGATGATCGCTGCCTTCTTTTCTATGTCTTCAGAATGGATTTTGTCTTTTAATAGCGTGTACTTTTCCAAGTAGCGGTAGGCATCGGCCGTCATCATTAGTTTGTCATGGGCCTGGTAACACAGGAAAAATACGTCTGCCAGCAACTGTTGGGCTGCATGTTTTTCGGCCACTGGCACGCAGGCCAGTATGTGTGTTCGCGCATCGGCATACCTTTTTTGTTGCATCCGCAGAAAGGCCATGCCATAGTGTGTAAAAC
>CAZRQK010000040.1:0-41434 GCA_964602295.1 uncultured Ohtaekwangia sp.
ACTGTTTGCCTACAAATTCGGTGGCGAAGTGATTCCAGTTCATTTCAGGATAGGCAATATGGTGTGCGTTCAGATTGCCAGTGGCGCCACCGAACTTCGCAGCAAAGGGAATAGCCTTCAATAAATTCATTTGTTGGTGAAGCCGCTCCACAAACACGTAGATTTCCTTACCCAGGCGGGTAGGCGAAGCCGGCTGCCCGTGGGTGCGCGCCAGCATAGCAATGTCTTTCCATTGCACTGAGAGCGCTGTCATCTCAGCAATCAGTCGATCGAACAATGGATAGAAATCCCGAACTATAAATTCTTTCAGCGAAAGCGGAATGGCGGTGTTGTTGATATCTTGCGAGGTAAGACCGAAGTGAATGAACTCCTTGTAAGCAGCCAGGCTCAATTCATCGAATTTCTTTTTAATAAAGTATTCTACGGCTTTTACATCGTGGTTGGTGGTCTTCTCAATTTCTTTAATGGCGGCAGCATCTGCCTCGGTGAATTCGTTGTAAATATTTCGGATAGTGGCTTCTTTTTCTTTTGGAAACTCGGCCAACTCTGGCAGCGTATAGGTAAGGGCAATGAAATACTCGATTTCAACGCGTACGCGGTAGCGTATAAGTCCGAATTCGGAGAAGTAGGGCGAGAGTGGCTGGGTAGTTTTGCCGTACCTTCCGTCAACTGGCGATACGGCTGTAAGAGCTGTTAGCGACACGTTCTGTTCATTAAAGTGTAAAAATAGATTTTTTCGGCCAGATTAGTCGCAGGCAGGGTTACTATTGGTAAACCACGTTAGGTAGCTGGCATTTTTCAGAAACTTAAGTATTAACCATTCGTTAACACTTCCTGTGTCACGGTTTACGTAAAAGGATTCCTGTGCTTTCTGTACTTTTGCCCGCTTTATGAAATTAGCCTCCTTTCTCTACGTCTTCTTGTTGGTTTCAGTCGTAGGTTATCCACAAACCGGCAACAAGCCAGGAACTTCGTTGGGTATACGCAAAGCCAAAGGCCCCATTGTGTTGGATGGCAAGTTGGATGAAGACGACTGGCAGCAAGCCAAGGTGGCCAAAGATTTCTTTTTGAACTACCCCATAGATACTGCGCTGGCTGCTTTTCAAACCGAGGCCCGTATGACTTTCGATGAACACAACCTCTACGTGTCGTTTGTTTGTTATGATGATCAAACGCCCGACATTGTTCAATCCCTGCGCAGGGATTTTGAGTTCGATAATAACGACAACGTGAACATCATCCTTGGTCCTTACAACGATGGTATCAACGGGTTCTTTTTCTCCATTACACCACTGGGGGTGCAATCGGAAGGTACTATTTCTGGTGGCGGTGCCGATGGTGACAGCTTTAATGATACGTGGGACAACAAGTGGTTCTCGAAAGTGGTGAAATATGAAGACCGGTGGATTGCCGAATTGTCTATTCCGTTTAAAAGCTTTCGTTACAAAAGTGGATTGAAAGAGTGGAATGTAACGTTTATGCGGTGGGACCGCAAACGCAACAATGCCTCCAGTTGGATTGCAACTCCTATTCAATTTATACCGGCTTCATTTGCCTATTCAGGCCAACTGGTTTGGGAAGATCCATCCCCGGCAGCCTCTACCAATATATCTATCATCCCATTTATCGCGGGCGGTTTGTCTTCCGATTTTAAAGCCGAGCCGGTGGAACGTAAAAATGATTTCCAGGCAGGATTCGATGCCAAGGTTGGCGTTACCTCTTCCCTTAACTTAGATCTTACTGTGAACCCTGATTTTTCGCAGGTGGAAGTCGACAGGCAAGTGATTAACCTTACACGTTTCGAGTTTCAGTTTCCGGAACGCAGGCAATTTTTTTTAGAGAACAGCGATTTGTTTAGCAACATTGGCTCCCCCTTTTCACGCCCCTTCTTTTCGCGCAGGTTGGGCTTGGCCAGCGACACCGCAGGTAATATTGTGCGCGTGCCCATTTTATATGGTGCCCGGCTGAGTGGCTCTATCACCAAAGATTGGCGCATTAGCTTGCTGAACATGCAAACGCGCGAACAACTGAAGATAGGCCTGCCCAATCAAAACTTTACGGTGGCTGCCTTGCAACGCAACTTCTGGAAGCAGAGCAGCATCCAATTTTCATTTGTTAACAAACAGTCGATGGGAGTGGGGCCAAACGACTCACTGAAATATTTCAATAACGACTTGTGGCGCGAGAAAACCATTGGCGGGCAGGTGCGGAACGTATTGAATAACTACAACCGTGTGGCCGCCCTCGATCTGGAAACACGCAGTGCCAACAACACCTGGTACGGCAGCGCCTACTATGGTCTTTCTTTCGATGATTTCAACAAGAGCCAGAATCAGTCAGGATTGGTTTTCCTTCAACATACCAAGCGCAACTACAACTTTGGTTTGGGTGAAAGTTTTATTCAGAAAAACTTCAACGCAGAAGCCGGTTTTGTTCCCAGCATTAGTGTTTACCCCGGTGTGTTCAATACATTTGGCTTTGGCGGGTTAACCTTCTATCCGAAAAGCAAAGTGATTGTGAATATGGGTCCGGTAATCGACCTCAGCATGTCGAACACGCCCGACCGCACCATTACCGATAAGGCTGCTTTTGTGGGTTATAACATCGCCTTCCAGAACACTGCCAGCCTACAGGTTAATTACAATTACACCTATCAGCGACTTACCAACACCTTCAACCCGATTGACTCAGACAAGTATACCAATTTTATTGAGGGCGATGAATACACCTGGACCAACTTCCGCGGTCAGTACATGTCGAATCAACGTACCTTGTTGCGTTACACTTTGGGTGCATCCTTCGGAGGATTTTATAATGGCACGAACACCAATGTGAACGGGGAATTGAACTATCGCTACCAGCCGTATGGCAACGTGTCTGTGCGCTTCGACTACAACGACCTAAGGTTGCCCGATAATTATGGAGAGGAGAAACTGTTTTTGGTGGGGCCGCGTATAGACCTTACTCTGACAGATAAACTCTTTCTTACCACTTTTGCGCAATACAACACCTTGGCCGAGAATGTAAACCTGAATGCCCGCTTCCAGTGGCGCTACAAGCCCGCTTCCGATTTCTTTGTGGTATACACCGAGAACTATTTGCCTGGTTCGTTTAGCAGCAAAAACCGCGCGCTGGTGTTCAAACTCACCTATTGGTTTAATATTTAGCCTTGTAAGTACTACCTTTGCCGCACAAAAAAACGGAACTATGTTCGGCATTTTTAAAAAGGGCGATGCGGGAAAGCAGGGTAAAGAAGAAGTGCACAGTGGCCCCCATTACTACGATCTGAAAGTAAAAAACATCATTCAGGAAACGAAGGATGCCATCACCATTGTGTTTGAGCAACCTGCCTCGGGTAAGGTGGTTTACAAGTCGGGGCAATTCCTTACGCTGATTGTGAATGTAAGCGGCAAAGAGGTGCGAAGAGCGTATTCTTTGTGCTCGTCTCCATTTACCGATGCCGATCTGGCCGTTACCGTAAAGCGGGTTGATAATGGATTGATGTCGAATTGGTTGCCCGATCATTTAAAAGCAGGGCAGACGGTGAAAGTGATGGCACCCACGGGCCAGTTCACCACCGAATACAACAAAGACAGGAAGCGCCACCTCGTTTTGTTTGCCGGGGGTTCAGGCATAACGCCCATGATGTCCATCATCAAAAGTATTTTGAATCAGGAACCAGAAAGTGTCTGCTCGCTGATTTATTGCAACCGCGACATCGACAGCATCATTTTCAAAAATGAGTTGGATAAAATGCAAACGGCAGACGAAGGCCGCCTTCATGTTATTCACGTACTCGATACAGCCCCTATGAACTGGCAGGGCTACTCTGGCTTGCTCAACCACGATATGTTGAAAAAGCTTTTTGAACGCATACCCAACTGGGGCATAGACAAAACCACCTATTTGATGTGTGGCCCCGAGGGAATGATGAAGAACGTAGAATCGTTGCTGGCAGAACTTCAGATTCCGAAAGAGAAAATCTTTAAAGAGAGTTTTGTGCAAGGCACCATCGATAAAGAGAAGAAAGAAGTTGCTGCTGATACCTCGGAAGCTAAAGACCGCGAGGTGACCATTCGCTACGATGGGCAGGAGTTCAAGGTGGTGGTGGCTCCTAACCGCACCATTTTGGAAACAGCCCTGGATCAAGGTATCGATTTGCCCTATTCATGCCAAAGTGGTTTGTGTACCGCCTGCCGCGGCAAGGCCTTGTCGGGAAAGGTTAAGTTGGACGAAGAAGAAGGCCTGTCGCAAAGCGAAAAAGACGAGGGTTATGTACTTACCTGCGTGGGGCATCCGCTTACGGATGATGTGGTGATAGAGATCGGCTGATCGTAATCAATTCGCTGTGTTATTTGAATAGGCTGGTTGTCGGTAGCCGTATCCGGATCTCGTATCTGGGGCATTTCCTCCCAAAACTTATTCTTGAGCCTGTAACTCGTACCGTGTTGGTTACGTTCACTCATTTGTACCGTTCCAACCTCCCTATGAACAAAATCTGGTCATTCTTCAATAGAAAGTCAGCACCGAAAAAGAAAATATCGGCAGGCCGCGAGTGGCTCAATGCAGTCACTTTTGCGGTGGTGGCCGCCACGCTCATCCGCTGGACAACGGTGGAAGCTTTTGTAATACCCACGCCCTCTATGGAAGACACCATGTTGGTGGGCGATTACCTGTTTGTGAGCAAATTCCATTACGGCACCCGCACGTTGCGCACTCCGCTGCAACTCCCCCTGTCTCACCAGAAGGTATGGGGTACCAACATTCCATCATACCTCGATTGGATTGAGTTGCCTTCCTATCGCCTTCCCGGGATCAGCGAAATCAAACGCGAGGATGTGGTGGTGTTCAATGTGCCACCGCCCTACCTCAGCGACCGAGAAGATTACCCGCTGGATCTGAAACAATACTACGTAAAGCGTTGCGTTGGGCTGCCTGGCGATCGATTGACTATCCGCGAAAAGCAAGTGTATGCAAATGGTGAACCTTTGCAACATTATCCGTATATGAAATTCAGCTACCTGGTAACCTCGAAAGATGAAATCAGCAAGCGCAATTTCACCATGTTGGGATTGGATTCTGACGATCGCTTTTACATGGGCAGAACGCAGGAAGGTGCCGCAGTGTACCGATTGTTACTTACCGACAAACAGGTGGAACTGACTAAAGCCATGCCGTGGATACTCGCTTTGCAGGAAGACTTTACGATGAACGATGGCCCAGCCTCCGATATTTTCCCTTCATCAAAGAATACACAATGGAATGGAGATAATTATGGAGAACTGTTGGTGCCGAAGAAAGGTATGACGTTGGAGGTCAATTCGGATATGTTGGCTATTTATGGAGAGGTGATTCAACACTATGATCACAATGATAAAGTAGCGATAGATAACGGCAAGTTATTTATTGAAGGCACGGAAGTAAGAAACTACACCTTTCAGCAAGATTATTACTTTATGATGGGCGACAACCGACACAACTCCCTCGACTCGCGCTACTGGGGTTTTGTTCCTGAAGACCATGTGGTAGGCAAAGCGTTGTTCATCTGGTTTTCCATCAATCACGATGCTGACTGGCTCAACAAAGTTAGATGGAACAGAATATTTACTTTGATAGAATGATGAGGAGGTGAAATGGGAAGCGGGAGACGTGAAAAGTGAAACGTCTTTCACTTTTCACGTTTCACTTTTCCCTACTCCCTCAATATTCTGCAACCAAATACCCGGCCTGCTGTTTTGTTAGGATGGCCCTGCACACGAACACGCACTGTTGTTTTTCCTGTCAGCAGTTCAGGTGGAATCGGGTAGGAGACATCGAAGAAGCGCCCCGTAGTGCCACCGTTTAGTTCTTGTGTTCCGATTTTCACGCCATCAATCAATAAGTCGAAGCCGCGGTTTTTATCATCGCCAATGTAGCTGCACATCAAACTGCTTTTCATGTTAGCATCTACTTTCATATCCCACTCGAAGAATCCCCCTGTGCGCGCTTCACGGCCCATGCGGCCAAGGGCATCGCTCACGTAGCTTTTCTCACTGGCGGTCAGGTTGTGATCGCGCTCGGGTTGCATTTCGCCAATGCGCATGTGGTCTATGGTGCGTGCTTCGATATCGGCCAATCTCTTTTTCTCTGCCTCGTATTCGGCTTGCCTTTGGTTCCAGTCGCTGGTAGTAAAGTAATCCCAATACACATTGTAATATTCATCGTATACGGTGTAGAAGGGCACCAATGTTACCGGGTCGGGCTTGGCAACCGTGTTGACGAACGTGAGCGGGTTGGCAGCGTCAGCTTGTGCCCAGGCGGAAACATCGCGATTGTCAGTCAACAATACCGTGGTACCGAAAATAGGGTCTGGCATTTCTTTGCCCAGTTTGCCTGCTAAAACAACAGGCCCATATAACATGGCCACCCGGTTCGGATTGTCGGGCATGGCTTCGGTGTAAAGTTGCATCGGTAAGGTCAATTCAATCACGTCATTCCTGCCCCAGGTTCGGTCAATGGCCAGGTAACCCGAGGCATCAACCATAGCCTTCACAGGTTTCTGATTGATATTCAGCAATGCGGGGCCCTTCACCCATTTTGGTTGTCGTAATTTTAAAGTCCAACGTTGAGGTTTAGTATTTTGTAAGGTTAACGTTATTTTCTCACTTTCGGGAAAAGCGGTCTCCATCGTAACAATTGCTTTCTTCTCTTTCCATGTAAGGCGTGATGGGATGAAAAGGTTTATCCAAAGGCTGCCGTCTTTACCTTCCGAGTAAATGCCTTCCGTGTATTTGGCGTGGTTTTCAATGCCACTGCCTACACAGCAGGTAAAGGTATTGAAGGGATTGCTGAATCTCTTTTTAGTGCCCATGCGCAGGGGCACAAAGTAGCACATCATGCCGGTGGTGGGATTTTGCGAGGCAAGAATATGGTTATACAAAGCACGCTCATAATAGTCGGTATAGGCGGCCGAAGGCTGTACGGCAAAAAGCTGGCGAGTGAGCTTCAACATATTGTAGGTATTGCAGGTCTCGCACGTGTTGTCGCTCAGGCGGTCGTTCAGTTTGTTCGGATCGCCACAATATTCATAGTTGCTGTTGCCACCAATCACGTAGGTGTGGCTTTTCGTCATCGTTTCCCAAAAGAATGATGAAATGGTTTTATCGGTTTCGCTGCCCGTAAGGGTATAGCGCCTGGCCGCGCCAATGGCTTTGGGTACATTGGTATTAGAATGCTTTCCTGGCAGCGGATCAATGCGTTTGGCCAGTTCGTCCATCACAAAATGATCGTGAAACTTAAAAGACAGGTCGAGGTATTTTTGATTGCCCGTTAGTTCGTAGAGGTGTACCAGTATGTCGTTCATACCTCCATACTCACACTTACGCATATTTTCCAACTGCTCATCGTTCAGGTCTTTCAATATGGTCTCTGTCCAGTCGGCCATACCGGTTACTATTTTCAGTGCCTTTTCATTGCCGGTGTATAGGTAAGTATCAGTAAGGCCCGCCATCACTTTGTGCACCGTGTACCAGGGCGACCAGCCTCCATTCAAATCAAAGCCAGAAGTTTTGATGATTCCATGCTGCACTTTCCAGAAAATGGAGTCTTCATTGGGAATGGCACCTATATAGCCTGTTTTGCGCGCCACCTGGCAACGCTCCAGTTCATCAATGGCATAATCGGTTTTTTGTTTGAAGCGTTCATCGCCTGTGGATGCGTACATCATGGCAGCCGCAGAAAGGTAGTGCCCCAATGTGTGGCCAGATAACCCTTCACTTTCCCAACCTCCATACACTTCACCTTTCGGAGAGAGACCAGCGTTTGCATGAAACCGGTGCAATAGTCTATCTACATCCAACGATAAAATGTAGTCGGCATCTTTGTCCATCGCATTCTTGAATGGGCTACCTTCTAGCAACCTTACGTCTGCCAGACTGAACGCATAAGCTTGTATCTCCGCTTTGGGTTTTACTTTTATGTAAGGGTTGTTCTTCTCGGCCTGGTAGGCTTGCGCCCATAGTGTTGCGGGAAGCAAGCTTATCAGTGCAGTTAAAGCAAAAGGGAAGTTTCTCATCAGTAGTTTACTTTGATGTCTTTTATTTTTCTGGGAAGCCAAACCTGCATGGGGTTTTGGCCGCGGTTGCACCAGGCATAGTAAGGTATGGCTGTGATGGTTTTGGTTTCGGTGCTAACAGATTGCCCATCGGTGGCTACCTGCAGGGTGGGAGCTTCAAATTGAATGGTGGTAATACCTTCCAGTAAATCAGGCTGAAAATTGGTTTTAAATGTGGCCTTGTCTGGTAAGGTAAGATTCCAAGCCTGCCCGTTGTTGTCGGCCCCTTCTACACAATAAACCAGCGGGCCTCGTTGCAGCGCTACGCGGTCTTCATTTTGTTTTAATTCTTTGCGCGATACAATGCGCTTTACCTCCATGGGCAGCGTCAGCTCCACTACATCACCCTTCTTCCATTCGCGATCTACCACAGCATAGCCATTGTTCAGTGTATAATTCGCAGGTTTACCATTCACCAAAAGGGTAAAGGGAGAGGAAGTTTTGTCTTCAAATACATATAAATCTCCAGGCACAGCTTCTCCGCGTGCCCATCCCGGAATACGTAGATTCAGAGTCATTTTTACCTTGCTTTTGGGTTGTAGCGTTACTTTCACGGTGCCTTCCCACGGGTAGTTGGTTTCCATTTGCACGGGTACTTCCGCTTTCCCCACTTTGGCTACCGTGTTGCTTCCCACAAATAGATTAATCCAGACTCCTTTATCGGAAGTGCCGTAAACATAATCGCCTAAAGAAGCCACCAATCGCGCAATATTGGCGGGGCAGCATGCGGTACCAAACCACTCGCGCCTGAAGTGCCTGCCGTTGGAAGCCAAAGGGTTGCCGTAGAAAAACCGGTCACCACTGAGCGACAAGCCATCGCGGGCACCATTGTAAAGGCTTCGTTCGAGCACGTCAATGAATTTGCTATCGCCTGTAAGCATGTTCATGCGCTGGTTCCAGAATACCATACCTACCGAGGCACAGGTTTCGCAATAAGCTTGCTCATTGGGCAGATCGTAATCATTGCTGAAGCCTTCGTTGCTACCCGAAGAGCCGATACCCCCGGTGATGTACATGTTGCGATGCACCACATCTTCCCACACGGTTTGCATGGCGGTCATGTAGCCGGCATCACCGGTCAGGGCGGCCACATCGGCAGCGCCCGTGTAGAGATACATGGCTCGCACAGCATGACCGGTTATTTCTTTTTGTTCGCGCACGGGCACCACATCTTGTGCGTAGGCGGTGTCTTTCCACGATGTCCACGTATAGCCTTTGCCTAATTTATGCCCGCGTTCTTCTAACAGCCAGTGCGAAAGGTCGAGGTACTTTTTGTTGTTGGTTACGGAGTATAACTTCACCAACGCCAATTCCAGTTCCTGGTGGCCCGTTACCCAATGTTGCTTGCCAGGCCCGAAAAGTGAGTCGAAATGATCGGCAAAGCGAATGGCCACATCCAACAGTTTACGTTTACCTGTGGCATTGTAGTAGGCAACGGCCGCTTCAATCAGGTGGCCCCCGTTGTAGTCTTCGTGCATACTCATATCCGTCCACCGTTCGTTCATTCTCCCCAGCGTGTAGTAGGTGTTAATGTAGCCATCGGGTTGCTGTGCAGCTGCGATCTTGTCTATCCACTCGTCAGCTTTTTGTTCCAGGGCGATATCAGGTCTGTTTTTCAGCGAATAGGCAATGGCTTCCAAAGCTTTGAACACATCACTGTCGTCATAAAAGATGCCTTCGTGTTTTTCGGTAGCACCACGCGCCACTTTTTCGAAGTTTTTGATGCGCGGTGTTTTTACCTCTGTTTGATAGACACATGCCTGCAGGGTAGTGGTGGCCACCTTATCCATGGTAGGCTTCCAGAAATCATCGGTAATATTTACCTGCGAGAAGTTAATGGGCTCGATCTTGCGCGAGGGCGATTGAGCGCGCCCTGCCATTGTAATTAGACAACAGGATAACAAAGTCAGCGCTCGTACATGGATTGTCATGGCGTTTTAGGTTTGGCTTACTGTGTGTGCCTAAGATAGGAAATAAATGTGCAGATGACACTTGTTTTTTGAAGACCTCGGTCGTCAGAAATGAGTGCGGAATTAAGCCTTTCGGTTCGTCTAATGGCTTAAATGTATCCCGCGATCTTGTAGGCAGTCATGCCTACCCACTCCTTGATGAGGGAGTTCCAGATGGCGAGGGCTTCAATCTTGGGGATAATCAGCGCATCTAAATAGAACACCCGGTTGTGTGCTAAAGGATCAGTAGCAAAGATGTTCATGTCCCAGCCTGCTTTTTTGAAACACGCCAGCGATCTGCGCAAGTGAAAAGCCGAGGTAATGAGCAGGCATTCTTCTGGTCTGGTTTTACCTTCTAACAATTTGGCAACCTCCACGGCCGAATCGTGCGTATTGCTGGATCTGTTTTCCAACACCACCACGGAGTCGGGAACATGGGCCAACTTTAGAAAGTCGGCCAGTTCATCTGCCTCTTTCCAGCCAATGTCTATCAATCTCCCTGATCCACCCGAGATGAGAATCTTTTTGATGATACCCAACCGATATAGTTGTAGCGTGTGGGTAATTCGGTCTGCCCCGCGTTGAAAATAAACCCGATCGGTAGGTCCCACTTCTGCGCGGGTTACTCCCGTAAGCACAATGCCATACTCATACTTTTTTGTGATGTCGGCATAGGGCACGATGTCGGGTTCCCACCAGCGCATCACCTCCGAAGCCAGAAAATCGTTACTGAGCAAGAGCAGTAAGCCGAGCCCGAGGCGAAAAGACCACAAGCGAAAGCGTTGTTTTTTGATGAAGGCCGCACCGATCAACAGCAGGCAGATAATAACCAGCGGTTGGGTGAGGTAAGCCAGCGTTTTCGACAGGAAGAAAAACATATCACATCCGCTTGGGCAAAGGGTTGGATAGGTTACCTAAAGCATCTACCAATTTGCGCAGGGCTTCAAAGTACAACAGAATGGCAAGCACCAGCGTCATCGACCAGATAACACCCAAGTTAAAATAATAGGTGTCTATGTTCTGATTCAGAAAATGCTTGGCAGGCATGTAGAACTGCGCATCGAAATCCACCAGGTGATCGGGATCGGGATCTTTGTAAATAGGGAAGATTTTTTGGATCAATTTCCCGTCTTTCTCTATGATGCGGTGAGTTTCGGTAGTGTTCTTTACCAACTCGGCAATGGCTTCGTTCTGGTAGGAGTGGCGCCATTGTTCAAAAGCCCTTTCTTTTTCCAACGTATTCGTGAGACTTTTCACCTTCTGTTCTTTGCGTTCATCGGCTGCGTTATATCGGTTTATATATAATCGCTTCAGCGCCTCAAAAAATTTCTTTGTCTCAACAAAAGCAGACGAATCGAATCGATCCAACGTCAGGTCATTAACGCGCGCAAATCTGTCCGAACCTACCTCAACCAACTCTCTCTTGATTTCCGATTGAATCAGCGCGAGGTTTCCAGCTACTTCTTGTTGAATGGCTGGATCTGGATTTTTGTAATGCAGGTTAACAAAGTCGAGTTGGGTTTCTAATTCGGGCAGGTAGTAAATTTTTTTGTAATCCGACTCGGCCATGGTTTTGTCGTACAGGTAAAACTCTTTCTCGAAGTTGTTGTCTTTGTATTGTGCTACCATGCTGGCTTCGAACGCCCAGCGCGAAGCCATCAGATCGCCCACGAAGGGAACCGTGGCTGTATTGCCGATAACAGGATTCAGTTTGTCGAATTTTACTACCACGCCACTCAGGATAAGTTGCGGAATGAGCAATATGGGTATGAGAATATAGATGGTAACCGCGGAGTTGAATGCGGACGAAATGTTCAAGCCCAACAAATTGGCAAAACATGAAGCAGTGAAAAGTATTCCCCAGTGAATCAGGAACATGCCTTTGATCTCTAAAATGTAATTGCCCACCAATACAAACAAAAATGTTTGGATGGCGGAGATCATAAAGAGAATGAGAATTTTAGAAATGATGTAGCTGCTGCGACTCAGGTGAAGGAAAGCCTCGCGTTTCAGAATTTTACGATCGCGGATGATTTCTTCGGCACTGACGGTAAGGCCCATGAACAAGGCCACGATTACACTCATAAAAAGGTAAGCGGGCATGTTCAGGTTTTTGCTGAAGAGATACTCCGATTTCAACGGATCGTCTACATTGTAAAACCTGACTATAAAAGCGAGTATGAAAGCCAGCAAGGGCGCCTCTACCATATTGATGATGAGGTATTGCTGGTTACTTAGTTTAGAACGAAGGTCGCGTGCGGAGAAAAGTTTTGTCTGCTTCAGCCACTTGGGTATACGAAGTGTGGAGTGCGGTTTTTCGTTTACCGTTTCAACCGGCACAGGCTGAATGCGTTTTTGATAAATTTCTGTCCATTGTTCGGGTGAGAACTTTCTTTCGTTGGTGAAGGCACCAAACTCGTTGATTACTTTGGTTTCGATGATGTTGAAAATCTGCTCGGGGTTCACATTGCCACACGAAGGACACTCGCCCTGCTCGCTGTTGATCTGGTTGATGCTTTGTTTGAAATAGGTTACGGCATTAACAGGGTTGCCGTAGTAAATCTGGTAGCCGCCTGTGTCTAAAATCACCAGCTTGTCGAACATTTTAAAGATGTCGGACGAGGGTTGGTGGATAACTGTAAACACCAGCTTGCCTTTCAGCGAAAGCTCCTTTAGAAGGTCGATAATGTTTTCAGAGTCGCGAGAGGAGAGACCCGATGTGGGCTCATCGCAGAACAACACAGCCGGCTCGCGCAGCAATTCCAAACCGATATTCAAGCGCTTGCGTTGCCCCCCGCTAATGGTTTTACGCAAGGGTGACCCCACTTTCAAATCTTTGGTTTCGGTCAGGCCCAGGTCGTCCAGCGTACGCATCACCAACTTGTCTATTTCCTCTTCTGAAAGGTGGCTGAAGCACAACTTGGCCGCGTAGTAAAGATTCTGGTAAACGGTAAGGTCTTCAATCAGCAAATCGTCTTGCGGCACAAAGCCAATCACGCCTTCAATTTTCTGTGGTTCTTTGTGGATGTCTATGCCATTGATGAGCACCTGCCCCTCGGAAGGTTTTTCGGTGCCATTCAATACATGCAACAAAGTGGATTTGCCGGCACCACTGGCGCCCATCAAAGCCACCAGGTTTCCCGATTGTTCGAATACATTTACATTGCGTAAACCCAGTTTGCCATTTTTAAACTTGAATGAAATGTTGGTGGCTTGAAAGCTGGTGCGCGTTACATCGTCTGTTTTCTTGAATAAGGCCAGCACCTCACCGTAGTACACCGGGTCGGCTGAGGCCCAGCGAACGAGACTGCCGGTGGCAAACGCAACAATATTGGACGGCTTTTGCGGCACGCCATTTAGATACACGTCTGTCTTACCGAGGAATTTGAAGAAAAAATTGTCGGACGAGGCCAGATAAAGGATGGCAATGAGCCCATCGAGGTGGGGGCGATGGAGATGCTTGGTGCCACCGTGTTTGGCCGAGTCGATGACCAGGATATTTTCGTTTTGTAACTCTTCAGAAGTTTGTCCCAGTACATAGTCCCGTATCAGTGCCAGGTCTTCATCGCTCATGTTCAGGGCACGCGAAATCAGGGCGGTAAGCTGCTGTTCGCGGGGGGTAATGGTCTTGTCGGCACAGACAATGCTCATCAACTCAAGCATAATCACGGCCTTCTGCTTCTGCGCAATTTCCTGATTGATGGAGGTGCAGATTTTTTGTATCGCCTCTTCTTCTTGTGCCGGTGTGTTTCGGCTCACTATCTGCTGGCAATACTGATCGAACGTTTCGAGGTGTATCGCTACGGCCCTCTGGCTCAGGTGGTCGTTCAGAAAGGCCTCAATCTGGTCGCGTTCCTGCTTGGTTACCTGGTCTTCTTTGGCTACCAGGGCAAAGAGTTTGATAATCGCTTTTAGTACCGGTTCGCTCATGGAGTGGAGTAGGTTAGTGCCCGACTTCTAAAGTTAACAAAGATGCCCGATTGATAGTAAAAAAAAAGGACTGGCAAATGCCAATCCTTTTCTTACACCGCTAAGGCGTAGGTTATTGTGTAATGTCGCCTCTTAGTTTTTCAACTAACGCGGTGATATCCTGAAGGTTTTTGTCTGTTAACACCAGATCTGCACGGTTATTCTTAATCTGTTCTTCAATGTTAAGTGCGCGGTAGCTGGCCTGTAATGTGGTAAGATCGCTGATGATGGTGCCTATCAACTCGTCTTGCTCTACCGACTTCAACATTTTCAGCAATTCGTCTACCGACTGTTCTTGCTGCAACACCACCCGCATGATGGGGGTGAGGATAAGGTTACGTTGATCGTCTGGCAACAAATCTTTGGGATAGGATTTGATGAGGCCTGTAGAGATGTACAAACCTTCTACAAAGCTACCCGTTACCACCAGCGCAGCCAGTTTGTTGCGGCTGTCGTCTTTCAGGAAACTGCCGGTCTTCTGAACAGTTTGGTTCAACAGCGAGCCCAAAGAATCTTTGTTGCTGATGTTGGCTTCAAACTTTTTCAATACATCGATGTCGAAAGAACCGATAACGCCCAACCCATCGGCCAGGCTCTTGCAGGCGTTCAGGTAATCGATGGCTTCCTGGGTTTTATCGTACGAAGTAAGGTAGCCAATGTCTGCGGCATAAATGCCCAGATTCAAAGCAGCCTTGTCGTTTTTCGTTGCATATTGGTCTGCTTTGGCACGGTCGTTCACCAGGGTTTGGTTGAATTCGGCTCCGGTAGCCTCCAGCAGGTAAGGAATTTCGGTAGGAGAAGGAATATTATAAACAACATCCTCAATCTGGTCTTTCAAAGACTTCTGCGCCTGGTCGAACTCATCGGAGCTGGACTCCTTCTGGGAGCCGCCACAGCTACCGAGTAGAAACGCAGCAGTCAGCGCGCTGAAAAGGGAAATAGAACGAGTAAATTTCATGGGTTTTACGGTTTTGCCTTCAATTTTAACACATTTTTCCATTCTTGCGAAGTGCGATCTTTTATTTTATGGTTTTAATACATATAGGTGGCATTGAACTCGTTTGCAAACCAACCTGATGCTGACTAATTCACCACCTAAACAACTGGGGCGCCATTTCGCGAGGAATCATCACCTCAAAAAAAGAAAAATCAAGCAGTGTTAACTACTTGATTTACAAGTGTGGGCCCTGCAGGGCATGATCCTGCGACCCCCTGATTATGAGTCAGGTGCTCTAACCAACTGAGCTAAGGGCCCTTCGCTAAAAGCGGATGCAAGTTTAGAAAAACTTTGTCATTTTTTACCAAAAGATTCTGCCCTAAGCGCAAGATCGTTTTCTATTTTTAGCCTTTTGTAGCCATGCGTCATCTCGATTCATCTATTCAAAACATTATCTTCGACCTGGGCGGAGTCATTATCAACCTGGCCCCACAAAAAACGGTGGAAGCCTTTGCCCGCTTGTCGGGGCTATCGCCCGAAAAGGTGCTCAAAGCTTACAGCGAGCGGCCGGAGTTTCACCTGTACGAAAAAGGGTTGCTCACCAATCACGAATTCAGAAGTGCATTGCGTGGCTTGTTCAATGTGGAAGCTTCTGATGCCGAGCTGGATCGTTGCTGGAATGCTATGCTGCTCGACATTCCGCTGCAGCGGATACAATTGTTGGAAAAACTCAAGAGAAATTACCGGGTGTTTTTGCTCAGCAACACCAACGACATTCACCTGCAATGCTTCAACCAAATAGCGAAAGGCGTTACCGGCCAACCGGGGTTGGAACCTTGGTTTCACAAAGCTTATTATTCGCACCTGCTGAAGATGCGCAAACCCGATGTGGAAATTTACGAGCACGTGTTGCAGGAGAATCATTTACAACCGGCAGCTACGCTCTTCTTAGACGACAACCTGGCTAACCTGGAAGGTGCACGCCAGGCAGGCATTCAGACCTTTCATGTGCAACAACCCGACCTGATCTTTACCATCTTCCATGAATCGTAAACTTAAAACGGCCCTTACCCATGGCGGCCTTTTTCTGCTCACCTTCATTACCACCACGCTGGCGGGGGCGGAGTGGGTGTACAGCAAATCTATCCTGGTGCCCGGCTATACATGGAACGATTTCCTCAGCGGCTTACCTTATTCAGTGCCTTTTTTGTTGATATTGACGGTACACGAGTTCGGCCATTATTTTACAGCCGTTTATTACCGGGTGCGCACCTCGCTGCCCTACTACATACCGCTGCCACCGCTTCCGCTGATGTTGGGCACATTGGGTGCGTTGATACGCATTAAGAGCCGCATACAAAGCCGTACCGTTAATTTTGATATTGGTATTGCGGGGCCACTAGCCGGCTTCGTGGTTGCCTTGGCCTTGCTCATTTATGGTTATGCCAATTTGCCGCCCGCAGAATACATTTATCAGTTTCATCCCGAATACGAACAATATGGTTTGAACTATGCAGACCACGTTTACCAGCCTGAAAATTTACCTCCCGGCACGGTGGACATGGTGATAGGTAAAAACTTGTTGATGTGGCTTTTGGAAACCTATGTGGCAGACCCCGCGCGCGTGCCCAATGCCCACGAGTTGATACACTACCCGTTGTTGTTTGCCGGCTTCCTGGCCCTGGTGTTTACCAGCTTAAACCTGTTGCCGGTTGGGCAATTGGATGGTGGCCACGTGCTGTACGGTTTGTTGGGTTTTAAAAAACACCGCGTGGTGGCGAGTGTGGTGTTTGGTTTGTTTTTGTTTTATGCAGGTTTGGGTTTGCTGGTGCCGGGTGAGGAATTGAATGTATTGGGTTGGCGCATGCCGCATTTGTTATCGATAGCCACGGTGGTAGGTTTTTACTACCTCTGCCTGGGTGGTTTGTTGTTGGGCAAACGCGACACATGGATGTATGCAGTTATCATTTTTGCGGTGCAATACCTGTTGGTGCTTACCTGGCCGGGTGTTAAAGGCTACAGCGGCTGGCTTCTATTCGCATTTGTAATAGGGCGATTTGTGCGCATACCGCACCCGCCTGCTGATATGGAAGAGCCCCTTTCGCCCGCGCGGCAACTTCTGGGCTGGCTGGCGTTGCTGATCTTTATTCTCTGCTTCGTGCCCAACCCTATTGAGTTTATGGTGCCGGAGCCACCACCTGAAGGAATAAACGCTTAGTGGATGCCTTTGCCCGATACCGATCGTTGCTGCAGCAGGTCTTAACGGCTAGCCATGCGTTGCGCGCAGCGGAATGGATGAATGCCATTGAGGGCGAATTCAATAAACTGAAACCGAATATTGCTTTTGCAGATCATTCGGCCAACCCGATGGATAAGCGAATGGGGGTAGCCGCTGTTTTTCTGTCGCTGATTATCGTGTTGCACCGCGAGCGCCAGACCCACGAACAGATACGATCGTTATGTCTGGAGCTTGCGCGTCAGATCGTAACGCCTAAAAATGCATGGCAAAGGTGGGTTCGAAAATGGCCTGCGTGGTTGATAGGCACATCGTTCGCACAAATAATATTCAAGGTGTTAGCGGCCAAAGTGAGCCAACGTGTACACCCTGATGGATTCCGGGTGGCTGTCATTACCGACAAGGCACAAACATATGGCTTGGGTTATGGTATAGACATTCTGGAGTGTGGCATCTGCAAACTGTTTCAACGCAAAGAGATGGCAAGGTACACTTCGTTGCTCTGCGAAGTGGACTACATCACCTCGGGGCTGGCCGGGTTGGAGCTGGTGCGGTCAGGTACGTTGGCTTCGGGTCATGCCAAGTGCGATTTTCGTTTTCGAAAGATTTAATTGCCTGAGTGCGCCAAACAAGTTGTAACTTGATGGGTGATTTTTGCCTAACGATTGTTTTTAGATTGATGAATCTGCGAACCTGTTTCGCCATGGCAGCAATCCCTCCCCAAAAGGTTGTGTAAAACAGCACTAAGTTGGATATTGGGCCTTATAAAAAAAATAGATTATGCGATTAACAAATGGAGTGATGGTATGGGTGGGTTGGCTTTTGAGTCTCTCAGCGTCCGCACAATCGCTCACACCTTTTCCGCTCAACGATTTATCTGCCTTTCGTTCGCAGGCGGGTAACTGGATGATTGTAGGCGATGTTGCGATGGATCCGAATGCAGACATTCACACGCCACCGCCACCTGCAGAAACCAAACAGAAAGGGAAGAAACAGAAATCTGCTCCCGTTACAGAACCTCCCAAATCGGTTAGTTGGCAGCCAGGCACAGGGGTGTTGTTGAACGTCAATGACGATCAGAAAAAAGACCAACTGATTACCACCATTGAACATGGTGACATGGACATTGAACTGGAGGTGATGCTTCCCAAAGGTTCTAACTCTGGTATTTATTTGCAAGGCCGCTACGAACTGCAATTGTTTGACAGTTGGGGCGAGAAAAATCCAAAATTTTCCGACATGGGAGGTATCTACCGTAACTGGGAGAGTGAACCTGGCAAAATTTACATGGGCAAGGCGCCTCTGAGCAACCCCAGCAAAGCACCCGGCCTATGGCAGAAGCTGCGCATTTCTTTCAAAGCGCCCCGCTTCGATGCGCAAGGGAACAAGATTGCCAACGCACGCTTCGTGTCGGTAGAACTGAATGGAGTGAAAATTCACGACAACGTGGAGGTACCCTTACCCACCGGTGGACCGATAGAAAACAACGAGAAGCCTACCGGCCCGCTCATGATACAGGGAGACCATGGCCCGGTGGCTTTTCGTAACGTAAGCTACCTGCTTACTAGCGACTTGAAGTTGGAAGTTTCGCCTGTTAGTTACAAGGCTTACAAAGGTTCATTCAAAGAAATAGCGGAATTTACTTCGCTGCAGCCAGTGAAAACAGGCACTACAGAAAAACTTACTTGCGAAGTGTTGGATGATGAGAACGATTACGGTATCACCTATTCCGGCAGCATTACCGTTCCTTCAGATGATACCTACGAGTTTGTAACAGTATACACAGGCGGCACTGTTTTGCAGGTAAATGGAAAAACGTTGGTAGATGTACAGCGAGGCGATGCCTGGCAAATGGATCGTGGCACCATGGAATTAAAAAAAGGCACGTACCCGTTTGTGATTCATAATTTTAAAACCGCTTCGTGGGCACCCCCACGTATGGCTTTGTATATAAAGACTGCCTCCACAGCTATGGTAGAGCTGCACGCCTTTAATTCGTATCCACCTGACGACAATCCCACGTCTCCCATTCTAATTAACGCGGGTGCGCAGCCCCGGCTGCTGCGTGCTTTTGTTGATTTCAAAGGCGATAATAAAAAGCGCATCACGCACTCCATTGGCGTGGGCGATCCTACCGGTGTCAATTATGTGTACGATCTGGATGCAGGCAACGTAGCCTGTGTGTGGCGTGGCGATTTTGTGGATGCCACACCGATGTGGCACGATAGGGGCGATGGCTCATTCCGTCCGCGGGGCGCTACCCAGTTTACCTATCTCAATCAGTCACTGGCTTTTTTAGGTAACAATACAGAAGCATTCCCAGCACCCGGTAAAGAGCAAGAATTTCGTTCGAAGGGCTACCGCGTTGAAGAGGCAACGGGCCGACCTGTGTTTGTGTATCATTACAAAGGTTTGGAAGTAGAAGAGCGGGTAACACCTGAAATGGATCGTGTGGTCAAGCGCCAGCTCACTATTAAGAATACAGAGGGAAAAACCGGGCTGTATATTAAACTGGCCGAGGGCAGCCGCATAGACAAACAACCGGATGGCTCCTTCGCCATAGACGACAGGCAGTATTATGTAAAGACCCCGCTGAATGCCATTGTGCGCGAAGTAAATGGTGTGAAAGAATTGATTGCACTTGTCACCTCAAACGATATACAATATTCTATCATCTGGTAAAGAAATGACTATGAAGAAGATATTTCTCCAACTCGCCTTGCTCGCGGCCATGGTATCGGCTTTTGCGCAGAGCAAGCTGCCTACTGAAGACGATTATTATAAAATCATCACCATCCCTGCGCCCGAAGGCGTGCTATTGGAAGTAGGGGGCGTTGCCACCCTGCCCGATGGTCGCGTGGCGGTGTGCACACGCAGGGGCGATGTGTGGGTGATTGAAAATGCGCACATGGCCAATGGTAGTGCACCTCGTTTCACTTTGTTCGCCTCCGGCTTGCACGAGCCACTGGGCCTGCTGTACAAAGACAACGCGCTGTTTGCCGCACAAAGAGGTGAGTTAACCAAGCTAATGGATACCAATGGCGATAGCAAAGCAGACGTGTATGAAACCATCCATGCATGGCCCATCTCAGGACATTACCACGAATATTCTTTCGGCCCCAAATTGGCGCCCGATGGTGCGTTTTTTGTAACCGGCAACGTGGCCTTTGGCGATGAAGAATGGTGGCGGGGCGAGAGCCGCACTCCATGGCGCGGATGGACCATGAAAATACATCCGGATGGCACCCTTGAGCCGTGGGCTACGGGTATGCGTTCGCCTTGCGGCTTAGGAATAATTGATGGCGAATTGTTTTATGATGACAACCAAGGCGATTGGATTGGCTCTGGCGGCCTGTGGCACGTAACCAAAGGAAGTTTTACAGGTCATCCCGCAGGTCTCCGCTGGACGAACATGCCTAATTCTCCTGTAAAGTTAACGACCGATCAACTTTATGCGAAAGTGGATCCACGTCAGGTGAGAAAGAATGGTCAGTTTGTAAAACCAGAAAACATTACGGATGAAGCCAACCCACATCTGTTCTTCGAATTGAAGAAAGAATTCCCGGAGTTCCGTCCACCTGCGGTGTGGTTGCCGCATGGCGTGTTGGGTATTTCGAATTCTGAAATATTGGTAGACAACACCAAAGGTAAGTTTGGCCCTTTTGCCGGGCAGGTATTTGTGGGCGATCAGGGCCAGAGCAAAATCATGCGCGTGGTGCTCGAAAAGGTAAAGGGCGAATATCAGGGTGTTGCCTTCGATTTCCGTTCTGGTTTTCAATCGGGTGTGTTGCGCATGAACTGGGGCCACGATGGCTCGTTGTTTGTTGGCGAAACCAACCGTGGCTGGGGTTCCGCAGGTACTACCAACTCTGGCCTGCAGCGCTTGAGGTGGATGGACAAAGTGCCCATGGAAATGAAAACCGTGAGCGCCCGCCCCGATGGATTCGAGATTGAATTCACGATGCCTGTGGACAAAGCCACTGCCGAAAACCTCGACTCCTATTTTGGCAGAAGCTATGTGTACAAATACCATCCGGTGTATGGCAGCCCGGCCATCAACGATGAGAAGCTCAACATCAAAGGCGTAAAAGTTTCGGAGGATGGCATGCGTGTGAGGATAGTGATTGAAAACCTGAGAAACTATTACCTGCACGAATTGAGTCTTCCTGGCATTCGTTCGAAAGATGGAGCCCTGCCGTTGTTGCATGCCACGGCTTATTACACCCTGAATAATATCCCGGAAGGAGAGAAGCTGCCCCTGAGTGAATTAAGCACCAAACGCGCTGCCCCTGTGGTGCCCAAGAAAGCCCCAGTCAAATCAACCGCATCCGCGAAAGCGCCCACCTACAGCGAAATAGAGCCCTTGCTGGTAAAGAATACCTGCACGGCATGCCACAATGTAGACAAGCGCCAGGTGGGCCCATCATTTAGAGATATTGCCAAACGTAAATACACCAACGAGCGCATTGTGCAATTAATCTACACGCCCGAGCCCAAGAACTGGCCCGAGCATGAAACGCCCATGGCCGCCATGCCACAAGTGCCTAAAGATGAAGCGTTGAAAATTGCTGCGTGGATCAATTCGCTGCTGGCGCCTAAGCCTTAATTAGCTTCCCGCTCATCAGAAAAACAGAACGAAGCAAATCTTCCATTCGTTGATAATGACAGTTTTAAGTTATGTCGGGCGACTTTGATTTTTTGTTGGGCAACTGGAAGGTAGTCAACACTCGGTTGCAGCAATGGCTTGCCGGTTGCACAGCGTGGGTAGAATTCGAATCGTATCACACGGAGCGCAAATTGCAAGATGGCACTGGCAACGTGGCCTTGCACCATTATGCGTTAGACTACGCTTTGTTTGAACGGAGCATCATCAGGCATTACGAACCCCGATGGGATTATTGGACCATTGACCGGCTAGACGGAGCCTCAGCCCTCATGATGTCGCCCTTGAAAGGCACGTTTGGCAGCAACAAGGGTGCATTCCTCTCGCGCGGAGTCTATGCATATAAAGCAGTGTTGGTATGGGTGGAGTGGACGCGTATTTGCCAGAATTACGTTTGTTGGGAGCAAGCACTTTCAGCCGATGAGGGTCGAAGTTGGGAGAAGAATTGGATGATGGAATTTTTTAGGATTTAGCTCTTTCTTTTTTTCGATGCTTCAAGTTTTGGTTGAAGCATTTTTAGAGCCACCGCCTTATTTTAGCGCCAGCTAAAAACAGAACCACATGCAGCAATACCTCAGCCTGATGAAGGACATTTTGGAGAATGGTACACAAAAAACCGACAGAACCGGCACGGGCACACGATCGGTTTTTGGCAGGCAAATGCGCTTCGACTTGGCCGAAGGCTTTCCGCTGGTTACTACCAAAAAGCTGCACCTGCGGTCCATCATATACGAGTTGTTGTGGTTTTTGCGGGGCGACACCAACATCAAGTACCTGAACGACAATGGCGTTACCATTTGGGACGAGTGGGCCGATGAGAATGGCAACCTCGGTCCGGTTTATGGAAGCCAGTGGCGCAGTTGGCCCGCACCCGATGGTCGACACATAGACCAGATCGCCAATGTGTTGCACCAGATCAAGACCAAGCCCGACTCGCGCAGGCACATTGTTTCGGCATGGAACCCGGCCGAGGTCGACAACATGGCTTTGCCCCCTTGCCATGCACTATTCCAATTTTATGTGGCCGATGGCAAGTTATCTTGCCAATTGTACCAGCGCTCAGCCGACTTCTTTCTGGGGGTACCGTTCAATATCGCCTCTTACGCATTGCTTACCCACATGGTGGCTCAACAGTGCGACCTGGAAGCCGGAGCGTTTGTATGGACTGGTGGCGATGTGCACCTGTATAACAATCATTTTGATCAGGCAGCGTTGCAGTTGTCGCGCCAACCTTACCCTTTGCCGCAGTTGGTCATCAGGCGCAAGCCAGTGTCTTTGTTTGAGTACGCCTATGAAGATTTTGAAATCGTTAATTACCAGAGTCACCCCGCCATTAAAGCACCTATAGCTGTGTAGTGTATGAGAAAAATTATTGTCGCATTATTATCGGTTTTCATTGTAACAGGTTGTCAGGAAGAAAAAAAACAAGATCACTCGGGCAAAGCGAAGAAGCCGTTGAAGGACGGGGTTTCCAGAGCTTACTTCAAAGACGGAAAGAAAAAGACGGAGATTCCAATCAAAGACGGAAAGAAACACGGACTTGCAATAGAGTACTACAACAACGGGAATAAATTTCAGGAGGTTACTTACAAGGAAGGAATAAAGGAGGGCGTTGCTCGTAAATACTTTGAAACAGGCCAACTGGCGCAAGAAACCAACTATTTGGCTGGCCTGATGCATGGAACACAGAAAAAATACAGGGCAAATGGTAAAATGTCATCAGAGGCCGAGTTTTATAAAGACGAGCCGTGTATTGGGTTGAAGGAGTATCTGTTAGATGGAACGCTCAAGAAGAAATATCCGCAAATCGTTATTACCCCCAAAGACAGAATTTTAGAAGATGGGACTTATATACTCAATATCTCACTGACTGATAAGGTAAAAGAGGTTGAGTATTACGTTGGAGAATTGACAGATGGTAAATACATTGGCAGCAAGGCTTCAAAAATCTGGACGACAGACCGGTATGGAAAGGCTGATATCACTTTTCAATTACTGCCTGGGCAATTCATAATGGAGAAAGTGAATATTATTGCGAAGATAAAAACAACACTTGGCAACTATTACATCGCTCAAAAAAGTACAAATGTTGCCATTGAAAGCCGTTAGCGAAGGGCTCTTTTTCGCATAAGAAGTTCCCGATTATCGGGTGCATATTCCAAGCCTTTTTCGATATATGTTTTCGCTTTGGTATTTTGATTTTTCTTAAAATAATAAACGGCAGCAGTGGAGTACGCCTGTCCAATCAGGTAGTCGTTAATGTTTAAGTCTTTATTGTTGCCAAAATTTTGCTCGAACAACAGTCTGTATTTGTCGCCTTCAGTGGGTCTATTGTTTTCGAAATCTTCCGCAAACTTTGCCAGATACGCAGTTGCCAACAAGGTATTGAAGTTGTTGTTGGTTTTGATTAGCGGATTTTCCTGAAGTGTTTTTTCCAACACTGTAACAGCTTCATCAGCCTTCGTAGTTCCCCGAAGTTTTCGCTCCAGCAGCGTTAGAAAAATTGTTTGAACCTCTTGATTAGAGGGGCGGAGTGAAAAAGCTTTTTCAAAATAAGGTTCTGAATCTGAGTACCGTCCTTGGTTATAGTAGTATCTCCCCACTTCATAGTTGTATAGAAAATCTATCTCTTCAATTAGCTCTTTTTGCTTAAGTCCACGGGAAAGAACTTTGTAGTAAGTTGATAGTTCTGCCGATTTGCCCTGATCGAACAATAAGCTGTTGATGGCTTGAACAAACTCGCTCTTTACCATATCGAAGGTAATTCCATACTTTGCAAAACGTGAAAGTCGCGCAACAAGTAACGCGTGAGTGGAATCTTTTTTCTGATTTTGTTGAAAAGCTTTGAAGTAACTAGCTGCCAAACCATTCGTGACCTGATCACTGGGGTAGAACAGGTAAGCCTTTTCAAACTGCCAGGTTGCTTCTAACCATTTTTCGTTATCTAATCTAAAAATGCCATCGTTCATATACTGGATACCTACCAACTGGGCCAACGTAATATCCAACTCTTCTTTAAAAAAATATTTATCGAATAGCTCGCTGACTCCCTTACTGCTGGCTTCTTGATTAGAAATCAATTTTTGTTTGCGAAGACTTTCTATATAAGTTTCTTTGAATTGTGCAGTGAACGCAAAAGAACCTACCATCGGGTTGGTGGTCTCAACAATAACCTGTTTGTCATGGGGGTAGGCTACAGGGTAGACGTGATTGGGCTTTTCTTTGATAACGTATGGAATATCGAAGTAATTGAATGCTATGCTATAGAGTGCAGTTGCCGATACGCAATTGTAATAGCCAGTTTTCCATATGTCTGAAAATAGATTCACGGCCTCGTACTTCGTTAGGAAGGCTTTATGTAGGCTTTCGTAAATGAATTTGACCTTCTTGTCGGCTTTTTTGTCTTGAAATTTCGATAAGTCGAGGCCTTTTAAAAATCGGTAAAATTGATCGCGAGGGTTCGAACTGCTGGGCACGCCAGAATTAAATAGCTCGAAATAATCAGGTTGTTTTTTAATCAGAGCTGCCGTTAACGCGGCTTTCTCTGCTGGGCTTTCAAAGCGTATTTCCGACCAATAGACAAGGGAATCCTGTGCCTTTGCGAAAGACAGTGCGAATAGCAACGGCACGGGTAGTAAGAGGATAATTTTCATTGCTGCCCCAAAGAAAATACGACCTCCCGAATCATCCAAATGAGGGGATAAACCCTATTTTTGCCGCCTGTTAAGAAATACCCGGAAAAGTGGTGTAAATGGCCCTAAAAGAACATCCTTTTCACCCTTATTTCGTTATTTATCGCGTATGGCTGAGAAAAGCAGCATTTTCGACATGATTGGCCCGGTAATGATTGGCCCCTCCAGCTCGCACACGGCTGGGGTGGTGCGCATTGCCCGTGTGGCCACGAAAATACTGGGAGGTATACCCGAGCAGGCAGAGGTCATCTTTTATAACTCCTTTGCCCGAACCTACGAGGGCCATGGCAGCGATCGGGCAATTATTGCCGGCCTGCTGGATTTTAAAACGGACGACAAGCGCATTAAAGATGCGCTAGACCTGGCCCCTCAAATGGGACTTCACTATAACTTCAAATCGGTGGGCAATGCGTCTACCATGCACCCCAACTCCATCCGTTTGCGTATCAGCCGTACCAACGATGATCCCATCGAGGTGCTGGGCGAAAGCAAGGGTGGGGGTATCATTAATATCGCAGAAGTAAACGGCTTTCGTGCCGACTTCAGCGCCAGCCTGCACACGCTCATCATTTTTGCTGAAGATAAAAAAGGCAGCATTGCCTTCATTGCCAACGTGTTGGCGCATGATGACTGCAATATTGCCACCATGTCTGTTTCCCGTAAGGGCAAGAACGATTTGGCATGTTTGGTAATAGAAGTGGATTCGGGTATCAAGCCTGTAACATTTGAGTATTTAAAGAGTCTAACGTGGGTAAAAGAAGTGATATACATACCGCTGATCGATCTATGAGGAACAAATTTTTACTGATTCTATTTTTTATGGGTGCGGTGGCACCTACGTTTGGGCAGCGCGTGCTCAACTTGCGCGAATGCGTGGACATAGCGCTCGAAAAGAATTTACGTGTGAAGCGAAGCCTCTACGGAGTACAAACCGCCAACGTAAATTTGTGGCAGGCTAAGATGGCTTTTCTGCCAACGGTAAACTTAGGAGGCGGCTATGGACAGAACTACGGACGCGCCATTAACCCCGTAACCAACCAATTCATTAACCGCGACAACAATACGCTGAATGTGCAAGGCACTTCTTCGCTGTTGTTGTTCAACGCTTTTCGGTTGCAGAACGCTTTCCGTCAGAACCAACGCGACCTGGAGGCTTCTGATGCCGATCTGCAAAAAGCCAAGAACGATGTGATCATTAACGTGGTTACACAATACATCAACGTTATTTTTAACAAGGAACTCTACGAAAATGCGCGATTTCAACTGAACTCCAGTCAACAGCAATTGGAGCGCATTAAAAAGCAAGTGGCTGCGGGCGCCCTGCCCAAAGCCAACGAGTTGAACCAGGAGGCGCAGGTGGCAACCAATGAGGTTAACTTAGTGAACCAGGAAAATGCGCTGAACCTTTCGTTGCTGCAATTGAAGCAGGCGCTGCAGATTCCGGCATCGGAAGAGGTAGATGTGGTAATACCCGAAGTGGCAGTGGAGGATCTGGTGCTCGATCAAACCGCAGACGAGGTATACCAGGTAGCATTAAAGGAAATGCCCGAGGTAAAGGCGGCTTTGCTCCGTGTAGAGAGCGCCAACCTGGCTTTGAAAGCAAGCAGAGGCGGCTTGTATCCTCGACTTACATTGAATGCCAGTGCAACGTCCAACTACTCCAGTGCCAACCGCGATCTCCAAATTCCGGTGGGAACCCCCGACTTGGTACCCACGCAACAACCCATTGGGTATTTTGATTTTGCAGGTGAACAAGTGCCGGTACTAGGTTACCGATTGAGTCAGGATTTCGAGACACGTGAGTATGGTCAGAAAGACCAACTGCAGGACAACCTCTTTAAGAACATCAACGTAAGTTTGCAGATACCCATTTTCAACAATTGGCAGAGCAGGGGCAATGTGCAGCGCGCGGCCATCAACACAGAAGTTGCACGCATTAGCGAAATTGAAACGCAAAACACCTTGCGCCAAACCATAGAGACAGCCTACAACGATGCGCTGGCGGCCTCTAAAACTTATGGCTCGTCTTTGAAGCAGGTAAATGCCCGCGAGGAGGCTTACCGCATGAACCAGCAACGGTTCGAGTTAGGCGCTATCAATTTCGTGGAATACCAGATTTCAGAAAATGATCTATTCCAATCGCGCAGTGACTTAACACGGGCCAAATACAATTTTATTTTCCGTAAAAAGATTCTGGACTTCTACCAGGGCAAACCAATCGACTATTAAACCACTACCCTTTAATTTTTTTCATTAGCATGGCAAAGCAACAAAAGCGTAAATCGAACAAACTCATCTATTATCTTATAGGCGGTTTAGTTGTACTTATCCTCTTTCTGTTTATTGGCAAGTCTGCCGGTTGGATTGGAAAGACCAAAGACATAGAAGTGGAGTTGGCCAAGGCCAAAAAGGTAACGATAGTTGAAAAGGTAAGTGCATCGGGTACGGTGCAGCCCGTTACCGAACTGAAACTCGCTCCCGAAGTATCTGGTGAAATCATTGAGTTGACGGTAGAAGATGGCGATCAGGTGAATGCGGGAAAATTGCTGGTAAAAATTCGCCCCGATCAACAATTGAGTCAGTTGGAAAGACAGGAGGCATCGTTGAACCAGCAAAAGGCCAACGTGAAGTCTTCGGAAGCTGCGTTGTCGCGGGCGGAGGCTACCTTCATCCGTGCCGAACAGGAATTCAAACGCCAGGAACAGTTGTGGAATGAAAAGGTAATTTCCGAAGCAGATTGGCAGTTGGCGCAACAGAACTTTAAAGTAGCTCAAAATGACCTGGCTTCGGCCAAGCAATCGCTGGAGGCAGCCAAATATATTGTAGCCAGCACTGAAGCATCGGTAAAAGAAGCGCGCGAGAATGTGCGAAGAACCAGTGTGGTGGCACCCATTACGGGTGTAATCTCCAAACTGAACGTGAAGCAGGGCGAGCGCGTAGTGGGTACGGCCCAGATGCAGGGAACTGAAATGTTGCGCATTGCAGACCTGGGCTTAATGGAAGTACGCGTAAACGTAAACGAGAACGACATTGTGCGCGTGCACCTGGGCGATTCGGTGCTGATCGATGTCGATGCTTACTCTAACATCAACAAAGAGTTCAAAGGCATTGTTACCAACATTGCCAACACCGCCAAAGACAAAACATCGGCAGATGCCATTACCGAATTTGAGGTTCGTATTCAGATTCTGGAGTTTTCTTATCAGGATTTGATTAAACAGGGCAATCGTTATCCTTTCCGTCCGGGTATGACGGCTAGCGTAGAAATTCTAACCACGCGCAAAGCAGATGTGTTGTCTGTGCCACTGGCGGCCGTAACCACACGCGATGCTGAAGAGGCGAAGCCTGCGAACGATGACAACGATGATAAGCCCCAGGTGGTGAATGAAAAAGACAAGAAGCCGGTTAAGAAGGAACCCAAAACAGTGGTGTTTGTGAACGAGGGTGGTGTGGCTAAAATGGTAGAGGTAAAAACCGGCATCAGCGATTACGAGAATATCGAAATATTAACTGGCATTTCAGACAGCAGCGAAGTGGTTACCGGTCCATTCCTGGTGGTGTCCAAGCGTTTGAAAGAAGGAGACAAGATCCGCAAGGCAGAGAAGAAAGACGAGAAGGCGGAAGAGAAGAAATAAGAGTTGAAAACAATATGTGAGAGAAGCCCTGCGATGCGGGGCTTCTTTTTTATATTCGCATAACAATTAAATAAAAAAATGGTACAACACCCCTGGCATGAAGTGTCAATTGGCGAAGCGCCACCCGAGTTGGTGAATGCGATCATCGAAATACCAAAGGGTTCGCGCGCCAAGTACGAGATTGATAAAGCCAGTGGTTTGATTAAACTCGATCGGGTGATTTATGCTTCCATGTATTATCCGCTTAACTATGGGTTCATTCCGCAAACATTAGGCGAAGACCACGATCCATTGGATATTGTGGTACTTACGCAAGTAGCAGTGGTGCCACGGTGCCTGATACCTTGCCGGGTGATCGGGGTGATGCGCATGATAGACCGGGGAGAAGCAGACGATAAAATCATTGCGGTGGCTATGCAGGATGCAAGCGTAAGCCACATAAAGAATGTGGAGGAATTGCCTGAGTACTTCCGTGTAGAATTGAAACACTTTTTTGAAAATTACAAAGCACTGGAGAACAAGAAAGTGGTAGTAGATGAATTTCAGTCGAAGAGCAAGGCTACAGAGATCATCTCTCAAAGCATTGAACGCTACCAATCAGAATTTCCCAAGTGAGAATTGGTTTCGATGCCAAACGGTTGTTCAACAACTTTACCGGCCTGGGTAACTACAGCCGGTTTGTGGCAGATGCATTGGCCGCGCATTACCCTCAGCACGAGTATTTGCTTTATACCCCCCGCATCAAAAAACATCCGGAAACAAGTACTTACCAGCAGTCTGGCCGTTTTATTATCCGTCAGCCGGAATCGGGTTGGGCCAGGCGCGTGCCGGCATTATGGCGAAGCTATGCGCTTGGCAATATTGCTGCAACGGATGGCGTACAGATTTTTCACGGACTGAGCAATGAGTTGCCTGTAACCAAGCCCGATCGGTTAAAAACGGTACTCACCGTTCACGATCTTATTTTCAAGCGCTTCCCGGATTATTATAATCCTATAGACGTACGGATTTATGGTTGGAAATTAAAGCACGCTTGCCAATCAGCTGATTTGGTAATTGCAGTAAGCCAGCAAACGGCAGCTGACTTGCGTGAGTTCATGCACGTGCCTGATGACAAGCTACGCGTTATTTATCAGGGTTGTCATCCTGTTTTTAAGCAAGTAGTTTCAGAAGAAGAGAAAAGGAGAGTCAAATACGCCTACCAACTTCCTGATAATTATGTGTTGTTTGTGGGCACATTGGAGAAACGCAAAAATGCAGTTCAGTTGGTGAAAGCAGCTTCGTTACTTAAAACAAAGGCTCCCGTTGTATTAGTAGGTCGTGCTACGCCCTATATGAAAAAGCTTGATCAGGCAATAAAGCAGTTGGGTGTGGAAGATCGGGTTCGTGTGCTGCACCATGTTTCTTTTGGCGATTTGCCAGCCGTTTACCAGCAAGCCTCCGTATTTGTTTATCCGTCTGTGTTCGAAGGTTTTGGTATTCCAATAGTGGAGGCCATTGTATCGGGGGTGCCGGTTATCACCTCGCATGGCTCCTGTTTTAGTGAAGCAGGTGGGCCCGCCACTAGATATGTAAACCCTACGCGGGCCGATGAACTGGCAACGCAGATTGACGAGTTGTTCGAGAGCGATGAATTGCGGAAGTCCATCGTGGAGCGTTCGCGGACTTATGTAAAACATTTTGAGCCCAGCGTAATTGCCGAGCGCTTAATGCAGCAGTACACGCAGTTGGTTTAGGTATTTTTTTGAAGCCAGGCGGCCAGTTCCATCATCCAGGCTAAGCCCATGTGCACCAACACCCCGCCCCAGATGTTGCGAGTGTAAAGGGCAACAACTCCTAGAATGTAGCCTCCTACTATTGAACTGATGGATTCGCCCAGCGGCTTGCCAAAATGTAAGAAGCAATAGGTGCAAACCATGGGCAGAATCGCCTCCTTACCCAACCATTTCGACAAAGTAATTACCAAAAAGCCACGAAACAGTAACTCCACGTTGAAGAAATCAATTCCATATGCTAATTCATAGAGCAGGGGTGGAGCCCACGCGGGCCACTCCATTACCTCAGCTACCTGGTTGACTTTATAGGTGGGGTAATAACTTTTGAATCCCGGTTCGAAAGATCCGATAGCGATGATCGGAACGAGAATGGCTAAAATAAAATAGTAGGGTTTGAGATCTGCGTCACGAAACGTAACACCCATATGGCTGCGTGGTTTTAGCAGGTTCCCCAGCAAGAAAAGCGGCAGCGCCAGTGTGAAGAAACTGATGAGGTTGGATGAGAAGGAATAAGCCCACGAAAAAATGCGGAAGTCGGAAAAGACAAAACGTACTAGTTGCGATAGCCAGGGAAAACCAGCATTAAACGATAAAATCATTAAGCCACTCAGCGTTACTACCCAAAAGGCCCAGGTTTTTAATAAGTGCAGCTTGTGCGAGAATGAAAAGGTGATGATGGCACCTCCGTAGTAGGCAAATCCATACAGCAACAAATACCAACCTATGCGCGCAGGATTGGTAACATGCCTATCGATAAGGCCATCCTCCAAATCGAGGGTATAGTTGATGGCCATGGAAAAGACAAGAAACAACGCGATACATAAATAGAGACCTGCCTGAAAATCGGCCTGAAAATGCGTGCGAAGTATTTGCCAGATTTTGCGCACCGATTAGAAAGTGTGCAGTCGTTTGTAGACTTTGTGAATAGGCAAACCCATTACGTTGAAGTACGACCCCACAATCCGTTCGATGGCTACCATGCCTATCCAATCTTGTGCCCCGTAGGCGCCCGCCTTGTCGTAGGGCTTGTAGTGGTCTACGTAAAAAGTAATCTCCTCTGGGCTCAATTTCTTGAAGGTGACTTTGGTACGATCATCAAAAATTTCAGCTTTAGCTTTGTCGAGCAAGCATACGCCTGTAATTACCATGTGCGAATTTCCGCTGAGACGGTTCAACATAAAAATGGCCTCTTCTCTGTTGGCAGGTTTATTCATGATGTCTCCACCTAGAATGACAACAGTATCGGCTGTAATTACAATTTCATCTGTTATCTGGTCTTGAAGTGCTTTTGCCTTTCTTTCTGCCAGGTAGGTAGGTACAAATTGCACCGGCATAGAAACGGGAAAACTTTCATCTGCGTGAGAAGGGCGCACTTCGAACTGAAATCCAGCTTCCTTCATGAGGTATTGGCGTCTGGGAGAACCAGAAGCGAGTATTAGTGATCGGGAAAATGTCATGGCAAAATATTGGTCACACCTGTTCTGGTTAATTCAATCATACCATAAGTTTCAATGTCTTTCAATAGACGACTAATGTGTATTCGAAAGAGGTTGAGAAGTTCCTCCAATCTCATGTTTCCGGTTTTAACAAAAATTAATTTATATGGCGATCGCTTAAGGATAAACGAGTGAAAAAAATCTACATCCTTCGTAATAACTACCCACTTATTTTCTAGCGAAAGTCTTTTTATTTCTGAGTCGGTGGTCAGATTGCCCTGAGGTAGTGACTGTGTGTGCACGCAGGTGTGACCGTGAGATTCAAATAAATTACACAGATGATGGGGAAGTTGCGCGTCAACAAGAAAATTCATCAAGCTGCGTTATACGAAAAGCCTTTTGCCTTGATGACTTCCGTGGCGTAGGCCAGGCATGCCAGAATATCTTCTTTTTGAAGATCAGGGAAGGCCTTCAGTACATCATCTATTGAGTTGCCTCCAGCAAGATATTCAAGTATGCTTTGCACCAGGTACCGTGTGTTGCGGATGGTAGGTTTACCATGCCCTATCTCAGGGTTAAGAGTTATACGCTGTAATAGCAGCTCGGTGTTCATTTTCAAATTTACTCAAATTTCAAAACAATGCGTACGTTGGCTTTTCAAACTCACCCTCGCGGATGGAGCCAAATAAGAAACCGCAAATTACCTTCGGGTAAAAGTAGGTAGACTTCTGCGGCATAGTAAAGCCGCTGGCACAAACTTTTTTCACATCTTCAATAGAAACCTCTTGCGTAATGATGGCCATCTGGGCTTCTTGCTTGATAACCTTTGCCAGGCAGTCAGAGAAACTACGATCGAACGAAATGTATTCTGATTTGCGTTGGTCTTTACCGGGTATACCTAATATTTTTTCGATAATGAAATAGTGAAGTACGGTTAGGTCCAGTTGTTTTACTTCTTCCGGAAAGTGCCAAGTCATGGTGGCCAGTGCCTCGGGTTTCAACCTTACCTTGTAGGCATTTTCTTTGAAGATAATACCAAAGGCCCATTGCTTTCCTATAATGATTTCATTCAGCGTATCGGCATCTTCAATAGGTTTAACAGTGAAGTGCTCATGAAAGAGTTTCACTATTCTTTCCTCATCGAATGACGGTAGATTTTGGATTAACCGATGAGTGGGCAAAATCCGCAAATCGTCTGATTCGGTGTTGGTAAGGTACATCAAGTGAAAGTTGTAACCTTCATCTCCTGTGGGGCTTGCGTTTTCCTTCTGCTTCCTGTGTTTATAAGCCAACGACCCTTCGTAGCGATGGTGTCCGTCTGCCAGAATAATGTTTTTAGGATGTATGGTATGTATAAACTTTTGAATGACGTGTGCATCGTGAATAATGCCGAGCACATCGCGCACACCCTGATAGTCTTCTGTTTCGTAAATCGGAAACCGGATGGCTTCGTCCATGTAGGGTTCCAATACGTGAGTAGGGTCGGTATAAAGCCCATGCGTAGGGCTAACATTTAATTCCGTTTTCTCCAATAGTTCAATCCGGTCGTTTACAGATTTAGGTATGGTGTTTTCGTGGCGAAGTATCACCTTGTCTTCCCAATCGTAGGCGCGAACGTTGCATACAAATCCTTTTCTGCAATATTCCTTGGGCGATCCTGCTAATTTGAAATATTGGTAATAAACGTAGATGCCTGGCAACGGGTCTTGAATGATAGACTTCTCTTTCTTCCAGGTTTCGAGCAACTCCGCAGCGCGTTGTGCCGGTGCGGGGCCCATCGGCACAGAAAGATGAATTGAGTTGTAGGGATCTTGGTAAAGCGCCTTCCGCTGCTTTTCCGATACCACATCGAACAGGGGAGACGTTAACTCATCTATTCGCTTCCCTAGCTCCTGATTGTATCGCCAGGCGCGCAGTGGTTTGATCTCAGCCATGGGTATCAGTTCAGTCGGTTTTTCTTCCACTTACTGGTCGAAGTAGCAGTTAGGAGTGGCTGGGTAGCCGTTTTGCCTGCACTACCAGCAGTAGCAGCCAACGCCACAGCTAACAATTCTTCGTCTTCTGTAGGCGGGGCTTTCAATACATCGGGCTTGAAGAACTTTTCCACAAACTTGGTATCGAATTGCCCACTGGTAAAGGCCTGGTGCTTTAAAACAAAAGCGCAAAAACCAAGCGTTGTTTCCAGACCTGTGATTTCATATTCATCAATGGCCCGCAGTGTTTTTTCAATGGCTTGCTCGCGCGTATCTGCATGGCAGATCATTTTAGCAATCATCGGGTCGTAATAGAAGGGTATCGACATGCCTTGTTCAAAGCCATCGTCTACGCGAATGCCATGACCCTGGGGTCTCTTGTAGGTAGCAAGGGTACCGATATCCGGAAGGAAATTATTGGCAGGATCTTCAGCATACACGCGTACCTCAATGGCGTGGCCGTTGATGGAAAGGTCATCTTGCGTGAAGGGAAGTTTCTCTCCTTCTGCCACGCGTATCTGTAGCTTTACCAGGTCTAAGCCTGTAATCTGTTCCGTAACGGGATGTTCTACCTGCAAACGGGTATTCATTTCCAGGAAGTAGAAATTCTTATCTGCATCAACGATGAATTCCACCGTACCTGCATTGTAGTAGTTGGCTGCTTTCGCCACGTTCACCGCTGCTTCGCCCATTTTTTTTCTGATCTCCGGAGTGAGAATGGCCGAAGGTGCTTCTTCAATTACTTTCTGGTGCCTGCGCTGTATCGAGCATTCGCGCTCGAACAGGTGCACCAGATTGCCGTGTTGATCGCCAAAAATCTGAAACTCGATATGGCGGGGTTGTGTAACATATTTTTCAATGAATACGGAGCCATCGCCAAAAGCAGACACAGCTTCGCTCACCGCTCGTTCCATCTGCTCTTCAAATTCAGATTCTCGTTCTACAATGCGCATACCTTTGCCGCCACCGCCTGCACTGGCTTTTATTAATATAGGATAGCCAATTTCACCAGCCAATTTTTTTGCAGCAGGAATGTCTTTTATCGGTTCATCGGTGCCGGGGACCAATGGCACACCAAATTTTTTGGCTGCTGCTTTTGCCGCGAGCTTGCTTCCCATCAGTTCGATGGATTCCGGTGAGGGGCCAATAAAAATCAAACCGGCTTCTCTTACTTTTCGGGCGAAGTCTTCATTTTCTGATAAGAAACCATATCCGGGATGGATGGCGTTGGCTCCTGTTTGTTTGGCAGCATTCAGAATTTTGTCCATCACCAAATACGATTGCGCAGAAGGTGGTGGACCGATAAAGACAGCCTCGTCAGCAAAGCGCACATGTAAGGCTTGCCGGTCGGCTTCACTATAAACGGCAACCGTTTTAATGCCCATTTCGCGGACGCTGCGCATAATGCGTAAAGCAATTTCGCCACGGTTGGCAACCAGTAACTTTTTAATAGAGGTCATGATTAGAATGGATTGATCCAGCGGAGGCCGGAAATATTTTTGAAATCTTTTTCGTTTCGGGTGATTAGCGTTAGGTTGTTAACAATGGCCGTGGCCGCAATGATGGCATCAGGGAGTTTGATCTTATTCTCTTTGCGAATTAAGATCGTCTTTGCAATAATTGATTCGTCCACGCCAAATACTATTGAATTGGATAGAAACCTGTTGGCAGCCTCTTCTGGATCAGGTTCATCGTGGCTCAATAATTCTATCTTCGTTACAAAGGAAATTTTATTGTTGCCATCAATAAGTAAATTCAATAAGAGGCTTGAATTTGTTGTTAGCCTGCCTTGCAAAAAATAGATGATAATGTTGGTGTCTAGTAGGTATCCCTGCTCCATTCGTCACGTAGGGCTTTTAAACGTTCATCCAATTCTTTGTCTGTAAGTTTACTCTTCCATGCCCCCTGCAAACTCTTGTAATCCACCTTCTCTTCATTCACCAGGCTTTGTTCCTTTTCTTCGGCTGGCAGAATAATCAATTCCACAGTCTTATCGCGATAGCTTTCGGGAAGTTCTATCCGCAGTATACGATCTTCAAGGGTTACTATCTTCCGAATGGCTTCCATCGATTGAAAAGTGTGTAAAAGTACAATTTTTACCTCGAACCGGGTAATTTCAAAAGCGTGGCACACCATCAATTAGTTATCCGTCAATTTTGATTACTTTTGCGCCAATTTTAAACCGAGAGAGACAATGGTTGACTTATTCGACAAGCTGAAAATGGAAGCCGGCCCCCTGGCCAAATACTCGCACCTGCCCGATGATTATTTCTTCTTCCCCAAGCTGGAAGGCGAAATAGGCCCCCGCATGAAATTCAATGGTAAGGAAGTACTGAACTGGAGTTTGAACAACTACCTGGGTTTGGCCAACCATCCGGAAGTGCGTAAAGCCGATGCAGATGCCACTGCCCAATTCGGACTGGCAGCGCCCATGGGTGCCCGCATGATGTCGGGTAACTCGGTTTATCACCTTCAGTTCGAAAAGCAATTGGCCGATTTCGTAATGAAAGAAGACGCCATGTTGCTGAACTACGGCTACCAGGGCGTGCTCTCTATCATCGATGCACTGGTGGATCGCAAAGATGTAATTGTGTATGATTCCGAATCACACGCTTGTATCATAGACGGTGTTCGCCTGCACATGGGTAAACGCTTCGTGTTCCCTCACAACAACATGGAGAACCTCGAGAAGCAGTTGCAGCGCGCCACCAAACTGGCTGATGAAACCGGTGGAGGTATACTTGTGATTACCGAAGGTGTTTTTGGCATGTCGGGTAACATGGGCGATTTGAAAGGTATTGTAGCGTTGAAGAAGAAATACAACTTCCGCTTGTTTGTAGACGATGCGCACGGTTTTGGTACCATGGGTAAAACCGGTGCCGGTGTGGGCGAGGAGCAAGGCGTGCAAGACCAGATAGACCTTTACTTCTCCACTTTTGCCAAGTCGATGGCCAGCATCGGGGCATTTGTGGCTGGCGATAAGAAGATTTTGAAGTATTTGCGTTATACGCTGCGTTCGCAGATTTACGCCAAGAGCTTGCCTATGCCTTTGGTAATTGGCGGTATGAAGCGCCTGGAGTTGCTGAAAAAGCACCCCGAATTGCGCGAAAACCTTCATAAAATTATGAAAGCCATGAAAACTGGCCTGAAAGAGCGTGGCTTCACCGTTGGCGATTCGCAGTCGCCCCCCACACCAGTGCTGTTTAAGGGCGGTGTGGGCGAGGCGGCCAACATGGCGATGGACCTGCGCGAAAACTACCATATTTTCTGCTCGGTGGTGATCTATCCCGTTGTGCCTAAGGATGTTATCATGTTCCGCATCATCCCTACGGCAGCCCATTCATTGGCTGATGTGGAGGAGACTTTGACCGCGTTTTCTGCACTGAAAACCAAGCTTGATGCCGGGTTTTATAGGGAAGAACAGTTGGTGTCGGTAACGAAGGGGGTATAATAAAGTGCCTTTTTCACTTGGTTTATAGGGTTTTTGTTTAAATTGGCAGTAGAAAACAATTATCCATCTTAAACATCCTATACCAATGAAAAAATTTGAAGAGCTGAAAGCCTTGATCGCTTCCATCGAACCCGATGCTGAAAAGTTCTATTCTAAGGGCAACAGCGCTGCGGGTACCCGTGTAAGAAAGGGTATGCAAGACCTTAAGAACATTGCCCAGGCTATTCGTGCAGAGGTGCAGGAGCTGAAGAACAAGGAAGGGCAATAAGCGAAATTGAGCACAACAAAATATAAGGGCTTGCCATTTGGCAGGCCCTTTTCATTGCTTATTAGCGTACTTTTTCTGCCAGCGAGGCAATCTTCTTCTGCAACGCCATTGAAGCGGGTGCTAATGGAAGGCGAACAAAATGGCTGCAAATGCCCAAAAGCTGCAGCACGTACTTCACCCCAACAGGGTTTCCTTCTTCGTACATGGGGCCGTTTATTTCAAGCAATTTGAACAGTTCGGTCTGCGCTTTCTTCAGGTTTTTCGATTCAGTGGCTTCCTTCAATTTTCTGAATACTACGGGATAGGCATTGGCCAGCACAGAAATTACCCCCGCACCGCCAATGGCGGAAATGGGCAGCGTCAGCATGTCATCACCGGAAATCAGCAGGAAGCCACTAGGCTTTTCTTTGACAATCTTCATGCACTGCTCCAGGTTGCCAGACGCTTCTTTTATACCCACAATGTTTGCGTGGGCCGCCAGACGCAAAGTGGTCTCGGCTGTAAGGTTAGACGATGTTCTGCCCGGTACATTGTACAGAATTACCGGCACAGGCGATGCGTCTGCCACGGCTTTGAAGTGTTGGTAGATGCCTTCCTGCGAAGGTTTATTGTAATAGGGGCTAACAGATAGAATGGCATCAACGCCTTTCAAGTCGGTGCTTTTTATTTCATCCAGCACGGCCTGGGTATTGTTGCCACCAATGCCATAAACAATGGGTAGTTGTTTGGCATTGTTTGCTTTTACAAATGCCAGCACTTCTTTCTTTTCTTCTTTGGTAAGGGTTGCCGATTCCCCGGTGGTACCCATTACCACATAATAGTTCACCCCCTTGGCTGTATGGGTTAATAGCTTCTTCAAGCTTTTCCAATCGATAGCCAATGATTCTAAAAAGGGTGTAACCAACGCTACACCGGTGCCTTCCAACTTCTTCATGATTATTTCAATTGCTTGGTGTACTTGTACATGTTGTCTACGAGCGAGCGGGTGCCGTTCTTTTCCTCTATCATCAGCTCGTAGAACTCGCGTTCGGTTTCGGTGTATTTGCCAATGCGGCAATGGGCTTTGCTCTGTGCCAGCAGGTTGAGCACCAGCGGGTTCGATTGCGAGTCTATGTAGAACAGGTAGTCGAAAGGGGTAGAAGAAAATTGTTGTGCTTGGTCCGATTCAATTTTCCCCCAGAAGTTCAGGTTCTCGATCGTGAAAAAATCGAAAAGGAATTCATAGTTCTCTTTCTTTTTGGGAAGGAACTCCAGCACCTTCACCTTCTTTCCATCTTGTTCGAAATGTTTCACCATTTCTTTAATGAGGTCGTGCTTTTGCCTGTCTTCTACCGTAAAGATGATGCCTATGCTCTGTGCTTGCCTGTAGGGCATGCTGGTGCGCAGCGACTTGTTTTTCTTCAAAGCCGATTGGGTACGCATCCGCAAAAAGTTCATTTTAAACATCGGGCCGAAACTAAGAAAAATTCAGCGTTTTATCCTTTTAACATTTTTTCGAACTCGGCTTCGGAGATGATCTTTACACCCAGCCTCTCTGCTTTTTCTCGTTTGGAAGGCCCCATGTTGTCTCCGGCCAGCAAATAGTCGAGTTTGCCTGATACCCCCGAAAGGATACGTCCTCCGTTGGCTATGATAATTTCCTGCAATTGGTCGCGCTCGTAATTCTGAAAAACACCGGAAATTACAAACGACTTGTTTTGAAGCACATCGCTTACCTTCTCTGGCTCTTTGGCCGATGACACCATCTGCAGGCCGGCCTTTTTCAACCGATCTACCTCCCGCAAGTGGTCTGGATTCTTGAAGAATGCAGAAACGCTTTGCGCGATTTTTTCGCCCACTTCCGGTGCCGCCAGTAATTCCTCATAAGTGGCCTTCTGCAAATTCTCCATCGACTTAAAATGGCGTGCGATTTTTTCTGCCACCGTTTTACCCACATAACGTATGCCGATGGCGAAGAGCACTGCTTCGAAAGGAACGGCTTTGGACGCGTGGATGCCATCTAGCATATTTTGGGCCGACTTGTCTTTTACTTTGTCAAGCTTCAGCAGGTCTTGTTTGGTAAGGTCGTATAAATCGGCAGGGGTTTTCACCAGGCCTAAGTCGTAGAGTTGTTTGATGGTCTGCTCACCCAACGAATCGATATCCATGGCTTTGCGCTGGATGAAATGTTCGATGCGGCCTTTGATCTGAGGAGGGCAACCCTTTTCGTTGGGACAGTAGTGGTTGGCCTCGTCTTCGTGGCGTACCAAAGCACTGTTGCATTCGGGGCAATGGGTGATGTAATGTACAGGCTTCAGGTTTTTAGCACGCCTGGCCTGGTCTACACCCGTTACTTTAGGTATAATCTCGCCACCTTTTTCCACAAACACATAATCGCCAACATGCAAACCCAAACGGGCTATCTCATTGGCATTGTGAAGGGAAGCGCGTTTTACAGTAGTGCCGGCCAGAAACACAGGCTCCAATTCTGCTACGGGTGTAACGGCACCCGTGCGGCCCACCTGGTAAGTAATGCCGTTCAAGCGGGTGCTTACGCTCTCGGCTTTGTATTTGTACGCAATGGCCCAACGGGGGCTCTTTGCGGTGAAGCCCAATGTGCGTTGCTGCTCCAGCTTATTCACCTTTATCACCACGCCATCTGTATCCAGGGGCAAGTCTGCTCTTTTTTTCTCCCAACTGGTTATGTAGCTCAATACTTCGTCTATGTTTTTACAGCGTTTATACGTAGGCGAAACGTTGAAGCCCCATTTTTCTAAGTGATGAATAGCCTCTTCGTGTGTCTTCGTATTGATGTTGTCTCCCAGCAGGTAATACAAAAAGCAATCGAGTTTTCTGCGGGCTACCTCGCCAGAGTCTTGCATCTTAACTGTGCCGGAAGCGGTATTGCGGGCGTTGGCATAGGTTTCTTCTCCAATGTCTTCGCGCTCTTTGTTTAATTGTTTGAAGACCTCACGAGGCAGGAAGATCTCTCCACGCACTTCAAAATAGTCTGGAATGTCTTTGGCCTTTACGCGAAGGGGCAAGGAACGTATGGTTTTGATGTTTGTCGTTACATCATCGCCCCGCACACCATCGCCCCGCGTAACCGCTTTGGTGAGGATACCTTTTTCGTAAATAAGGCTGATGGAAACGCCATCGAATTTTAGTTCGCAAAAGTATTCGTAGGTGTCGCCATCCAGGCCCTTCGCCACACGCCCGTCAAAATCGCGCAACTCTTCTTCCGAGTAGGTATTGCCCAGCGAGAGCATGGGGTATTTGTGAACAACAGTAGCAAATTCTTTGGTGATGGTGCCGCCCACACGCTGGGTAGGCGAGTCGGGCGCGCGAAACTGCGGAAAGGCATTCTCCAGATCGATCA
>CAZRQK010000041.1:0-41104 GCA_964602295.1 uncultured Ohtaekwangia sp.
GCTGTTGCCATTGCGCTGCTGTCCATCATCGTTATCGTACAGAGCGTAAAAATCTACTTAGACTACAAAGAAAAAGTAGTGATACGCGAAGAGAAGACTTCCGTGGAAGAAGAATTGGGCACCACCATGCAGCGCCTGTCGGAAATTCGCACCGAACTGGACGCGAAGATTCAGGAAATTGAAAAATTAGGAGGAAATGTAGCCGAACTGGAGAAAGCGAAGGCTGAAGTGGAAGCCGAATTGAAAAGCGTTCGCAAGCGCAACGAAAAGGCCATTGTAGAACTGCGCGACAAAGTGGAAGGGTATGAAGAGCTGTTGAAATTGAAGGACGAGGAAATAGAGAAGTTGAAGGTGATGAACAAAGAGCTCTACAGTGAAAACCGCACCCTTAAAACGAAGCAGAATGTATTGAATGATTCTATTAACCGCCTGGCCCAAAACAAAGAAGAACTGGCCAGCAAGGTGGCCATTGCTTCGCAACTAAAAGCAGAGAACATTTCTGTGATGGCCGTGAATGAAAAAGGCAGAGAACGCGAATCGCCCTTTCGCAACAGGCAGATAGACAAACTGAAGATTGAATTCAATATTGCCGAAAACAAGGTGGCACCCATCGAGGGAAAGAAAATATTGATCCGCATTACCGATGAGAATGGCAAAGCCTTGTTTGATGTGGCGCGCGGTTCTGGCACCTTCATGCTGGATGGCAAGGAAGAGTTTTACACCACTGCCCAGGAAATATTATTCGACAACACCCGTCAAAAGCTGTCCTTTCTCTATGAAAAAGGTTCGGAATATGTGCCTGGCGACTACACGGTAGAGATATTTACCGATGATTATAAAATGGGCACCATTCTGTTTACGGTAAAATAACCCCACGGCTATTGCGCCATGCTGTATTACCTGCTGAAGTACCTGATGCGGCTGGCGCTGCCCGTTTACTACAGGCACCTGCGATTGGCTGGTTTAGAAAACATTCCAGCTACTGGCCCCGCTATACTGGCGTGTAGTCACCCCAATTCATTTCTGGATGCCATCGTGATGGGAACGTATGCGCCCCGGCCTCTGCACTTCCTCACACGCTCGGATGTGTTCAATACGCCACTCAAGCGCTGGATACTTTCAAAAATGAATATGGTACCCATCTACCGCATGCGCGATGGTATGGAGAACCTCGAGAAAAACCAGGAGACTTTTGCCAAGTGTAGAGAAGTGCTGGGCAACAACGGAGTGATATTAATATTCAGCGAAGGCATTTGCATACAAGAGCTGAAGTTGCGCCCGCTGAAAAAAGGAACAGCCCGTATTGCGCTGGATTATGCCGAAAAAGGAAATGACCTGTGGGTAGTGCCTGTGGGTCTGAACTACCCGCACCCCATGGAATTGAGAAAAAGCGTTTGGGTAGGGATCGGCCCACCCTTCAACGCGAAAGATTTCGCTGGTGAGTTCAAAGAAAACCCAGCTAAGGGAATTTTGAGTTTTAATAAAACGTTGGAAGCCGGTTTGCGCCAACAAGTGATCCACATTGAAAAGCGAGCGGATGAACCCACGCTTCAGCAAGTGTTCGAACTGATGGTTTCGCTGCGCACCACTACCCTTCCGCAAATGATTTCCGTTGCCGATCATTTTCAAAAACTGGACGACACCGTTCAACAGTCGTTAAAAGAAGAAGTACACCGGTATTTTCATTCGCTGGATCAACATCAACTATACCATGAAGCACTCGCCACACGGAGAGGTTTTCTTCTGGCCCTGCTCAGCACACTTATCTGGCTTCCTGGCGCAGCATTGTCGTTGCCATCGTTCATACTGGTGCGCAAAATTACGCGCGAAAAAGTTCGCCTGGCGGAATTCAAAGACTCTGTTATGGTGGCCGCGGGCATGGTGCTATCTTTTGTTCTGGTGGTGATCTACCTGTTGATTGCACTGGCCATTTCGCCCTACCTGGCTATTACTCTTTCAGTCGTGTTTTTAGTTTTGATTGCAACTGCTCCCCTCGCCTGGGATGTATGGAGGGACTACCTGGCCGTCAGAAAATTGGGAAGACTTAGCGAAGCAGAAAGACAAAGTCTCGCAACCCAACAGCAAAAAGTAACCGGTCTGGTTAACGCTAATCTTTCACACGGTTAAGCCCCATGGCTTTCACCATCCAGCGGGGCAACGGTTTGGCCTGCTCGCGTTTACGCAAATCGAGGTACCAACCCAGCTTGGCGAGAATAGGCACGCGGTGCGTTTCTACAAATTCTATCAATGTTCCATTATTGTCTTCGGTATAAGAAAAATGGCCAGCGGCTTTTCCCATATCGAATGAGTTACGGCTATCTACTGTAAAGGGGTGGCCCATCTGTTCGCAGTGCTCGGCTAATTGGTTCATACCCGTTACATCGAAGCACACATGTATGAAGCCCAGGTCGCCCCAGTAGCGGTCTTTGTAAATCTGCGTTACCGGTTCCTTTACTTCTACCAACTCTACTTCGGTGGCACCGAGCAATTCGCCAAAGGCACCACGCCCCACATCGGTGCGCGCCAGCACCACCCTGCGCACATGGCGCTCGCCACCCGGCAGCCCTTCAAAATCTCGTGCAACGTGTTCGCTATCGCTAACCACCGCTTTGTGGCCCAGTACCTCCTGGTAAAAACGAATGGCTTTCACCATATCGTTTACACCAATGATGCAGCCACACACGCCACCAATGGGAAAACCGTTTTGCTGGAACCAGTTTTTGTTTTCAATTAACTGAAACAAGTTGCCATCGGGATCTTTGGTAAAGAAATGCTTTCGTCCATCGGGGCCTTTACGAACTGGCGACACCTGCGTGGTTGCGAGGCTGCTTACATGTTGATGCGCCTTTTCCACATCGCTCACCTTTAGCTTCACTGCAAAAATGCCCAGGTCACCTAATACGGGTTTCTCGAACGGAGCCTGGGGTTCGCGCGAGGTGTATTGCCAAATTTCCAATCCGCCTCCTCCCTTCATATTCAACGCCAGAATGGCGTAGCGATCGTGTGCCTGGTTGCCGGTATAGCGCGTCATCAGGCTGGCGGTTGCGCGGTCTTTAAAGATGGGCACGTCCATCCCGAAATGGCGCCTGTACCAGGTAAATGAAGCTTCAGCATCACGTACACCTACGCCCACCTGCTGAATGCCGCTGATTAAATAACCCATAGGTTTAGTAGAAAGGCAGAAATTTACGATAAACGAGCTTTATTTTGGAAGGTGATACCCGCAGAAAAAATAAAATAAATGCCGTGAGGTTCGCCACCTGCACTCTCAGCCAGGAATGGCGTTGGTATTTGCGCGCAGAGACGGTAATGTTTTTAGGAATGACAACAAATGTGTGCTGCTTGCGCAGACGCAACAGAAAATCATAATCTTCCATCACCACAAACGCTTCGCGAAAGCCACCCAACTTCTCGAAAACGGGGCGCACCACAAACAATGTTTGGTCTCCTCCACGGCACATGATGCTGTCGAAGCGGGTAAAGTAAGCGTTCACTTTCAGCATCCACCTGGGCGAATCAAATACATAGCGGTAACAGCCAGAAACATATCCATGACGCAACGATTCATCTATGTCTGTTACAAATCCGTGGCGCAGTTGCACATCGGCATGCACAAAATACAACACATGGCCGCGAGATTGTTGGGCACCCAAATTCATCTGGTGTGCCCGCGAGGCCACCGTGGTTCGCAAAACCTGCGCACCCGCTGCCATTGCCAATTCCACGGTACGATCTGTACTGTTTGCATCCACCACCCATACATCGGCCAGCGCAGACCCAGCCTCGCTGCGGATGAAACGAACCAACCGGTCGATAGACTTCTCCTCATTTCGCGTGGGGATAATAACACTTAGCCAATATTGAGAAGTTGCGTTTACAGTTGAAAACATCTTTTATGACGGTATTGCCACGCACAAACTGCAAACTTCCCACCTGTGATGCAATCCGGGCGCTATATTTGTTGCGTAGTTAAACATATGCGTTTTCTCTTTTTCATTTGCGTGCTTGCGTTTACTGTTGAACGTTCATTCGGACAGTCCGCTCCTCCTTCTCACAACCGGTTCGACCGATTATTAAAGGAATATGTATCGGCAGAAGGTTGGGTGAATTACAAAGCGCTGTTGAAGGATACCGTTGAATTGAACCTGTACCTGAATGAACTTTCTTTGCAGCCTCCCGACCCCAAAACCTGGACCAGGCAAGACCAGATGGCTTATTGGATCAACGCCTACAATGCCTTTACCCTGCAATTGGTGGCGCGTTACTACCCCGTAAAAAGCATTAAGGACATTGGGAGTTCTATCCAGATCCCGTTCATCAACACACCCTGGGACATCAAATTCATACGCATAGGCAAAGAAAGAATGGACTTGAATCATATCGAGCACGGCATTCTGCGTAAGCAATTTGGTGACCCGCGCATACACATGGTGCTGGTGTGTGCCAGTAAATCGTGCCCTATTTTGGCCAACGAGGCGTTCACCGGCAATCGCCTGGAACAACAATTGAACCGGCAAAGTGCCGCTTTCCTGGCCGATCCGTTTCGCAACCAGGTAAACCCCAACCAGCCCCGGCTTAGTATGATATTTAAATGGTACGCGATGGATTTTAACAAAAACGGAGGTTCGGTCAGGGCCTTCGTCAATGCCCACAGCCCGGTTAAAATTCAACCCAAAGCATCGCTGAACTACCTGGATTACGATTGGGGCCTGAACGAGCGCTGATTTTTTGGCTGAAATCGTTGAAATCAGCCTGAAATGCCTATAAATCTTTGAAAGGGGGCTTTTTTAGTTGGCCCTGCCTGCCTATCTTTGCACCCTCATTTAAAAACCTATTGTTTAACCATGAAAAATTACGAGACGGTATTCATTCTCAATCCCGTTTTGTCTGAAGATCAGGCAAAGGATACTGTCGACAAATTCGTGAAGGTGTTGAAGAAGGCGAAAGCCGAAATCATCAACATGGAAAACTGGGGACTTAAGAAACTGGCTTATCCAATCCAGAAGAAGTCTACCGGTTTTTACGCCCTCATAGAATTTACGGCAGCTCCGGAAACGGTAAACACCTTAGAAACCGAATTCAGACGCGATGAATCGGTGATGCGCTTTTTGACTACAGCCTTAGACAAGTTTGCTGTGGAGTACAACGCCCGCAGACGCAAAGGCGAGTTTAACAAGAACAAGAAATCGGTAACCAAAAAAGAGGAAGCTGCGGTATGACATTAATGAACGAGCCAATTAAGCGCGCAGAAATTAAACCTAAGTACTGCCGCTTCAAGAAAAACGGAATCCGTTACATCGATTACAAAGATCCGGATTTCCTCATGAAGTTTGTAAACGAGCAGGGCAAGCTATTGCCCCGCAGGCTTACTGGTACCAGCTGGAAGTTCCAGAAGAAAGTGGCCCAGGCTGTGAAGCGTGCCCGCCACCTGGCCATTCTGCCGTACATGGGCGATTCTTTAAAATAACCCTTAAACCGGAAAGAACATGGAAGTGATTTTGAAACAAGACGTACAAGGACTTGGATACAAGAACGATACGGTTAAGGTAAAGCCCGGCTATGGCCGCAATTTTTTAATTCCGAATGGCGTGGCCATCATCGCCAACGATTCGAACAAGCGCCAGGTTGCCGAAAACATCCGTCAGGCTTCGCACAAGGCTGCGAAAATCAAGCAGGATGCAGAAGCATTAGCCCAGAAAATTGGCGAGCTTACCATCGAACTGAAAACGAAGGCAGGTGAATCGGGTAAGATTTTTGGTGCTGTGACGGCACTGCAAATTGCAGATGCGCTGAAAGCCAAAGGTTTTGATATTGACCGTAAGAAGGTGTTGATGAAGGAAAGCCCCAAGCGATTGGGCGCTTACACGGTAACACTCGACCTTCACAAAGAAGTAAAGCACGCCATTAGCGTGAACGTTGTAGGCGAATAATTGCCAAGGAACCAATTGTAAAAGAGGCCGGAACTCCCGGCCTCTTTTTTTGTGCCTGACAAAGATCATCTGCATACCTGCGCATTGTCATGGCCCTGCCCTACCTGCAAAAACTATCTTCATACCATCATTTAAAACAGGAGGTAGTTATGACACTCATGAAGAAAAATAGCTCACCTGCCCTTTTTACGGACAAGTGGCTTGCCGACTTTTTCGAAAACGACCGATTCTTTGATGCCGGCTGGCTAAAAAGAATTCAGGAAGTGCCTGCAGTAAACGTGATGGAACGCGAGAAGGATTTTGAGATCCAAATGGCTGCCCCGGGTCTCACTAAGAAAGACTTCAACATTACCATTGAAAACGGTATCCTTACCATTTTGGTGGAGAAAGAAATCGAGAATGAGGAGAAAGACAAAAACTACACCCGTAAGGAGTACAGCTACACCAACTTTGCACGCTCGTTCAACCTTCCCGAAAATGTAAAGAGCGAGAAAGTGGATGCGCACTACGAAGACGGAGTATTGAAACTAGTTCTACCCAAAGAAGTAGAAACAAAGGTAAAGCCGAAGGCCATTGAGGTTCACTAACATAACGGGGGTTAAGACAAGTCGAATTTCAAAAACTTCGGTTGGAAGCCGGGACATCGCACGCGCCTCTTCAAGGCTCATTAAGAACCACGCAGCATCGTTGCAGTGCACGTGAAAAATGATTGAAACGGCTTCCACAAAAGTCCTGCAGAGGCAGGACTTTTTTTTGCTTACCCGATAACACCCGCATCTCGTGTGATTTAAACCGCACCACAACCGCTTCCCCTCTACCTAAACACGCGGCATACGAAGTCGGTACCTGTTTTCCCCGGCCACTGTAATCCAAGAGGGCCCAATCTTCTTCGTCAGGTTTTCAAGATAGCCCACCAAAGGCAGCGAGGTTGAAAATACTTCAGAGCCCCAGATGTTGTTCTGCAGCATTTCAGCGCTAATTACCTTGTCGGGATTTTGTGCAAAAAAGAACAACAACTCCATTTCGGGTTTCGACAAAGTCATTTCTTTATTATCAATGGCAACCGTGCTCTTTTTCCTGTTGATTTTCATTGAACCGATGGTCAACTCCTGTTCTCGTTTTCGAATGACATAATTTTTATTCAGCACGGTTACTATTTTATGGGTAAGCGCCCGCATGCCCACAATTTTTTCGATGTAATCATCAGCACCGGTTTCAAAGGCTGCCTCTTGAAAGTAAAACTCCGAACGCGCTGTAAGGAAGAAAATATAGTTATCGCGAAACCAGGGCAATGCACGGAGGCGTTTGCATACTTCAATACCGTTCAGGCCGGGCATCATCACATCCAATATCACCAGGTCGGGTTGAAAGGTGGAAACTACCTCTACTACTCCTTGGCTGCCATCCAGGCATTTTACCTTAAACCCTTCCTTCTCGAGATTATATTCCAACAAGTCGAGAATATCTAGATCGTCATCTACTACCAAAATGCGGCTTCCTTTTGCCATGCAACAAAGTAGCGAGCCACTGTTACGAAAGCTTTACCGGGGAGTTAATCTTTCGGCACGAAAAGTATTGCTATTTCTTATTCCAAGCCCGCATCAACAGCCAGCTCTCTCGCACAGCAGCTTTTCGGTTTGCCCACTTAGCCATGTCGCACACTAATTGCGCACGGGTAAAGTTGCGTGCATCAAAACTGGCCGATGTACCTTGCAAACGCAACAACTGATGTAAGCACACCACGCTTACGCCCAGGATGGGTGTAAGCAAGGCCCAACCTCTCGCTTTGGCAGACGTGGGCAACGGCAGCTTTTGGCATTGCGTCTTCAACTGTTCCACTTGATTCTGAAACAAATGTTGGAAGGTGCGCAGATCGGTAATTGGTGTAAGTAAAGTCTGCTGCCATGCGTGCGTGTCTTTGTATACATCAAACAAATCGTTCAACAACTGCAACACAAAGCCCAACGTGCTGCAAACCTCCGCTTCCCCCTCTACCAGTGGCGATTGAAAGGAATGCCTGAACCATACAAACGCGCGGGCACCTTTGTTCTTTGAAAGCACTTTCAATTCTTCACCTGTCAGGCGGTTAGGCTCGAGTTGCTTCAGGCTGTCTTCCTGGGCTTGCAAGGCCGATAAAAAGGCCCCACGAAAAGCCGCAGTGCCCGGAAACAATTGTTTATAAAAATGCTGTAGGGTTCGTTGCTCTTCCTCATGCGGCCCGGGCCGCGTAAGGTAATTCAGAATCTGCGCTGTAGTCATCCGCTGATGGTCTGTCAGGTCGTCTACCAATGGCGTCACAGCCCCTAGGAAGGCTGCCTTTTTCCGGTCTGCATACGAAAGGCTTTCACCGTGCAGACGCGCTACAAAAGCATGCACCAGCTGCGCGGCCATTACGTTCAGACGAATGCGTTTCCAAACCTGTTCAGAAAAAAGGGTGTGACCACAAACGGCCTTCACTTCTTGCTTCAGGAACTTCACCATCCTGCGGTTGTGCCAGAATGCCTCCAGGCCCAAACGAAACCAGGCCCGAAAAAAAAGCAGGTAAATCATGGATGCAAAGAAGCTAAACTTCGTCCATTTATGGGCCACACCGGAGAACAGGCGTTTATTATAATCGATATGCTAAGGTGAATCGCACTTCCCTTATCCACCTTTTGAGCTTTCAAAACCGCCAGCCCATCCTTACCTTTGCCCCTCGAATCATGAAAAAAGTTGCTTTCTACACGCTAGGCTGCAAGCTGAACTACTCCGAAACGTCCACCATTTCGCGGAAAATGGAGGAAAGCGGCTACCGGAAAGTGGATTTCAACGACTCGCCCGATATTTTCATTATCAACACCTGCTCGGTAACAGAGAATGCCGACAAGAAATGCCACAAGATTGTGCGCGAAGCACGGGCCATCTCACCCAACGCTTACGTGGCCATCATCGGTTGTTATGCCCAACTGAAGCCGCAAGAGATTGCCACCATACCGGGTGTAGATGCTGTGCTGGGTGCAGCAGAAAAATTCAGACTGGCAGAACTGCTCGATGGCTTTGTGCGGCCCGAAAAACCACAGGTATTTGCGTCTAATATTACGGAGGTGAAAACTTTCAACACCTCCTACTCTATCTACGACCGCACCCGCACCTTTCTAAAAGTGCAAGACGGTTGCGACTATTCCTGCTCTTTCTGCACCATACCATTGGCGCGGGGCAGCAGCCGCAGCGACAGCATAGAAAACATAGTGAAGTCGGCACGTGAAATTGCCCAGACGGAAGTAAAGGAAATTGTATTAACAGGCGTAAACACGGGCGACTTCGGCCTGCAAGATGGTGTGCGCAAAGAACGCTTTATTGAATTGATCCGCGCGCTGGACGTAGTGGACGGCATCGACCGGTTCCGCATTTCTTCCATAGAGCCCAACCTGCTTACTGACGAGATCATTGAATTTGTGGCGCAATCCAAAAGGTTTGTACCTCACTTTCATATTCCGTTGCAGTCGGGTTCCAATAAAATTCTGAAATTGATGAAGCGCAGGTACCTGCGCGAACTGTACGCGAGCCGTGTAGAAAAAATCAAAGCAGAAATGCCTGATTGCTGCATTGGTGTAGATGTGATTGTAGGCTTCCCGGGAGAAACACACGAAGATTTTTTGGAGACGTACCGCTTCCTCAACGAGCTGAACATCTCTTACCTGCACGCTTTCACGTATTCCGAGCGCGACAACACACTGGCGGCCACCTTGCCGGGATCGGTACCTGCCAAAGAGCGCAGCGAACGCTCCAAAATGCTCCATATATTATCCGACAAGAAGCGCAGGGCTTTCTATGAGGCACACATCGGCACGGAAAACACCGTGTTGTTCGAAAACGATGTGGAGAATGGGCAGATGCATGGCTTCACCAACAACTACATCCGCGTTACGGCCAAATACGACCCCCTGCTGATCAACGAAATGAAAAAAGTGCGTCTTACTGCCTTGAACGAACAAGGGCTGGTGGAAGTAGCCGAAGCAGAAACCGAGGCTTTTGCTCATTAATTAACTTAAAGTATTTCTTTAACCACCGTGCCGATGTAAGAATGGGCGTAAGGTTTGTGCCCTATCTATCGTTGTTTTGCCTCTTTCACGCGCTTTTAAGCGAATATTTCAACACCCTTACAGGGATTTTTTCCGATCGGTGAACCGAAAGTGCCGGTGAATGGACGGCTCTACCTTTGATTCATCAAATCAAACAGAAAAGCCATGAAGAAAGTAATGTTGTTTGCCGCGTTCGTGTTAGTGCTCTCGTCTTGCAGCTTCGAAAGCTACCACTGCCATTCTTACGGCAACACCAACCACACCACCAAGCACGGCCAGAAGGCGCAGGTGAAATACCACAAGAAGCGTATCTAATCGCGCACCATCACGCCATCGCGAATTTCTAACTTGCGATCGGCCATGGCAGCAAAGTCGGGATTGTGTGTCACAATCACGAAAGTATGCTTCAACTCCTGCCGCAGCTGCAGGAACAACTGATGTAACTCTGCCGCATTCTTAGAATCCAGATTGCCGCTGGGCTCATCGGCAAACACCAACCGAGGTGAATTCACCAAAGCGCGCGCCACTGCGGTACGTTGCTGCTCCCCTCCCGACAATTCGCTGGGTTTATGATGCAGGCGATCTTGCAAACCCAATCGCACCAACAACTCTGTAGCTTTCTTCTTCACCGCGCTCTCCGACTCGCGCGCAATCAGGCCGGGTATCATCACATTTTCCAACGCAGAGAATTCCGGCAACAGGTTGTGAAACTGGAAGACAAAGCCCATGTGTCTGTTGCGAAAGGCTGCCAGCTCTGAAGGTGATTTCTGATAAATATTCGTTCCATCCATCCACACCGTGCCCTCATCGGGCGTGTCGAGTGTGCTGAGCAGGTGCAGCAGTGTGCTTTTTCCGGCACCCGAAGCACCCACAATGGCCACCACCTCGCCCTCAGCTATCTGAATATCAACTCCTTTCAGCACACGCAGTGCACCGTACGATTTTTTGATTCCCTGGGCCCGGAGCATAAAAGAAGGTTTCTTGAATTAAAGAACTAAAAAAAGTAGCTTGCCTGCAAAATATGTACTTATGAACATACACGAATACCAGGCAAAAGAAATTCTGAAGAAATTTGGCGTGGCGGTGCAGCGAGGCATTGTGGCCGATACGCCCGACAAGGCCCTGGCCGCAGCCAAAGAACTGGCGGCCGAAACCGGAACCAAGTGGTTTGTGGTGAAATCGCAGATACATGCCGGGGGACGTGGAAAAGGAACAGTAAAAGAAACGGGATCGAAGGGCGTGGTGTTGGCCAAGGGGTTGGATGAAGTAACCGACAAGGCCAAGGCCATTCTGGGTGGCACACTGGTAACCATACAAACCGGCCCATCAGGAAAGAAAGTAAACAAGGTGCTGATTGCGGAGGATGTCTATTATCCGGGCGAGAGCGAACCAAAGGAATATTACATGAGCATTCTGCTCGACCGTGCCACCAGCAAGCCGGTGATCATGGCCTCTACCGAAGGAGGTATGAACATTGAAGAGGTGGCCGAAACACACCCCGAAAAAATCGTGAAAGAGTGGATAGATCCTACCATTGGTCTGCAGCCCTTTCAGGCGCGTAAGATTGCCTTCGCCTTGGGTTGGGAAGGCAATGCCTTCAAGGAAGGTGTGAAATTTATTCAGTCGCTCTACACCGCCTACATGGGCCTCGATGCATCTATGTTCGAAATCAACCCGGTGCTGAAAACATCCGACAACAAGATTCTGGCTGTAGATGGCAAAGTAAACCTGGACGACAACGCACTCTTCCGCCACAAAGACCTGGAAGAACTGCGCGACATTTCCGAAGAAGATCCGTTGGAAGTAGAAGCGGGCAAGTCAGGTTTGAATTATGTAAAGCTAGATGGCAACGTAGGTTGTATGGTGAATGGTGCCGGGTTGGCCATGGCCACCATGGACATTATCAAACTGTCGGGTGGTGAACCTGCCAACTTCCTGGATGTGGGTGGTGGCGCCAATGCCGAAACGGTAGAGGCCGGCTTCCGCATCATCTTGAAAGATCCGAATGTAAAAGCCATTCTCATCAACATCTTTGGCGGCATCGTACGTTGCGACCGCGTGGCGAATGGTGTGGTGGAAGCCTATAAGAAAGTGGGGAACATACCCGTGCCTATCATCGTGCGCCTGCAGGGTACCAATGCCGAAGAAGGCGCCAAAATCATTCAACAATCGGGCTTAAAGGTTTTCTCTGCCATTCAATTAAAAGAAGCCGCAGAGAAGATCAAGGAAGTGTTGAAGTAAACAATTATCTCGCGCAAAGCTTAAAGGCTGACCTGCCCCTGCCGGTCAGCTTTTTTTTATACTCATCAAAATTGCTGGGAATCCATTTCTCGTTCGATTCGATTGTCATACAACGAAACTCATTCCGCTTCAACTGAATAAAGACCAGCCGCTCATCTAACCCTTTTTATTCCCGGAATCAATTTCGCTATATTCACTTCATGAACAGGAAGTGTTTTTTTTGGATTGGTTTTTTCTCCCTTGCACTTCTGCCCTCTCTCTCGTTTTACCAATGTTCCTCTTCCGATGACTCGGAAAAAATTCCCGACCTAGTTGATTACAATTTTCACATTCGCCCCATTCTCTCCGATCGTTGCTTTAAATGCCACGGCCCCGATGCCAAACAGCGCAAAGCCGATCTGCGATTAGACATAGCCGAAGCAGCCTATGCGGCACTCAAAGAGAATCCGGGGATGCATGCATGGGTACCAGGCAAGCCCGATGATTCGGAAGCTTTTCTTCGCATCAGCTCGAAGGACACCTCCCTTCAAATGCCGCCCCCATCTTCCAATCTTGCTCTTTCAAGCCACGAAATTGCACTCATCAAAAAATGGATTGAGCAGGGCGCAGCCTACCAGCCGCACTGGGCTTTTATTCCGCCAAAAGAAACGCCTTTGCCCAGTGTTGAGTCAGATTGGGTTAAGAACGAGATCGATTATTTTATACTGGCGAAGCTGGAAGAGAAAAAGTTATCGCCCAATGAAGAAGCCGGCAAAGCCCGGTTGCTGAAACGAATTTCGTGGGACCTTACCGGGTTACCCCCTACGTTGGCGGAGCAAGAAAACTTCCTGAAGGATGAATCAGAAGATGCGTATGAAAAAGCAGTCGATCGGTTATTGGCCTCTCCGCACTATGGAGAGAAGATGGCCATTCACTGGCTGGACGTTGCCCGATATGCAGATACGCACGGCTACCAGGACGATGGACTGCGCACCATGTGGCCCTGGCGCGATTGGGTGATCCACGCTTTCAATCAAAATTATCCGTACGACCAATTTCTGACATGGCAACTGGCAGGCGATCAACTACCAAACCCCACCAAAGAGATGCTGCTCGCCACGGGTTTCAATCGCAATCACAAAATCACACAAGAGGGAGGCGTTATCGATGAAGAATACCGCATCGAATACGTAACCGATCGAACTAACACCTTTGGCAAGGCTTTCCTGGCCATGACGTTCGAATGCGCCAAGTGCCACGATCATAAGTACGATCCCATTTCGCAGAAAGATTATTACGGCACGTTTGCTTTTTTTAATCAGGTGGCTGAGAAAGGTTACCAGGGCGATATCTTTTCCGGCACTCCGGCCGACCCGCCCCGCCTTACAATTACTGCGGAGGACGTGGAAGGAATTCTAAAATTCGTCAATAAAAAAGATACCAATACTTTAAAGGTAATGGTGATGCGCGACAGCAGTAAGAGGCGCCCCACACATGTGCTCACCAGAGGTGCCTACGATGTACCAGGCGAGCAAGTTCCTTTCAACGTGCCCCCAGCCATCCTTCCTTTCGACAGCCTACGTTATGGCAACAACCGGCTGGGGCTGGTGCGCTGGATGCTGGACGAAAAACATCCGCTTACGGCCCGCGTATTTGTCAATCGCATCTGGCAGGAATTCTTTGGAAGAGGTCTCGTGAAAACTTCGGGCGACTTCGGCATGCAAGGTGAGCTTCCTTCGCACCCCGAATTGCTGGACTGGCTGGCGCTGGACTTCCGAAAAAATGGGTGGGATGTGAAACGATTGGTAAAGCAAATCGTGATGTCCGCCACCTATCGGCAATCCGCAGAGATCACCGAAAAAAAATTAAATCGCGATCCGGAAAACAGGTATTTATCGCGTGCACCCCGGTCGCGGCTACAGGCCGAATTGGTACGCGATCATGTTTTGGCCAGCAGCGGCTTGCTGGTAAAAGAGATTGGCGGGCCGAGCGTAAAACCTTATCAACCCAAAGGCATCTGGGAAGTAGCCACTTCCGGTAGAGGGCTAACGAAATACATTCAGGATCATAACGAAAATTTATATAGACGCGGCTTGTATAGCTTCATTAAACGCACGGTGCCACCCCCCTCGCTGTTGATTTTTGATGGCAGTAGCCGCGACCAATGCGAAGTGAATCGTACCCAGACCAACACACCATTGCAAGCCCTGGTGATGATGAACGACCCCACTGTGGCAGAAGCTTCGCGTGTGCTGGCTGAAAAGTTGATGGCCGGCCGTACGTCTTTCGAAGAGAAAATCAAGCAGGCATTTCGCGCGATCGTTTGCCGGGAAGCAAAAGCCGCAGAGTTGACCACACTCATGCGGTACTTCGGCCAGGAAGTAGCGCAGTTAGAAACAGATGAAGCCACCCGTAACCTGTTGATTTCTGTTGGAGAGTACCCGCATGTTTCAGTGGAGGATAAAGTAGCATTAGCTGCCCTCATTGAGGTGGTGATGACCCTTTATAATTTAGATGAAGCCATTACCAAATCTTGAGCCATGGCGAAAGAGTTTATTGAAAACAGATTGCAGATTAACCGAAGGCATTTCCTCGGCAAGTTAAGTCTGGGCATTGGAACCGCTGCTTTGGGATCGTTATTGATTCCAGACTTGTTCTCTGGTTCCGCGCGAAGCGATCTGCCAGGAGTTGGTCTGCCCCATTTTGCACCCAAGGCCAAACGAATTATCTATCTCTTTCAAAATGGTGCGCCTTCGCAATTAGAAAGTTTTGATTACAAACCACTGCTGACAAAAATGGCCGGGCAAGATCTGCCGGCCTCCATCCGCATGGGGCAGCGACTCACCGGCATGACATCCGGCCAGGCAAAATTTCCTTTGATCGGTTCGTATTTTAAGTTCCAGCAATACGGGCAAAGCGGTGCGTGGGTCAGCGAACTCTTTCCGCAAATGGCCAGCGTTATCGATGAGTTTTGCATCATCAAATCGATGCACACCGAGGCCATCAACCACGATCCGGCTCTTACTTTTATGCAGACAGGTGCGCAGCAGGGAAATCGCCCCAGCATGGGGTCGTGGATGAGTTACGGGTTAGGCAGCGAGAACAAAAACCTTCCGGCCTTCTGTGTATTGTTAAGCCGTGGGCGTGGCAACGGGCAGGGTGTGTATTCCAAGCTATGGACAAATGGTTTTCTTGATAGCATACACCAGGGTGTTCAATTCAGCGCCAGCGAAGAGCCCGTGCTTTACCTGAACAACCCGGCCGGACTCGATAGCCAGGGGCGCAGACGAATGTTGGATGAACTGGGGAAATTGAACAGCATGGCCCACGAAGAGTTTGGCGACCCTGAGATAAACACCCGCATTCAACAATATGAAATGGCCTACCGTATGCAGGCCTCGGTACCCGAACTAACCGACCTTACAAAAGAACCAGACGATATCATTAAGCTTTATGGCCCCGAGTGTTTGGTGCCCGGAACGTATGCCGCTAACTGCCTATTGGCGCGCAAGCTATCGGAAGCAGGTGTTCGCTTTGTGCAACTGTATCACCAGGGGTGGGATCAGCACGGAAACCTGGTGGGCGAAATGCCTTTGCAAGCACAAGATGTAGACCGCGCTTCCGCTGCATTGATTAAAGACCTGAAACAACGCGGCCTGTTAGATGAAACATTGGTGATCTGGGGCGGTGAGTTCGGAAGAACCAATTACTGTCAGGGCGATTTATCGAAAGACAACTATGGGCGCGATCACCATCCGAGAAGTTACACCGTGTTGATGGCAGGTGGAGGGGTGAAGCCAGGCGTGGTCTATGGTGAAACCGATGAGTTTGGCTATAACATTATTAACGACCCTGTTCATGTAAACGATTTTCACGCAACCATTTTGCACTTGATGGGCCTGGAGCACGAAAAGTTAACTTATAAACATCTGGGCAGGCGCTATCGGCTAACCGATGTGGCCGGTAAAGTTGTAACACCGATCCTAGCCTAACCTGTGCATGATTTCTTTTAACAGGTTTGTTGCCAATGCAGTCTTCAGCTTACAGGTATTGATTGTATTTTTTTTGGTCTTCCAGGATCGTTTGGTATTCCCTTCGTGGGTTCAGGCGGCAGGGCGGCTCCATCCGTTGTTCGTGCATCTCCCCATCGGTTACTTATTGCTGGTGGCCTTCCTGCAATTCTTTCACAGCTATTTCAAAGAGAAACAATTTGCAAAAATAGATTTCTTACTGCTCTGTATCACCGCTCTTTCGGCTTCTCTGGCGGCCTGCGTGGGAATCATTCTGTCTGCGGAAGGTGGCTATGACGAAGAGTTATTGAAAAACCACTTAATCAGTAGCGTAATATTTAGCTTTGCCATGGCCCTTACGCTATGGCTGCGTACCTACCTGCCGAAACAAAAAAAAGTATACTACATCGCATTGGGCATCGCTACGTTAAACATGATTGTCGCGGGGCACCTGGGCGCCAGTCTCACACACGGTGAGAATTTTCTAACACAGCCGCTGGAAGAAAATAAGAAAGAAATGATCATTACGGACAGTACTTCGCTGTTCGCCCTGGCGGTGCAACCGATTTTGGAACGAAAATGTTTCAGCTGTCATAACGAGCAAAAATCGAAAGGTGGCCTGGTCATGACTTCGGTACAGCAACTACTGGCCGGGAGCGATCATGGCGCCATCTGGAAAGCAGGCCAACCCGATAGCAGCGAAATGTTATTGCGCGCGCGGCTGCCACTGGAACATGACGACCACATGCCTCCGGCAGGCAAAGCACAACTTACACCGTTGGAAGTGGAACTCCTGCATCGCTGGATTACAGCGGGTGCGGATGTCTACAAAGCATGGACGCGGTACAACAAAACCGATTCGTTGATCTTATTGGCCTTGCATTTGCAACCGGTGCATGCTCCTGAAAAAAGTAGCCGGTATTCATTTCCGTTTGCATCGGAGTCGGTCTTAAAAAAGCTCAACTCCCCATACTGCACCGTTGAACCGATTGCCACGAATGAACCCGCCCTGAAAGCCGACTTTTATTTAAGCAGTCGTTTCGATAAAAAAAACCTGGAGGCTTTGCTGGACGTGAAAGAGCAATTGATTTATCTCAATCTTTCGGGAACGCCTTTAACGGATACAGACGCATCGTTGCTCAGTCAGTTCGTCAATCTGGAAAAACTTCTTCTCTCGCAGACACGCATAACGGGTAAAGCCCTGGAAGAACTAACATCTCTGCAACAGCTAAAAGTAGTCTCGCTGATTGGCACGGCTGTCGATGTGGCTTCGCTGGAAAAGGTTGGTGCGATGCCCTCTCTGACGGAGGTGTATCTCTGGAATACCCCCGTATCAAAAGAAGAAATTAATAAATTGAAAGAGACCTTCCAGCAAATCCGGTGGGTGGAAGGATACAAACCCACCGACAAATTAACCCTGACACCGCCCCTGCTGGTGAACGAAAATTTCTTTTTGGGTGCAGACGATCGCATTATTTTGAAGCACAACCTACCTGGCACCACCTTACAATATACATTAGACGGTAATGACCCTGACAGCGCGAACGCCACGATTTATACCGAGCCGATCGCCCTTACCTGCTACTCGGTTCTAAAAACACGCGCGGTAAAAAAGGACTGGTTTAGCAGCGCGGTAGCAACTCATCATTTCTTCAAGAAAGGGTTTGTTCCCCACAGCGTAGAATTACTTTCAGCGCCAGCCAATGAGTACAAAGGAAAGGGCGCACAAACACTCACCGACCAGCAGAAAGGCGACAAGGATAATTTTCGCGATACCGGCTGGCTGGGTTTCCGCGAACATCCGGCTGTGGCATTGTTCACATTCCAGGAAGATCAACCCTTGAAAAGTGTCACCATCAGTTATCATCAGAATATTGGCAGCTATCTGATGCCGCCCGCTGCCATAGAGGTGTGGGCAGGCCGCGCGCCCGGTCAGCTAGCGCTGGTTAAGAGGAAAACGCCCGCGCAACCCAATGGCTACTTGCCCAACGAAGTGGCAGGAGTGGTTATTCCACTTGATGGCGTGCCTTACAAATATGTGAAGCTGGTTATCCATCCGGTAGTGCAACTTCCTTTGTGGCACAGCGGCAAAGGCAAGAAAGGTTGGGTGTTCGTGGACGAGGTCATCTTTGAATAGTCGGGCAGCACCTGCTGAATATGCGTAGATGCTAGCCTGCTATCTGATGAGTGAGTGGCTGTCGGTATTTTGCCAGAAGGATTGAAAGCAGCCTTTGGTCTCTGGCAGATGAGTTGCCAAAAGTTTTGTCGGGCAGCCTCTGGCTGCGTCTTTCCCTCAAAAGGGAAAGCGAAGTACCTTCCTTCACATTCGTTTAAGGAAAATACTTCGCTTGCCCACAGAGAAGATTGTTATGGCAACGCTACCTACTTCACCCACACTGCCCCAACACCCGCAGCCCACAACTGCTGGTTGAAGGCCTCTATCCCCTTCTTCAACTCCTGGGCACGTCCCTCCAACACCTTCCACTTTTCTGCCAGTTCTTTGTGTCTGTCTTTCGAAGGCTGGTTCACGCGCGGCAGGTCGCTCTCTGTCTGGTTGATCATAAACAGATAATGTGCCGTAAACTTGTTGGGGAAATTTTCCACATCGTCATACGCCTTCGACTTGCGTTGAATCATGTCTTCATCCCATGCTTTTAGTTTGCCCGCCAGCTCCTTTCCTCCCTGACGCAGCGCGTTGAACTTCTCTTCCTGTGGCAAAGTGGCCAGCACTTTCTCCAACTGTTCACGCTGCCCGTTAAGGCTGTTTACCCAGTTGTGCATGGTCGTTACTTCCTGCTCGCGCGCATGCATCCATGCATGATACTCTTCATACGTTTTGGCATCGATAGAATACAACGGATTGGGCAGAATATCGAATGAGCTGCTCACCGATTTTCCGGCCGCGGTGAGCGTGAGCGTATACTTGCCGGGAATGGCTTTATGGCTGCTGAAACTGCTCTCCACGTAAGTACCGGGCACCCCTGGCATAGTTGGGTAACGTAAGTTCCACACAAATCGGTTTAACCCTTTGCCTTTACTCAGCAACGGATCGGCAGAGGGGCCACCCTCCCAGCCACTCAGAAAAGTGGTGTCGGCTTTGGAGCTGAACTTGCGTACGAGGTGGCCGCTGGCATCTTTGATCTCCAGAGAGATAGTTTCTTTTTCATCCAACTCTGGCAAGTAATAATAAATCACCGCTCCATTGGCTGGGTTTACGCCACGGTAAGGGTTTGTACCGTCTGATTGGTTGCCGTTCAGCTCGCTGCCCCCATTCACCAAAATAGCAGGCTCAGGTTGATAAAGTGCCACACTAGCCTGTGACGGCTGATGCTGCCGCAGTAACCCTAGGTCATCCAATATCCAGAAGGAACGGCCCGAAGTGGCGGCTATCAAATCACCTTGATGGATACGCAAATCGGTAATGGGTGTAATCGGTAAATTCAACTGGAAGGCCGCCCAGTTGGCGCCACCATCGTACGAAACAAAAACGCCCAGCTCGGTGCCTGCAAAGAGCAGGTCTTTGCGTTGGTCGTCTTCGCGCACCACGCGCGTAAAGGCGTTGGCAGGAATACCCTTATCTATTTTCTTCCACGTTTTGCCATAGTCGGTCGTCTTGTACAGCCCGGGCGTGTGGTCATTGAATTTGTAACGTGTAGTGGCAATGTAGGCTGTGGCCTTATCGTGAGGAGAAACCTCTATGGCGTTGATGAGGCATTCCTGCAAGCCTGCAGGCGTTACATTTTGCCAACTGGCCCCGTTGTCGCGGGTAATGTGCACGAGACCATCATCACTCCCTGTCCATATCACTCCTTTTTCATGGGGCGATTCCACCACATAGGCCAACGTACCATAGTTTTCAGCACCTACCGCTTCGTTGGTGTACGGCCCCCCACCCTTGCCTTGTTTGCTTTTTTCGTTGCAGGTAAGATCGGGCGACACCTCGCGCCAGGTAACCCCCATGTCATCGGTGCGTAACAGCACTTGCGCACCATGGTAGTAGGTATTCGGCTCATGCTTCGACCAGATAATCGGTGCATTCCAGTTGAAACGATATTTAATGTCTTTGGCATCCTCGCCCAGGTATTGGTTCGGGGCAGCCATGATGTTGGTGCCCGCGTTCGCGCGGGTATCTAACACTTCGATGGTGCCCTGGTAACTGCCGCCCAGCACATAACGCGGATCGTCCGGGTTAAAGGCGAGGAAGGCACTTTCACCACCAGCCGAAGCTTCCCAGTGGTCGGTACTAATACCCCAGCTTCCCAACGCACGGCTTTGTATGGCAACCGTAGAGTTATCCTGTTGACCCGCATAAATGCGGTATGGAAACTGATTATCTACATTGATGCGATAAAATTGTGCTGTGGGCATGTTGGACTGAGAAGACCACGATTTGCCACCATTGAAGGTAACGTAAGCGCCACCATCATCGGCCATGATCATGTTCCTCGAATTGTTGGGATTGATCCACAGATCGTGATAATCGCCATGCTGCGCGTGGATATATTCCCAGCTTTTTCCACCATCTACCGATTTCAAAGCTGGCGCGCTCAATACATACACCGTGTTCTCGTTTTGCGGGTCGGCAAACACTTCTATATAGTACCATGCACGCTGCACCAGCCGGTGGTCATCGCTTACGCGCGACCAACTCTTGCCCGCATTCTCGGAAACAAACAAACCTCCCTGTTCTTTGTCTGAGTCACTTTCTAAAAGCAAATACACTTTATCAGGATTGCTGCTCGTTAAAGAAATGCCCATCTTACCTATCTCCTTAGGCAATCCGTTGTGTATCTTTTCCCAGGTAGCACCACTGTCGGTAGATTTGTACACCGCACTGCCTGTTCCTCCACTGATTACTTTCCATGGTAACCGACCGTATTCATTCATCCCTGCATACAACACCCGGGGGTTGGTGCGATCCATTTGCAATTCCACACAACCGGTCTTCTCATCCACGTACAACACTTTATTCCACGTAACACCACCATCTGTCGACTTAAACACGCCACGGTCGGGGTTAGGCCCGTACAGCGCTCCCTGTGCGGCTACATACACCGTGTTGGGATCGGTAGGGTGAATCTGAATGCGTGAAATATGCCGGGTGGCCTCCAGACCCACCTTCTTCCATGTTTTGCCCGCATCGGTGGATTTATACACTCCATCTCCGCTGTGTGTCATCACCCCACGGATGGCATGCTCGCCCATGCCCACATACACCACATTAGGGTCGCTCTCCGAAACAGCCACCGCGCCAACCGAGCCGGTCTGAAAAAATCCATCTGAGATATTCCGCCACGTAACACCCATGTCGTCCGTTTTCCAAACGCCCCCGCCTGTAGTGCCCATGTAGTACGTATGAATGTCGCCCACTACACCAGTAGCGGTGTTGGAACGCCCTCCGCGAAAGGGACCGATGCTTCGCCACTTCACGGGTTTGTAAAATTCATTGAAATCGAACGCAGGTGCCGCGGCTGCCGCCTCCGGTTTTTTACGCTGGGCATCCGAAAGGGTAACAATAAAACCAAAGAGAAGAATGAAAAAAGAACGCATAAAATAAGAGATGGTTAAGGAAGTAAGATAGAAGTATTTTCCATTTTTCCGATGCTCTTTTACATGGATCGCTACGGTCTGTTTATGATAGCAAAAAGGCCCGACCCACCGCTCACGCAGCAAGTCAGGCCCTATCCATTGCAACCACGTGGGTCGCGGCTAATGCTTACTTCAAATTGGCCAGTTCCTGAACCAGGTCAACCAGCTTGTTAGAATAGCCCCACTCATTGTCGTACCACGATACCACTTTCACAAAGTGATCGTTCAACGAAATACCGGCTTTCGCATCGAAAATAGAAGTGCGCTCATCGCCCAGGAAATCCTGCGACACCACATCGTCTTCGGTGTAACCCAAAATGCCCTTCAGTTCGCCATCGGCCGCTTCCTTCATGGCAGTTTTGATCTGCTCGTAGGTGGCGGGCTTATCCAAACGCACGGTCAAGTCCACAGCCGACACATCGGCCACGGGCACGCGGAACGACATGCCGGTAAGTTTGCCTTTCAATTCAGGGATTACCAACGCCACGGCTTTGGCAGCACCGGTAGAAGAAGGGATGATGTTTTGGTAGCCACCGCGGCCCCCGCGCCAATCTTTGGCAGACGGACCGTCCACCGTTTTCTGTGTAGCGGTAACGGCATGCACAGTGCTCATCAAACCTTCAACAATGCCGAATTTATCGTTCAATACTTTGGCAATGGGTGCCAGGCAGTTGGTAGTGCACGATGCGTTCGATACGATAGTATGTTGTGCTGTTAATTTCTTGTGGTTCACGCCCATCACAAACGTAGGGGTATCGTCTTTGGCCGGAGCCGACATCACCACCTTCTTAGCTCCTGCCGTAATGTGCTTCTGGGCATCGGCCTGGGTTAAGAATAACCCGGTAGACTCAATCACTATTTCCGCACCTACCTCTCCCCATTTCAGGTTGGCAGGATCTTTTTCGGCTGTTACACGAATTTTCTTTCCATTCACCACCAGGTGACCGTCCTTGGCTTCCACAGTGCCCTCGAACTTGCCGTGGGTAGAATCGTACTTAAGCATGTAGGCCATGTACTCGGGATCTACCAAGTCGTTGATTCCCACCACTTCAATGTCTTTCCGGCCAACGGCTGCCCGGAATGCCAGGCGGCCGATGCGCCCAAATCCATTAATGCCGATCTTTGTCATTACTTTAACAGGGTTTAAATTTTGCGAAGTCAAAAATAAAGGATCAGCAGGGAAAACACCGTGTTTTGTCTTACAGTTCCTGAAAAATTTTCACACACGCGTTTGCAAATCGGGTCTATCGGTCTATCTTTGCACCACTTTTTAAAAAACAGGGCAGTCCAGTTGGGGTTGCCACTTTAAAAAGGAGACAGACGGCCCGTTCGTCTAGGGGTTAGGACATCAGATTTTCATTCTGGTAACAGGGGTTCGATTCCCCTACGGGCTACAACAACGAAGGACAAACCATCAAACGGCTTGTCCTTTTTTATTTTATGCGGGCTTTACCTCCTGCTTCGCTTCACAGCTTTTACCCCCTCATAGCACAGCACTGCCGCAGCCCCCACGCCCATGCTGAGCAGCAACTGAGTAGGCGCCAATGAAGTAAACTCAAAAAAGCGTGTGAACGGGGGAACCACCAGCAGCAGACCGGTTAACACCACCGTGGCAGCAATGATAATGGCAATGAGGTTGTTCTTGTAGCGCAGCGTGGTGAAAATGGAGTGATCAAACGACCGGTTGACCAGCGTGAGGAAAACATTGGCCGACACCAGCGCAATGAAAACCATGGTGCGCGTGGTTGCTTCTGTGGCCGATTCATTCACCGCATATTGGTAAACAAATAAAACCCCTGCGGTAATGGCAAGGCCCTGCCCAATGCTTGTGGCCAATTCTTTCAACTTGAAGAAAGTGTCGGTAAACGGGCGTGGCTTCTGCTGCATGGCGTTCGGCTCCATGGGTTCATTTTCGTAAATGATGGAACACGTGGGGCCCATGATCAGCTCGAGGAAAATAACGTGTATGGGTGAAAAGATGGCCGGATACACCCAACCCAGCACCAGCGGAATAAATACGGTAAGTATAATGGGGATGTGGATGGTGATAACGTATTGGATGGCGCGCTTCAGGTTGGCATAAATCTTTCTTCCCATGGCAATGGCATTCACCATGCCTTCCAGGTCATCATCGGTTAAAATCAAGGAAGAAACTTCTTTGGCCGTTTCCGAACCCTTCTTACCCATGGCAATGCCGATGTGTGCCGCCTTCAGGGCGGGCGCATCGTTCACGCCATCGCCCGTCATAGCCACAATTTGTCCGTCTTTTTTCAGTGCATTCAATATGCGCAGCTTGGCTTCGGGAAACATCCGCGTAAACAGGTTAACCGACCGCACGCGGTCCACCAGTTCCTCATCAGAAAGGGTAATCAATTCTTTGCCTTCCAGCGACTGCCCCGCACCCTGAAACCCCACCTGGCGGGCAATAGTAGCAGTAGTGCTGGCGTTGTCGCCCGTAATAATCTTCACAGCAATGCCGGCATCGTAAAAAGATTGAAAGACCGAACGGATGTTCTTCTTTGGCGGATCGTAAAATGCCACCATGCCTAATACTTCAATAGGCAGTTGCGACTGGTCTTCCGGAAAGTCAGATCCATCGAATGAGCCCGTGGCCACACCCAACACCCGAAAGCCTTGTTCGGTAAACTGATTGAGTACCGTGCGCCATTGCTGTTGCTCGGCAGCTGTAAATGCAGCCCGCACAGCTAACGCTTCGGGCGCTCCCTTCACCGCCACAATGCGCCTGCCCGTTCCATCTTCCAACACGTGCGTCATCACAGGCTGATGGCCGCTGAGCGGATACTCATGGATCATACGGAAGTGAGCTCGCTCATCTTTATCAGTCTGTTTTGCATAGGCCGCGTGAAGTGCTCTTTCCATCGGATCGAACGGCACCGGCTCGCTGGCCCACATGGCCATTTCAATCACTCTTCTCTCCAGCTCCTGAAGATTGTCCAGGTCGGCCACCTTGCCCTGTGGCCATGCAAAGACTCCTGCCAATGCCATCCGGTTCTCGGTAATGGTTCCGGTTTTGTCGGTACAAATTACAGTGGCACTGCCCAGCGTTTCCACGGTAGATATATGCTTCACGATAATTCCCAATTGCGACAACCGCCACGCGCCCAGCGCCATGAAGGTGGTGAAGGCCACTGGGATTTCCTCAGGCAAAATACTCATCGCCAACGTAAGCGCTTTCAACAGGCTATCCAGCACATCGTGCGATTGAAAGAAATTGATGGCCCACACCATCAGAAAAATAACCACACCCACCAGCGCCATTCCTTTCACAAGCGAATGTACTTGCCGCTGAAGGGGAGTCTTCTCCTTTTGAATGGCTTCCAGGCTCTTGCCGATCTTCCCCAGGCGTGTGGCTGCGCCAATCTCCGTAACCCGGCACACCGCCAACCCACCTACTACGGTGGTTCCCTGGTAAACTACATTTTCTTTGTCGGTAGGCAGTTTACCTACCGGCAGCGACTCCCCCGTGAGGATCGCTTCATTCACCGAAAAATCGTGCGTATGAACAAGGGTGCCATCGGCCGGAACCGAACCTCCCTCCTCCACCACCATAAAATCGCCCACCACTATCTCTTCTTTGGCAATGCTTTGAATGACCCCCGCGCGTATCACCTTGCTTTTAGGTTGTGTTAAGTTTTGCAAGGCAGCCAACGCATTGCGCGAGCGCGCCTCCTGATACAACGAGATGCCAGACACAATCACGATGGCCGACAACATAAAGATGCCATCGCCCCATGCTCCACTTATAAAATAGATGCAGGCACCTGTAAGCAGCAGCAGGATCATGGGCTCGGTAACCAGGTCTTTTACTATTTCCAGAGCTGGGTGGCCAGACTTTTTGATTTCGTTTCGTCCGTAGCGGCCACGTGCACGTTCCACCTCTTCGGCTGTGAGTCCGTTTATTCCAAAGGTAGTGGGTGCATTCATATCGATGGGAAGATACCGAGGTTACGACAAATTCTGAAATAAGCACGGCAATAGGGCGTCCAAACCTGATGATCATTTGTTTCTGCGCTGACGCGCGTCATCCCTTTTCTGGCACGTGGGTGTTTATTTTATTATGTGATTTAAAAACATGCTACTATAAAATGGCCACTCAAAATGCTATACACGCAAGTGCTTGCTGATAATGGCCATTCCATGCCTGCGTGCCGAAATGCTGCACTACGGCATGCAGGCATGTGTCCTTAAACATAAAAATCATTAACACATGAAAAAGATCTTGGTGCCCATTGATTTTTCAGAGCCTTCGATAGAGGCCTTGAAGTTTGCCATTTCCGTTGCCAAACAAAGCAAGGGTAGCATCACCCTGTTGCATGCCATCGACCTTCCCGTTACCGTTTATGGAGCGTCTATTGACATGCCTATTTATACGTACGATATCCGGCTGGTGGAAGATTTGAAGAAAGACGCGATGGCGAAGTATCGCAAATGGATGAACAAGGTGGGTAAAGGATTCGAACAGGTCAAATTCATTGTGAAGCAAGGTCCAGTCTTTGCCGTGCTCAAAGAATACATAGAAAGCAAGCGACTGGACCTGGTGATCATGGGTACACATGGCGCCACCGGCTTAACAGAATTTTTTGTTGGATCCAACACAGAAAAGGTTGTTCGCTTCTCGAAAGTACCGGTAGTGGCCATCAGGAAAGCGGTGCCGTTGTCGTCCATCAAAAACATTGTCTTCCCCACTTCGCTGGAGGCAGGGCAATCGGCCTTCATCAAGAAGGCAAAAGAAGTTCAGCAGTTCTTTGGCGCCAGGCTTCACCTGCTCTACGTCAACACGCCCCTGAACTTCATGCGCGACAATGAGGTGCAGGAGTTTGCCAAACGCTATCAACTCACCAACTGCACCGTTAACATACGGAACGACCGCTACGAGCCGGATGGCATCCTCTCTTTTGTGGAAGAGATCAAAGCCGATATGTTGGTGATGCCTACGCACGCGCGAGAAGGAATTGCCCATTTGTTGCGTAGCAGTATTACCGAAAGCGTGGTAAACCATGCCCAATGCCCGGTGTGGACGTATGCGCTCAAGAAGTAGCTCTACTAATAAGCACTCATTGAATGCCTGAGATGACAGGCAAGTGGCAAGTGTCAAGGCCTGGACGGCCGACTCAACCAGGCTGCACCCGCTGCCACTGCCAGCAACACCGAACTGGCCATGATAGCTCCATGAAACAGCGAAGCGTTCAGGAAGGGGAAAAATACCAGCGCCAGCTCTGAACCAGCAAAGCCAGCAACAGCTGGCCAATAAACCACTTTATGAAGAGCCAGCCAACCGCGAACCTGATACCAGGCCAACAGCGCAAAGGATAGAAACCCCAGCAAAACCAGATGTAGATAGGCAATCACGAAAGGCCTTATTTCGTAAGCCAAATTTGCAATGGCAGGCACCGCAGAGAATGCCTGCAACAAAAACTTTACGGTCAACGAAAGAAAAGCAATCAACAGCAAGAACCGGGCACCAGCAGAACATTGAGCAGTAAGCGCTTTGCGTGCCGGCCACAATAATTTTACCAACAGCACAAGGACCACCAGTTGCATCACGGCCGCTAAAAACCCGATGTAATTAAAAATCAGTCGAGGGCCTGCCCACAGTGTAGACAACACGTAGGCCGGGAAACACGACCAGAACAACAGCAGCCTCACCACCTTCACTTTTTCAGCAGGAAAACCGATGCCCTGTTGTTGCCACTGCGCCAACCAAACTGCTATTACACCAAAGGTAAACACACCGTTGTATTGAAAGTGGAGGTAATAATACACGGCACAGTGGTACCACACAGAACCATTCATACCCTGGGCAGCCAGGCCACCAATTACAAAGGGGCCGATGGCTGAAACCAGGAAAAAAATAAGCGACATCCGAGCGAACGCAACCGCCTCCGACTGGTTGCCGCGTACCTCTTTAAAGAAACGAAAAGCCCACACCACCACTGCCCCACTATGCAACGTTGACAATAAAATGGAATACACTCCATAGCCCTGCCATGAAAAGGTAATCAACATGCCTGCAGCCATGACGTTGAGTGCCAACCAGGCCTGCTTGTACCAGCGCTGCCGATCAGGTTGCACAAAGTGAACCATCATCGCCAACAGCAGTGCATGCAACACCCAACCCAAAAACATCAGGTGCGAGTGGGTATGCAGCCAGTGTGGATACACCAACCACGGCAAAGGAGAAAAGGCATGCCATCGCAACAGCAGACCCACACAGGCAGCCATGAAAAAGAATAACAACGGAAGCTTAGCTACTCTTTGCATAACGCAATTGGCCCAGGCTGACCACTGCCATGGTGATGAAATACAAAAGGATGCTCCCCGCTGAAATCCATCCACTCAGCTTCCGTACGAAGAAGGGCAAGAAAGAAAAATCGGCCGACACCCTAATGAGCAGTGAAACCAGCAGTGCGAAAAGCGGCAGATACAAAAACGGATGGTATGGTTTGATGGTGAGTCCCAACACGCCCGGCAGAATGATGGGCCCGTGCGCGAAGATCATGCTGAATACAAAACCGATAAAAAAAACGTGTACCACCACATCGTAACCCATGGGCAGGTCTCTGGCAATCATCAGAAAAAAGCCACCCGCCATCAGCCACAGATATCCGCACATAAGAGCCACCGCAGTAAATCGCACCAATCCTTCTTTTCGCAAGGTAATCTTCAACACATCGTGCTGCAAAAGCCACGCACTTACCAAAATAACCGATATACCAGCGGCATACGTGCCATAGGTATGAAAGGGAATCACCAGGCTAATAAGGAAGATACCCATAAACAGCATTAACTGATACCGTTGCGAATGGGTAACGGGTAAAAATTGCGATAACTCCAGTCGCTCGGAAACGATGGTGAACAACAAGAAGCCCATCCACCACGGAAAAGCAATGGGATAAAATCGTTTATAAAGCAAAGCCACATTGCCAACCAACCGGCACAAGGCGCCCGCACAAGCCAGCAGGTGATAGAGATTTTGGTGGCGATATAGGTAGCGCCCCAACACAACCACAAAGATAACGCTCGCCAGCACCAGCATGATAAATGCTGCCTGAACATAACCCGCCACAAACACAACCATGCTGGTTGCACTTAGCAATGGCCCTATATATAACCAAGGTTTCTTGAGCGGTATTACTTTCTCCAAGGCAATCAGACTTCCTAAGAAACCACCCACCATCAGGGCCCCGTGGTGTGCGTACGTTTCAGGTAACGACATCTGCCAACCCATGCGTGCCAGGCCAGACATCATACCTATCAATAGGTTGGCAAACGCCAAGAGCAAGAGAAAAGGCTTGAAACGCTGATGCATCGGTAAGAGGTTGCTGCCGTAAAGAAACAACTTCCCGATTAAACTTACTTTAAAAAGCTAGCTTGAGTAGCTCCTCCGCTAACCTAGCCCGCTACCCGCCCAAAATTGACAAAAATTTCCTGGCCCTATGATCTCACTCATAAACTAGCGAGTCTGCTTCTGCTACTTTTAATCCAAATCAAAAAAAAAGTGCGTATGGAAACGTATACCGACCCGATGGTGCAAAAAAGTATTGGCGAAATTGTTGCGAACGACTGGCGGCAGGCCGAAGTCTTTAAGAAATATGGTATCGACTTTTGCTGTGGCGGAAAGAGAACCGTAGAAGAAGCTTGCAGAATGAAGAACATTGATCTCCACCAGGTGGAACACGATCTGCTGGCGGTAACCGAGAGTAACCCATCGATCGGTCATCATTTCAACCAATGGGATCTGGACTTTCTGGCCGATTACATCGTGAATAATCATCATGCCTATGTAAACATGGCCATTCCATTCCTTACCGAGCTGAGTAAAAAGGTGGCGCAAGTGCATGGCGACCGGCATCCTGAATTACTCGACATTGAACGACATGTGGCCGAAGTGATTGATGAACTGGTGATGCACATGCGCAAGGAAGAAATGGTGCTCTTTCCTTACATACGCCAGATAGCACAAGCCCATAAAAACAAAACACCGTTGGCGGCACCTGTCTTCGGCACCATTGCCCATCCCATAGAGATGATGGAATCAGAACATACAGCTGCCGGTCATTCGTTAGAAGCTATACAAAAGTTGAGCAACCAATTTACGCCACCAGCCGATGCCTGCACATCGTACAAAGTGTTGTTTGCCAAATTGCAGGAGTTTCAGCAAGATCTGTTTCAACACATACATTTGGAAAATAACATTCTCTTTCCGCAAGCGCAGCAGTTGGAGGCGCAACTGCTTTCCAAAAGCTGATGCGCAGCCAAGGGAACATCTACCCCATTTTTTAACCACCCAACCACTACGATGGAACTCAACCAGCAAATACTCAGCGACATTGTGATCTACATGAAATATGCCCGTTACCTGCCCGAAAAAGGACGCAGGGAAGTGTGGCCGGAAATATGTGCGCTCTACGAAAGTATGATGGTGCAAAAGTATCCGCACCTGAAAGAAGAAATTGCCGCCAACATGCAGTGGGTACTTCAAAAGAAAATACTTCCCTCCATGCGGGCCATGCAATTTGCGGGTGCGCCCATCATTAAAAACAACAGCCGCATTTACAACTGCGCCTACCTGCCGGTAGACGATATCCGCGCATTCTCTGAAGCCATGTTTCTGCTGCTGGGTGGCACCGGTGTAGGCTACTCTGTGCAAATACATCATGTGGCGGCCCTCCCTCCCATTCGCAAGGCGGAAAAAACCAGACGGTTTCTGATTGGCGACAGCCTGGAGGGATGGGCAGACTCTATCAAGATGATTATGAAGGCCTACTTCGGCCAGAGCAACGCCATGCCTTTGTTCGACTATTCCGACATACGGCCCAAGGGCGCCCGGCTGGTGACGGCTGGCGGCAAAGCGCCCGGCCCCGAACCGCTGAAGGTATGCCACGCACACGTTACTGCGGTGTTGGATCGCAAGCGCGATGGCGAACAACTGACACCCTTAGAATGCCACGACCTACTTTGCCACATTGCCAACGCGGTGCTGGCAGGCGGCATCCGCAGGTCGGCCATGATAGCGCTGTTTTCGCTGGAGGATGAAGAAATGCTTACGTGTAAGTTTGGCAACTGGTGGGAGCTGAACGAACAACGAGGGCGCGCCAACAACTCGGCTGTGCTATCGCGCGAACAAACCACGCAACAACAATTTTTCGACTTGTGGAAAAAAATAGAACTGTCAGGAGCGGGCGAACCGGGTTTCTATTTCACCAACCACCCCGACTGGGGCACCAATCCTTGTTGCGAAATTGCCCTCCGGCCGTTTCAGTTTTGTAACCTCTGCGAAATCAATGTTTCGGATGTGGAGACGCAAGAAGAACTCAACGCACGTGCACGCGCTGCCGGTTTCCTGGGAACGTTGCAGGCGGGTTTCACCGACTTCCACTACCTGCGCGACATCTGGAAGAAGACCACAGAAGAAGATGCACTGATTGGTGTGGGAATGACAGGCATTGCCAGCGGCCGCGTGGCTAGGTTAGACCTGAAAGAAGCGGCCGAAGAGGTGAGGCATATCAATAACGTGGTATCTTCACAGATTGGCATTCAGTTCGCAGCCCGCTGTACCACCATCAAACCATCGGGAACCAGCTCGTTGGTATTGGGCACCTCATCGGGTATTCACGCCTGGCACAACGACTATTACCTGCGCAGAATGCGCATCGGAAAAAATGAAGCGCTGTATGAATACCTTCAGCATGAACACCCCGAGTTACTGGAAGACGACTTGCTGAACAGCAAGCAAGCCATTGTTTGCATTCCTCAAAAAGCACCTGAGGGCAGCATCTTACGCAACGAAGACGTAATGGCCATGCTGGAGCGTGTGAAGCATTTCAACCTGGAATGGGTGCGTAGCGGTTTCCGGCTGGGATACAATGCCAACAACGTGTCGGCCACTGTTTCCATTAAAGAGAACGAATGGGAGAAGGTGGGTCAGTGGATGTGGCAGAATAAAGCCAGCTACAACGGGCTGAGCGTGTTGCCCTACGACAGCGGCAACTACAAACAACCACCCTTTGAAGACATTACGCGCGAACGCTTTGAAGCACTGGAAGGCGCACTGAAGGCCATTGACCTCTCGCAGGTTCATGAACCCGATGACGAGACCGACCTGCAGGCCGAAGCCGCCTGTGCTGGTGGGGCTTGTGTGATTCACTGAAATACCGAGCCAGGTGCGCTGATACCGCCCGGGCCAGACGCACACTTTGTTCAATAAGGTGCGCTGATCCAACCTGGATTCAATGAACCTGGGCAGAATGGTTTTTTAGCTGTGTTCCTTCACCGCTGTTACTTCTATTTCTACCAGGTATTCCGGGTCTATCAGAGCGCTTACCTCCACCATGGTGGTAACGGGTTTGATTTTTCCGAATACTTCGCCATGCGCTCTTCCCACCTCTTGCCACTGGCTGATGTCGGTTACAAACGTGCGTGTACGTACCACATCAGTCAAATCAAAACCGGCCCGCCTCAACACACCTTCTATTTTCTGAAGAATAAATCGGGTTTGTTCGTAAAAACTACCCTTGCCTACCAGGCCCTGCTCGTTCACGGCCACCGTGCCCGACACTTCCAACGTAGACCCTATTTGTACGGCACGGCAATAACCAACAATATCTTCCCAGGGGGCACCACTTTCGTAATTAATTCGTTTGCTCATGGATATGGTATTTAACGCTGTTAAGTTCTAATTTCAACCGTTCATGAGCAAGTCATCTTTTTCTGCCGAAGAGGCCATTCGTTACAGCAGACATTTTGTGCTACCGGGTTTTGGTGAAGCCGCACAACAAAAACTGAAAAAGGCAAACGTGCTGGTGGTGGGTGCCGGGGGCCTCGGTGCACCCGCGTTATATTACCTGGCAGCTGCGGGCGTTGGCAAACTGGCTGTGGCCGATGCCGACACGATTAACCTATCGAACCTGCAACGGCAGATATTGTTCACTGCAGCCGATGTGGGCCAAGGCAAGGCAGCAGTAGCGGTTAACAGACTTCGGGCATTGAATGCGGAAATACAACTAACACCAATTCCCCTAAGAATCGATCGACACAATGCCTTGGAAATACTGCAGCCTTATGATGTGGTGGTTGACGCCACCGATAACTTCGCTACACGTTACCTTCTGAACGATGCTTGTGTGCTGCTGGGCAAACCCCTGGTTTATGGTTCAGTGTTTCGCTACGAAGGCCAGGTAGCTGTGTTTAATTTTCAGGGCAGCGCCAACTACCGCGATCTCTATCCAGAGCCGCCAGCTCCGGGCTCCGTTCCCGACTGTGAACAAGGCGGGGTGATTGGCGTGCTGCCGGGACTGATTGGCTGCTACCAGGCCAACGAGGTGATCAAGCTAATCACCGGCACGGGCGAATCGCTACGCAATAAGCTGATGCTGGTAGACACACTTACGTTGGAAACAAATGTGCTCAACATACCCAATAGAAATCAGAAAGACCGTATCAAGAGTCTCATTGATTATGAGCAATTTTGTGGACTGAAACCAACGCATACTACCATGAAAGAAGTAACCGTGCAAGAGTTGAAAAATATGATGGACCAGAAAGAAGATTTTCAACTGATAGATGTGCGCGAACCCCACGAATACGATATCTGCAACCTGGAAGGAGAACTGATTCCACAGGCTGAAATACCTCACAGTGTCGATCGCATCGCTAAAGACAAAAAAGTGGTGATCCATTGCCGTAGTGGCGCCCGCAGCGGCAACATGGTTAACTGGCTGGAAAAGAACCACGGATTTACGAACCTATACAACCTGAAAGGCGGTATCCTGGCCTGGGCCGACCAGATTGATACCAGCATGCCTAAGTATTGATGTTATCTCCTGCTCATCCACTTAGCCAGGCTTACCAGTAAGCCTGGCGTAAACTCCTTCTTCAGTGTAGCATACTCAGAGGGGCTGCCGGTAACGGCATCCTGAAAAAGGTGGTTGGCCTTGGGTATCACCACCAACTCCACCGCGCGGTTGCCCGCCTGCATCAACGCATCTTTCATAAGGTTGGCATTTTGCGAAGGAAGCACCTGTGTGTCTAACTCACCAAAGAGCAACAACACCGGGCATGTTACCTTCTTCAGTACAGGCAGGGGGTCGTAGTTCATATAATAGCGTATCCACGGAATTTTAGATTGCGCCACTGCCTGGTAGGCTGCCATGTTGGCGTAGGCATCGGGGTCGGTAATCTGGGCCCTGGCATTTTCAGGAAGCAGGGGCAATAGCTTCAGCGTTTCTGTCTTCACGAATTCAGTAAGTTGCGCATCCGTCACCCCATCACGCATCATCATTTCCATTACCTGACCGTTCATGGTGTTTGATGCTTGTACGAATTCTTCACTCATGCCGCTGGCGCGCAGTATGGCGGCCTGCTGCGCGTTGCTTAACGCCATGCCCTTTACCCCAAAGCCTGCCATCAAAATAACAAAGGCAACGGGCTCGCTGGCAGCCACCACGGGCACCACAACCCCACCCTCGCTATGACCCAGCATACCTATCTTTTCAGGTACGATGTCCATTCTATTTCGCAGAAACAGAAAGGCCGCGCGTGCATCTTCCGCCAGGTCGGCTGTGGTCGATTGCATCACTGCGGGGCCGGTGGAGCGGGCCGTTCCACGGTCATCGTAACGTAAAACAGCAAAGCCTTGTTGGTTGAAAAAATCCGCCAACAGGCGAAAGGGTTTGAACCCCATTACCTCACTATCGCGGTTTTGTGGACCACTGCCGCTTATCAACACCACAGCCTTGTAAGGAGGTTCGCCCACTGGAAAGGAAAGCGTACCTGCCAGTGTGGCCTCGCCTTGCGCAAATGTTACTTCTTCGCTACGAAATTCCTGGGCCCACACCATGGAGGAAAACAGGATACAACCCATTAGCAGCACGTGTTTTTTGTCTTTCATATGACAGAGTGAGGATTAGTATTTAGATATTTGTCTAAATATACAAATTTCCCCTTACCTTGCCGTGTGAATAACCTGTTTAAAGCACTGAACGACCCTACACGCAGAGAAATATTAAAACTGCTGCAAAAACGCGACATGACTGCCGGAGAAATTGCCGACTCTTTTCGCATCAGCAAGCCCAGTATTTCGCACCATCTTGACTTGCTGAAGCAGGCCAACCTGGTAACGGCAGAAAAGGAGGGGCAGTTTATTTATTACTCGCTTAACACCACCGTACTAGACGAACTGATGACCTGGCTGGTTAAACTAAAGAAAACAAAATGAAGCACTTGAAACGCGAATTTCCCATGCTTATTCTCACGCTGCTGCCCATAGCCGTGTTGTATTATTTCTGGTCGGCTTTTCCTCCCAGCATTCCCCTGCACTATGGCATCGATGGTCAACCCGACCGCTTTGGCGACAAACAAACATTGCAGTGGTTTATTCCTGTTACTACCCTGCTGCTATATGCCGTATTGTGGGCGGTGCCCTACATCGATCCTAAGAAACGCATTAATCCGAACCAGCGCAGCTACCTCATTGTGCGGCTTATCCTAACTGGCTTCCTCTGCCTTACCCTTACAGGCTATCTGCTTTCGCTCATGGAAACCTGGAACTTCGATATGGCTGTGGCTGTAACGCTCATGGTTTTTCTGATGGTGCTGGGCAACTACCTGCCCACCCTGCGCCAAAACTACTTTGTAGGCATCCGCACACCATGGACTTTACACAACGACCAGGTATGGACGCGGACACATCGCTTCAGCGGACGACTGTGGATGATCGTAGGGGTAGCCGGTATGTGTTGGATTTTGCTGGTACCCGGCTCGCCCATACTAACTATTGCATTGGTGGCCGTGGCGGGTGTGGGCATTACTTCCATTCTCTATTCTTACGTTGTCTACCGGCAACAGCCTGCTACCAAAGAATAGCGCAGTGCTTCGCTCAGCAAACTTTCGTAGGTTCGCGCATGGAATTACGCATACTCCCCACCTACCCTGATTTGTGCCGTGCTGTGGCCGACCGCATTGCAGACCAAATCCGTCAAAAGCCAACCTCGCTGGTGTGCCTGGCATCAGGGCATTCTCCGCTGGGTGTGTTCGAATACCTGGTAGCTGATGTGCAGCAAGGCAAGCTGGATATCAGCGGCTGCACTTTCGTGGGATTGGATGAGTGGCTGGGTATGAACGGCAGCGACAAGGGTTCCTGCCGCCATATGATGGACGAATCGTTCTTTCTTCCACTACAGATAACTGCCACCCAGATTGCTTTTTTTGATGGAAAAGCCCCAAGCCCCGAGGCAGAGGTAGAACGCATCAACCAACTGATAGATCGCCACGGGCGATTGGATGTGATGCTGGTTGGCATCGGCACCAATGGCCACATTGCCATGAACGAACCTGGCACCCCCTTCTCTACACGGGCCCATATCAGCACCCTGGCCGAAGAAACCAAAACGGTGGGTCAAAAGTACTTCCGTGCCGCTACTCCCCTCGATAAGGGGATTACGCTAGGGTTACATCATTTTGCTACTGCAGAATTGCCCTTGTTAATAGCCAACGGACCGCGCAAAGCCGCTATCATGAAACGCCTTTTCGAAGAGGAAGTGGACGAACAACTTCCTGCCTCTATTGTGCACCAGGTGCCTCGGGCGGTGGTGATGATCGATCAGGAAGCGGCAGCACAGATTCCGTCTGTATCCACCGGTCAATGACATCATCCGCGCTTGCATCTTGGCGTTGTAATGGCTTTCCGCATGCGATGCGCCTCATCCTCCAATCCCGGTAACGGACAGTTTGGGCGTTGTTACAGGGGCAATCAATACGTTGTATCAAAAAATTTCGATGGCGGTCGCTTTGTTAAATCGCTACTTCCATTAACTTTAGATCGGCAACGTTGGTTGCCACACGTATCCGAAATAAAAACCCACTAAAACATTTCAGTGCTATGGCAAAAAAAGCAAAAAAAGCTGCCAAGAAATCGAAGGCCAAACCTAAGAAGGCGGCCAAAAAGAAAGTAGCTAAGAAGGCCGGCAAGAAGGTAGCCAAGAAAGCTGCGAAGAAAAAAGTAGTAAAGAAAGTAGCGAAAAAAGCCGCGAAGAAGGTGGTGAAAAAAGTGGCCAAGAAAGCTGCCAAACCTGCCGCCAAAAAATCGGCACCAAAGGCCAGGCCGAAGCCCGCACCTCGTCCGGCTCCGGCACCTGTGGTGGCCACACCTCCTCCGGCACCGGCACCCCCTGCCGCACCTGCACCGACTCCCTCTCCTTCACCCGAGTCTACTGACAATAGCGGTGGCGGCATGGGCATGTGAGCTAGTTGATAGCATTAGCATTACCATTACAAAGACCTTCCTTACGGGAGGTCTTTTTTGTTCTGGGGCCGACCGCACGCCATCCATGCTCTTGTGTCTGCCAAGGTGCAGCAAGCCCCCCTCCGCCCCCAATTACTCGGGGCAGGCAAGGAGAAGGGAAAATACAGTGGTATTGATTTGTAGGTAGTGCTGTCCCTGCAATGAAATGTCTTCCTGGCTTCACAACCAGGATCGCCCGGCAAGCGCGGTGTGACGTAACGGGTACTCTTGTGCCTATCCCTTTTATCTTAAGCTGAGATCGTCACTTTGAGCGCTGAGAAACGGGTTTATCGGCCATCACCACGCCATAGCCAAATGACTAATCGTTTCTTTACATCGCCCCCATCATCGCCACCGCGCCCGCCAAAGCGTGCCAAACACTAAAATTGTTTGGTTATGAAAGGAACATCCGATCCTCCCGGGTTCCCTGCAACTTCGTTTTCAAGTAATTGTCTAAGTTTTTTATTGAGTTTTCTCTTAAGCCTATCATTAAGAAAATTGTCGCCTTGAACTACTACAAGTTCTGTAAGAATCATTCTATCGTTGTTGTCATAATAATAGACAGCAGCGTGGTCAGAATTTTCTGAGATTTTCTCTATTACCCAATATCCGTTTGATGGCATTTGTGGTTTAGCGCTAGTCAATGCAGTAAAGCCTTTTGTAACAAGGGAGGTCAAACAAAGTAGAACGCAGATAATTGTCTTCATAAATATTTAGCTTACTAAATTGAAATTTCAGTCAAGAATTTATTGTCTTTTTTCAACCTTATGTCGGTGTAGTACACCACAACTATTTAATTGGTAAAGCAATTGGCCGCATAGGAGCTGCGCTGGCTCCCCTTAGCTTAATTGAACTGGCAACAAACGCAAACTCATATACTTTGTCAGAGGCTAATTCTTCCAGAAGCATTTGCTCAATAAACATTACACCCTTTTCAGCAAGCAGGTAGGTGTGCACAGGTACCCAGTTATCTTGTCGCTCAGGCGGAAACGCTTCGAAACTTAGATTATCGGAGCCCAATAGCATCACTTTCTGATCTTCGATCAGCCACTTAACTGCATCGAGGTTGATTCCCGGGTATTGATCTAAGAACTTATCGGCATCTTCATAATGTCTGGCCTGGCCCGTGCGAATCAACACAACATCGCCCGTCTGCAAGTAAACCCTTTGCGTACGCAACGCTTCCTTTAAATCCTGAGCGTTAATACGATAATTGGGTGGCAGGCTTTCGATATTTTTTGAAGCTGGTATGTCTATAAGCACCCCTCTCGCTATAATGGCAGGTATAGTTTCTGCTCCTGTTTTTTTCCAGCCTTTATCACCCAGGTGCTCACTGGCGGAGAACCCGTTCCATATTTTTCCATTCAGTCCGAAATGGTTAAGGGCGTCAATGTGTGTGCCCATATGTGTATACATTGAGATGGCATCACCCGTATAGCTAACTTTTTCATTCATTGCCTTACCAAGCCCGTTGGGGTTGTCAACGATAGTGCCCCTTGGCGTATGTGTAAGCCAAAATTGGTAGGCGGGATCTCCTAAGGAATGAAAGCTGGGCATTCCAACAAAATATTCCACGCTTAAGTCATAGACTTTTCCAGAATTAATCCTGGAAAGAATCAGTAGCCTAGACTGATCGGTCATCATATTCAGGGTTCCAATCTCATCATCTTTTCCCCATGGACTCAGACCCACTTCTTCTGTCACCTGGCCCTTTGCAAGAAGAAAATAGAAGAATAATACAATTGTGATGGTAGTTTTTTTCATACGTAATTTGTTTTGATTTAAGAGTACTACTACATTTTTTTGCTCAAAGGTCTAGTGCAACGTTGCGAATCGAAATGAACTGAATTATCATATTTAGTTGAACTAGTTTAAGATGGAGTTCCAGATTCAGCCGACCGTATAACTTATCGTGTATCGATGGACATTACCTTTTCTTAATTTACTTTTTCAATAGGAATATCCCACAGAATACAAACAGCAGCCCAATTCCTTTCAACCAGGTAATTGGCTTTACCGCTGCACCCAATAAACCATAATGATCTACAATCACAGACATAACCAACTGCCCGCCAATGACGAGCGCAAGAAATAGGGCAAGACCGATTCTTGGCGAAGCAACAATGGTGCTGATAATGTAAAACGCACCAACCATGCCACCAAGCCATGCATAGCCGGGTGCGTTACCCAGCTGTTGAAGTGATTTATAGAATGACTGAAAGTGAGAAATGCTGTACAGTAACAAGGCGATTGTGCCCACCGAAAAGGAAATTAGCGATGACGTAACCGGATTACCTGAATAGTGAGTAAGCTTGTTGTTGAAAGCAATTTGCATAGGCAATAATAGACCTGCGCCTAGTGCCAACAGGTAGAATAGATTATTCATTATTTCAAAATGTTAGTTTAATTCATAACGGAGAAATACCCCTAGATTGTGAAGCGTGGTAATTTCACTTCCACGTTCGTCAATATTTAATGCAACGCCCGCCACAGTTTTTTTTACCCGGAGTCCCGTCCGAAAATTTTGGTAACTTCTGTTGTGGTGGTTAGGCCCATAGTTGGTCATAAACTGAGCACGCGAATAAAGTGTAATGCGTTCGGTAATAGCAGGACAGTACTCCAGAAGCATCATCATTTCAACAGAACCACCCCTTTCAATATCAATGCGTGGCACGAGGGAAGCTCTAAAGTTGCGATAGGCATATGCACATTGAAGTGCTGCGGCCACTGAGATGCCGGGCTTGATGGCATAGAAAGTTCCCACGGCAAGCCTGGTATAGTCAGTCAATCTATATGTCACATACGACTGGCTCATCGCTTCATTCAAGTTATCGCTGGTATAAAAAGCATGAAGAGATGAGGTGTGAAAAAAACCAAAGCGCGAACTGCCTAAGCTTTTTGCAAGCGTATGTTGATAGAAAAAATTCTCCTTACCCAACATTACTTCAATGTTTACTGGCTGCGCATTAACGGATGCACCGCCCACCATGCAAAGGATGAGCACTACCAGGCGAGCCATGACCGATTACTTTTCATGATTTTGAGGTCTGCTGAAAGTGCTCCCCCTCCGGAAATGAGTAGCATCAGACACATGGACAGTACAAGCACATGATATTCATAACCTTCTCCTTCATTGGTGCCCGACCAGTTCATATGAAATCCGTAGTCGATATGGTACGTAGCCATACCAATAAAAATTCCAAAAACGCCTAATGCCGCAATACGTGTCAACGTTCCTGTCAGCAACATCAACGATCCAAAGAATTGAATACAGATAACAGCAAACCCAATAATTGTGGGCAAACCCATACCGGAAGAGAGAAATTCGATGGTAGCTTTTAATCCAAAGCCTCCGAACCAACCTAGCATACTTTGTGCACCATGCGAGAAGAGCACTATTCCCAGCGCTATTCTAATGATGGTTGCTCCCCAGTTTTCCCTTGTTTTTAATAATTGTGTTTTCATTTTAGTGTTATTTCGATGTTAGTAATGTGAAATCTTCTGTACTCATTTTGAAATCGCCTCTAAGCCTTTGCGTAAGGATGGCAATGCGTTGCCCAAATAGTTCGGCAGTGTTTAAATCGGAGGGCTCGTAAAATTCCGTATGAGAATTACGCGACAAGGTCATGAGTCCCAGGTAGCTGGCCATACCATTGGGTTCCAATAGTTGTTTCCCGGTTACATCATATTCAGGCACGATGCCGAGCGGTAGCCACACCATACCATGTTGTGCCGCGAAGAGTGACAAATTGGTAAGTGTGTTCAGTTTATCGCCATTCATACTGGAGGAATTGGTGAAGCCAGCGGCCAGCTTGTCCTTCCACAACTGTCGGGCCCATGCACCTCCGGTAGATTCCATAAATAGCTTGAACTCTGCCGATACATTTCCAAAGTAAGTAGGAGTACCAAATACGATCTTATCCGCCTCCTCCAGAAGATGACTCTGTACGATCGCTTCCTTGCTTGTGATTAAGTGCACGTTCGGTAATATTT
>CAZRQK010000042.1:0-31562 GCA_964602295.1 uncultured Ohtaekwangia sp.
CGAATGTCCTGTTCCATCAACCCTACTCGGAAACTGCGTAGAACATAGTCGCCAGTCATTTCTGCCGGATAATAGATTGTTGTTCCATTAAAGCTCGCTCGCCACAACCGGTCGACTTTTGTCAATTGAATAGGAATGTTTGAATACTCCTTTGTAAAAAAATAAGGTATCATTTCGGCAGTATTCGCTCTCAAAAATGAAATGATTTCCGCCATTTCATGATCATTAGAGAAAAATTGCTCAATTTTTTTAAGAAGTTTTTTTTTCTGCTCAGTCACTAAGAAAGACAGCACCCATGATTTTATCCCACTGATTACTGAAAACAGAAAAGGAGTTCTCTTCTTGATCGTTTCTTTAATTGCAACTCTCATAAAATGCCTGATTCAAAAGCTTTGACTTTATCATAAATTCCTGCAACAATCTTACCATCTAAATGATTTTCAAATTGTGGACTATTTAAGAAGGATTTTCCTGCATCCAGAATTTTACGAGCTTTACTCTCTGGAAGGCTGGTAATGTAAGCCTCGAGGGAGGTGAAGTCTGCGAATTCGGTGAAATCAATGAACGCATCTTGTGGAACAAATTTCCTAATGTCAGGGGCGCCAAAATAAATCGGAATACAACCCGCCAAAAAGCAATCAAATATTTTTTCAGTCACATACCCGGGGAATACGCAATTCTCAAAGCACAAAGCAAATTTGAATCGGTTAAGCACGGCAAGTTTTTCTGAGGGCGCGATTACCCCTTTATAAATCTTTTTTGCTGCCAAATGGTATGACTTGGGGAATCCAGGTATTCGTTGATCCCAGCCCTTTCCATAAAGTTCAAAACCCGGAAGGTTTGAAAAGTGGGCTATTGCGTTAACTCTATCTTTGTAAATCTCCTTAGATCTAATCCATGGATCACGCGCTTTCTGATACATCAATTTTATCGGGGATAAAATTGATCTGACACTATTCGCAAATGTAGAGTAATCGCTAAAAAATACTCTTTTATTCCTATTAATTAATACCAACAACTTTCTACCGCCCCAATCATGAGTAGGTAGAGATGCATTACTTCCAGTTGGGTAATGCATTGTTAAAAACTTTGTACCTGTTCCTAGCAACTTTGATCTTGTTCCATCGAACTGCATAGCATAAACAAATCTACCTGCAAGTCTGCGCAAATTGATGTAGAAATCACGGGCAACTATTGGAGACTCAGTCGATAGACACATAAAAGGAATAACCCCTCTCCTAATCAACTCATCGGTCCGCTTACTTTGCATGTCTGTTATACAAAGGGCCATGTGACCTTCGAAGTTCTTGCTGCTCAAATATACATCGGCCGTAACTATCTGAAATCCTTGTTGTTTTGCCTGTTTTGCTAATTCCACAGTAAAACTATGCCCAGGCCCTTCAGCCGCATAACTTTCCTCGAAACATCTATTCATAGATGCACCTGGATGATCTGAATCATAAATGATTACTTTCATTTTTTGATTACCGCTGTACTTGGAGTAATCCTGATTATATCATTATAGACCTCAATACTATAATCATTTCTACGCCTTCTTATTTCGCTAATGAATGAATCAAGTTCTGGGTAGCCATTAGTGCCGTCAAAACATCTTGCATCATCTATTAAGATCACATGATCTTGAATTTTGTGATTTAAGATATGCTCAATTTCGAGGGATATCGGAGTATCCAAAGATCCTTTGGCGGTTGTACCTCCTGAATAATGACCATCTAACCAAAAGAGTGCCTTCTCTGAAAGAGTCGGCAATATCTCTAAAAGCTTTGTTCCACTGTCTCCATGAACTATGCGAACCTTACCTTCATTCTTAAACAACCTGTTCGCTCTTTCAAAAAAATATCCATCAAGCTCAATTGAGATAATCCTATCAAAGAAATTTAAACAACTCTTTATCATATCTCCTTCAAAGGTGCCCGTTTCAATAAGAACCCTGCAATCAAACTTAGATGCATAATCCTTAATTGTAAATCTTTTGAAGATGTGCGGCAGCGGACCAATTCTGGGAGCTGAACTCATCTCCCATAAAAAGAGAATTTTTCTTTGCCTTCGATCTTTTATGGAATCATATACAGGTGTCGTCTTAATAAAATCCTTAATTCTCCGCAGCATATAAGTCGTATTTAAAGTTTATTCCAGGTGTCAGGGTAAATATCTTCTGTTTGGATAACCGGGTTTATGAACCATTTCTTTGGAGCAATTATGACTTTGTGTTTGTTTTGTCCTAACCACGCTGCCCACCACCCGTAAGTGCTATTTGAAATTATGAAGTGCTTACAAAAAGTCATCAGATAAAAATAATCTTGAGCGATTGCACCGGTTCCTTCCAACTCCTTTTCTACAAAAGTTGCTCCCTGTAAAAAATATAGTTCTTTTTCACACCAATCAATGTCATCAGAAAATACAAAAAAGGATGGATTAGGTATTCTGGTTATTATATTTTGGATAGCTACTACGTAATAGTCAAGCCCAAGAGTATTGTAAATCTTTTTTGCCGAAGGGCTACTAAGATAATCACCTCGCCTCACATGAAGGCAGACCGAATTAGATTTAGAAATTTTTTTCAAAATTTCGTTTGTCGCAACGGTTGGATTTATCCTAAATGAAAATTCCTTTCTTAAGATTGAAGCGATATCCTTAAAATACTTTTCAGACATCCAATGGCCATCTAGATAGCGACTCCCTCTTAGGTATAAGAGCCTAGAGTCAAAATGAAAAAATCTTTCCTTAACATAACAGTTATTCCAGTTTGCGCCCAAAACCTTATGAAGAACTTTATTTTGAAAGTTAAAGAATTGTCTCACTTCATGCTCAGTAGCAAATTCCTCATGAATATTAAAGATAGATAGTGAATAACTGCGTTGGGTGACTTCTTCTTTTTTTTGTCCATTTAATAGAAAATCCAAATCCATTTTTAATGGCTGCTTGGTAACTTCCGCTAATCTTCGAGCTGCTGCGTATTGAAACATTTGATTCCCCAACCCTCCTTTAAGTCGCACAATTATCATATTCTCGAGAAAAATTTTGCTCTAATCGAATTCGCTTCACAATAAAAAAAGTAAAGAAGTGTAGAAAATGCCACCAAATCAGAAGATTTAAGCTGCAATGATTTTAAGAAATAAAGCCGTGCAATGGAAAATGCCCTCTTCTTAAAATAAACGGTTCCAAAGTGCCTGTAATATTGTCGATAAAGAAGTGCTTTGTTTAAATCGCCTGAGGCATTCATTTTTTTAATAAATATCTTGTAAGCTCGCTTATACTTTCCAACTTTGCTTGTAATGCCCACTGAACTTAGCCTATATTGGGCAAGAACCTTGTCTAGGTAGCCAAATTTATAACCTGCCTTTGCGATTCTAACCCAAAGTTCTTGATCCTCCATCGTCCAAAGCGATGTATCAAAATAACCTACTTCTTTCAATAAGCGATTGCTGGCCATCACTGTCAACACACCAATCGGGTTCTTATAGCACACTCCCGGATAGATGAATCCCTGTTTCTGTTTTAAAGGTTCTAGCCATCGCTTGAATGACCGTTTAACAACTCCTGATTCATTAAAAGCCAAGAAATCTGTATGACTTATTTCAATGCCTGGCTCTCTTCTGTGAAAATCTAATTGCATTTTCAATTTATCAGCGCTCCAAGTATCATCTGAATCTAAAAACGCGATAAAATTTCCTTTTGCCATCAAACAACCTTGGTTTCTCGCATTCGGTAGGCCCGCATTCTTTGGCAGGTTTAATATTTTCACCCGAGAATCATGCAGGCAATACTTTTCAACCAACGCAGGGGTGGCATCATTTGATCCATCATTAATTACAAGCAACTCCCAGTCACTAAAGGACTGGTTAAGAACACTGGCGATGGATGATTCAATTGTTTTCTCTGCGTTGTAGGCAGGCATGATAACCGAAACCTGGGGCATTTTTGAAATTATGATTCAGGCGCCTCGTTCAAGACCCAATTTTCCCAAACAAATTCATATTGGTAGGTCAACGAGTGTGTTTTTTGTAAAGCATTTTGAATACTTTTCATTTTTTCGAAAGCATTCGGAACAAAGTCATGGAACTGAACTTGAATATTCTTAATGTTCTTTATCATTTCAGACCTAATGAGGTCTTCGAGAAGTTCATATTCGCCACCTTCAATATTAATCTTTATAAGGTCAATTTTTGTTATCCCTTTGGAACTGATAAAATTTGTAGCGTTCCTAATTTCAATGTCATAAGCAATTCCGTGCTTTTTAAAAACAGATGATGAATCATTGCTAGAGTACAATTTTAACACCTTTTCTGATTGCCCTAGGCCAAAATCAAAGACTTGAATAAATTTGTTCCTAGAAAACCTACTTTTAATATTTGCTGCATAGGGCTTAGAGGGCTCAAATACGAAAATCTTACAAAGATATTTCGAAAAAATATCACTAGCCCATTGTCCTTCATATCCCCCCAAATCAAATACGAGGGAATCCTCATTAAGATCATAATTCAGCCTCAGGGTTTTATCTCCGTTGGCCAATGTCCATGGCTTAACACGTCTTGCCTGCTCGGATGGAAACACTTTGGATAAAACCTTTTTAATAATTGAAATCATACCGCTGATGATTGGCTGTTATTTTTTAATTGATATTGTTCATATATGTCCCTCAGCCCTTCCAGAAGCTCAATCTGTGCCCTCCATCCCAAACTATTAATCCTGCTTACGTTCATCAATTTCCTTGGGGTGCCATCAGGCTTTGACTTGTCCCATAGAATTTCACCATTAAATCCAACAATTGACTTAATCCACTCCGCCAGCTCCCTTATTGAGAGTTCCACTCCTGACCCTACGTTAATAAACTCTTCGGTGTCATAGCTCAGCATTAAAAACAAACAAGCGTCAGCTAAATCATCCACGTGCAAAAATTCACGCAGGGGTGTTCCTGTCCCCCAAAGCTTAACAGCGCTCATTTGAAGTAACTTCGCATCGTGAAATTTTCTAATCAAAGCCGGAATAACATGTGAGTTATTCAAATCGTAGTTATCATTTGGCCCGTATAAGTTAGTGGGCATTGCACTTATGAAATCACAACCATATTGTCTTCGATAATTTTCGCAGAGCTTAATACCGGCAATTTTCGCTATTGCATACGGTTCGTTGGTCTCTTCAAGATAACCAGACAATAAGTATTCTTCCTTTAACGGCTGAGGAGCCATCTTGGGATAAATACACGAGGAGCCTAAAAACAAGAGTTTCTTTACTCCGTGAAGATAGCTCTGATGTATAACATTACTCTCAATCATCAGATTCTCATACAGAAAATCGGCCCTATATGTATTGTTGGCCAAAATCCCACCCACTTTCGCAGCAGCTAGAAAAACATACTCAGGCTTTTCGGCTGCAAAGAAATGTTCAACGGCCGCCTGATTGCGCAAGTCCAATTCAGAGGATGTCCTTAAAACCAAATTTTCATATCCTTCCGCGAGCAACTTTCTCACAATGGCTGAACCAACCATGCCCTTGTGACCAGCAACAAATATTTTCGATGCTTTCTCCATTGATTATTCGTGGTATTGAAAAATTTTATGACCGCCTTCTTTCAGGTAAGAATCGCGTTGAAACAATTGGTAATCATTTTGTATCATGTCATCAACTAGAGCATCCAAATCATATTTCAATTTCCAGCCCAATTCCTGTTTGGCTTTGGTTGGATCGCCAATTAATAATTCCACTTCTGTGGGTCTGAAATAGGAAGGGTCGATTTTCACAACCACGTCACCTTTTTTTACCTTTGCGTTTGGTTGGCTAATCTCAGAAACAATTCCGACTTCGTTAACTCCACTTCCTTCAAAAGTCACCGTAATTCCTAAGCGTTGGAATGCTTTTAATATAAACTCTCTAACTGTTGTGGTTACACCTGTAGCGATAACGAAGTCGTCAGGTTTGTGATGCTGCATCATCAACCACATGGCTTCAACATAGTCTTTGGCGTGACCCCAATCACGCTTGGCATCAATATTTCCCATGAATACAGTTTTCTGCAGTCCCAACGCGATTCGACATGCCGCACGCGTAATTTTCCGGGTAACGAATGTTTCGCCCCTTAACGGTGATTCATGATTGAATAAAATGCCATTGGAGGCAAACATGCCATAGGCCTCGCGGTAATTTACCGTAATCCAATAACTATACAGTTTTGCCACAGCGTATGGTGAGCGAGGATAAAATGGCGTTTTTTCGCTTTGAGGAACAGCTTGCACCAGGCCATATAATTCGGAAGTAGATGCTTGATAGAATTTTGTTTTTTTGGTCAAACCAAGAATTCTGATTGCTTCAAGAATTCGCAATGCCCCTATGCCATCCGCATTTGCAGTGTACTCTGGCATGTCGAAACTGACCTTAACATGCGACATTGCCCCAAGATTATAAATCTCGTCTGGTTGCACTTCTTGAATAACTCGAATTAGATTGACTGAATCTGTTAGATCACCGTAGTGCAACTTAAGGTGAATGTTTTCCTCATGGGGATCTTGGTACAAATGATCTATGCGATCGGTATTAAAGAGAGATGACCTACGCTTAATGCCATGAACTTCGTAACCTTTTGCAAGCAACAGTTCGGCCAAATAGGCACCATCTTGCCCTGTTATGCCTGTAATTAGCGCTTTTTTCATTGATTTCTGTAAAAGAGAGAGTGCAAAGATAAGAATAATGACTTTTCGATCATCTCAATTCGTTAGGCTCATAATATGGTGCTTTACATGGTTTCCCTGTCATTTCAAATTTTTTAAATGCAAGGTGGGCCATTTCGGTTCTTCTCATTCCGTTATCGAGCTTAATCATAAAAATGAATTGATTGATTCTGTAATATGGCCTAATTCTTCTGTCGTCATTTCAGTATGGATCGGTAACGAAATAAGTTTCTTGGATAGTTCCTCTGTAACGGAAAACGAACCCTTACCCAAACCTCCCACAGAGTAGGGTGGTTGCAAATGCAAGGGCACAGGATAATATATCATTGTAGGGATTCCTCTGGCTTCTAAAAAGACTTTCAATTCATCTCTTTTTTCCACTTTTAGCGTGTATTGGTGAAATACATGGGTTGAAAAGCTACTGCGGAAAGGTAAACATACCTCTTGCGCTTTGATGTGTGTATCGTAAAACGTGGCAACTTCTCTTCTTCGGGTTGTGTATTCATTCAAATATTTGAGTTTCACCAACAGTATCGCGGCTTGCAACGTGTCTAGTCTACTATTTACGCCAATTACATCATGATGGTATTTTTTTTTCTGGCCGTGGTTGGCGATCATCTTGATTGAAGAGGCCAATGCCCGATCATTGCAGATAATAGCACCACCATCGCCAAAACAGCCTAAATTTTTTGACGGGAAGAATGAAGTGGTGCCAATGGTGCCAATGGTGCCAGCTTTCTTGGTTGTGCCGTCTTTAAAAATGAAATCTGCGCCCAGCGCCTGTGCATTGTCTTCAATAAGATGCAGACCATGTTCATTCGCAATCTTCAAGAGGCTTTCCATATCTGCACACTGCCCATACAGGTGCACGGGAACAATCGCTTTTGTCTTTCGAGTGATCTTTTTCTCAACCTGTACCGTGTCAATATTGAAGGTATCAGGGTCAACATCAACAAATACGGGCTTCAGGCCCAGTAGAGCGATCACTTCGGCTGTAGCCACATACGTGTGCACCGGGAGAATGACCTCATCGTCCCGTTTCAGTTGAAGCGCCATCATAGCAATCTGGAGGGCATCGGTGCCGTTGGCACATGGGATGACATGACTACCACCCAAAAATTTTGAGAGTTCTTCAGCAAATTGTTCCACCTCTGGCCCGTTGATAAAAGCGGTAGAATTCACTACACGCTGAATGGCCTCATCTATCTCCTGCTTTATTCGCAGGTATTGGCCATGCAGGTCGACCATCTTGATGTTAGTGGGCATTTTCCTTTAATTTTTGTTCCCAACGCCAGGCATCACGAAGTGCATCCTCCACTGATAGTTCTGTTCGCCAACCGAGGAATTTGTTAGCCTTCGATGGATCGGCATAAGTAATCTCCACATCGCCTGGTCTGCGCGGGCCCATCTCCCAACTTAGAGGAACGCCCGTTACCTCTTGAAATTTTTGAACCAATTCCAATACTGATACACCTACGCCTGTTCCCACGTTGAAAACCTCACAGTACGAATCGCTCGTATGTTTTTCTAGTAAGTCAAGGGCTTTGACGTGAGCCTTGGCCAAGTCTACCACATGAATAAAGTCGCGCACGTTCGACCCATCTGGAGTGTTGTAGTCGTTTCCAAATACTACCAGCTTTTGCCTTTTGCCGATAGCTGTCTGGGTAATGTAAGGCACCAGGTTATTGGGCGGACCAATAGGGATTTCTCCCAATAATGCAGAGGGATGAGCCCCAATCGGGTTGAAATAGCGTAGAGAAATGATGCGAAAACCCAGCTTGTAGACATCTTCGAGGATACGCTCACCCATTTGCTTCGTGGCACCATAAGGCGACTCTGCTCTTTTGAAAGGAGTATCTTCCGTTACGGGTACTTGTTCGGGCTGACCGTACACGGTGCATGAAGAGGAAAAAATGAAATCGCTTATGTGATGACCGCTCATAACTTGCAGTAAAGTGGTAAGCGATTCAATGTTATTGCGGTAGTAGAGCAACGGATTCTCAACCGATTCGCCCACTGCCTTGAAAGCTGCAAAATGCAATACTCCTTCGATGTGGTGTTCCGAAAAAATGGCATTCAGAAATTCAGAATCGGCACAATCTCCCGTATAGAGCAACGGTTCTTCGCCCATTAGTTTTCGCAAGCCATTGACTAAAGTATCGTCACTGCGAGAAAAATTGTCAAGAATAACTGGCTGATAACCAGCCTGCCATAATTCCATGGCTGTATGAGCACCAATGTACCCTGCTCCGCCTGTGACTAGAATTTTTCTTTTTGCCATTTTACAATCGAGCCGTAACCAAAGACCGATCCAGGGTTCCCTTCACATCGTATACCACGGTGTTCTCATAACGAATTGCGCTCCAATTCAACATCTTAAATTCTTCATGCCCCACTGCCATTACAATAGCGTGGTATTTTCTATCTGGCTTCGCAATTAAGGAAAGTCCATATTCGTGTTTTACTTCCTCACCATCCGCTTGTGGATCAAAAACGTGCACGTTGGTTCCAAAACTCTCAAGCTCCCTGATTACATCAACTACTTTGCTATTTCGAATGTCGGGGCAGTTTTCTTTGAAGGTAATTCCCAGCACTAATATGTCTGCCTTGTTAATCGGAAGATCATTTTGAGCCATGAGCTTGATTAGTGCATTTGCAATATGCACTCCCATGTTGTCATTTATTCTCCGCCCCGAAAGAATGACCTGAGGGGTATAGCCCAAGCTTTCCGCTTTGTGGGTAAGGTAATAGGGATCGACCCCGATACAATGTCCTCCCACCAGACCGGGCTTGAAGTGGAGAAAATTCCATTTGGTGCCTGCAGCCTCAAGTACCTCGTGTGTATCAATACCCACCCGTTCAAAAATCAAAGCCAATTCGTTTACGAAAGCTATGTTTAGATCGCGTTGAGAATTTTCTATTACCTTGGCAGCCTCGGCCACTTTAATACTGGATGCTTTGTGCGTGCCAGCAGTAATTATCTTTTTGTACAACTGATCAACCTTCTCCGCTACCTCTGGGGTGCTCCCGCTCGTCACCTTCTTGATGGTGGTTACACGATGAAGTTTATCCCCCGGGTTAATCCTTTCGGGTGAATAGCCAGCAAAAAAGTCGGTATTGAATTTTAGTCCGCTTACTTTCTCAAGAACAGGAATACAAATCTCCTCTGTGCAGCCTGGATAAACAGTCGATTCGTAAATAACGGTGTCACCCTTCTTCAAAACCTTACCCACGGTTTCGCTTGCTTTTACTAGTGGGGTTAAGTCAGGCTTTTTAAACTCATCCACAGGAGTGGGAACGGTAACAATAAAATAGTTGACCACCCTGAGGTCATTCAGGTCGAAACTATAACTTAGGCCCTTTGATTTGGCTAATTCATCTGGCTCGACTTCTTTGGTCCTGTCGTGGTTGGTTTTAAGCTCATTGATTCTTTCTTTGTTGATGTCAAATCCTACCACGTCCATCACCTTGCCAAATTCAACCGCCAAGGGAAGTCCAACATATCCCAGTCCAATAATTCCTAATTTGCTCATGAAATCTTGTTTTTTTTCTAAAATTCAGGGGTTGAACATCAAGTTTTATGGTTCAAATACTACTTTTGGGGCACAAAAGTAAGAACTAAACTTTAGAATTGATGGAAAACCAGCAAAAGCCGATACAGTCCGATGAAATTGACCTGGGGCAATTATTTGCCAAAATCGGTGATTTCTTTAAGGGTCTTGGTTTGGGCTTCATGCGTTTTTTGGCATTGATTCGGAAAGTCCCGATTGAAAACAAATTCATTTTTGCCCTAGCCATTGTCACTGTATCGGGACTTGCAGTCGCCTACGGAGTTCTGCTTAAAAAGAAGTTCTACGAATCAACCATGATTCTGAGCTCTAATTATTTAAACAAACGGATTGTAGACAATTCAATTGAAAAATTAAATTTATTGGCAGAAGAGGAGGACGCTACCGGCATTGCTAAAGTACTCAATATACCCGACACACTTGCTGACAATATTGCCATGTTTGAAGCTAAACCATTTGTTGCGGAAACAGATTTGATTGAGCTAGAGGTACTCAAAGAACAACTCAAAAGTGCTCAGGAGAATACGAAAAACTCAAAGGTGATTGATCAGGTGATACAACGAATCGAAATAGAAAATCGGCATGCTTTTGAGATAAAGGTAAGAACCTATAATCCCACTGTGATTCCTAACCTCCAGAGCTCACTGGTAAGGTATTTCCGAGAAAACGACTACCTCAAAAAGAGGATTGAGATCAACAAACAAATGCTTTTAGAAAAGAAAATCAAACTCAAAAATGAGTCAAAAAAATTAGATAGCCTGAAGGTGGTAATCTACGCCAATTATAAGACAATGGCTGAACAAGGGCGTCAAGGCTCGAACAACGTGATTCTGAGTGACCGAGCCGTTACGAATCCCATTGAGATTTACAATCAAGATTTAGACCTTTACAATGAACTTCAAAGTGTGGAACGTCAACTCTACATCCAACCCGACTTCGAAGTAATTGACGGCTTTACAGAGTTCAGCGAACCTGCCAGTGCCAGCCTCACAAAAATGTTGGCCCAAGCCATTCTAATTGCCATTGGCCTGGGGTACGTGATTGTTGCCCTTCGTGAATTCAACAAATACTTGGCTACACTGGCATAACTGTGTTTGCCCTGTTTACAAAAGACCTCACCCTCGAACTCAGGCGCAAGTCGGTAGTAGCTGGGTTGGCGTTGTATCTTTTCAGCACGGCCTTCATTAGCTATATCACCTTTAGCCTCAAACAAAATCAGATCACACCGCTCGTATGGAGTGCGCTGTTCTGGATAACGGTGTTGTTTACGGCAGTAAACGCGGTCGCCAAAAGCTTCATAGGCGAGAAAAAAGGCAGCGATATTTACGTGTACTCCATCGCCAGTCCCCATGCTATCATCTTATGGAAGATGTTGTACAACTTCCTACTGTGCACATTGCTGGCTGTAACGGGTTTCGTTCTGTTTGCGGTACTACTCAAAAATCCGATTGAGGATCTAGCCGTTTTTATAGCGACCCTGCTTTTGGTAGCGTTCGGCTTCGCGAGTTCGCTCACCCTGCTTTCCGGTATTGCGTCTAAAGCCAACAACAGCAATGTATTAATGGCCGTACTGAGTTTTCCGGTCGTGATTTCTATTCTGCTGCTCGCCATCAAAATCACCAAGAATTGCGTGGATGGCTTGGAGTGGGCTGCCAGCCAACGCGATTTCCTGACTTTAGCGGCCGTGAATGCCCTGGTGGCAGCCGTTTCTTACCTGCTCTTTCCGTTCATCTGGCGCAGCTAAGAAGTTTGATAGAGAATTCGGACGAAGCTTACAACTTAACGACTTTTCCGTCCGCATACTTATACCTCTCGCCACTTTCGGGGCATAGCCCCACCCCCGTAGTATCAAAACTTAATTTATGGCCGTACTCGCTCACCCATCCTTTTTGCCTTGCCGGGTTCCCCATCACCAGTGCATAGTCGGGTACAGATTTGGTTACAACGGCTCCGGCTCCGATTAATGCATAGCGACCAATGTCAATTCCGCACACAATGGTGGCATTGGCACCAATTGAAGCTCCCTTATGTACATGGGTCTTCATGTATTGATTCTTACGATTGATAGCACTCCTTGGATTAACAACATTTGTAAAAACCATTGAAGGCCCCAGAAACACATCGTCTTCGCAGATAACCCCTGTATAGATGGATACATTATTCTGCACTTTCACGTTGTTACCCAAAATTACTTCGGGCGATACCACCACGTTTTGCCCAATATTACATCGCTCACCTATTTTACATCGGGGCATAATGTGGCTGAAATGCCAAATCTTAGTATCTCTGCCAATCTCACAACCTTCGTCTATTATGGCAGAAGGATGCACAAAATAGGACTGAGGATTTGTTTCCATGTAAATGACTTTCTGGTTTTAAATTCTATCTGTTACTCTTGGCCAACTCACGAATTTGATGCACAAGCGCAATGGATGCTTTTGCTTCTGCCAACCCAAATCCTCGCCCTTGAAGTATCTGCCGGTAGCTTTCCGTGTGAAGATCTGTAAAACCTTCGCTAAATTCTATTTCGGCTCCATCCATCGCCAACGAGCGAAATGTTCTTTTGCCCTCCGACCTTACTTTGTCAGGCAGGTGATCTTCATGAATGCTTAAAAACCAGTTCACCCGGGCGCGGTTTAGTACCATTGTGCCAGCTGCATGGTCAGCTGCATATTTGGTAAGTTGTAACTCTTTTAAATCTCCAAAAATCCATAAAAGCATATCGAAAAAGTGAATACCAATGTTAGTGGCTATTCCACCAGATTTCGACTCATCACCCTTCCAGCTATGGCTATACCACTTACCTCGGCAGGTAATATACCGAAGGTCTATCTCAAACACCTTGTCTGCCGGGGCAGCTAGCACTTGCTCCCGAAGTTTAATGATAGCCGGGTGCAGGCGTAGTTGCAGAATGGTATAAACCTTTTTGCCCGTCTCGCGCTCTATTTCATCCAAGGCCTCTACGTTCCATGGATTTAGTACAAGAGGCTTTTCACAAATCGCATCTGCCTGTTGGCGAAGTGCAAAGCGGATGTGAGAATCGTGTAGGTAGTTAGGTGAACAAATGCTTACATAATCTACTTTCTGCCCCTGCCTGCGCAGTTTATCAATATGACGATCGAATCGCTCAAACTCAGAGAAGAAGTCTGAATTGGGAAAATAACTATCAATAACGCCCACACTGTCAAACTTATCCATGGCAGCTACCAACGTGCCACCTACTTCTTTAATGGCCTTGAGATGGCGGGGTGCTATAAAACCTGCCGCACCAATCAGCGCAAATGTTTTTTTGTCGTTCATGAAGAATTCCTATCGGACTCAAATATAGGAATGGAGGCGTGGTATTTCGTTTTCCCCACAAAACTAAGTCTCGTTACCTCCTCTTCCCCTATATTTGGCGCAGCTAAGTCGGGGAAAACCTTTGCTTTCAATGAAGAAAATTTGGTGGAAAATCCTTTCCGTGGTTTTGTTGATCTACACGGTGGCCGGTGGCTTGTTACTTCCGGTGCCGCGCCTCAATATTGTGAACGAAACCATTCGCGCGCTCTACTTTCACGTGCCTATGTGGTTTGGCATGGTGGTGCTTTTCCTGGTATCCACAGTTTATGCCATCCGTTACCTGCGAAATCCCAGCCAGGAAAACGACCTGGTTTCGGCTGAATTTGCCAATGTGGGCCTTGTTTTTGGCCTGCTGGGCATCTTTACGGGCATGATCTGGGCCAACTACACATGGGGTTCGCCCTGGCATGGCGACCCAAAGCAAAACGGAGCTGCTATCGCCCTGTTGGTCTACCTGGCCTACTTTGTATTGCGAGGCTCTCTGGAAAACGAAGAACAACGTGCCCGCCTCAGTGCGGTCTACAACCTATTTGCTTTCGCTGCCATGGTGCCCCTCATTTTTATCATTCCCCGCATGACCAGTTCCATGCACCCCGGCAGCGGGGGCAACCCCGGCTTCAACATGTACGACCTGGACAGCCAGATGCGTTTGGTGTTTTACCCGGCCGTAATTGGTTGGATACTGCTGGGTGTCTGGATTGCTTCCCTCCGAATCCGTGCACGCCTATTAGAAGAAAAAATGTTCGACAAAGACCTGATTTAACCATGCGCTTCTTTTTGCTCTTTATCTACTTAGTTGCCAGCCTCTCATCTCAAGCCCAGGCCGAAGTGCCAATGGCAGACGGCATGCGTGCGGAGGGTAAAATTTATGTGGTGGTGGCCATCCTGTTGCTGATTCTGGCGGGCCTCATCGGTTACCTGTTTTTTGTCGATAAAAAGCTCTCCCGGCTCGAAAAAAAGCTCTCAGAAAAAGCTTAAACGACTTGTTAACACGCCCCGCTGGCACCTCTAAAATGGGGTTTTTGGTGTACCTTTGCGGCATCAAAAGGAGGGGAAAATGAAGAAGTCGTACCTGATTGCCATACTGGTTATTGCCGCAGCCATTGCCATCATCGTTTCAACCGCGGGCGATGCCAGCACGTATGTTTCGTTCGATGAGGCCTTTCAATTGGCTTCCAACGGCAATACCAAATCCATACACGTGGTGGGCGAGCTGAAAAAAGATGGGGCTGGAACCGTTGTAGGCATTCAGCCGGGTGCCGATAAAGTCTCTTTCAGTTTCCTGATGGTAGACGATAATGGAAAGGAACAGCAGGTATTCTACAATGAACCCATGCCGCCCGACTTTACCCGATCAGAAAAAGTAGTTGTAATAGGTCATTACCAAAGCGACCTTTTTGTGGCCGACAAAATTCTACTGAAGTGTCCTTCCAAATACCAGGAGGAGGAATTGAAGGCAGGCGTTTAATCTCAAAAACAAGCAATAGAAATGCATTATTTGATTGGTGATGTCGGGCACCTGTTTGTTATCACTTCCTTTGTAACCTCATTTGTTAGCGCATTCGCCTACCTGAAAGCCAGACAGGCCAACGATTTACAACAGCAAAATACCTGGCTCAAAAACGGCCGCTTATTTTTCCTAATCCACACGGGTTCTGTGATAGGAATTGTAGCCTCACTGTTCATCATTATCTACAACCACTACTTCGAATACCACTACGCCTACAGCCACTCCTCTTTGCACTTACCCGGGCAATACATGATTTCTTGCTTCTGGGAAGGCCAGGAAGGAAGTTTCCTTCTGTGGATGTTCTGGCAGGCCCTGCTGGGCGTTTTCCTTATCTACACCCAACGCCAATGGGAAGCTCCGGTGATGGTGATTTTTGCGCTGGTGCAAGGTTTCCTGGCCTCCATGATTTTAGGCGTAGTGATTCCTTACCTCAACATCAAGTTGGGCAGTTCTCCCTTCATCTTGCTACGCGATGCCATCGATGACCCCATTTTTCAAATGCAGCCCGATTTTGTGCCCAAAGATGGCAATGGGCTGAACCCTCTGCTGCAGAACTATTGGATGGTGATTCACCCACCCACGCTTTTCCTTGGCTTTGCAGCTACACTGGTACCCTTTGCTTTCTGCCTGGCCGGCCTGTGGCAGCGAAGGTATTCGGAATGGATTAAGCCTGCGTTGCCCTGGGCGTTGTTTGCAGGAGCTGTGCTAGGGCTGGGAATTTTAATGGGTGGCTATTGGGCTTACGAAACGCTGAATTTTGGTGGCTACTGGAATTGGGACCCCGTGGAAAATGCGGTCTACGTTCCCTGGCTGATTGTGATTGCCTCTATTCACACCATGATCACCTACAAAAACAGCCACACTGCACTGAAAACTTCCATCATTCTGGTGATTGCCGTTTTTGTATTGATACTGTATTCTACCTTCCTCACCCGCAGCGGTATACTGGGCGATGCCTCCGTGCATTCTTTCACCGATCTGGGTCTCTCTGGTCAGCTACTTATTTACCTGCTCTTTTTCACCATTGCTTCTGTTGTGTTGTTGGCCATCCGTTGGAAGCAGATTCCCACCTCACAAAAAGAAGTTGCCACTTACTCGCGCGAGTTCTGGATCTTTCTAGGCGTTACCACCCTTTGCCTAATGGGCTTCCAGGTGCTGGTGCCCACCTCTATACCGGTTTACAACAAAATTGTTTCTCTTTTGGGCGGTCAGTCTAACGTTGCCCCTCCGGCCGATCAGATTGCGTTTTATTCCAAATTCCAACTTTGGTTTGGTGTGTTGGTAGCGTTCATCTCTGGCACAGGCCAGTTTTTCTGGTGGCGTAAAATGGACAAAGAATCAGCCAAAAAGGAAGTACTGCCCGTTGTGCTTATTACACTAATAGCATTTGCCATCGTCATTTCCATCGCGCGTGTGTACACTCCCGCTTACCTGTTGCTTACAATGGCGGGCATTTACCTTGTAGTCTCCAACCTGAAAATTTTATTCTCGGTAGTGCGAGCGAACCCCGCACTTTCTGGTGGCGCACTGGCCCACATTGGTGTTGGATTGGTATTGTTGGGCATTCTTTTTTCTGCCGGCTATTCGAAAATTGTATCGTTGAATAACAATGGATTATTAATCAGCAAAGAGCTGGGCACGGAATTCAATCGCGATAACCTGCTGTTGTTCGTGAATGAACCACGCACCATGGCCGACTATGAAATTGAATACCTGGGCGAGCGATTGGAACCGCGCTACAAAAAAGGTTACGTGAAGAAAAACGATGTAGACCTTACGGTAGATCCGTTTAAGGTAGTGGCCAGCCGGGATCTGATTTACAAAGGCGAAAAGTTGTATTCGGCCAAAGACACCTTCGAGATTTATCCTGAAAACACCTTCTACGAAATTGAACTGCGCAAAGATGGAAAAGTGGCCGCCACGCTGTTTCCGCGCGTGCAAATCAATCCTTCCATGGGCGGATTCATTGCCTCTCCGGATATTAAAAACGACCTGGGTCGTGATTTGTATACCCACGTGTCGCTGCCCATGAACCCTGAAGCCGAGCACGAGTGGAGTGAGATGGAAGAGATGCGCGTGCGCATTGGTCAACAGTTTTTTGTAAACGATTATGTGGCCGTACTGGAAGAGGTGAAACGCATTGATAACATACAGGGCTTCCAGTTGAATGCCGAAGATGTAGGTGTTACCGCCCGTATTCGCATAGAAGGCGAACGCGATTCTTACTTTGCCGAGCCTATTTTCCTCATCAAAGACCGCTCGCAGGTAGGCCGCTTGTCAGACGATATCAACGATTTGGGTATCCGCATTACGTTATTAAATATTCACCCGGAAACCAATGAGTTTTCTCTGGGGCTGAACACGCGCCAAAAAGACTGGGTGGTGATCAAAGCCAAAGAGTTCCCGCTTATCAATGTATTGTGGCTCGGCACCGGGGTGCTGATGATTGGCTTCAGCATGGCCATGGTAAGGCGCTTTAAAGAATTCAGGCAACAGAAGGCTTAGCCTCCGTTTTCAGAAAGTATCGCCTCAATCACTTCATTGGCCACACGCTCGGCAGAATTCAGGGCTCCGTTTAACGTGCCTGCATCACCCAACGTATCGGTTACCTCTCCGGCAAAAAACAACGAGTTGTTTATCGGCTGGCTTATGATGCCGCGGTCGGCCTGGGTAGCATTGGCTTTGGGATAAGCGTATCCACCTTTTATGTACGGTTCTTTCGACCAATCCTGGATAACATACATGATTTCGTTGGTCACCAAACTTCTCCTAATAAATCCGGTTGCCTGGTTTTCGTAAATACCATCCAGTTCCGCCAACAGGTCGGCAATCATGTTTGCACCTTTGGCAGAAAGTTCCGCTGCCTTGGGACCGTTAATCGTCACCGAGAGCGTGCGGTAGAACTCACTGCGCGTAAGTCCACCGTTAAAATATTGCGGTGCCGTGTTGCCTCCCCAAATAAATCCCGCATCATCTCCCCACAGATTTTTCTTGAAATCAAGAATAACCCGCACAGACGGATCCATATCAAACTTTGACAAGGCCGAAGTTTTGTTGCCAGGCAACGCAGGCGAAAAGGTAATCCCACTCTTCATAATAGCCAGCGGCACGGTAACAATCACCTTGTTAACCTCCAGTTGTGTTCCATCTTCCAAATCGAGAGTTACTGCACCAGCTGAGTGGCGGATGGTTTTCACTGGTTTATTTAACTGAACCAGGGGCACCACATTGGCAAACCTGGAAATCAGTACATCTTGCATCGGGTTGTTCTTCAGCGCCAGCCTGGTTCGGTCGTGCGTAATAGCAGCAAGATCTTGCGCCAACGCACCTGCACCCAGTCTTTCGCTACTAGTTCCGTAGTAATTACCGACCTGCGCATTCACCAATCCTTGCGCCCTCTCAGCAATACCGCTGGCTGCTTGTCTAATGGTTTGCCCACCGGTCAAGGTTCTTAAGTTGGCAACAAAATTCTGAGTGGCCACAAAATCTCCGTCAACCTGCCAATCTGCACCTGTTTTTACCTGCCCATCCATCACGTAACGGTGGCTGGCATTTGTCAGATCAATGGTGTTGAGGTTCAGGTTAGTTACGATCTTTCCCCAGGCGGAGTCAAGGCCTTCAAAACTTTCTGCTCCTAACTCAACTGGGAAGTCGGCTGTTGAGATAGGCGCACTGGCATCGTCTGGGATTACCGGAAACAAAAGCGCATCCGTTGGAGTCTTGATGTTGCGCAGCGATTTCAAGCGCCCCCCAATTCGGTCGGTTGCCTCCAGCACCACCACGTTAATTCCTTTCGAGGTAAGAATATCGGCTGCATACAGACCTGCGGCCCCGGCTCCAATAATTGCCACCGTACCATTAAAAGGCACTTCGGGCCCGGGGTCGTCTTTCTTGCAACCCACCAGAAAGGAACCTCCCATCGCACCGGTGGAAATTCCCAAACCGAGGTACTTTAACGCCTCTCTTCTATTCATAAATAGCGAAAGATAAAGGTTCCGGGTAATTATTTAAAACACTATTCCGGCACGACTTCAGAAACTCGGTGGTTTCAATTTTATTTGTACCCTTACAATATATGAGCTCCCCCAGGCCCACAACAACAATTCCAAAGGTTTGTGTTTTAGGACCAGAATGCACGGGCAAAACCGACCTATCGCAACAATTGGCCGCACACTACCAAACTGCATGGGTGGCTGAGTATGCCCGTGCTTACCTCGACAAACTGGGCAGACCGTACGTGCAAAGCGATCTGTTGAAAATTGCACATGGCCAACTGCGCATGGAACAGGAATGGGCACGCGATGCCAATCGCCTACTGATTTGCGACACCAACCTGATTGTGGTAAAAGTATGGAGTGAATTTAAATATGGTAACTGCGATGAGGAGATTCTTCAATTAATCCGATCCACCACGTACGATTTGTATTTGCTTACCTATATCGACATTCCCTGGCAACACGATCCGCTGCGCGAACATCCTAACGAGCGAGAAACACTTTTTCGGATTTATTTGAAAGAGATGGAAAACCAGCAAACCCCTTTTGTAGAGATTATGGGTACACGTGAGCAACGGCTGAATACGGCCGTCAACGCCATTTCCACGCACCTGTCGCTATGAGTACCCGTAACGATCCGTACGCAGCACTGAAAATTCCCGATTTCAGGCTTTTCATTTTTACTCGATTTACAGCAACACTGGCTATACAAATCCAAGGAGTAGTAGTGGGCTGGCAAGTGTACGAACTCACCAAAGATCCCCTGGCACTGGGGCTCATTGGGCTAACAGAAGCCATTCCGTCAATAGCCGTATCGTTGTATGCCGGCCATCTGGCCGATGTGGTGCAACGCAAAAAGATCATTGTGTTTTGTATTGCTACGCTGCTACTCTGCTCTTCAGCCTTGCTGTTTTTTACGCTGGAGCCGGGCCGCTTTCTTCTCAATTACGAGGCCCTGGCCATCTATTCCGTCATTTTTATCAGCGGTATTGCACGCGGTTTTCTAACACCCGCACTGTTTGCGTTTATGCCTCAATTGGTTCCGCGAAATTTATATACCAACGCCATAACTTGGAACAGTACGTTGTGGGAAACAGCGGCCATCGGTGGCCCGGCATTGGGTGGGTTTCTATTCGGTTTTTTTGATATTACCACCGCCTACTTGGTAGATGTTTTACTCACTGCGGTAAGCCTGGTATTATTGCTTTTCGTTGCCTCGAGGCCATTGCCCGATGCCACCGAAGAAGAACAAGGCATGGTAGAAAAAATAAGAGCCGGTTTAAAATTTGTATTCAGCAACCAGATTGTTTTAGGTGCTATCTCCCTGGATTTGTTTGCCGTACTATTTGGTGGCGCGGTGGCTCTGCTGCCCATCTTTGCGTCAGACATTTTACATGTTGGCCCGCAGGGGCTGGGACTATTGCGCTCCTCGCCATCCATCGGTGCGCTTTTGGTGGCCTTGTACGTGGCACACAAGCCCATTCAAAAAAATATGGGCGCCATTCTGTTAGCCTGTGTGGCCGGTTTCGGTTTATGTATGATCGGGTTCGGATTGTCCACCAGTTTTTTCCTCTCCTTTTTCTTTCTGATTGCCAGCGGTGGCTTCGATTGTGTGAGTGTAATCATTAGGGGCACCTTGCTGCAAACACTTACGCCTGAAAATATGAAAGGCAGGGTATCGGCCGTGAATAATATTTTCATTGGCTCATCGAATGAAATTGGATCTTTTGAATCTGGTTTGGCCGCCCGACTGATGGGTGTTGTTCCTTCAGTAATTTTTGGCGGATGTATGACGCTGGCTGTAGTGGGTGTAACCGGATGGCTGGCCAAATCATTAAGACGGCTACAAAAAGTTGAATAATTATGGAAATGTCCATCAACACCCCGGCATTACTATTTCCGGCCATCACTTTGTTAATGCTTGCTTATACCAATCGTTTTCTGGGGCTGGCGTCTCTTATTCGCAAATTGCATGAGCGCTACCGGCTGGTGCCTGAAGACCGGGAAGTAATCAAAGAACAAATTAAAAACCTGAAGCGCAGGCTCACCCTCATCAAACAAATGCAGGCGGGTGGTATCCTCAGTTTCTTTCTATGTGTTCTCAGTATGTTATTTTTCTACTTCAGCTTTCCCATATGGGCTTACACTTCTTTTGGCCTCAGCCTGATTTTGCTCATGCTGTCGCTTGTCATTTCACTGAACGAAATCTACATCAGTACCCGCGCACTGGAAATTGAACTGCGCGACATGGAGAACTAAAAGCCATCTCGGAATCTGTGCAGAAAAGTTTGGGATGCTGGAATAAATCCGGCATGACATACACCCTACGCGTATTTTTGTGATGGCTTCTAAATATTTCCTCTCTCGTTCATTTACTTCCTTTTATCACTTTACCGTGCGAATGTGGCGGGTTGTATGTAATTTCCTTTCTCAACCTGAACCGCATGAACTCACGCAGATCGTTTTTCAAAAAATCCCTGGGAGCAGCCGGGGCACTCAGCCTTTCGCCCCTGCTGGCAACTGCCCGTGCCGAAAATGTATCCGAAGCTTTATTGGCATTGAACCGGCTCTCTCCCCAAGAAGCTTCCACCGATGAAGATTTGTGGGCACAGATGGCACAGGCCTACACGGTTTCACCCAACCTGCTCAATCTGAACAACGGAGGCGTTAGTCCGCAACCCAAAGTAGTGCAAGATGCGGTGGACCGATACTACCACCTGAGCAACGAGGCGCCCACCTATTATATGTGGCAAATTCTTGACAAAGGACGCGAACCGCTCCGCAGAAAATTAGCTGCACTGGCGGGAGTTTCGGAAGAAGAAATTGCAGTGAACCGGAATACTACCGAAGCCTTAGGAACCTTTACCTGGGGCATCGACTTGAAAAAGGGCGATGAAATTGTGATGACACGGCAGGATTATCCCAACATGATCAACGCATGGAAACAACGCGAGCTGCGCGAAGGAATCAAGATCAATTGGATTAACCTGAATCTACCCATAGAAAATGACGAGGTGGTTTTGAAAGCCTATGTAGATGCTACTACGCCTCGCACTAAAATCTGGCACATTACGCATCTGATCACCTGGACGGGTCAGATTCTGCCAGCCGCCAAACTTTGTGCCGAAGCCCGAAAACGGGGCATCACCACCATTGTAGATGCCGCCCATTCTTTTGCACATGTTAACTACAAAATCTCTGACGTGGGTGGCGACTATTTTGGCACCAGTCTGCACAAATGGTTATGCGCCCCATTCGGCACCGGCATGCTGCACATGCGGAAAGAACTGATTGAAAAAACGTGGCCACTCTTTCCCAACGACAAGCCGCAGAGCAACGACATCAGAAAATTTGAAGCACTTGGCACTCGATCATTTGCTCCGGAACAAGCAATCGGCCAGGCCATTGATTTCCACCTCGCCATTGGTGCGCAACGCAAACAAGAAAGGCTTCACTACCTAAAGAAATACTGGTGCGAGGCCATTGCCAAAAATCCACGCGTCAAAATTCATGTTTCGCTTAGGCCGGAATATTCCTGCGCACTAGGCACCTTTAGTGTAGAGGGGCTAAAACCGGGCGAAATTACCGATACGTTGATGAGCAAATACCAGATTCACGTGGTTCCCATTGTTTGGGAAAACATCAGCGTGGTGCGGGTTACGCCACATGTGTACACAACCACCCGCGATCTGGATCGCTTCATTGAAGCGGTGGGAAAAATCATTGCCTCTTAAATTTTTCTTATGCAGAAATTATTCTCTGTATTCTTTCTTTACGCCACACTTAGTTCAGCGCAAACAATAAAGGTGGCCGGGTTGCATGAGCCGGTGGAGGTTATTCGCGACAGGTATGGAGTGAACCATATCTATGCCAAAAACGAGCACGATCTTTTTTTTGCCCAAGGCTATTGTGCCGCCAAGGACCGTCTCTTTCAATTCGAAATGTGGCGTAGGCAGGCAACGGGTACGCTGGCTGAAATTTTAGGTGAACGGGAATTGAAAAGAGACATCGGGGCGCGCCTGTTTCAATTTCGGGGCAACCTTCGCCAGGAATTAAACCACTATCACCCTCGTGGCGAAGAGATCATCACCGCATTTACCAATGGCATTAACGCTTATGTGCGTGAAGCGCTCGCTGATAAAAAAAATCTACCGCTTGAATTTCAACTATTAGGAATTACCCCAGGGTTTTGGTCACCTGAGGTGGTGATATCGCGGCACCAGGGTTTGCTGGGAAACATTGGCGAGGAAATGGAACTAGCACGGCAAGTGGTGCTGATGGGCGCAGAAAAAGTAAAAGAATTGAATGTGCTAGAGCCGGGCAACCCGGTTTTGGAAATTGATGAAACTATTCAATCACAACGTCTATTTGATAATGTAACAGAACTTTACGATGCATTTCGTAAGCCTGTGGCTTTTGCTCCGCAAGATCTCGTAGCAAACGCAAACCAAAATAGAAATGAGTACCAGCGACTGGCAACCCTGGATCAACAGAATTACGATGCGGTAATGCAACAAGAGCGCGAAAGCATTGGCAGCAATAACTGGATTGTAAGTGGCACATGGACACAAAGCGGTTACCCTATGCTGGCCAACGATCCACACCGCGCACTGGCCGCACCCTCGCTGCGTTACATGGTGCACCTGCATGCTCCAGGGTGGAATGTAGTGGGTGGTGGAGAACCCACCATTCCAGGTGTTTCCATTGGCCACAACGATTTTGGTGCCTGGGGGCTTACTGTATTTTCTATCGACAGCGAAGATCTATATGTGTACGAATTGAACCCGGCCAACCATCGCCAATACAAATACCAGCAACAATGGGAAGAGATGCGATTCATCAAAGACACCATTCGGGTAAAGGGCATGCCCGATGTGCTGGTTGAACATGCCTACACACGCCATGGGCCGGTAACCTTTGTCGATACTACAAACCATATAGCCTATGCGTTGCGTTGCGGGTGGATGGAAGTAGGGGGTGCACCCTACATGGCGAGTTTGCGGATTGACCAGGCGCAAACGTGGGAAGAGTTTCGCGAAGCCTGCACCTATAGCCATATACCAGGCGAAAATATGATCTGGGCCGATCGCAACGGCAACATTGGGTGGCAGACGGTGGGCATCGCACCCATTCGCAAAAACTGGAGCGGTTTGGTGCCTGTGCCAGGTGATGGCCGGTACGAGTGGTCGGGCTATCTGCCTATCCAGTCGTTACCTAACTTATACAATCCCTCCAAAGGTTTTTGGGCAACTGCTAATGAAAACCTGGTGCCTTTTAATTATGAACATAGAGATGCAGTGGGCTGGAGTTGGGCCAGCAGCTATCGGGCCGACCGCGTGAATGAAGTATTAGGCTCAGGCAAAAAGCACACACTAGCCGACATGATGCGCTTACAAAATGATTACCTGTCTTTACCTGCACGCAACCTGGTGCTGTTTCTGGCAGAACTAAAAAGTAATAATGCGAAGGTTGAAATAGCCCGTCAACGATTGCTCAACTGGAATTTTGTACTCGACAAAAACTCCATTGAAGCAGGTATTTATGTGGCATGGGAACGGCAGTTGCTCGCGCAGGCTACACAAAAATTTGTGCCTGAGAATGCGAAGAAATACCTGCGAAGCATTCCACTAAGCAAAGTAGTAGCGTGGATCAGCACGGCCGATGCACGGTTTGGTGCAAATGCCATTGCCGCGCGCAACCAATTTTTGATTCAATGCCTCGAGTCGGGGGTAGCAGAATTGGAGAAAAAGTTAGGTAGTGATATGAAGAAGTGGCAGTATGGGCAGCCCGCTTATCACCATGTACTCATCAAACATCCACTTAGTAATGCGGTAGATGTAGCCACACGATTAAAGCTGGAAGCAGGACCGTTGCCGCGAGGCGGAAATGGCTCTACCCCAGGCGTAACCAGCAATACAGATAACCAAACGCATGGAGCTACATTCAGAATGGTGGCCGACACAAAAGACTGGGATTTAACTATGTTTACGAACGCGCCCGGCCAAAGCGGTAACCCCGATAGTCCCTATTACAAAAACCTGTTCGAGTGGTGGGCCAACGATCAGCATTTTCCCGTGTATTTCAGTAGAAGTAAAATTGAATCGGTGGCCGCAGAAAAAGTACTACTACAACCACAATAATGACGCGGGGTGCTCCAATCCTACTCAGACACCCCGGTCATTAAAGCTGCCTCTACCCTTTTTTGGTTCTGTTGGCTCTACGGGTAGAAGCAATGGTTTTCTGGCTTATTGCCTCTTTCATTTTTTTGTTCAAAAATTTCCGGTCGTGCCTACTGGCCAGGTTTAACAACTTGCCTTGAAGTGTTTCTTCGTGCACCAGGGCATTCTGTGAGTCGTAAACCTTAAAAACAGTTTCGGTGCTTTGCTTCGGATTGTACTCAATAACCCAAAAATGCTGCGCGCGCACTGCTGAAGAAATGAACAGCATGAATACCAACAGAGATGCATAGGGTGTTTTCATAACTAAAGAATTTTAATTGATTGAATGTAACGAGGTTTTGATGGCAGATTTTCGCACCTGCGACAGACTTGCAGGCGCCATCGATACGTAGAACCAGGGCGTAGCCGTAACTGTTTAATCTACATTTTTGGTGTTTTGGTCGACTGAAGGCAACTCAAACGGTCAAAATGAGTACATAGGTCTAGTGAAAAACCGCTGGGAAAGTTTTGTTTTCTCGAACGAGTGGGGGCCACGCATCAGCAGGCACCTGATATTCTGGCTTGCCTGGCTGTTGTTTCACGGCATTATCTACGGCAGCTTCTGGCGAGGTGGTGGCGCGTATACATTTCAAGATTCAATTTGGAATGCCATAACACGCGCTTATTACATTTCTTTTACTGAAGCATTCCTGTTCATGCCTGCGCATTTGTTTTTGAGTTATGGAATTATCTACTTCCTGTTTCCCCGCTATCTCTTTCAACGCAAATATTTTCAACTCATCGCTGGTTTTGCGGTATTGCTCTTGCTTACTGCCTCTTTCTCGCATGTATTGTCGATAACAGTGATAAGAGAGTTCAGGCAATCACTAAACATCCCCAATGGAGTGAATACCTTTTTATTTGGGCTGATGGCAGGGTTACGTGGATCAAACACGGTAGCGGGCTTTGCGGCAGCCATTAAGCTAATGAAAGTCTGGTATCAAAAAAATGAAGAGGCCCAGAAGCTGGAGAAGGCCAAACTGCGGGCAGAGTTGGAGTCGCTGCGTAATCAACTTCATCCGCACTTTCTTTTTAATACGCTCAACAGTTTGTATTCACTCACACTCCATCAGTCGAAGCAGGCGCCTCAAATGGTGGTACGGCTTTCAGAATTGCTCCGCTATATATTAACCGATTGCAACCAACCTGCGGTGCCTCTTAAAACTGAAATTGCCTTGCTTACCAATTACATTGAATTGGAAAAAATTCGTGTGGGCGACCGACTAGATGTTTCCATTCGTGTTCCCGCAGACACCGAACAATACCAAATTGCACCGCTTCTGCTTTTGCCGTTTATAGAAAATAGTTTCAAACATGGCGTGCGTGATCAGTCTGATGCAGTCTGGATATCTATGTTTCTGGATGTGCGCGATGACCACCTTCATTTTCAACTGGTGAATGGTAAGTCTCAACACCCCAATACGCTTATGCAGTCCACGGGCATTGGTCTTCAAAATGTGCAAAAACGGCTGGAGTTACTCTACCCCAATCAATATAAACTCAGGCTAACAGAAACAGATGACACTTTTATCGTGAACCTTATTGTGCCCCTGGCAGTGGTTTCCGAACGCGAACCCAATCAACTTGAACCAGCCGAAGTATGAAATGGAGATGCCTGGTAGTTGACGATGAGCCGCAAGCCCGCGAAGTAATAAAAACGTATGTGGGTAATATCCCATTGCTGGATTTGGCCGGGGAGTGTGCGGACGCGTGGGACGCACTGGCATTTTTACAAAGACAACCTGTAGACTTGCTATTTCTGGATATTGAAATGCCCAGGCTTAGCGGTATCGATCTGGTAAAAACCTTGCCGGCCCCACCTAAAATAATTTTTACTACAGCTCATAAAAACTATGCCTGGGATGGCTTCGAATTGAGTGCAGCAGATTTCCTGCTGAAACCCGTTTCGTTCGAACGTTTCCTGAAAGCAGTTCAGAAAGTAACACAAACACCCACACATCAAAACTTTACCCCCGAAACTGATTCCGATAATTTTTTATACTTCCGTGCTGACAGAAAAATGGTAAAGGTAATGGTGGATGAAATACTAATGGTAGAAAGCTTGAAGGACTACGTAAAAATCATTCTTCACAATCGCCACATCATCACCAAACAAACCATTAGCACCGTGGAGGACATGTTGCCCGCTGGGGATTTTCTACGGGTGCATCGGTCGTTTATTGTTAACCGAAAAAAGATAGATTCGTTTAATGCACATGCCCTTTTTATTGGGCAGCATGAAGTGCCCGTTGGCCCACTTTACCGATTGGATGTGCAGCGCAAGTTGGCACACGTCTAGACCGGTTTCGTTACACGTTAAACCAGTTTGGGAAATTCCACACCATCCATCCGTAAACTGCAAAGCGCAGAATACGCGAAATGCAAATCAATAAGAAAGTTTTAAAGTGCATGTTTACCGAGCCAGCCATCATGCACGTGGCAGAAAACGGAATGGGCGTAACGGCCCCTACAAAAACCAGGTACCCCCCATATTTACGCAATTGTTTTTCGTATTGGCGCAGGTAGCGGTCGCGCATACGTTCGTAAAGAGGTGTTTTAGAAAAGTTTTTCCCTATGTAATAACCTAGCACACCCGCGCCATAAGATATTAAGGTGAGAATGCCCAGGTTCACAACAAAGCCCGATACATCAATTTTATCCAGTATCCACACCATCATAAAAAGCTCAGGAGGCAAAATGCCAAAAACAATTTCCGACAGCGTGAACGTGCCATACAAGATGCCGGGGTTGGCTCGTATTTCTGAAATGTGTGCTTCAAAGTTCTCCTGAATATATTCCTCCAGAAGAATGAATGCTGTAATGATGACGGCAAAAAAAAGTAAACCCCTTAGAAGATTCTTTATCAAAAATGACGACCTGGTTTCTTCGACTTCTTCCATAACAGCACCTTAACCGATAATAGGCATTCGTTTAAACTCTTTGGTCTCATCAAACAGTTTCCGATAGGTAGCATGCCTCTTCACTACTTCGGTATTTATTTGTTCAGCCACCCTTATCATTTTAGGATTGAAATCACCTATCCAATTCAGTTCGTAGTCATCGTACTGTCGGTAATCTTCCTGCATTAATTTTCTAAATGCCATGATAATTGCACCATCCACGCCTTTTCCCTGATGCTCAGGCACCACGCCAAACAAAACCCCAAAGGCCTTTCGGTTGGTACCCCTCCATTTATGCCACACAAATTTCAACTTACCCAGCCAGTCCAGTTTGCCATTCAGGTGCTTGAATATCTGATTTACTTCGGGCAGCGAGAGAAAGAATATAACAGGGTCATCTTTGTAAAAGCCAAACCAAAGAAGTTTCTCGTCAACAATGGGCTTCATCTGCTTCACAATGTGCTTGGCTTGCGTCTCCGTCATTTCAGGAATTTCTCCCCGGTTGGCCCAAGCGCGGTTATACACACTTTGAATCAGGCCTGGCAGTTTGCTAAACTCTGATTTGCGAAGGTAGCGGAACGTGTAGTTAGGATCTTTCGCTACCAGGTCGGCCTTTTCTTGCAAGCGCTCGGTAAGCGGCCCCATTATTTTACGGCCAAAGGTGAGCTGATAAAAGTATACCTTAAACCCGTACGCCTCGAAAAAGTCTTTATAGTAGGGCGGGTTATAATTGCATTGGTAGTTCGGTTGCTTTTCATAGCCTTCAATCAAAAGCCCCCACCAGCGGTCGCGTTCGCCAAAGTTGATGGGCCCATCCATGGCCTGCATGCCCTTTTCCTGTAGCCACTTTTTGCATTGATCGAAGAGCATGAAGGCGGCCTCTTTGTTTTCAATGCACTCAAAAAAGCCCATGCCTCCGGTAGGCTGTTCGTTTCCTTTGTTTACCGTGCGCTGGTTTACAAAAGCTGCAACCCGGCCTATGGTTTGGTTTTGATTGTCTTTCAATATCCAGCGGATACACTCGCCATGCTTAAAGGCCTTGTTTTTCTGTGTATCGAACACGGCCTCAATGTCTTTGTCAAGCGGTCTAATCCACTGGGGCACGTTTTTGTATAGGCGCACAGGCAAGTGCAAAAATTCTCGGATGTGCTCCGGGGTGGTTACCTGCGTCAAATTCATGGAAGTCTGTTATGCCGTTTGTGACTGATTCGGCAAAATAATTTTAAACTCCGTACCTACCAAAGGCTCGCTGAAAACTTCGATCTGGCCACCCAGCTTTTCAACTGCATTTTTAACAATATAGAGGCCCAGACCCGAACCTTCCGACTGTGTGCTGGCACGGTAAAACATCGAAAAAATACTGGGCAGTTTATCGGCTTCAATACCAATGCCATTATCCTTAAAATGTATGATGGCTTTCTGTGCATCGATACGGGCTACCACTTTAACAAAAGACTGGTCGAGGTCGAAGCGCCTGTACTTAATGGAATTCGACACGAGGTTTCGGAAAATTTCGGCCACGCGCCAGGGATCGCTAAAGAAGGGCTCCCCTTCAATTTCAAGAATACGATCCACCCGGTCGGCTCCTTTCAGATAGTTAAGGTCTGCAAATGTCTTCTCCACCACCTGGCTCAGGTCAATCTGCGAGATTTTTACGTCCAGCTTCAGGTTTTTGGAATGGCTGAGTACATCGCTGATGAAGTGATCGAGCTGCTCCACCTTCTGCCCAATCAGGTTCATGTACGTTTTGGGGTTGTCATCGTTACCGGGCATGTTAGCCAGGTTCACTAACCCCAATATGGAAGAAAGCGGGGCGCGTAAGTCGTGCGACACCTTGTATACAAAATTGTCGAGCTCGGTATTTCTTATCTTGAGTTCTTCTTCTACTTTCTTGCGCTCGGTAATATCTACGTATACACCAAAAATGCCGATGGTTCTGTCGTCCATGTGCACAGGCACACCATACAATATCACCGAGATGAGTTCGCCTTTCTTGTTTCTGCGAACTGTCTCTATTCTAATCACCTGGTAGCTCGAAATGAGGCTGTTCAGGTCATTGCCTTCGGCCTCCAATTCATCGGGCACAATGTAAGGGTTTAACCCTTTGCCTTTGAGTTCTTCGTTGGTGTAGCCAAACAACTTTTCGAAGCCCTGGTTTATTTCTACTACCGTGCCACGCTCATCGAGCATAACAACGGCCATGGGCGAGTTCTGAAACAATTGCGAAAAGAGCATGCCCACTTTTTTTACCGATACCTGGGCCGCCTTAGTTTCAGTAATATCTTTGGCAATGATCTGTACGGCCGGTTGGCCCTGGTAAGTAAACGGGTGAGCGGTAGCTTCTACATCAATAATCTTTCCGTCCAGCCGCACGTACTTTTCTTCCACAGCAGGCGCGGTGTTGCCTGCCATTACATGCTTCATGCGCTCTACCACCATTGGTTGGTAGTCTGGGTGCACAAAATCCACCACGTTTTTATTAAGCAACTGTTGTGGCGACTCTGCGCCCATCATGCGCTGGGCATACTTGTTTGCATAAATCAAAACACCCTGCACGTGTATACCAATGCCTAATGGCAGGTGTTCTACCAGATCTCTGTATCGTTTTTCGGTATCGGCATGTAATTGTTCTAAGTGCTTGCGTTGTGTTATGTCTGATATCAGACCCGAACACACCACGGTACCATCTTCCATTCTGGCAGGCACTGCCTGGGCCTCTATCCAAATGATACGGTTTCGGTTTTTTATTCTACCCTCCCATTTCCATTCGGTCTGGGTGGCAATGCTTTCCTCCACACCTTCCTGAAAAGTTTCCCAATCTTCGGGATGTATGAAACTCTTCATAGGCAGGATACCGCGCATCAGTATCTCCTGGCTTACTCCTAAAATGTCTTCACAACGGGGACTTATGTAGGTAAAATCGCGATTGCCATCGGGAAAAACAGTATACTCAAACACCACTGCCGGCAGCGTATCCAATAGCTGCTTGCTACGGTGTTGAGTTAACCCGAAAAACTGGCTCATACTGGTTGGTCAAAGTAAGCAAGATAACTTTTTCTGACCATCCATGAAGGCGGGCGTAAGAAGCAGGTAATAATTTTGTCAAAAATAGGGCTAAAAAATAGCCTCTACCTGCTTTACGATATCGGAATTGAAAAATACAGGCTATATCACGGCCTCCGCGCGGTGAAGCAGCCAATTCTTTGCCTCATCTTCGGTGTGAAACAGAGCCAGCTTCACGTTCTCTGCGCCTTCCATCATCTCGCGCACCACCAATCGTGAAAAAATTCCTTCTGGCTCCAGCACTGCCATTTTGCGTACGCCCAACGAAGCCAGGCGTGGCAC
>CAZRQK010000042.1:31572-41028 GCA_964602295.1 uncultured Ohtaekwangia sp.
ACCTTGGTTCGGAAAAAACTGATGTCTTCTGGAATCAGCGGGCCCGCTTTGCGGCTGTCTGTCAGAATATGAAAATCCTGAAACCGGTCTTTCAGCAACGAAATAAACTCCAGCCGTTTACGCTGAATAAGTCTGAAATGGTGACTATGGCGGGGTATACCGGTCAGTGTTGTCCTAATACACTGGGCGGTGGCATCCCACTCAATGGTGGCGTAGTTGTCTGAATAATATTTCATGGCTTTACCTGATAGGTAGCCAAAAGACGTAAACACCCTGGCAAAAGATTCAAGTAAGAGAGCCGATTTACCTAATGTATACCTCTCTGCAGGATCAAAACAGCGAGAACGTATGCAAACCCCGCATTTGTCTACCCAAAAAAGATAACCTTACAGCAGTTCTGGGCTTTTCGATTGTAACCACTCGCGGGCCTCGCGCATCGAGTCGAAATATTTTACTGTTACCAAACCGGAGTTTTCTGTCATTTCCTGAATCGTCATGCGGGTAAACAGACTGGCGGGCATCACAATGGCGAGAAAACGTATACCGGCTTTCTGCATTTCGGGCATTACATGGGTTTTGAAATAATCCACATCCTCGCCCAGAACGGGGCCTGCTGTTCGGCTGTCGGTAAGCATGTGCAACAACTTGTGGCGCTTGCTCTCCTGATTCATCAGTTCCAGGCGCTTGGTCTGCACAAATTGGTAATGCTCACTGTAGCGCGGGAGGCCATCCAGTTTCAATCGCACACATGGAATAGATTCATCCAGTTCTATAGTGGCATACTCGTCTTTGTAAAAGAGTTTAACCGAAGGCATGAACCGGGCGGCTACAGTTGGTCTTGATTCTGTTACTGACAACACATGTATTCGGGTTAGGAACTGGATTGTAAACGTAAATGCAACCTTTAAGTGCATTCAACCTGGAAGGCTTACGGCTTATTTGAATGATTAGTTACATCAATTCAAAATTATTTTACAAAAAGTAACATCTTTATTTACTATTGATCCGTATAAGGGACAGAATGGAAAATGAAGTGAACATACCGGTGGTTCAAATTGGCCAAAAAGTGCAAGAAGTATTCGAAAGCAGGAAAATGAAACTTTCTGACTTTGCTGACCAACTGGGCACGGTACGGCAGAACGTTTATCGCATCTTTAAGAAGCAGGATCTCGATACGGGCCTGCTCACCAAAATCTCCGAAGTACTAGACCACAACTTCTTTCAATATTATTGCCCTTCAGGATCGGTTGGCGAAGGCAATCCGCGCGAAACGGAAGAGTATAGAAGCCAACTGGAGCTGGCGCGAAAAGAAATAGACTATCTGAAAAAAATCATCAACCTGATGGAGGAGAAGGCCAAACTTCTTCAGGAAGTAGACCTCAGTCGATAGCGGCTACGCTAGCAGGTAAATCAGCGGAAGAAAAAAAATTCCATCGCCCACCCACCGAAATTTTTCCTGCTTGCTGAAATACGCGGGCTTCACAAAAAGTATAAGCAAGGCAGCGGTCATCGCGATTAAGATTATTCGCTCACTACCAAAGCCAACAGGCCAACAAAGCAATAGCCCTTGCAGGCAAAAAAGAACAATCAACATCTGTTCAGATCTTTTTAAACCTAATGCGGTAACCAACGATGGCAACTTGTCCGCCCTATCTTCCGCGTAACTAAACCAGGCGAACAATACGAGGTTAATCCAAACTACACCGAGAAATTGAGCCATCAGTAAAATTTCTGCCCAGCTAAAGGTAGCTTGCTTAACTGCCCAAACCGGCAGCATTACACCACCCGCATAGAAAAGTCCTCCCAGCCACTCTTTCATTCTCACCAATTTGTGGCTAACCAAAAGGTATAGCACCACACCCACAGAAAAACCCAGGCCTGCCTGAATAATGGAAGGTCTTACATAAAATACCAATGCCAGGCACAGCAACGCTACCGCTACCACGCAAAAGAAAAGAATTACAAAATGCCGCTGGTGAAATTGGTGACGAGGCGAGGATGCTTCGTGTGGAACCCTTCTGGCATCCAGCAGGTGATCTGCTGTGTAAACCAGCCACACCGTAAGCGCCAGTAAACAAATCCCTTGCGGGTAAACCACCACGTTAAAGGCCTTCGCGAAAAAGAGTGCTGATATGGCGGCCCCACCAGCCACATCCAGGCTCAGCAGATTGATGTATCGATACAGGCGCGCCAACAGCTTCATAAACAGAAAGCTCACCATTGGGTGAGCTTTCAAATTTACCTGTAAAAAAATAAAATCGTTAAGATGCTTTCAGCGCTTCGGCACCAGCCACAATCTCAAGAATTTCTTTGGTAATGGCCGCCTGACGGGTTCTGTTATACGTCAACTTGAGTTCTTTCAGCAATTCGCCTGCATTTTCCGTGGCCTTGTCCATGGCCGTCATCCGGGCTCCATTCTCAGAAGCGTTGGAGTCAAGAACAGCTTTGTATAGTTGTATCTTCAGCGACTTGGGAATAAGACCTGTTACAATTTCTTCGCGGCTGGGCTGATAGATGTAATCAACCTCTTGTGTTTCTTCTGCCTGTTGTGGGGGAAGTATTGGTAGAAACTGCTCTGTTCTCAGAATTTGGGTGGCCACATTCTTGAATTCGTTGTACACAACCTCCACCTTATCATACTCGCCCTTTTTAAAGGCATGCATGATGTGGGTGGCCACTTCCGATACCTTCTCGAAAGTAAGTGTTGGCAAAATACTCCAGTATTGATCTACCAACTTCATGTTCCGCTTTCCGAAAAACTCGTAAGCCTTGCGGCCAATAGGCAGAATGGTAACGTTGCCCTTCTTCCACTGATCGTGGTATTTCTCCTGCGTCAATTTTACAGCCGCTTTCAATACGGTGCTGTTGAAGGAACCGCAGAGGCCACGGTCTGAGCTGATCGCTACAATCAATATATTTTTTTCTTCTCTAACCGCATTGTACCAATTCTGACCTTCGCCACCTGCTCCAGATAAATTTTGCAACAAGTAGGAAAGCCTTTGTGCAAATGGACGCATTTGCATGATGCGGTCTTGCGACTTTCTCAACTTCGCAGCCGCCACCATCTTCATGGCTTTGGTGATCTGCTGCGTAGAGATAACCGATGAAATGCGGCTTTTAACTTCTTTTAAACTGGGCATCTTTCATTCTTCAATTTGAAGATTTGAAAATTTGAAAACGTAGTCATATTCAAATTTTCAAATCAGTTCATTCTCAAATTAGTATTTAGCAGCAAGCTCCGTTGCTACCTTCTTTACTGTGTTCACATCTGCATCTTCGAACTTGCCCGCGCGGAAGTTATCCAACACGGTTTTGTTCTGCAGGCGTAGCAGCTCCAGGAATTCTCTTTCGAACTCCTTCACTTTTGCTACGGGCACACGGTCTATATAACCTTTGGTAGACGCCAGAATCATGGCTACCTGCTCTTCCACAGGCACAGGTGCATATTGCGCCTGCTTCAATACTTCTGTATTTCTGCGGCCGCGCTCAATGGTCAGTTTCGTAGAAGCATCGAGGTCAGAGCCAAATTTGGCAAACGCTTCCAATTCGCGGAACTGCGCCTGATCCAACTTCAACGTACCTGCTACTTTCTTCATCGACTTGATCTGTGCAGCGCCACCTACGCGTGATACAGAAATACCTACGTTAATGGCAGGACGAATACCCGAGTTGAACAAGTTCGTTTCGAGGAATATCTGGCCATCGGTGATGGAGATAACGTTGGTAGGAATATAAGCAGACACGTCATTGGCCTGCGTTTCAATAATAGGCAAAGCGGTAAGCGAGCCACCACCCTTCACCAGATGCTTGATAGAAGGAGGCAGGTCGTTCATGTTGGCAGCAATGCCATCGTTGTTGATGATTTTAGCCGCGCGCTCCAGTAAGCGAGAGTGCAGGTAGAACACATCACCAGGGTACGCTTCGCGTCCGGGAGGTCTGCGCAACAACAAAGACACTTCGCGGTAAGCCACAGCTTGCTTCGAAAGGTCATCGTAAATAACCAACGCAGGACGGCCGGTGTCGCGGAAGAATTCGCCAATAGCTGCACCGGTGAAAGGCGCAAAGAATTGCATAGGAGCAGGATCGGAAGCAGAAGCCGACACGATAACGGTGTAAGGCATGGCACCGGCCTTTTCAAGGGTAGCTGCCACGCTGGCAACTGTAGATGCTTTCTGACCTACGGCAACATAGATACAATATACCGGCTGGCCCTTCTCGTAAAATTCTTTTTGGTTGATGATGGTATCGATGGCCACAGCTGTTTTACCAGTCTGGCGGTCACCAATAATCAATTCGCGCTGGCCACGGCCGATCGGAATCATGGCATCGATGGCTTTGATACCCGTTTGCAACGGTTCGTTTACAGGCTGGCGGAAAATTACACCAGGTGCTTTGCGCTCCAGCGGCATTTCGTACAAGTCGCCAGTAAGCGGACCTCTACCGTCAATTGGTTTGGCAAGCGTATCTACCACGCGGCCCAATACGCCATCGCCCACCTTTACAGAGGCAATTACGCCTGTGCGCTTCACGGTATCACCTTCTTTAATCTCTTTCGATTCGCCCAACAATACAGCACCCACGTTGTCTTCTTCCAGGTTCAACACCATGGCGCGCAACCCGTTTTCGAATTGCAACAACTCGCCCGACTGTGCTTTGGTTAATCCATAGATGCGGGCTACACCGTCACCTACTGTAAGCACAGTGCCTACTTCTTCCAGTTGGGCATCGGTGCGCGAGTGGGCCAATTGTTCGCGCAATATTGCGGATACTTCTTCGGGTCTGATCTCTGCCATATCTGTAATTGAAAATTTTAAGTTCGTTGTTCTACAATGTATTTTAAAACTCTTTCACGTAGGGGTTCTCGCTGAATTTCACACGCAATGCCTTTACACGGCTGGCGATGGAAGCATCTATCTGTTGATCGCCCACATTGAGTATGAAGCCGCCAATCAAATCTTTATCCACACGTTCTTCCAGTTCAATCTGTTTTTTAGAGCTGAGCTTCTTCACCACCTCGCTGATCTCCGCCCGCAGTGCAGCATCTAATGGAATAGTCGTAGTAACAGTTGCCCTCGATATGCCTTTGAACTCGTTGTAGGCATTGTGGAACTCTTCCGCAATGGCAGGCAACAGTGGCTCTCTGTTTTTTCTGGTAATGATCTCGAAGATGGCAGAAGTAAGCGGGTGTACTTTGCCTGCAAAAATCTTGTCGAGAATGGTGCCCTTTTTATCGTGCTTAATGATGGGGCTCTTCAGCATTACCACCAACTCGCGGTTGTTGCGACACACTTGTGCAAACAACTTCATGTCGTTGTGCACTGGCTCCAACGCATTCTGTTCCACCGCCAGGCTTAGCAGCGACTTTACATACCTGGATGCTACGCGCGTACTGGCCATCGGTTAGTTAAATTTTACGTCTTTCATATAGCCTTCGATAAGCTCTTTCTGTGCTTTATCGTCAGCCAGATTCTTTTTCATCAACTTCTCTGCAATCTGCAACGAGAACAAAGCCACCTGCGATTTTACATCGCGCAAAGCGGCCTGCTTTTCTGTGTTGATGATGGCCTTCGCATCTTCAATCATTTTATCTGCCGCCTTCTTGGCATCGTTCTGTATCTGATCTTGCAGTTGTGAAGCAGCTTCGCGGGCATCGCGCAAAATCTTGTCGCGCTCTTCGCGGGCTTCGCGCAGCAATTTTTCATTGTCGGCTTTTAAGGCAGCCATTTCCTGCTTGGCCTTATCGGCAGAATCCAATGCAGATTGTATCGACTCTTCACGTTCTTTCAGTGAAGAAAGGATGGGTTTCCATGCCAGCGAACGCAGCAACAAAACCAATCCGATAAAAATGATGGCTTGCCAGATAATGAGGCCGGTGCCAGGGGTTAGCAGTTCCATAACAAATGGTAAAACTCTACTGAATAATTTTTACAACTCACTTAACTACCATGAAAAGAAGAGCGGTTCTGGCCTAGCGCCAGAACGTGCTCTCCGTTTTTCTTAGCTCTTGAACGAAATCAACAAGCAAATTACAAGGGCAAAGAGGGCAGCCACCTCAATAAGAGCGGCAATGATCAACATAGCACCCTGAATCTTACCAGAAGCTTCAGGTTGACGTGCCATACCTTCCATTGCTGAGCCACCAATGCGGCCGATACCAATTCCAGCGCCAATTGCAGCCAGACCGGCACCGATACCTGCGCCCATGATTGCGTAGCTGATGTCCAACAAAAGTGCTAACAACATAATTGTATTTAGTTAAGTGAAACAAAGCCCTGATCTCGATTATCGCGACCAGGGATATCTTTAATGATGTTCGTGATCTGCTATTGCCATGCCGATGTACAACGATGTAAACAACGTAAATACATAGGCCTGAATACCGGCCACTAACAATTCAATCAAATTAATAAACAACACAATCAGGCTCGACACAAAACCCACCGTTACACTCTGAAAGATGAAGGCTAAGCTGATCAAACTCAACAATACAATGTGCCCGGCTGTAATGGCCACGAACAAACGAATGGTGAGCGAGAACGGCTTGGTAAAAATGCCTAGTATTTCTACTGGCAGAATAACAATGCGCAAAGGAAGGGGCACACCGGGTGTCCAGAAGATGTGGCTCCAGTAACCTTTGTTGCCGCTAAAGTTGGTGATGATGAATGTGAAGAAGGCCAGTGTAGCCGTTACTGCTATGTTACCAGTAAGGTTACCTGCACCGGGCAACAAACCCAACAGGTTTCCAAACAGGATGAAGAAGAAAAGGGTAAGCAAATACGGCAGGTACTTTTCGTAGTGGTGACCAATGTTCGGCTTCACAATTTCATCGCGAACGAAGATGATGATGGGCTCGATGAAGGACTGCACGCCTTTTGGTGCCTTGCCGTGGTTCTTTCTGTAACCTTTGGCTACGGCCAACAAAATCAACACCAGCAGAGTAGCATTGATCAAAAGCATGGCTACGTTCTTGGTAATGGAGATATCCAGCACCGACTGGCCGTTCAGGTAAATATGACCGTGATCGAGCGTGTAGCCATTGTAAGCCACCACCTGGTGGTGTTCATCGTAAAAACGCGAAGAAGAGAAAATGTCGAGGCCGCGCTCGGAAGAGTACACGATCACCGGCAGGTACAAGGTACCGAAATGACCATCCCAAAAGTGCCAAATGTGGTCGTCCATTACGTGGTGCAAAATCACCTCGCTGGCATTAAAAGGTTCGGCTTCATGGCCGGGTTCTGCAGCCGCAAAATTGGTTGAAAAAAGACCAGAAAAAGTTACCAGAAATAACGTCAAAAACGCGGTTTTTACAGTCAAAAAGGGCTTTTTCATCACGTGGAGAACAGGTCTTTTTAAATCGACTGCAAAAGTATTGATTAATCCCTCAAAAAGAAATCTTTCGATTTTTTTTTGTCCTGATTTTCAAGGCGCTGGGTGGGTAGTCTGGCGGAAAAGAAAAAGCACTTCCACCAAAGTAAATGGCAGGTAGCAACTGAGGAAAACCACCACGTTGCCAATGGCCTGCTCGGGCTGATCTATAATGACGAAAGCCACAAAGGCACCATAAGCCAGAATCTTTATGGCAATGGAAAGCAGGTAGAACTGAGTGAAGAGTTCTGGCTTAGACTTACTCCATGTTTGCAAGTAATAATAAATGACCAAGGTGGTGAAGGCCAATACCAATACTATCTCAGTGGCAAAAGAGGGCGGCTGCGCTACCCAACCCGACTTATAAACAATAACCAGGCACGCTGCCGAAAGAAGGCCAATCCATAAAAAGAACCAAAGTAGCCTTTTCACTTGCTAACCGATCGATACAATTGATACACCGTGCCCGCAAAAGACAACAACACGAAGCTTAAGAGAAAGGCAGGAAACTTCAATTGAAGGTAAATGTCTAACCGGTAACCCAACCAGGCAGCCACGCCAATGGTGGCCAACATTTGCAGGCCCAGTCCGCTATACTTTAAAAAATCGTTAGAGGGCTTTGGCTTCCCGGAAGGTGCGTGCTCCACTTTCGGCAATCTTTATGTCTTTAATGGCCGCGCCCATTTTACAGCTTCCATTGAAAACGGCACCCGGCTCTACCACCAGCTTTCCGGTAAGGATATCGCCATGCACTACAGCGGTTGCCTTCAACACCAGCAATTCGCTTATTTCAATTTTCCCCTTCACCTCTCCTTCAATGTCGGCATTCTGTGCCATGATGTTGCCATCTATATGGCTGCTGTTGCCCAGCGCAATCTTCGACTTCGACTTTACATTGCCGATTACTTTCCCTTCAATACGAATATTACCAAAGGTTTCGATGTTGCCTTCCAGAACGGTGCCTTTACCGATCACGTTGCTGGAGTTACTGATCTCTTCCGCTACGCGTTTTTGTTCTTTTGTTGTAAGCATGTTGGGTAGTTTAAAAAGTTACAAATTCTTCGGGATTGAGCGAACTGCCATTGAACCACAATTCGAAGTGAAGGTGCGGGCCATCTGTCATCTCGCCACTGTTGCCAACTATAGCGATTATCTCTCCGGCATTAACAAAAGTACCAACTTTCTTCAAGAGTTCTGCATTGTGCTTGTACACTGAAATCAGGTTGCCGGTATGCTGAATGGTGATCACATTACCAGAGTCTTGTGTCCACTCAGCCATAATCACGGTGCCATCGGCTATACTTTTTACGGGCTCGTTGGTTTTTGCCACCACATCTACACCAAAGTGGCCTTTCTTTACATCGTACCGGTCGGAAATAAAACCGGTAATGGGTGTAAAGAAAAATATCTCTTGCAGCTCGCGGTATTTGTTGCTGGTCAATGTTACGCTGGCTAACTGCGATTGCTCGAATTCTTTCCTGAACATGGAATCGGAAGCCACCAGTTTCATATTGCCCACAGCCGTGATCGGGCGGGTTTCATCTACCAGTGATTGGGCCGGATCTACAAAGCCGCTGGAGGTATCGCCACTCAATATGCGTTGAAAGTTCTGAATAAACTTGTCTTTGCGATCTACCTCTACTGCCAACGAATCTACCTTCAGCGCCAGCTCATACAATTTTTTGTTGGCCTCCATCTGTGCGTGGCGCGGATCGAACCACTTGGCCAATAATGTTTCAGATAGAAATAAACTCAACGTAAAAATCACCACAAACACCACTACCGATAATACCAGTAATTTGGCATAGGTAAAGCCGAACGAGGTTTTCTCCGCAAGGTTCTCCTCATTGCGTATCACCATCTGGTAGCGTGTGGTGAGCCGGTCGGAAAGTGTCTTTTTAGGTTTCAATAGCCAAATTTTGGCAAAATTAGATATTCTGAACGATTATAATATTGAATATCTGTTTTTTACGTTTGTAGTTCGAAAAACAACTTAATAACGGGGTTTGATCCGGCTAATTGCTTTTGTACTTCTTGTGGCCCTGGTAAGTGGCTGCTCCATTGAGCAGAATAACGTTACCAGCTCTGTTT
>CAZRQK010000043.1:0-39135 GCA_964602295.1 uncultured Ohtaekwangia sp.
ACCTCCATCGATATATTCCGGGTCCGCTATCAATTACATTCATTCAATGAACGTTGCGCCCCGAACTTGTCAGGGCACCAGTGGTTTTGATTTGCTCTTATTCTTTCAAAACCCCCGAAATCCGCCAGATTTCGGGCTTTCCCCTCAAAAGGGAGTGCAAAGATAATGGGTAAAATGCGTTATGCAAATCGCCCCCTAAAGATTTTCAGAATATTTTAACGCCACCAGCGGCAAAATTCAGGCTTTTGGGCGCTTGTAGAGTGGCACCGTGCTACAGGGTTCGCCAAACATGACCGATGCGGCCACTGGCAGCAAATTATTCATTACTTCTACGTATGCTGAAACAGGCACGGGTAAATGGCTACACCCTTTTACCACTACTTTAACATCTTTAAAGTTATTCCAATCGACACCCGAAATGGCTTTTGAGAAGAGTTGTATTTCTAATTGCTCTAAATCGCCAAAATAAATGCCTTGCGCATGGGGCTTTAACGCTACTGCCACAAGCATGTAGGCCCACGTGGGCACAATGGCATCGGCTGAACAGGTAACGGCCACCCATTTGTTAGCGAACTGTGCCCAGTTGTTGTTTTTAATGTGCTCCCTGAAATCTTTCTCTTTCAGGATGAGGCCTTCAAAAAGCTGGTCTTTGAGATCGTACAAAACACGTTCGCCCGGAGTATAGTACTTTTCCAGATCGAAGGTGAGCAAGTTGCTGCTGGCAACGCGATTTAATATTTCGTTTTCCATTACCTGATTAACACTTCAACACAACTGCCCGCTTTTTGGTTTTTTGGCTATGAATTCTTTTAGATAGAATGGCTCGAATATAGCGGCATCTTCAAAATCAGCCTGCAAGAATTTCTGAAAAGCCAGTTCGCCTAATTTGCCGGCAGCGGGTTGAACATCGGGCAGGAAAAAAGCATTGGGATGCTGAATGGTTTCCTTGCATTTACCGGTTCCATTTCCAAAGAAAAGAATACCCTGATGATCAAGTGTATCTTTGAAACTACTTTGATCTACTACCAACGCATGCACCTCTGACTGAGGCTGCCCGTTAACACTGAACAGTTGGGTATAAACTTCCATTCGCCTGGCATCGAGCATGGGGCAAAGCCAATATTGATTGGTGTTGAAGGGAAGAACCTGCTGCATAAGCAGAGGCAGCGAACCAATGGCAATAAGTGGGATGCCCAAACCAAAACACAAGCCCTTGGCTGTGGCTACGCCTATTCGCAGGCCGGTATAAGAACCCGGGCCAGATGACACTGATACGGCCTCTAACTGATTTGGTGTGATACCCGTGAGCTTAGAGACCTGGTCTATCATTACAGAAAGTTGTGAGGCGGTGGCCTGCGGCACCTGTAATTGTAGCTCGGCCAACAATTTGCCCTGGTTGTGAAGTGCAACCGAACAGAAAAAAGTAGAGGTTTCTATGCTTAAGATCACAATACTATTGAGGCTGTAGCAGCTTTAAATAAGCAGATGAATTTGTCAGAATTTTTTTTGCCTCGATTATTTCCTGATCGCGGGTAAGGGAAATTTCTGCCAACCCTGTATTGAGGCGATAGTGAAAGGCAATTTGCTCTTCGAGCAGTGAAGAAATTTCTGACTTATAACGTACCCAATCGCTCTCTTTGTTATTGGCAATTTTCTTCTTCAATTCCGCCAGATCGCTCTTCAGCACTTCGTAGTAACGTTCTTCGCGAGCAGCGGCAATCAGTTGGTCGGCTTTCGACTCTAACTCGGTAGCGTACTCGAATTGTTGCTTGCGCACCCAATCTACAAAAGCATTGTACTCTGCCTCTGTCAGCTGAAAGTTACTCATGCTAGCTGGCCCTTGTGGGTGGGTGGCCCGGTAAACGATGGCGTATTCAAAGAAAAAATTTCTTCTGGCTAACTCCTCCACTGCCGAGGCAAACGGTTCGTGTTTCACCAAAATATCCGGATCTAGACCGCCACCATCGTAAACGCTGCGGCCTTTTTTTGTTTTGAATTCCACTTTCAGCGAGTCTGCAAATTTTTCCACGGTGCCATCGCTTTTGCGGTTAGCATAATCCAAAGCCTGAATGCACCGGCCGCTGGGTATGTAATATTTGGCAGTGGTGACTTTTAGCTGTGCGTTGTAGGCAAGCGGCCGCGTGGTTTGCACCAATCCCTTACCAAAGGTTTTCTCACCTATCAACAATGCGCGGTCGTAGTCCTGCAACGCACCCGCCACAATTTCCGAGGCAGAGGCGCTTCCACCGCTTGTAAGCACTACCAACGGTATGTCTGTGTCGAGTGGATTATTGAGTGTTACGTAAGACTTGTTCCACTCGGGTACCTTGCCCTTAGTAGCCACTACCTCCAAACCTTTCGGAATAAATAGATTAACGATATTTACTGCTTCGTAGAGCAAACCCCCGGGGTTGTCGCGCAAATCAATAATCAAGCTTTTTGCACCCTGGCCTTTCAGTTTCACTACAGCCTCTTCCACTTCTTTGCCTGCACCGGGGGTAAAGTCGTCTAACTTGATGTAACCCACCTGGCCATCGGTTATGCCGTAGTACACCACGTTCGATACTTTGATGCGGTCGCGTTGTATTTTAAATACTATTGGATCTTTTACGCCATACCTGCGCACGGAAACCTCTAGTTGTGTTTTTGGTTTGCCTTTCAGCAAGGCACTTACTTCGGCAGTGGGCTTGCCCTGCACGTTGGTTCCGTTCACCGAAATAATTTCATCGCCCACCCATAAGCCAGCCAGTTGCGCGGGGAAGCCGAGGTAAGGATGCGTGATAACTGTTTTTTTATTTACCACACCAATCAATGCACCCATGCCCGCATATTGGCCGGTGGTCTGAATGCTGAAAGCTTCCTGCTCTTCTTCGGGAATATAGTCGGTGTAGGGATCGAGCGACTCGAGCATGCCCTTTATTCCTTTGTCAACCAGTTTTTTTGGATCGACATCGTCTACATAATAGGCGTTTACCTCTTTGAACAGCGTTGAGAAAATATCGAGACTCTTGGCGATTTCGAAATACCTCTCTGCTGGCGTTACAAAGGCCACCGAACCGGCCGCCACCAGCAGCACTACCATCCAAATCTTTATTCTCTTCATGTTACCTGGCTATTCTGTTCAGCGTTTGTACCATTTTCTCATGAATAAGCACAGAGGGTTCTATTTCTTTAGAAGTATAAATATAAGCAATGAGCCATTTTCGACTACCCTCCAAGAGGTGCTTGTTGAGGCGGTAAGCTTCGCGCATGCGTCTTTTCAGGCTATTGCGATCTACGGCCCTTTTGAAATTTCTGGTTGAAACCGAAAACATAACCTGATTCTGCTCCGCACCGGGCAATGGGTGAGGCAATTGCAGTACCCGAAATGGGTATAAATGAAAAGAGGAACCCTTTGCGAAGAGTTCCTTTATCCAAAGTTCTTTCTTAAGTTTTTCTTCCTTGCGGAACGTGAACTTCCCCATGAGGTTTAGATTGTCAATCCCCCTGGGTTAACCACAGGGCGGAATTACTTTTTCTTGAACGTTTTCTCGTCCGATACGGTGAGTTTCTTTCTTCCCTTTCTTCTGCGTGAAGCCAGAACTCTGCGGCCATTGGCAGTTGCCATGCGCTCGCGGAAACCGTGCTTGTTCTTTCTCTTTCTGCGGGAAGGTTGGTACGTGCGTTTCATTGCTTAAAAGTTTGCCCCTTATTTTTTAAAGGGCTGCAAAGATGATCAGTATTTGGAAGATTTACAAGATTTAAGCCGGGCAAAAACCGCAAGTTTTCAGCAAAATTGCCTAACAACACCGTTTTCAGGCTCATTTTCAGCTTCCAATCAACTCGGCCAGCACGGTTTGTGCCTGCGCAGGCTGCAGGCGCGGCCCCCACTGCGACACCACCCGCGAAGAGGCCAGCGAAGCCAACTTGCCTGCTTCGGCATAGCTGTGGCGGTGGGTAATACCATATAAAAAGGCCCCGGCAAACATATCGCCTGCCCCGTTGGTATCTACCGCACGCACTTTATAAGGCTCAATCTGAATGAACGTGTCACCATCGTAAATAAGGGCACCATTGGCGCCCAGCGTTATGGCAAACCGCTTGGCCACCTTTTTTAATTTTTCGCGCGCCTCCAGAATATCATTGGTGCCGGTAAAAATCATGGCTTCTTCATCGTTGCAGAACAGCAGGTCTACACTGGCACCCACAATTTCTTCCATTTGTTTAGAGAAATACTTTACCATGCTGGGGTCGGAAAAGGTAAGGGCCACCGGCACGCGGTTGTTTTCGGCTATTTTTTTGGCGGCCTTCATGGCATCCAATCCTTTGGGGCTGGCAACCAGGTAGCCCTCGAGGTATAAATAAGAAGAGTCTTTGATGGCCTGCTCATCGAGGTGTTCGGGCGACAGGAATGAGCTTACGCCCAAAAAAGTATTCATGGTGCGCTGCGCATCGGGCGATGTCATTACCAGGCAGCGGCCAGAGTGCCCCTGAGGACAATCTTCATACTTCAGGTTGGTCTCCACCCCGTTGCGCTTTAAATCATCTAGGAAAAATTTCCCCAACTCATCGTGCGCTACCAGGCAGGAGTAAAAACTTTTACCACCAAACTGATTTACGGCCACCACAGTGTTACCGGCAGAACCGCCACCCGACATTTTGCTTTTCTTCATGTCGATGGCTTTCATTAAATGCAATTGGCGCTTTTCGTCCACCAGCGTCATCACACCTTTCTCCACCTCGTTGGCTTCGAAAAAAGAATGCTCTACTTCGGTAACAATATCTACAATGGCATTGCCTATGCCGTATACATCGTATTTCATTGTCGATTTAATTTAAGACCGCAAGATTAGTTATAAGAATTCGAATTTTATAGGAACCTGCCCTTTCGAAAGAGTAATTGTAGCTGGGCGAAATACTAGTGATCCAAATGAACGCAACTATTTTTTTGCACTCTGCACCTTCAATGTATACCCCAGCTTCCTGGCCCTGTCGGGGTAATCGGTAATAATTCCGTCTACACCCATGGCTTTCAGCTCCTCCATTTCTTTGGGTTCGTTCACCGTCCAGGGTATCACACGCATTTTTAAATCGTGCGCATACTTTACATCCGCCTTCGAAAGAAGTTTATAATAAGGACTGTAAATAGAAGGTTTGAACCCGAGCTTTTCGATGTTGTGATCGATGCTGCCGTTGTTTTCCACTAATGCAGCCAGGCGCACGTGCGGATATTTTTGGTGCCAGTACTTGAGCACACGGAAATCGAACGACTGAATAACGATGCGTTCCCACGGCAGGTATTGATCGATGAGTTGATACACCAGGTCTGAAAATTCTGCTGGTGCGGGATGGAATTTGTTATCACCTGAAGGCTCACTCTTGATTTCAATATTATAATCTACCTCATACAACGTTTTGTTTTTGATGTACCGCTCGGTAGTCAAGATCACATCAAGCAAAAGCGGTTTGGCGACCACCATTTTTTGTTGTTCGGGAAAACGCTCGTGCGCTTTGCTGCCACAGTCGAATTGCTGCACTTCAGCATAGGTCATTTTGAAGATGTTGAAGCGCTTCTCATCTTTCTCGCGAATTTCATTGCCAGCCGAATCGAGGCAGATAGATGCGCTCATCCACGGCTCGTGCGAAACAACGATTTGCCTGTCTGCGGTAATGGCCAGATCCATTTCGAGTGTGGTTACACCTGAATCAAGCGCCAACAAAAATGCCGGAATGGTATTTTCCGGCATCAGCCCACGGGCACCACGGTGACCTTGCACATCGAACTTGGGTATGTATGCCTGCGCCTGCACATCAACAACAAATAGACCCATCAGCAGAACAATCAAAATGCACTTCATTCACGAAATATGCGCAATCCACTTTCAAAATTCAAGATTTGATATACTGAGACAAGTTATCAAATCTTGAACTTTGAAGCTATTTCCCGCTAACCCCCGCGAAACATTACCCGCATGCCCGGCCTGCGGCCGCCACCCATCGGGTTCAATTGTTTGTTCAGCGCATAGGTAAAACTGATCATGTAGAATCTGCCCAGGTTGTTAATGGTTTCCTGCTGCAGGTAGTTGGCTGTAGCGGTTTGCGAAACACTCAAGCTTTTATCCAGCAAGTTGGTTACGCCAATCTTCACCTCGCCTGCATTGTTCTTTAAAACAAAACGCGAGAGCCAGATATTGAGTAACGGAATACTTTGACTAAAATCGGTGGTCTGGCTGGTATACACCAGGTATTCGAAAGAACTATTTACCTGGTAATTTTTTAGCAAGGTAAGGTTGGCTTCTGCCGAATACGTTTCATTTAAAAACTGCTGATTCAACTCCTTGTTGAAATCGTATTGTGTTTGCTGCTGGCTCAGGTTAGCACTTATATCGAGTGTAAACACATCGCTATAGTTAAAGTTATAGCGAGCGTTACCTCCCAACGTTTGCGCTACCACTGTGTTTTCTTCGCCATTCAGTACATTGATGCCTTCATTGTAAACGGCAGAAGGACCGATGTTAAAACGGCTCTTTAATTTTTTCAACGGAAAACCCACGCTGGCATTCGCATTCAGCATTCGGTTATCGCTTACGTTTACGGGGCGTGTGGTGCGTACCAGTTGTTCGTTTACCGCTTGCGAATTGGTGATGGCATTGGTCGTATAGGTAGCGGTGCCGAACACAAAGAAACTTAAGAATTTTGCGGGGTCGAATGTGGTGAAATTCAGATTCAACCGGTGGGAATAACCAGGGCGCAGATCTGGATTACCCTCATAGATATTGAGTGGATCGGAGTTATCGATTACCGGCTGCAATTGCTGAATGGTAGGTTCTTGCATGGAGGTTTCGTAATCCAAACGCAAGTGTTTGAAAGAAGAGAAATCGTAGTTGAAGCGCGCTACAGGCAACAGGTTTTCAAATTGCTGGTTGATATCCACTTCGCGCAGCAGCAACTCTCCTTTTAAAGAAGTCATTTGGTAGCTGGTGCCTACGGCCAGGTTGTATTTCTGTCTGTTTAAACGCAAGTTAAAGCCCGGCCGATGGTACGTGTAAGCGCTGGTGTATTTGTTGCTCAAGTTATTGTCGAAAATCAATTGACCGGTTTCTTCATTGTACACTTCACGGTCTACATTATTTTGGTTTACCCGGAAATTGTAGTTCGCCTCCAGGTACCTGCGTTTTCCTAACGGTTCGGTGTACGAAAGTGTGGTGCCATACGACAGGTTATCGGTGGCTTGCGTGTTAATCTGTTCAATGGTTTGATTTTCCTGGTTGCCAATATAGAACTGGTTAGCCGAATTGAGGGTGCCATCCATATCGGACTGGCCCAAACCAAAAGTGAAGTTGGTAGAAAACGTTCTTCCCTTTTTACCAAAACGATGCCTATACAACAGCGAGGAATTAAGCGATATACTTTCGCCTTGTGTGAAGGTGTTTCTGGCGCTTTCGTTTTGTAAGGTATTGAACACCGACATGGTTTCGCTGGTGCTGCGCACTGATTGCTCTGAGTTATTGTAAGTAGCAGATGTTGTAAACCGAAGCGAATTGGCTGAGTCGATGTTGTGATCGATGGACAAGTTTACCCGATGGTTGTCGTTGGCGCTGAGTTGGGCACTCTCCTGGTTAAAATTGTAAGTCTGATCGTTGGGCAGGTAGTTAATTCTATTGAGTGAGCGGATGGTATTCTGCTCTACCCTGTTATAAAAATAACTGCCGTTGATCTTTGTTTTGTTGCCGTTCAAATCGCGGTTAAAATTTACGCCACCGGCATAGTTGGTCATAATGCCACTCTGTCGTCCGCCAAAGTTTAGCGGCACACCGTTGGCATTGTTGGCATCGAACTGCAGCCGCACCGCACCACCGCCACCGACCATCATCTGCTGGGCGCCCCCGGTAAAGTTCATGTAATCGTCTAACGAAAAGCCCTGCTCGTTAATGTTGTTGCCCATGCCCAGCAACGAAACTTGCTTTCCCTTGCCAAACTTATTGATGCTGGCACGCCCTTGAAATCGATCGTCCGTTCCTGCTGCGGCCATCAACGTACCAAAAGCACCATTGCGCTTCTCCTCCTTCAATTCCAGGTTGATGGTCTTTTCTTTTTGCCCATCGTCAATCCCTGTAAACACTGCCTGATCCGATTTCTTATCGAACACCTGTACTTTATCAATCGCATCAGCAGGCAGGTTGCGCGTTGCCAACTTGGGGTCGCGACCAAAAAATTCACGTCCGTCCACCATCACGCGCTGCACCTGTTCGCCTTGCGCGCGTATGGTACCATCGTTGTCTACTTCCATTCCGGGCATCTTCTTCAGCAAATCCTCTACATTGGCGTTGGCCTTTGTTTTAAAGGAGCCTGCATTGAATTCAATGGTGTCGCGCTTCACCGTAACCGGGGCTTTCTCCGCTTGCACCACCAACTCATCCAACTCGGTAGATTGTGGTTGCAGTTTGACCTGGCCCAGATTTAATTCCACCAGCCCAGGTGCGGGATGAATCAATTGGGTATAGGTGGCAAAGCCAACAAAAGACACCTTGAAGAGGTAATCGGCCCGGGTCAGGTTTTTGATCTCGAAGTTTCCTTTCGCATCGCTCACACCGAAATTTACCAGGGAAGAATCTGCTGGGTTTAACAACATGATTGTTGCTGACGGCATGGGGGCCGACAGTGTATCCGTTAGGTGTCCTTTCAAAGTGAATTTTTGAGCCCCTGCCGCCAAGGGCAATATCAGCAAGCACAGTATAAATAGCTTTCTCATCATTTTTGTATCGAGCCGTTCCAATTAATTGCGTATCATGATACCGCCACGGCCGCCCATCTGCTTCATTTGTTCTTCTACGATGGCGCGGAATTCTGCTTGCGTGGATTTTTGTCCGCTGTTGGGTCGCTTCATTTCATTTTTCTTCAACTCACGCAACTCAATCGACCGGGCCACCAGCACACGCTCACCATTGTTGATATCTACTGCCAGTACGGCACCGGGCAGCGAGTGAAATCTTTCGGGGCCAAGAAATGGCCTGATCTGGTCTGTATACCAGGCGGTAATTTCTTGTTTCTGCTCCGGCCGCGATTCGTCTGTGTAATAAGCCTGCCTGCATTCATAACCCTGAATAGTTTTGGTTTCGGTACCAAATTTCCAGGGCGCCAGTTTGAGTGTGTCTTCAATGAGGTAGTTCTTGCCCATGAACTCCTGCTTCGAAACAATCACGCGCGAGGATTGATCGAAATAAAATTCATTATTAGGTTGCTGCATGCGAATTTGAAATCCGCCTCCACCGTGGCTGTTGGCATCTTCTACCTCCTCTTCAATCAGTGGTTTGTAGAGCGATTCATTCGTGTTGAAAAAAAGTTGCTCTTTAGTAGTTCTGAATTCCGGTATCATCGCCTTCATGTCCTGGCGGTCGGCCGGAAGCCTGCGGTGCAAATTCACCTTGATTTCATAAGTAATCACTCCTTCGGCCGTTTGGGCCAGCACAACATTGGCTGCGGTGAGCGACACGAGCACACCCAGCAGGATCAGTATTTTTTTCATGGTAGCTGTTAGTTTCAATGATTGAGTTTTTTGAATCTGCTCAAAAGTACGTTTAGAGATGGCCGGAGAGGGTTAATGGTTCTGAAAGGAAGGTTAATTAACGTTAAAGGCTGCACCGCCACCTCTTAAAACCCGTTACCTTTGTTGTATGAAAATCAGCAGGCCAGCCGCCACGTTTGCATTGATGATCAGCAGCATTGTACTGTTGCTGGTGTTGCAGGCATTTTGGCTTCGGTCTTCGTACGAAAAAGCGTATTTCGATTTGCGCAGAGAAACCAGCGATCTTTTTAGGTCTACTGTTTTCGCTTTACGCGATACTTTTTTTCTCAAAAGAATAGAACCCCTCCAGCTAGGCCGAGACCACAAAGATTCCGTAAATGTATTTTTCTCCCGGGCTTCCGATTCGGCCCAATTGAAATGGGCTGGGCGTAAAATGGAAATGGGCGAAAAAGCCAGCAGCCTGCAGATATTTATTTCGTCTTCACCCGATGTGGACTCGATACAATCTGTCGTGCGTCCGCTGATCAGCCGCCTGCACGAAGGGCAGATAAAAAGCGGCAGCAACTTTGTTGTGCGCGTTAATCTCGACTCTTTGAATGTGGACTCGGTGCAATACAAATTTGAGTCAGTATTGAAACGCTCTGGCATTGCAGCCGCACCGCTTGTAAAGTACGTGCGTTTGTTACAGGGCACTCCACCCGACATGCCTTTTGGGTTCATGAGGCCGCGCGAAGCAGAGGCCGACTCGCTGCAACGAGCGAGGGTATTTTCAAACACGCTTCATTCCGAATGGGTACGCTTTGACCCGGTACATCGCTATGCTGTTGCCTTAACGGGAATACGACCGCTGCTTCTGCAACAAATCGCTCCGCAGATTCTGTTTTCTGTCTTCCTCACGTTAATCACCTGCGCAGCCTTTTACCTAATGTATCGAAGCCTTCGGGCACAACAAAAGTTGATGGCTCTCAAGAACGATTTCATCAGCAATATCACACACGAGTTAAAAACACCCGTTACAACCGTTAGTGTTGCGTTGGAAGCGTTGAAAAACTTTCGTGGGCTGGAGAATCCTAAACTAACAGAAGAGTACCTCGAAATTGCCCAAAGTGAACTCAATCGACTGGCCATACTTACCGACAAGGTGCTGAAGACAGCTATTTTCGAAAACAAAGGAGTAAGCTTTCAGCCGGAGCCGGTAGACCTGGAGAAGCTCATCAACCAGATTCTGAACAGCATGAAGCTGCTGTTCGAAAAACAAAAGGCAACCGTTACTTTCGAAAAGAAGGGTGAGAACTTTATTGTATCGGGCGGTGGCGTGCATCTTACCAATGTAATTTACAATCTGTTGGACAATGCGCTGAAGTACAGCCCCGGTGAGCCAAAAATCAATGTGTCGCTGATAAACGGGGAGCAGCAGATAGAAATACTGGTGAAAGATGAAGGCATTGGCATTCCTGCCGAGTTTCGCAAAAAGGTGTTCGAGAAGTTCTTTCGCGTGCCTACGGGCGATGTGCACAACACCAAAGGTTATGGACTGGGGTTAAGCTATGTGGACAGTGTGATCCGGAGTCACCACGGCACGATTGAAGTATTGAACAGCGAGGGGCCGGGCAGCTTGTTCAGAATTGTGTTACCCAAATAAGCGTGTAGGCGATGAAGATCAAAATACTCTACGTGGAAGACGAGCCTTTTTTGGGAAGGATTGTGAAGGAGAGCCTGGAAAGCCGCGACTATGAAGTAAACATGGTGGCAGACGGAGGCCAGGTGATGGCAGCCTTTCAAAAAATTCAACCCGATATCTGTGTATTGGATGTGATGCTTCCCAATAAAGATGGGTACAGCATCGCCAAAAGCATTCGTCAGATTACCCCCGGGTTGCCGATTATTTTTGTTACAGCCAAAACACAAACCGAAGATTTGCTGAAAGGATTTGAAGTAGGCGGGAATGATTTTTTGAAAAAGCCTTTTAGCATGGAAGAGTTGATTGCAAGGGTAAACAACTTACTGAACCTTACACGCAAAAGCAATGCTGTAAGTGCAGAAATACTTCAGATAGGTAAGTTTGAATTTCACACACAGCGATACGATTTAAAAAATGGTGATTCTAACCGTAAGTTATCGCACCGCGAAGCCGTATTGCTGCAAATACTGGCGGAAAACAAAAACGCCACCGTTAATCGCAAAGATATTTTAATGCGCGTGTGGGGCGATGACTCTTTCTTTAATTCACGCAACCTCGATGTGTACATTACCAAGCTGCGCGATTATCTTCGGGAAGATCCATCCATTGAAATCATTACCATCAAAGGCGTAGGTTACCACTTTGTAGCCAGCTAATTTCTCCTCACAACTTTACCCGTTCCATGCGTGGCGCCAGCCAGTGCATCAGCAGCCACGCAATCAGGTAGCCACTTCCGCACACTACAAACAAGAGGTTATAGCCAATATTAATGTCGCCCAGCAATTTGTAATGATCGAGTACGGCACCCACAAATAATGGAAACAACATACCACCGATAGAACCCGCCATTCCGCCAATGCCTACCACAGAACTTACAGCCGCCTTAGGAAACATATCTGACACGGTGGTGAAAATATTGGTACTCCATGCCTGGTGTGCTGCCACGGCCAGGCTTATTAACGCAACGGCCATCCACATGCTGCTTACCCACGGAGCCGTTACGATGGGCAAAACGCTTAAGGCAAAAAACAACATGGCAATTTTTCTTGCCTTAAAAACTTTCCATCCACGTCTGATCAGGTAGGAAGAAAGATAGCCGCCACCGATACTGCCGATGGTGGTGGCGCTGTAGACTATTATTAACTGCAGGTTGGGCTTGCGAAAATCGATGGCGTAAACACTGGAAAAATAAGAGGGCAACCAAAAAAGGAAAAAACCCCAGATGGGATCGCTGAGAAACTTCCCTAAAGCAAAAGCCCACGTTTGGCGGTAGCGCAACAATTGAAACCAGGAAGCTGGCTTCTGATTTTCTTCACCTTTCTCATCCTCATCGCTGTGTATATAATCGAACTCGGCCTTGCCTAACCGTTTTTGGCGTGTGGGTATCTCGTAAAAGATAAACCAGAAAATAAGCCAGATGAATCCTAACGCCCCCGTATAAATAAATGCTTCTTGCCACCCGTAGACACCCAGAATCCAGGGCACCAGGATGGGCGCAGCCACTGCGCCAATGTTAGTACCCGAATTAAATATACCCGTAGCCAAAGCGCGTTCCTTCTTCGGAAACCACTCTGCAGCCGACTTGATGGCCGATGGAAAATTTCCACCCTCGCTAATTCCGAGAAAGAAGCGCATTACGCCAAAGCCCAACGTGGTACGGGCCAAGGCGTGCATCATGGCTGCAATACTCCAGAAAAAAACCGCCACTGCGTATCCCATTTTGGTGCCCACCCAATCTACAATTCTGCCAAATAACAAGAGACCCAATGCGTACGCACCGTTAAATGCCATCACAATGGCAGCATAGTCCGACTCCGACCAGCCAAACTCTTGCTCCAAAGTTGGTTTCAACAGGCCGATCACTTGCCGGTCGATGTAGTTAATGGTAGTGGCCATAAACAACAGGGCGCAGATGGTCCACCGGTAGTTGCCTATTCTCTGAGAGGGAGTCTGTGTCATTCGCTGTGATCGATCATTTAAGTGGAATAGCCATATGTTTTGCATTACTTTCGTAGCATGCTTCAATCAGGTAAATCACATTGCGCGCCTCTTGAGGTTTAACGGCCAATGGCTTGTTTTCACGGATCGCCTGAAAAACATTTTGATAAAAGGCCGGATAATTCCCGGGCATTGTTTCGATATAAGTTATGCCCTCTTGGTTATTCAATTTACCCCACCACTCTCTGGCCTCGGCACCCCAACCCGGTTGCGAAGGAAACTGGCCCTCTTTCAACGCTTGCTCTTGCGGGTCGAGACCGTATTTGACGAATGATCCCTCAGCACCATGAAGAATGTAACGTGGCCCGGGTTCTTTCACCAGGTAACTGGATTTTACGATGGCGTAGAAATCCTTGTATTTTAAACGAATGTCATAAAAATCATCTACCACACCGCCCAGTCTCTGAATGCCGATGCGGGCGTCTACCTCTTGTGGCATTCCAAACAATACCAGCACCTGGTCTAACATGTGCGACCCCAGGTTGTAGAGAATGCCTGTGCCGGGGCCGCTCTGCTCCTTCCATGTGTTGGGTTCTATGTAGTTGCGAAAACGATCGTAGTGCGCTTCGAATTCTGCCACCTTTCCCACCCGGTTCTCTTCTACTACTTTTTTTACCGTGAGGAAATCCCCATCCCAACGTCTGTTTTGAAATACGGTAAGCACACGCTTTCGGCTTTCGGCCAAGGCAATCAGCGCATCTGCTTCTTGTGTTGTAATGGTAAAAGGTTTTTCCACCACCACGTGCTTGCCCGCCTCCAGTGCCTTCAGGGTATATTCAAAATGAGTATCGTTGGGTGTGTTGACAATGACCAACTCAATGGAGGGATCATCCCAAACCTCGTCTACCGTTTTTACCACGGCTACTCCGGGTATTGCCTTCGCAGCAGTTGGTTCCTTGCGCTGCACGATTTTCGAAATATGAAATCCAGAAACGGACTGAAGAAGTGGGGCATGAAACACCATGCCGGACATACCATAAGAAAGCAACGCTGTTGAAATAGGAGCACTACTCATACAGCTAAAGATGGGCAAAAATGATTGAATATGTAAGCGCTATTACAGCGCTCCCTTCAAATTTCTGCCAGCCTGAAGCCCATAGAAAAATACTACCTGCCCAGTGTTTTGGACACCATCAACGTGATGCCTGCGGATCGTTGGTTCATGCTGTACGGCAACGACTGACTTTTTGCTTCCTTTATATAATAAGTCAATGAAGGATTGACCTGCAACTCCCACCCATGGTTGAGCAGCCAATTGTATCCACCGCCCAGGGTAAAACTAAAGTTGGTTCTGTTCAAATTATCTTCGGGTAGCAAAGTCCAACCAGTCTCCGTTTTTTCCTTTACGCTGGCAGCAACCATATAATGTGTGCCCGCACCGGCCATCAGGTTCCAACGGCTGCGTGTGGTGTTCCAGAAATAATAGGTGGCTGCTAATCTTAGCCCTGCATAATTGTACTTGCTGCGTATCTCACGAAAATTCAATTCGTACACGGGGGTTACCTGCACCGTTTGATCTGCCTGCAGTAAAGCCAACAGGGTATCCACTTTTCCAGTTGCATAACCAAAATAAATATCCTGCTGAATAGACACATACGACAAATGCATGTCCAGATACAGGTTAGGTGAAACGGCTTTACCAACGCCCAATGCCCAACCCGCCCTTAACTGACTTCTCCATTCAGGTTTGTTTACGTTAGTCATCATTACTTCATCAGTAGTTGCCGGCTGTACAGTACGCCCCTGGTATTGTGGAATAACGGAAGCACTTATGCGCCAAGGTAAAGCTTTGTTCTTTTTATCAGGAATGATGGCTTGCAATTCTGCCGAATCGATTTCCGCGAGGTTGGAGGTAATCAAAACCTGGTTCACGCTGTCAGCATCAGGCGCTGCCTCGGGTATAGGTGTCAATTGAGCTTCTGCCTCTGAAAGATTATCGTTCGGCTGGCTCGGGTTAACATCATGTTGAACGACCTTACTATCATTTGATGTTATGAACTCGCTTTCATCTGAATCGTTCAAGTGATTGCTTTCTTCATCAGCCAAAGATGCCCGTTGCATCGGTGCATGTAGCGCCTGCCCGGTACCGGTTTGCTTGGTGGTGGGAATGGTACTCGATTCAATGGCAACAAGTTTTTCCACTGAATTGCTTTCTGTCTCCGCTGCCTCAACCACATTAGCAGTTGATCCATTATTTATGTTAGGAATAACGAAGTAAACCAAAGCCGGAATTAACAAAAGCAGCGGCTTCCAACCATGGCGCGTCCACCAGGCTGCCCTTGCCGAAGAATTTTCTTCGCGCAAAGCGGCACCAATTTTTTTCCAACCGTCTTGTGGCACGTCTGCCTCCATGTGGTGCAGCCTTTTCCCAATATCGTGAAAGTCGTTTTCTTTCATGCGGCTGAGGTTAATCTGTTCTCTATAAGTTTCTTCAGGTAGGTCTTTGCTTTCGATAGCTGCGACTTGGAACTGCCTTCGGCAATGTTCAGCATTTCGGCTATCTCATTATGGTTGTATCCTTCCACTACATGCAGGTTGAAAACCATCTTATATCCTTCTGGCATGCTGCCAATCAGCGCCATCAGTTCCTGGGTAGAGAGCTCCGCCAGAATACTCTCTGATGTACTCATCAGGTTTTCGGCAAAAGAAGCATCCACATGATCAAGGTATTTTTTATTCTGATAGTAGTGGTTGATGGCGGTGTTAACAAAAATTCTCCGCATCCAGCCTTCGAACGAACCACCCTGCCACGTTGCGATATTTTTAAACACCTTCACAAACGCCTCGTGAAACACGTCTTCCGCTTCGGCACGCGAGCGCGTGTAGCGCAGACACACGGCCATCATTCTGCGCCCATAAAGTGCATAAAGCTTCTCTTGCGAAGAAGCTTTTTGTGCCATACAGCCCTGAATGATTTCCGCTTCGGACATTCGTATCTATTCGGTAACGGTAATGGTGCAGTACACTTCCAGGTCGCCCGTTGGCGTAAATATTTTATACTTAAAACGGTCGATGCCCGTAAACCCTTTAGGAGGAAAGTAGACGTACACGATGTTTTTGATGTTGCCTGAATATGCATACGAATTGAATGTTCCCTTCTCCGGGCTGCTGATGCTGTTTCCCTGATAGGGACACACCACATCGTTGGCAAAAATTCTGATCTCTATAGGCTGGTCTTTCTTAGTAGTAACCGATTCGCCATTCAACTCATAACGGCATTCATCTCCCTGAAGGGGCTTTTCCACATGCATGGTAATAGGCGCTGTAGTGCAGGTGCCCTGGTAGCAAACGGTATAAGTAAATTGATCGATACCTATAAATCCTTCATTGGACTTATAAAACCAACCTTCATTGACAATAAATTGAATGGTGCCCGACTGGGGTGAACCATAAGAAACGATAACCGGCACTTTAATGCTATCGTTCAGCAGCGGATCGAGCCGCACACCATAAGAAGCACCTCCGGCATAGATATATACTTCATCCGCATTCAATTGAATTTTTTGGAACACCACCGGTACCTCATCGCCCGTAAAGGGGTCTGAGCAGCCAACAATCATCAGCCACATTGCAGGTATTATCATTCCAGCCCGGATCAGCTTTTTCATAACGGTGTGTTTAACTGAAACCAAGACAGGAAGTTGCCGGAAAGGGTTGCCCAGCCTTAAAAATCTTTCTAAAGGCTTTCAAGAATGGCCGAACGGCCTTGAACTAACAGATGTTTGTTTAACGATTATTTCAATTCGCGAATCTTAATGCTTCTGAAAGAAACCGCGTTGCCATGGTCTTGCAACAAAATAGGTCCACTCGGTGCCATGCCAAAACCTTCCCATTGCTGGTATTTACTGCGGGCCACCAGCGCATAAAATATAGGTGTGCCCCGCTGGTATTCCACCACTTTTCTTCCATTTAACCAATGCTCCACCCGGTTATCAGGGTAAACCACTATGCGGCCGTAGTTCCACTGCCCAATAGGGTTTACATGGTTCTGGAACTTCAGTGAAGGAATGAGATCGTAAAGTGAAGCCATGGTTCGATTGCCTACCGCGCCCATTTTGGCATCGGGGTGTTTGGCATCATCTAACAACTGATACTCTAAACCAATGGCAGAACCGGTAGATAGCAATTTTTCATCTACAAAATATTTTACACCACTGTTCGCACCTTCGGTCAGTTTAAAATCGAAAGTAAGTTCGAAGGCTGTAAACTTTTCGTCAGTTACTATGTCGCCACCATTGGTGGACTCACCACCATCGGAAGGTAGCACTGACAGAACACCGTCTTTTATTTCCCAACCTTTGTCGGGGAATTCTTTTTTGAAAGCACCGTGCCAGCCAGTGGTGGTTTTTCCATCCCAAAGCAACCTGTACCCTTGTTGTTTTTCTAAATCGGTTAACGTGTTGGGCAGCAGATTTACTACCGGCATATCTATGATGGGCGAAGGCTTTAAGTTTTCTGTTTGGATGCGTATGTTCTTCCACGTGGTTTTTTTGCCTTCGTCTTCGGCACGGTAAAGTGAGTGTACTTGTAAAGCAATGAAGCCATTCAGCGTTAAGTTGTCTACCAGGTAAGCCACAGGCACATTATTTACCCAAGTGCGTATGCTGGCCCCAATACATTCAATGCGGTAGGTGTTCCAATCGTTCCATTTGTAGGCACTCTTGGCAGCAGGGTTCAGATCCACCGGGTACAGCCAGCCTCTTCGGGCTTCATCGTACACGCCACCCGACCAGCTGCGTTGCTTTTGGTGCTCTACCTCCATTTGGTAACCTTGCACACGGCCATCCGCAGCCTGCACGCTGCGAAATTGAATTCCGGAGTTGATATCGGGGTCGATTTTAAAAGTTACTTCCAGAATAAAATCACCGTATGTCTTTTCTGTGATGAGAAAAGAATTGGGTGTATCCTTTACCGATGTACCGACAATTTCTCCATTCACCACTTCGTACCTGGCCTTACCGTTCACCTGTTTCCAGCCGGTAAGGTCTTTGCCATTGAAGAGGTCTGTCCACTTTTCTTTCTGTGCATTTACAATTAATGGCGCCAACATTAGGCAAAAAAACATCAGTCTGTTCATCGGTTGAATTAGTTTAATCCTAGGAAAGTGTTTCAGGTTTAAGAAATACTACAGTTTCATCTCCCATCCTTTTTCATATTCGCGGCTCCAGAGTTTCATGGCTTCTGCATCATTCAATATTCTTCCGTTGGCTGGATTGCACTGCAAAGCCCGACCCGTTCGGTAAGCTATGTTGCCCAGTTGCGGCAGCAGCGTAGACTTGTGCCCGTCTTGAATGGGTGAGTTGAGTTTTCCTTTGCCACGAATGGCCTCGGCAAAATTCTGCAGGTGCAAGCTGTCTAACCGCTCGCCCATGCCCATGGTATTGGTGGCATCGGCCTGTTGGATATCAGTCTTCACCTCCTTCGCCAATTTGCCACCTAATTCATATATTTTATAATCGTCTCCTCCTGGGATCACCATCGTACCTTTTTCGCCATAGAAAATCACGCCTCGTCCACTCTTCATTTCATCGAAGTCGTTGCAACTGCGGCCTTCCCACAGCATGGCGGTGTTGTTGGGAAATTCGAAAGTGATGGTTTGCGTGTCGGGTGTCTCCCAGTCGTCTTTAAACGCGAAGCGGCCACCGGCAGAAACCACTTTCGTGGGATAATCAGCGCCCAGACCCCAACGCATTACATCTATTTCGTGCGTGCCGTTGTTCAGGGCTTCGCCTGTGCCCCAGTGCCAGAACCAGTGCCAGTTGTAATGCACCAGGTTGCTCTTGTAGGGCTTGCGCGGGGCTGGCCCCTGCCAAAGATCAAAGTCAAGCGTTGCAGGCGGAGCTATGGCCTGGCCTACGCCAATTTCTTTACGGGCGTTGGCATACCAGCCTTTTGCAAAATATACCCGGCCAATGGCTCCTTGTTGCAGCGCCTGCATGGCTTCTACTACCTTGGGAAAAGACCTGCGCTGGTTGCCCATCTGCACGTGCAGTTTATATTTTGCAGCGGCTTCTATTAACAACTCGCCTTCAGCAGGGTTGTGCGAGCACGGCTTCTCTACATACACATGCTTGCCGGCTTGCAGCGCCATGAGCGCAGCTGGCGCATGCCAATGATCGGGGGCCGCAATCACGATGGCATCCATGTCTTTGTTTTCAATCATCTTACGCACATCCTTCAACCCCTTGGGTTTCTTGCCACTTACTTTTTCAATTTCTGCCAGTGTTTTATTCAACACGGTTTCGTCAGGGTCGCAAATAAAGCCTACCTCCAACTTAGGCAATTGGGCAAGCATGTTGGCCAGGTACAAGCCGCGGCTATTGGTGCCCATTACACCCACCACTATTTTTTCTGCGGGCGAACCTTCGAAGGCAAATACGCTGGGGGCAACCCACAGGCCTGCACCTGCTAACACCGACCGTTTGATGAATTCTCTGCGATGATTCATGTGTTTCCTTTTTGCTGATCGAATAAAGTTAATGAGAATGAAAGAACCATGCTAAAAAAAAAGAGGCTGCCTTTGTAAGGCAACCTCTTTGCAAAAATGATGTGCTCCACTATTTTCTTCCTCCACCAATGAAGAAGCCGAGCTTTATTCCCAGGTAACTGTTTTGTACCGTGCTGGTTGCCGTGGATGTGGTTCCATTGCCATCGACCACTACAACTGTACTCTCTGTTTTTGGAATAATATTATACTCGAGGTTCATCGAGAAGTGTCCCAGGTCGAAACCTAACCTCGGGTAGAAACCTATCTTTTGATCTCCCGACACTTCGGTAGATGCAGAACCACTACCTGAAGTGGAACTCGAAACGGTCGCTGAAGCCATGGAGAATAGACCTACACCCAAACCAGCGTAAGGCCGGAAAGTGCCGTTAAGAAAATAATACTGACCATTCAACGTGTAAGAACCGTTGGCAGACACCTCGGCATCGGCAGAACCACCCGAAGCATCGCCCACCACTGCCACACGAGCCATGGCCGCCAACTCTAACCGAAGTCCAACCGCTATCTGATCGTTTATTCGGTAGGCAGGTTCTAAATAAAGCAACACACCGCCTTTAGATCCTTCGCCTGCAGGGCTTGCGTAGCCAAGGCCCAGACCTACTTTCACGGGTTTGTACTCTTGTGCGGCAGCCGAGAATGCACATAGCATCAGTACCGCTACCCAAACATGTTTTTTCATCGTTTTTTTGTTTTGTTGAATAATGGGGTTTTGTAAAATATTTGCCGGTAACGGCAAACATTACGTTGTAATCAAAGATCAAACCAAAAATTGAATTATACCGGCTCGATGTTAGTATCGTGTATGATATAGGGTGGTCTTTGCCTGATATTGGCGTCCATCCTTGCCAGATACTCTCCAATCAGGCCCATACAAATCAATTGCACACCGCCAATGAACAGCACACTAATCATGATGGAAGCCCAACCCTGCACGTAGTTGGTAGTGAAAAAGCGCGCATAGAGGGTGTACAAGATCAGCATAAACGCGATGGTGGAAATAAAAAATCCGAGATATGTAGCCAGTTTCAAGGGCACCGTTGAAAACCCCGTAATCGCATCCACGGCCAATCGCCACATTTTCCGATAAGAGTAAGATGATTTTCCATTTCGCCTTGCAGCACGCTGGTACCACACATAGGTTTGACGAAAACCCACCCAGGCCACCAGGCCGCGCACAAATTTGTGGTGTTCGGGCATTTGATTTAGCGCACGCACCACTTTTCTCGTCATCATCCTGAAGTCGCCCGTATCGTGCGGAATTTTGATGGAGGTGATGCTGGAGAGTAACCTATAAAAAAGTCTGGCCGTCATTATTTTCATCCAACTCTCACCTTTCCTCTGTCTGCGCCTGGCATAAACCACATCCCAACCTTCGTTCATCCGTTGTTGCATTTCGCCAATCAGCTCGGGCGGATCTTGCAGGTCTGCGTCCATCACCACCACCGCTTTACCAACGCAAAAACGAAGCCCGGCTGCTATGGCACACTGGTGTCCGAAATTGCGGCTTAAGTCAATATATCTTACACTTGGATCGAGTGCTGCCAGTTTTAGAATCTCGGCCATGCTGGTGTCGGTGCTACCATCATTCACAAAAATGATTTCGTAGCCGGTGTAATGGGCAGCTAGCGTTTTTTGCAAACGTTCGTACAAATGCGCCAAATTATCGGCCTCATTATATACCGGAATAACCACCGATAGCTGCAACCATGCATCTTGCGGGCGGGCTGTATTTAACTCCATTCAATTTGAAATAAAGATGTTGAACAAAAATACACCCATGTAGGATACCTTGTGTAAATAGCCACTTTCAATGCCTATTTTTGATTTAGTTTTGACGCATGCGCACACTGGCCGCAGGTTTATTGCTGTTTTTGGTGTATCCCCCTTGCCAGGCTCAAGGCCAGGTACAGGTACCTTTGTTTGAAGCGGTAAAGAATGCCAGCACGCAACTTTATTTATCGCAGCCCGACTCGGCCATACAATTAGCCGAACGTGGTCTACAATTGGCCACCGAAATGAAGGCGCCCTACGAGGAGGGCATGGCCTGCTTTCTGCTTGCCAAGGCCCACTGGGTAAAAACCAATTACTTGCTCAGCACCAAATACGGTTATCATGCTTTGCGGATATTCGAACAAACTGCCGACACGCTGGAGTGGGGGTCTACCTTACTGGCGATTGGTAGAAACCTGATCGACTTGCGCGACTTCGAGCAAGCGGAGGGCATCATCCACCGGGCAGGCCTGCTGGGCCGTGACTTTTCAGATTCCTTACTGGCGGAAACATACCGCGAACATTCCTTGCTGCACCAGCAGAAGGCAGAGTACGACTCGGCCATGTTTTATGCGGAGCGTGGGCTGGAACTGTTCAGCAAATACAACGACACCCTTAGCATTAGCATACTTTATAGCAGAAAGGCACGTATACTTTTTTTGCAAAACCGCCTGGAAGAAAGTCGCCACTTCAACGAAGCAGCTTTGCGAATGGACAGCCTTATCAACAACCGAAGAGCGCTGGGTGTGTCTTTGATTATGGCGGGAGAAATAGCCGCCTCGCAAGGAGATTTAAAACTGGCTGCGATGCGTGCCAGGCAATCGCTGCAGGTAAATGAATCCATAGGTAACTTACCCGCGGCCGTGCGCGGCCACGAACTTCTTCTGCATATTCTGGATCGGCAGAAAAAAACGGACGAGGCGCTGGCCAAATCGAAGCTGATTAACCAGATGAAAGACAGCCTCTTTGCATTGGAAAAAAACGGGCAGGTATTGGAGATGCAGGCCCTTTACGAACTGGAGGCAAAGGAAAGAACCATTGCCATGTTAGAGAAAGAAAATGAGTTGGAGCGGCAAACTGCCCGCAATCGTCTGCTGGTAAATGTGTTTCTGGCGATCGGTTTACTGTTGTTGGGTGCCCTGGCCTATATCTTTTGGTCGATGCGCCAAATGCAGAAAAGGGTCAACCGCGAGCTGGCCATTAAAAATCAAGACATAGAGTTGCAAAATGAAGAGATACAGTCGCAGGCTGAGGCGCTCTACGAAATCAACCAATTAAAATCAAAAATTCTGTCGGTGGTAAGTCATGATTTGCGCAGCCCCATCGCCAACCTGCACGCACTGCTGGAGTTGGTTACCCGGCAAATGGTTACACCCGAAGAGTTCAAAATGCTGTCGGATAAATTGAAGTCGAGTTTAAGTGTTACGCAGCGCACCCTCGAAAATCTTCTCAACTGGTCGCTGGGGCAAATGGAAGGCATCCGCACGGAAAGAACGGTGTTTAATATTCATGCCATTATAGAAGATGTGGCACACTTAAGCGAAGAAACCGCCAGCCAAAAGCAAATCAATCTGCAACTGGACTCGAAGATGCCCCTGTTTGTGGAGGCCGATGTAAATCAGGTGCATTTGATCTTGCGCAATCTCTTTCACAACGCCATTAAGTTTTCGCGTGCCGATGACAAAGTAACTATTCGTGCGGAAGTAAAAGATCAATTTGGCTGGGTGATTATTGAAGACCAGGGAATTGGGATGACGCAGGCGGAAGTAGACTCCGTTTTGTTGCGCAACGAATATTTTACCCGTACCGGAACGGCTCAGGAGAAAGGAACCGGGTTGGGTCTGTTGCTGTGCAAAGATTTTGTTAAACGCAATGGCGGGCAGTTTCTGATTGCGAGCAAAAAAGGCAAGGGGACTACCGTGTCGTTCAGTCTGCCGTTAGCTAACTAGCGGGTTTCTCTTCGTTGTTCATGTAAAATGTAAGCGCGCCACTGGGGCACTTCTTTATTTGATCCACCATTTTTTCGGTAGTGGCGCCTTCGGGCGTAATCCATGGGCGTGTCTTCGGGTTAAACACTTCGCCCAATCCGCGGAAACAAATGCCGGAATGAATACATACCTCCGGCTTCCACACAATGGTCACTTCTCCGTTGGTATAGCGCTTGGTTATCTCTTTCATTTTTTCAATTAAAGAATTTCAGTATAGCTGGCTATATATCTTTCTTTCAAGCCTTCATCGAAAGCAAATGGATAGCCGAGTGGATTGAACAAAAAGTTATTGATCACTTCTTTTTTACCTTCCTCCTTTAGCTTAATCGGGCCATTGGTTGATAGCCAAAACCATTGTTCAGGCGGAAGGGTGTAATGAAACGCCCATTGCTTTGGGTAAATATTGTTTCGATCGTTAAAAGTTATGTCCATATCTAACAGAGTGTCTTTACCCTCGTTGGTAACCTGATATTTGGAAAGGCGCACCACGTTTCCATTTTGATTTTCGAATGCATATTCTTCTGTAGCAACCACCGACCCGTTCCAGGCATGTTGCACCATACCGGTTAATTCGTTAGCGCCATTAAATTGGTAGACCCGCACACGCAAAAGGCTTTTCAAATCGGCTGCCACCGTAAAAACAGAATCGCGTTCGGGCACATCTCCCTTGTAATGCAATTGGGTAAGTGTATAAGAAGCCGATGTGCTGTCGCTGATAATTTGCTGCAGCCGATTGTCTGCATACAAAAATTTATGTGTTGCCAACGCGGTGTTGCCGTTAACAGAAGTAAATAAGTAAAGCTGCTGCTGCCGGTATTGATAGGTGTTGGTAACAGACGTTACCGTATTGCGCAGGTTGGTAACGCGCAAAGGCGATAGTATATACGGCTCATTTTGGCATGCACCAATGACGACTGCCAAAAAGCTAAAAAGCATAAAACGCTTCATTCGGTATCAGAAAATACGCGATAAAGATAGAAAACTAGTTTAGAAAAGTTTCGATTTCAATGGGCCCGGTTAGTGTTTTGTGCACCGGGCAGGCGTTGGCAATTTGCAGCAGTCTTTGCCTTTGTTCATCTGTCAGGCTTCCGGTGAATATCAACTGCCTTTTAAAAAGTGTTTTCCCTTCACTCTTTTCCGTGTCTACCTCCACGCTTACTTGTTCCAACGGCCAAGCTTTACGGTCGGCATACATGCGCAAGGTAATGGCAGTGCAAGCCGCCAGCGACATCTGCAGAAACTGACCCGGGGCCGGCCCCTGGTTCTCGCCTCCTACATCCTCGGGCTCATCGGCTACCAGGTGGTGCCCGGTTGCCACCAATTCAGTTCTGTAATGTTCTTTTCCTATGGTGGCTATAATCATAACTTAAAATATTTCGTTGCGTACAAACTCCTGTTGCAGGTAACGCTCGCGTGGCGCCATTTCGCGTTGCTTCAGTTGCTCTGGCAACATTTCAGGATTGCCCGGATAACCAATGGCCATAAACACACCTGTTTCGTAGGCATCGGGTATGTTCAATACCTCCCTGGCTTTTGCATGGTTGAAGCCTGCCATTTGGCGTACCTGCAACCCCATGGCTACCGCCTGTACCGACAGCAATGCATTGGCACCGCCCAAATCGTATAATGCATACGCATTGGGTACGTCTGCGCGAGAAAAATTTTTTCTGGCCAGACTTAAAACCAACAATGACGCATGCTTAGCCCAAATCTTGTTGCCCTCATTGAGGCAATCGAACATTTTCTCCCACAAATCGGGTTGTTGGGGTGTGGCATACAAATACATCCACGGCTGCTCGTTGGTACTGGAGGGCGCCCAACGGGTTGCCTCAAAAAGTGAGTTGATTTTCGATTGTTCAATAGGGGTATTTGCAAAGGCGCGCACACTTTTTCGTTGACTGATTAAGTCCGCCACCGGAAATTCCAACTGATTCGATTTTTGTTTGATCGCTACTTCCATTTCAATGATGTTGTTCATCACTTAAAACAAACTAAGTGCAGAAGGGTTCATTTCGAAAACCTGGGAATGCCCCAGATGGCCAGCAAACCAGACATGGCATGCATGGGGCCTACCAGCAACGGAAAGGTGTTGTCTACTACGGTGCCATCTGGTAATTGTGGCGTGGTGAAAACAGGGAAAAAGCTGAGTAAAAGAAAGGCGGCCGCCAAAACCGTCCACGCTAACTTACCTTTGGGTATAAAGCGCACAAATACAAAGAACAGCACACCACCTACCAATACCGGAAAGATGGAAGACATGGTAATGGCGATGATAAAATTGGGTGGAACGGTGGCCCCCAAGGCAGCCGCAATTACGCTCCACAAATTATTAGCACCGGCCCCGATGATGCCGGCAATAAAGCCACCTTTAATGGCTTTGAGAAAAGTTACCTCTTGATTTGACATAAGATTTGGTTTAAGTTTTATTGATAGTGTTATAAGACTATTCTTCTATAAGTACGCCCATTTTACCCATCTGGTAATCGCGCATGGCTTCCATAACCTGTGTTTGCGTATTCATTACGAATGGCCCATACGACACCACTTCTTCATTCAGCGGTTGCCCACTCAGTAGCAACACACGTGTATCTTCCCGCGCTTCGAAAGAAATACCTTCACCATCGTTGGCAAAGTGTACCAAGTGCAGCCCTTCTACCATTCCAAAGCCGGCAACGGTCAGGTTGCCATCCAACAAATAAATAAAGGCGTTGTGAGTAGTGGGTATTGGGATGGCCACTTGTCCTCCTTTTTTTATTTCGAAAGTGGCGGCATTTACTTCTGCCTGAGAAGGTATAGGCCCTTTTACACCCATCACCTCGCCCGAAAAAACTTTGCCTTGCACGCGCCCACCATCTGCATTTATCACAGGTGCCTCCTCTGCCGATAGCGGAAAATAAGTGGGCTGATCCATTTTGTTTTTGGCGGGCGTGTTGATCCACAACTGAATGATTTCTTGTCGACCACCTTTTTCATAGATATCGTGCGGAGGGCGCTCGCTATGAATAATTCCCATGCCGGCATTCATCCACTGTGCCCCACCTGCATAAATAGTACTGTTGTTACCACGACTGTCGCGGTGATGAACGCCACCTTTGAAGATAAAGGTGACGGGCGAAAAACCACGGTGCGGATGCGGCCCCACCCCGGCATGCGCAGGTTTTATGTGTTGGGGTGCCTTTACATCGGCATGGTGCAGTAACAAAAATGGGTCGATTTGCTGTACTTGTTGCGTGGGTAGCGGTTGGCGAATGGGTAAACCACCCATGTCTGCCTGATGTGCATACAAAAGCCTGGAAACTGATCTTGTTTTCATTTTAGAGCGAAGCCGCTCCTCTGCGGCTGTTTCTGGGTTTCTTAGGTAAAACAAAGTTATAACAATTATTGTATATACAACTATTTGATTGGAAATTTCGTTCCTATTTGCAGAATGATCAAAAAAAGCGTCTCAAAGCACTAACTTGTCGACCATGAAAACTTTTGTAACCGGCATTCACCACGTAACGGCCATGGCCGATGATGCCCAAAAAAACCTCGACTTCTACACGGGCATTTTAGGCCTGCGCATGGTAAAAAAGACCGTCAACTTCGATGCGCCTGATGTATATCACTTATATTATGGTAATGAAACAGGCGCCCCCGGCACCATCATGACTTTCTTCCCCTTTGCGGGCATCATGCGCGGCCGCCATGGTAAAGGGCAAATGACCGTCACCTCCTTTTCTGTACCCGGCAGCAGTTTAGACTATTGGTTGAAGAGGTTGAAGAAATTCAATATTCAGCACACAACGCCTCAAACCCGTTTCGATGATGAACTTTACATACAGTTTGAAGATCAGGATGGTCTGGGGCTCGAATTGGTATTTAACAAAACCGACAAGCGCCCCGGTTTTACCTACGGACAAATACCTGTGGAGCATGCCGTGAAGGGTTTTTATGGCGTTGAATTGATGGAAGAAGGGCACACCCACACTGCAGCCCTGTTGCTCGAGGCATGGACCATCGCCTCTTGAACGAAAAGGGTAACCGCTTCCGTTATTCTGCCAGCGGTTTGCCGGGAGATTTTGTAGATGTAGTGAGCAATCCCAAAGCGGCCAGGGGCCTAGGAGGTGGCGGCACGATCCATCACCTCGCTTTTGCCACACCTAATGATGCCACCCAACTGGAAGTGCGCGAAAAGCTGTTGACGAAAGGCCTGCAGGTGACACCCGTGTTGGATCGGCAGTACTTCCACAGCATTTACTTCCGCGAACCGGGGGGAATACTTTTCGAAATCGCCACCAACCCTCCCGGTTTTGCCATAGATGAGCAGCCTGCTAAACTGGGCGAAGCATTGAAATTGCCTGCGTGGTACGAGCCATCGCACAAAAAAATAGAGCAAGGGCTAAAGCCCATACAATTGCAGACCGATAAATTCATGGACTGATGCAGCACAAGAAAATTCTAGTAGAAGCGGGTCTGCCGTTGCAGAAAGCCAAAAAGGCCTTGATTATGTTGCATGGCCGTGGCGGCAGTGCAGAAGATATTCTCACCCTTCGCGATCATTTGTCACTGAAAGATTTCTACCTGGTGGCTCCACAGGCCACCAACCACACATGGTATCCATACAGCTTCATGGCTCCCTTGGCGCAAAACGAACCTTGGCTGGGCAGCGCCCTGCAATTGGTGAAGTCGGTGATTGATGACATCCAACGCGCGGGCTTAGGCAGCAACCAGATTTACCTGCTTGGTTTTTCGCAGGGCGCCTGCCTTACATTAGAAGTTGCCGCACGTTATGCGCAACAGTGGGGTGGCATTATCGCCTTCACGGGTGGTCTGATCGGAGACCGCATTCATCCAGAGCACTACAACGGTCATTTTAAAGGAGCGCCTGTGTTGATGACCAACAGCGCCAACGATCCCCACGTACCGTTGGCGCGCAGCGAAGACTCGAAGCGACTGCTGGAGAAGGGGGGCGCCCGGGTATTGTTAGAAGTCTACCCGAACCGCCCCCACACCATTCTACCCGATGAGTTGAAAAAAGCATCCGTGTTATTAACCTCATAGCGTGATTCATCCACACAGGTTGCTTAAATTTCGAGCGTAACCTGAGCAACTTCAGGTGCAGCCATGAAGACTTTGGTTCCTTTTCCGTTTATCCTTGAAAACCTGTCGCGGCTCAACTACATCGTGAAGGCATTTTTTGGATGCCATGCGGTTTACCGGGGTGATGTCATTTTGCTGGCCATGCGCAAAAAGAAAGAACACCCGCGCGACAACGGAGTTTGGATCGCTACGCATACAGAGCATCACGAGAGCCTTCAAAAAATCTTCCCCCACATGCGATCCATTGAATTGTTTGGCAATCCACCCAGTACGTGGCAAAACCTGCCTTTGGATGCCGATGATTTTGAAGAGTCAGTAAATAAGCTGTGTGAGTTGATCTTAAAGAATGACGCGCGCATCGGCCGGGTGCCTGCCAAAAAAGCAAAGAAAAAAAGAAAGTGATTCGCTGTCTGCAATCCGATGAGCAAGTCAAGACAGTGCCATAAACAAGAAGGGATTGTCTTCCCTCGAACATAAATTTCTGCAGTCATAATTCAGCGGACAGTAAATAATTTTCATCATTAAGCTCAGATACATCCAATGATCGAAGGTTTAATCTTCAAAAATTAAATGCGTAGTGATTGTTCAAGTATGTCACGTTAACCACTGCCATGTCTTCAACAGAACGCGCTGCACGGGGCTCACCTTTTCGAATAAAAAATAGTTTTTCGTTTATTGCGCCCTCATGACAGACGCCCTCGCATATGGCTCGTTGCTGCAGCATATTGGCCGATACAGCAAAATCAGCTACGAAGATTTTGAATTGTGTAAGCAATACTTCAAGGTAGAGCATTACAAGCCACACGCTTTGGTTGTAAAAGCCGGCACCGTGATAACGAAACAGTATTACGTGGTGCAGGGGTGCCTTCGTACTTTTTTGCCCGATGATGAAAAAGACCGTGAGTACACCGTGCAATTTGCGGTGGAAGAATGGTGGGCCAGCGATTTTATCTCTTACTATTCGGGTGTGCCTGCGGTATGCACGGTAGAGTGTCTGGAAGAATCTGTACTTCTAAGTATTCAAAAAGCAGATCTCGTCCGATTATATCAGCAAGTGCCTACGTTGGAATCATTTTTCCTTAGGAAACTGGAAAATGCTTTTGTGGCCTTTCAAAAACGGATTTTATCAAACCTGAAAGATACGGCCGAAGACCGCTACGAAGATTTTCTGAGGCAATATCCCAACCTCGATCAGCGGGTTAAAAATTATCAAATCGCCTCCTACCTGGGCATTACTCCCGAAAGCCTGAGCCGCATACGCAAACAGAAAATGAAGTAACGTGGAAAATCTATTTTTCATGATCGGCCTGGCATTCATACTCATGCACGAGATGGATGCGGTACGTTGCCACGAATGGAGAATTTTCCCGGGCTTGTCACTGTTGAGTGACCGGCTGGGCTTTATCATTTTCATGTGGGCGCACGTGGTGCTGTACGGGCTCTTATTTATTTTTCTTCTTAACCCACTTCATCGGGACGCTGTCATGAACGGGATGAGTATTTTTTTTATTGTGCACCTTGCCTTGCACCTGCTTTTTCTGAAGCACCCCAACAATGAGTTTACCGATGTGCACTCGTGGCTTTTCATTTCAGGGGCTGCGTTGTTTGGCTTGCTCGAACTGCTGAACAAATAGTGCCGTACTTCGGCTGCAGGAGCGATCTTACCCTACATCAATTTTTTTCTTTCACTACTTAACATGCATCAACCATTGGCGCCAGGGCGGGGGTCTACCTTTGTCTTATCAAAAGCAAAGAAATATGGACAATCAAGCAGTTTATGTAATCGCCCGCTGGAAAGTAAAACCAGCGCATCTCGCCACTGTATTGGAAGTGCTTCAACAGCTAACCGTTCAAAGTCGGGCCGAGCAGGGCAACCGCTTATACCAGGCACACCAACTGGCAGACGACCCGAACGGGATTGTGTTGTATGAGATTTATCAAAACGAAGAGGCGGCCTTAATGCATCGTAACTCCGCACACTTTCAACAACTGGCGCTAAACACCATCGTTCCGCTGCTGGAAGAACGCGAAGTGCTGCGCGCCAAATTGCTCGACTTCTAAAATTTTTAGAATCTATCTCAAAATATTGCCACCTGTCAGGCTGAGGCTCTCGAAGCCGAATTAGGACTCTAAAATCGCCTTCGACCGGCTCAGGCTGACAATACTCTTGGTTTTTGAGATAGCTTCTAAGTAACGGCTGCAGATTTCGTCTGATGCGCACAGAAAAAATCTTGGCAGTCAATCATTAACTTTTAAAACAAACATGACCATGAAAAAGAAAGTATTATTTATTGTATCCAGTGCTTCACAAATCGGACCCAACAACAGACCCACGGGTAACTATTTACCCGAAGTATCACACCCCTATCACGAATTCAAACAAAAAGGTTACGATATCGACTTTGCCAGTGTGCAAGGTGGCGAGCCGCCTATCGATGGTTTAAACGTGACGGACGATCCGCTGAACGTGGCCTTCCTGAATGGCGATGGCGTGAAGGCGATGAGACAAAGCAAGAGAATTGCTGAAGTGAACGTTCAAAGCTACGATGCCATTTTTGTACCAGGTGGCTTGGGCCCGATGGTGGACATGCCCCAGAATGAAGTGATTCAAAGAACCATTGCCGAAACGTATGATCGCGGAGCCGTAGTGGGCGCAGTGTGTCACGGACCGGTATCCTTGCTCAACGTAAATCTGAAAGATGGTTCGCCTCTCATCAAAGGAAAAACAATAGCCGCCTTCAGCAATGCCGAAGAAGAAGGCTATGCCAAAGACGATGTGCCTTTCTTGTTAGAAAGTGCGCTGAAAGAAAAAGGTGCCCGCTTTTTATCGGTGTCTCCGTGGCAAGCCAACAGCGTGGCCGATGGCCGCCTGGTAACCGGACAAAATCCTGCTTCTGCCAAAGGCGTAGCCGAAAAAATGATCGCGCTTTTGGAATCTTAATTCACCCAAATTTTTTTTATAGCAGATCGCCTTTTGTTGAGGCGATCTTTCTTTTTGTCAATTACCTATCAACCTGTAATACCGATGCAGTTGTAGAAACGCACATACCAGTCAACAACCAAGGTGAAGGCAACTCGCACGTCTATGCCGGGGCGGGAAACCTTTTTGGGCAAAGAAAAAGGGATGACCTGAGCGGACACGCTGCTTACTTTCTATTTGGTGCATGCCCCCTCCGGGTCAGCCCTTTTTCTGCAGGCCTGCGATAAGATTGCACCTATATAGATAAACTTTCAGAAGATTGGGTTCCGTCAATGACCTGCGCGCCAAAAAGTGCGGGGACAAAAAGAACCTACCCAACTGAAGCAGTGACCTTAGACTTTTTGAAATAGGAGATTCGGAAAAAAATGTTTCTCGAAATTAGTATAGTTAGGATTCCTTACTATATTTGACCCGGCAATAGTGCCTCCACCAAACACATTACATCCTATGGAATCCATGAAAGGGTACGACTATGGAAAAAACACATTAGAATCATCTCCGGTATCAGTTGAGGATCTTGGCCTTATCAAGAAAACTTTGCTGTGGACAGGCGAAGATGACCACTATCTAAAAATGGCAGGCGATGTACTGAAAGGTCAAACTAACGATGTGCTCGACCTGTGGTATGGATACGTGGGTGGTAACGAACACCTACTCTATTACTTCGCCAAAGGTGGCAAGCCCAACATGGACTACCTCAGCGCGGTAAGAGCCCGGTTTGGTCAATGGATACTAGACGTTTGCCTGAAGCCACACGACCAGGACTGGCTGAACTATCAGCATGAAATTGCAAAACGACATCACAGCGTAAAAAAAAATCAAACCGATGGTGTGGATACTGCACCCATCATACACTTCCGCTACATGGTTGCTTTTATCTACCCCATAACAGTTACCATCAAATCATTTCTCGCGAAGAAAGGACACTCGGCCACTGAAGTGGATAGTATGTACAACGCGTGGTTCAAAGCCATCACGCTCACGGTTATTCTGTGGACGCACCCTTATATCCATCAGGGCGAATTTTAATAAAAACACAAGGCTGTCTTCCATGTTTGATTTGTCAAACGAAGGAAGCAGCCCTTTTCTTTTTCAAACATTAAAATCTTAAACCATTTTATGAAAGTAGCTGTATGGGATACCTACGTAGCCCGAAAGAACAATAGCTTGATGCACTTTGATATTATTGTGCCTGAGTGCACAGAAGAAGCACGGGTTATAGAATATGGTCGAAGTTATCTTCAGCAAAAAAGAGCATATAACCAGGCGCTCACAACGAAGGAGTGCCGGTTTTGTCATGTGGAACAGGTAAATCCTAAATGGCAGGCAGCGATTGAGGAAAATGGTTATTACATTTATGAAATGGAAAATTGCAGCTAGTATCCATGCCGTAAAATGAACCACTCCGATTTCGACCTTGACTATCAGAATCAAAACATAGAAAGCCGCATTGTTGCTTCGCTTGAAAGGATAAGCCAGGCTTTCCGCGTGCTGTTGTGGGAAGAAAGCAAGGAGTTTGCGCTTAGCCCCATTCAGGTGCAACTGCTTGTCTTTTTTCTGCATCATCCCGAAGAAAGACGAAAGGTTTCTTACCTGGCCAGCGAGTTCAACATGACCAAGCCCACCATCAGCGATGCTGTGAAGGCACTTGAACAAAAAAAGCTCATCTCCAAAAAATCGGCCGCTGAAGACACCCGCAGTTACACCATAGCACTTACCAGCAAAGGCAAAAAGCTGGCTGAAAAAGCATCGCTGTTTACAAGCACTTTACGCACACCGATTGAAACGCTGACAGCATCCGATAAAGAAATTCTTCTTTTGAATTTATTGAATGTGATTGAACACCTTCACCAAGCTGGAATTATTTCTATTCAGCGAATGTGCACTACGTGTGTACATTTTTCAAAAGGAGCAAAAGGCGAGTCACACTTTTGCAGGCTGCTCAACACATCACTTACCCGCGCCAACATACGTGTAGACTGCCCCGAGCATGAACCTGTGGCATAGGCCTTGCACACCGGTTAGCTCACTACTTTGAAATTAAATGCCCCGTTTTTAGTGGCACCCCACACGCGCAGCCAAATGGGTAATACCGATTCGGTACCTCTGGCATTGGTGATGTCGCCCAGGTCCAGCAAGTTTTCATTTTTCCAACCAAACTCGTTTAGCAGTTGTTTTACTTTTGCTTTGGCATCGGCATCATTACCGCAAATAAAATTGGTATGATTTCCACCACCCACCAGGTTGGGGTTCACCATCAATCCGCACCACATGGTGTTGAGCGTTTTCACCACCTTCGCGGAAGGAAACGTCTTTTGAATTTCCTCGCCCAAAGAGTTTATGTTGCACAAAGTAGGTATCAACGAAGGCGGCATGCCTTTACTGAAGTCGAGCGGGTTGGACAAATCGATAACTATTTTTCCATCAATGGCCTTTCCTGCGGCCTTCAGTGCTTCAATAGACCCATCGCCTTTGGTGCAATTAAAAATCAGCTCACCAAATGTGGCCGCGTCAGCAAAGGTTCCGGCAGATGCTCCATTTTGGTGTTTGGTTACAAAGGCTAACGCTTTTTCATTGTTTGCAGTGCGCGAGCCCATCATTACCTGATGACCCAATTCAATTAATCGCGAACCGATGGTATCGCCCACCGTGCCGGTTCCAAGTACAGCTATTTTCATGATTTTAAATTTATTTTAGTTATTTACTATCAAAAGTATAGTTTTGTTATGTGGCAAATCAAGTACGTGTTGACTATGGGAGTTACTATCAGATTTGACAGAATTGGGAAATCGTCATGATGTGTACAGAAAAAATCTTCTAAAAAATTTATGAAAATCAACGATGAGCAGTACAAGTTTGTCATTAACGGCCAAGATTACCATTGCGCATTGGATGTAACTTCGTCTTTCATAGGTGGAAAATGGAAGACGGTGGTGCTCTGGTACTTGCGCAAAGACAAAAAGCGATTCAGGGAGTTAAAAGATGTGATTCCGGACATTACAGATAAGATGTTGTCAATTCAGTTGCGTGCGTTGGAGGAAGATGGACTGGTGAAACGAACCATCTTTCCGGAGGTGCCGCCACGTGTGGAATATGAACTTACCAAAGAAGGCAAATCGCTGGTTCCGGTTTTAGAAGCCATGGCCGACTGGGGAAGAGCCAAAGCGAAGAAGGACGGAAAGATGGTGAAGGTATGAACACCAAGTGAAACCTACGGAAGTGCGGCACTTGAAAGTCGTTATAATGGGCATCCAACTCAAAAAAACAAGTTCTTACTTTAACAAAGAGAAACTATTGAACTCACCAAATGCACCGCATTCGAATCTTTTTTGAACAACTACTGCCCTTGACTGACGAAGAGTGGGCTTCGATGGAAAAGCTTTTCCAAAGAGAAGTTTGTGAAAAAAAATCGCGCCTGCTGGAACAAGGCGAGGTGGGAGACTTTGTGGCTTTTGCCGAGAGCGGGCTGTATCGATTCTTCCAAATCCGAGAGGGAGCGGAGCGTGTTACCGCATTCTTTTTCCCTGGCGACTTCATCAGCAACTATCGCAGCTTTGTTACCCATGAACCCTCCGAACATTATATTCAATGCATTGAAGGAGGTGTTATCTGGAAGCTCAAACGCAGCGACTTGCATCGTCTGTTTTCCCAAAGTAAAACGTTCGAGCGGCTGGGCAGACTGATGGCTGAGCGTTTGTATGTGGCGGTTGCCAAGCGTCTAGATAGCTTTCAGTCTGAAACACCAGAAGAACGTTACCTGGCGTTGCTCAAGAAAGGTTCTCGCCTGATTCAAGACATTCCTCAATACATGCTGGCATCGTACCTGGGCATTAGCCCCGAATCGTTAAGTAGAATAAGAAAAAGAATTACCCTTTAAAATATGATCTTGACGATAGTCAATGAAAAAGGGCTAACCGCTGCCTCACTTTTGCGTCATCACAAACAAAAAACCGATGACACATCTAAAACAGGCACTGTTAACCTTACTGGCACTAATTGGTATTCTAACCGCGCGTGCACAAAATGAAAAACCAGCATTTACCTATGGCGAATTCAAGGCTGGCTACGGTATAACCCAATTTGGCAAGGGCCTTGAGGCTGCTTACGAGGCTGGCAACTTCTCCACATCGGGTGGCGGTGTAGCCACACTGGCTGTTTATAGAAAATTCAGTTGGGCGAATCATTTTAACGCTGGCTTAAAATTCAAGAGCCTGGGTGCGGGTCCATCGCAAGGCAACAATGGAGAAGAAATGTTTTTTAATTTCTGGGGAGCCGCCATTACTGCCAAAATATTTCCCTTCAATAGAGAAGCAAAAACAGGATTGTTTATTATGACTGATTATTATTTCGTCAGTCAATTCACCCAGAAGTACCGCAACGAATCACAAAAAGAATACAATCATCAATTTGCGATAGGCAATGCCTTTGTAGCCGGCCTGGGTTACGACTTCGTGTTAAAGAATGGAAATGGCATTGTTCTTTCAGCAGAATATGAGGCTGCTTCACGGCAGGGTGAAGTAACCGGCATCGGGGAGACAAACTTCCGCAACTCCAATCTTGCGCTACAAATCGGCCTGCGATTCTAATCCAAAAACCATATAAAATCAACGAGTCATGAAATCTATTATCTACATCGTATTATTATTCAGTTTAACTCAGGCTGCAGCTCAAAAGCAGCAAACACTGCGCAACGCGATAGAGGCAGAAGTACTTTGGCCGTTTGTGTCGCAAACGGTACGCGTTCATTACACAAGAACATTGTGGTCAAATGAAAAGATGCGTGGAGATCTTATTGTAGGTTTGAATGCCGACCTGCCCCGCGATCGCGAGACCGAAGGTAACTTTGCCGACTACAGTCTTGTTACCGGCTATCGACAATACTTATGGAAAGGGCTGCATGTGGAGTTTAACCAAACTACAGGACTGGGCGTGTTGAAGAATCATGTAACCACAGGCGCTACTTATAATAGCTTTGATTGGCTTATGACGGGTTACTTAGGTTACCAATTCAATCTGGGTAAGGGGAAAAAATGGTTCGTTATACCACAATTTGGAATAGCCGGTGTAGTTTATAAGAGCAACCCGTGGCCCATCTATGAAGATAAAACGCTTCAGAAAGAAGTGGGTGAGGAACCGTTTATGCTGGGGTCGCTTCGATTCGGGATGCGCTTCTAATTGCCACCAACAGGCCAGAAGCCAGATTTGGACGCTCCAATTCTTTGCTTCGCAATGGCCCAAAGGTTATTTCTTAACATAGGTGTTCTTGAAACAACCGTTATGTGGTGAGATTTTGTAAAACACTTATATCAAATCAATCACTATAAACTCAACGTTATAAAAAGTACTTCCTTTCAGGATTAGTCTTTTGTTTAATTCCCGAAGTGAAAAACAGACTATGTTTAACGATAGCATGACAAACAAAATGCCTACGTTTGAATTAACTCCTGTGATTTGGCTTGGACCAAGAATCTGGAAAAAGCATTAATATGATTTCGAAGATAGCTCCCTGTGGTTGATCCGAAATCACTTTATTGACAAAGTGTAAACTGCTTGAAGAAGTTCCACAACTCCACACTCGCATTTATATCCAGGTTGGTTTCGCCAAAAGAATGACCAGCAGGCAAAAGCACACCCGGCCACGTATGCCCCGCGTTAATTACCTTGTAAAATTTTACTGTGGCGCTACAGGCACAATTGCTGTATTGATAGATCTCTACTGTAGAATTATCGGTGGCGTTGGTATTGGGCACATTTTTTTTCGGCTCCGTAATGCTACATGAATTATTGTCTCTCCAGAAACCAACGGCATCTTCAACACTCTTAACCGCTTCCAAATCCGTATTTCCAGATACGTAACCACCTTCATACGGCACCAACGGGTCGGCCGTGCCGAATACATACATCATCGGAAGTGCCCTTCCAGGATTTCCGCTGTTGTAAAGACTCTCGTTCATGGTTCCGCCCAATGTACCAAAAGCAGCAAACTGGTTATTCTTTTGAAAGGCGATCCGTTGGGTGAGAAAACTTCCATTGGAAAACCCGCAGAGATACACGCGTTGGCTATCTATTTTATATTCACGTTTTAAAGCAGTAACAAGGGCATCCACAAAGCCAACATCATCAATTCCTAATTTATCCGGTGCAAGGCCACGCCCGTCTGCCCAGGCATAGCTATCCGCCGCTGTTTCAAAAAAAGCCTGTGGGTACAGCATTAAAAAGCCGTTCTCATCCGACACCTGATTAAAGTTGGAGAAACCCTGGGCTGTTTGCGCGTTGCCACCGCCACCGTGCAAAAAGACAACCAACGGCACCTCTGCACGGCCATCATAGCTATCAGGAATGTGCAAAACATATTTGCGCTGGTTATTTTGAAAACTTAACGTTCCGTTAACAAACTCGGGAAATTCAAGCGCTGGTTCTTCATCATTTTCTGAGTCGCAAGAAGTTACCATGACCATGAGCGCCAGCAGGCTGTAAAGAACTTTCATAGAACGGTTTTTTTTGTGTTGTTAAGTGGCTAATAATTGAGTTAGACTGCTATTTAGGCCAGAGGTTTAAACTTCTGAAGAAAAATAATAACTGGAGTACCCAAAAAAATTAAACTTAGCCCAATACCTCCCTGAGCACCTGTACCGATTTTATTTCGCCCATGGTTTCCAGGTGCACTGCAAAAAAGTGCAGAAGGGTATCCAGCATATTTCTGCGTTGCGTGTGGGTGAGTGCAAAAGGCACATGGTAATCGCTGTCCACCATCTTCTGCAATAATTTTTCTTCGGGTTCGCTGAGTAAGCGGCCACCCAGAATTTCTTCGGCCCGCTGTGGACCAAAGCCCAGGTGTCGGCTAAGGAGAATTAAAAAACTTAAGTGAAAATTTTCCACGCCTGCCTTCAACTGATCGAGGGAAGTGAATGAATCAATCAAAAACTGACAGAGTTCACCTGCATGGCTCTCTTCTTTTACCGTTTTATTAAGCACTTCATTTAAAAAAAGCGCTATGGCGGATTTGCGCACATCGGTGCCAATGGTTTGATAGGGATACAAACACTTCAGTTCTTTGATGCGCAATATGGAGGCATGCTCCTTGTGGTATACAACCAGGTCGAGCAGTGTTAGTGGTTGGTAAAGTGCTATTTTGTTTTTGCTGGTCTTGCTCCGTACGCCATTTACCATGTAGGTCTGCAAACCGAAGGCCTCCGTAAAAATGGTAACAATGATGGAGGTTTCTCCATATCGCGTAAAGCGAAACACCACGCCTCGGGTTTTATGCAGCATGAAGAAAAGGCTGAAGCGGAATATAAATATTCATCAAACCCTGTGCAGCACTCATTTTTTCTTTGCCTTCATGCCTTCTTTGAAGGCGCTTCTGCTGCGTGCTTCGTACTTATCTTTCTCACCCAGCACCACTTGTGCATCGTTGTCCGACAGGCGAAATGAAAAAGAAGCCAACTCTCCGGTTTGTGCACAGATGGCGTGTACTTTGGTAACAAACTCGGCCACTGCCAGCAGGTTGGGCATAGGGCCAAAAGGCTTGCCTTCATAGTCCATATCGAGCCCTGCTACAATTACGCGTTTACCAGCGTTCGCCAACTGGTTGCACACATCCACAATGGAGTCGTCAAAAAACTG
>CAZRQK010000044.1:0-38194 GCA_964602295.1 uncultured Ohtaekwangia sp.
CGTGTGCCCATAGCCACTGTGATAAACAATTGCTATTTTCATGCTCCCATTCGTTTTCATTTTTCTTTTTGTTTGATGGATCAAAAGTGCGTGAAGCAAAGAGCTTGGGAAATGAACTGAATTATTAAATTGACTTGAACTAGTTCAAGATGAAAACCAACTTTTTGATTGAAAGCCTGGAGAAATACATTCCTCTATCCGTAAATGATAAGGCATTAATTGTTGCCGTTTTACGTGAAAGAAAAGTGAAGAAGGGGCACTTTCTGGTTCACGAAGGCGGGGTAAGCAGATGTACCAATTTCGTAAATGAAGGCAGCGTTCGAACTTATTTCATCGATTCGAACGGGCAGGAGCATATCGTTCAATTTGCCATTGAAGGCTGGTGGATTAGTGATCTGAATAGCTTCATCATGCAAACACCAGCTACATTCAACGTGCAGGCCATTGAGGATTGCGTTATTCTCGAGCTGCCTTTTGAAAGTCTGGAGATTCTTTATGAAAAAATCCCAAAACTTGAACGCTACTTCAGAATTATTACGCAAAGAGCCTTTGTGGCCTTTCAACAGCGTGTGGTACAAAACATCAGCATGTCAGCAGAAGATAGATACATTGCTTTCCAACAAAAATATCCTAAAATAGAACTAAGGATACCGCAAAAGCTGGTTGCCTCTTACCTCGGAATTTCAGCAGAATTTCTCAGTAAGATCAAAAAGCGGTTAAAGGAGAATAAGGGTAAATTGAAATAGAACAGAAGGGGCAGAAGCACTTCCACTTATGGAATGATCGTTGCGCTTTGCACCGCCTTTAATTTTTATTAAACTACCTTGGCTAAATCTTCTAATTCAATGTGAATGCCAAATCCGGCAAAATATAGGATCGCAGCGCCTTAATCGTATACCAATAAACAACGAAGCTATTTGGCTTTTTGGAAACGACAACACTTCACCACTCAAGCAATACCACAGTTTAGCTCTGTCGGCTAGCTGAAAGGATTCAAGCTACGAAACAATGAAAATTAGCAGCACAAACGATTCGTTGGGCCCGTGACACCAGTTCTGCGCTTTCCAGGCAAGATGCCGCGGATGATTGAGGTATAAGTTCCAGACAATAGACCCCATCCCCTGGAAACTTGGTTCATCTTATTTTTTGATTGAACCTGCTGCGCGAACCCGAGGAGGCTGCTGCAAAGGTCGCAACTTTGCCTACGCAGTCACCAACGATGGTAAAGTGTAAACTACCAGTAAGAAGGGCAAGGCAAGCCCCGGTGGATGCGTTGGATTTTGACACGGTAGTTCACCATGATTTCGTGGCTGCCTGCCGAGAACTGGCTCAGCTCGGTAACTGTGAAGTCGTAGGCATAGCCCACGTGAAAGTTTTCGTTGATTTGCAGTTCAAACAATCCAACAAATCCTTCTTTCAGTCGGTAGGAAACGCCCAGGCCCACTGCGTCTTTGTAAACGAGTGTTGAGTTTACATCGAAACTCAATGGAGCATCGCCCTGCATACGAACCAACGCAGAGGGTATCCATCGGAAATCCTTCGAAAACTTTTGGCTGAAGCCCGCAAACATATAATAGTAGCGAACCTGCTTGCTCAGGCTGGCGCCCAACGTCTCATTCACAAAAACCTTGTTCTCAATGATCTGAGGTACCGAGAAGCCCAGATACAATTCTTTAAAACGATAGAACAAGCCGGCACCCACATTGGGATTGAACTTAGTGATCACGCCAGCCAGGTTGGGGTCGTTCTGGTTCTTGATGTTCAGTAAGTTGTAGTCAGACTTCAGATTATTGAAACCGCCTTGTATACCGAACGAAAGCGACTGAAACTGATCGAGTTTGATCTTGTAGGAGTAAACACCATACAAACCCACATCGTTGTGAATACCAATCTGATCGTTGCTGGCCAGTATACCCAAGCCCATTTTGTTTTTCAAAAAACCGGAGTGAACAGTGGCTGTAAATGTTTTGGGCGCTCCTTCCAGGTTCACCCATTGGTTCCTGTAGATAGCGGTGGCACTCAACTGCACTTGTGTGCCTGCGTAGGCCGGGTTCACCAACAGCGGGTCGAACATATAGAGCGAATGCACCGGGCGCTGCTGCGCCTGAGCGCCATAAGCCATCAACACAAATAAGATCACGCAAAGCTTTTTCATCGGTCTAATTCCAGGTATCCGGCAACTGGCTTAGAGCCATCGCGTTTGTCGATAATATAAAAATACGTGCCCACCGGCAAATCCGTACCCTGCAAGTACACGCCACGCTCACCGATGCCTTTGAATGAAAGGTCTGCATTGTTGTAGCCGTCCACTTCATACACCAAAATACCACTGCGGTTGTAAATCTTCACATTGTTGTTCGGGAAGTTGGTAATACAGTCGATGATGAAGAAGTCGTTCAGGTTATCGCCATTATTGGAAATACCATTGTAAGGCGCAATCTCAGTGCCTACTTCGGCCACGCCCTCATTGGTACAGCCTTCATTGGTTACCGCCTCGGCCCGGTACACACCGGGGAACAATTCATAGAAGGCTGTGCCGCTGGCCACGTTGGCGTTGGAGTTCACATCGTACCATTGCACATCGGTTAGAATGGCCCCGTTGGTCACTTCAACCAGCACTGTTCCATTACCCGTAGGGCGGCCGGTATCAATACAGAAAGAAGGGGTGGTGGCAATCGTAAACTCTGGTATCAGGCGCTTGTCGAGGACAGGCAACGTTGCCGGAGGCGACACACAGCCCGTTACGTCATCGGTAGCCGTTACCGCATAATCACCCACATCCAGTACGCGATAGTCGATGCCGGTGAAGTCGGGTGAACCGGAAGCCGTTGTGCCATCGTACCAGTTGAAAGTATAGTTAAACACCACGCCATCCACCGAAACGGTGAGCCAGCCATTGGGGTCGATACAGTTGGTGCGGTCGAAAATCTTTTCAGGCGTAGGCATAGGTGGTTCTACCGTTCCATCTGTAATGGTGCCCGCCTGATCAGTGAAGCATTGGGTAAAGTCGTTGGTAACGCGCACCACATAGGTAGCATCTTGTCCATACACACCGTAGCCAATCAGTTGATCTGTATCTGCCTCCAGCGGTGTAGGGGCAGGATTGGGAACGGTTGCTCCTTCATACCAATCGAAGGTATAGCCCACAATACGACCGCCATCGGCCGTAGCCGCCAACTGGCCGTTAGCACGGTTCGGATCGCAGTTGATTAATGGATTCAACTCTACTACCTCTACCACGGGGTTCACGCGGTCATCTTCCACCTCGCCCACCGCCACCGAAATACAACCGGTGTTATTGTCTACCAGGCGTACGGTGTACGTGCCCTCGGGCAAGTTGGTTTGCAGGAAGTTGCCGACAAAGCCCGGCATCAACGGCATATTCGGGAAGTCCGCTGCCGGAGGAATTGCGTTGGGATCGGTGCTGATGGCAGGTGTGCCATTGTACAAGTCGGCCGAGAAGGTGTAAGGGAAAGGATACGTAGGGTCCAGATTAATTACTCTCGCCAATACCGATCCGTCTTCACCAACGCACAACGTACGTGCAGAACCCCCCAACGACACCACCGGACGATAGAGGTCGGCCTCATCGGGAATGATGTAGTAGGCAGCCGAAGAACAGCCGGTGACAGTGTTGGTAACGTTCACCGAATATTCACCAGCCGACAGCTGACCTATCTGCGGCACGTTAGCCAGCACCGCTCCACTCAAGTCGAGCGAATTAAACCATTGGAAGGTATACGGAATGATGGTTTGTCCATCGCCCGTTGCCAACAGCTCTGCCGAACCAGGCGTGGTACAACTGATCTGCTTGATGGTCTGCTGAATGTTCGCTACCGGATAAATGATATCATCATCGTTGATGATCACCTCTTTCGGTCCGGATTTACATTCAGTGGCAGGATCTTGAACAACCACGTAATACGTGCGTGCCGACAGACCGGTAATGAGCGGAGCCGTTTGCCCTGCAATGAGGGCCGAGGGTGCAAAGCCGCCATCGTACCACTCAAAAACAAAGTTGCTCAATGCCGCTCCCGTTACTGTGTTATCGGGTGGAATGTTGGGCGGGAACAGTGTAGAGTTGGTCGTACTTCCCAGCGTAATTCGTGTAACTTCAGCTTGAGCCGAAGGGTTGCAATCCAGCGGATCGATGGTGGTCACGTCTATGATGTTGGGTGTGCTGCGTGTTTGATCCAACAAGAGGGTGAAGTTTGCGTTCACCGGACAACCGGTTACCGTGTTGGTGGCCGTTACCGTATACACGCCATCCAAAGCACTGCCCAGTAAACTGCTGTTGTTGGTATCGGTCTGCGTGCTGGCTGGCGATACCGCACCACCATCCAATTGCCATGCAAAGGTGTAAGGCCCGGCATTGGCACCATTTAATTCACGGGCATCTGCCTGCAGGGCACCGTTGGGTAACAAGTCGCTGCAGCTTGAGTTGGCTGTAGGTATAAAAGTCACTTCCGGGAAGAGACGTCTGTCGAGGATATCTACTTTATATGGTGCCGACTCGCAACCCAGGCCGGGGCCGTTGGCCACCCTACGCGCTACAATGAAGTAGGCATCGAAGCCGATCTGGTTGTAGGCGGTTGCATCCAGTATGGTACCACCTGAAACGGAACCGTTGGCGCCTACAGTAGTTGCCACTACATTACCAAGGTTGGCTCGTGACCAGACAAAATCGAAATCGGACAATGCTGCCACTTGGGTCACGCCATCGCGGTCGGTCACTTCTACAATATCAACTTCTACACTGCCATCAGCTAAGCACAACACTTGCGGCTGCGCAGTAGCCTGCGGAATAAAGATAGGTGTCGCATTCTTAAAGATGGTGGTAATCGCAGGTGACTCACAGCCTGTCTGGTTATTGCGCACCAACACGTTGTACACACCGTCTTCCAGCCCTCCGGGATTATCCTGATCGCCATCTGTGCCATCGGCATCGCCATCATTTACGCCTGGATTGATCAATGGAATAGCCGTAGGGTTGCCGGCATCCCAAGTATAAGTATAGGTAAAAGGACCCGGCACGGTAGTTTGGTCGCTTACGCGGAGAGAGATGGCTCCCTCAAAGAAGGTCGGATCGCAACTGGTATTGGCGAAGGGCGTCAACGTGGCCACCGGGAAAATGCGTCTGTCGAGAATGTCTACTTTATAGGGCGTAGAGAAACAATCTTTTCCGGGCGAACCATTGGTGCGCGTAGACACAACATAGTACGTGTCGAAGCCGATGGCCGGGTAGTGAGCTGCATCCAAAATGGTACCTCCGCTGGCCGCGCCCAGGCTGCCATCGCCTGTTGCTACACTGTTGGCAGGTGTGCCTCGAAACCACTCAAAGTCGAAGTCGCTTACGAGGAAGTCGCCATTACCAGATGTTTGTTCGTTGCCATCGCGGTCAATGATGCGCAGGTTGGTAATCTGGAGCGATCCGTCATTGCCGCACAACACCTGGTTGATGGCGTCTACCTGCTGCGTAAACACAGGCGTACCGTTGCGGAAAATAGTGGTGGCGGCATCGGCTGTACAGCCCGTTTGGGTATTGGTCACACGGATAGTGTAGTCACCCTCACTTAAAGCCAACGGGTGATCAGCATCACCATCGGTACCATCGCCATCACCATCGTGTACGCCAGCCACCACTCCTACTGGCAACGTAGCCGGTGTAGCTGATTGCAACCAGTTATAACTGTAATTAAAAGGCGCACCGGCCAATGGTGCAGGTAGGTTCACCGATGCATCCGTTACGTTTACTGCTACCTCTCCTTCAAAGAAAAGCGGATCGCAAGAAGTGTTGGCAAAGGGTGTGAGTGTTGCAATGGGGAAAATACGCCTGTCGAGAATATCTACTTTATAGGGAGCCGACTCGCAATCGCGGCCAGGAGAACCGGCAATGCGTTTGGCCACCACAAAATACTCACCTGCGCCAATGGTTCCATCAGCAATCGGGTAGTTGGTACCATCCAGCACCGCCACTCCGGGTGCCTCCGTAAAGTTCAATGTTGATGCGGTGCGCGTCCATGTAAATTCAAATTCGTTGAATAGCAACTGTACCGGTGTGGTTTGCACGTTGCCATCGCGGTCGTTCAGTGTTACCTGCGTCACTTCCAGTCGGCCATCGGGTGTACAAAGCACTTGATTACGAGAATCGACCTGCTGAACAAAAACTGGCGTGGCATTCTTAAAGATAGTCGTGCTGGCAACGTTGGTACACTGCGACTTCAAGCTAGTAACAGTAATTTGGTAGTCACCCTCAATCAAGCCCGTTGGTTGGTCACCATCTCCATCAGTACCATCCGCATCGCCATCGCTGGCTGCCGATGTAGTTCCAGCCAGCGCTGGTGTGGCCGAGGTTGTCCACGTGTAGGTGAAACTGTTGGCACCGGCAATCGAGGTTTGGTCATCGGCCGTAATGCGTATTTCTCCTTCAAAGAAGGCCGGGTCGCAAGAAGTGTTGCTGAGCGGCAGCATCGAAGCGGTAGGATATATCCGATTATCTTGTATCAACACCTGGAACGGGGCCGACTCGCAGTTGAGGCCGGGTGAACCGTTGCGTCTGCGCGCCACCACGGTGTAGGCACCTGCACCGATGGGCGTGTTGAACCCTGTAACACTTGCATCATAACTCACCACGTCCAATGTCGTTGTCGTGACCCCTAAAAGGGTCTGGGTAAACGGATTGCCGATACGTCTCCAATCGAACTCGAAATCATCGAAGATCAGGTCATTGGGCGCAGGCAATGAAGTAGACTGCTGGTTGCCGTTGCGGTCGTTCAACGTTACCTCGGTTACTTCCAGGCTGCCATCGCCAGCCGGGTCGCATGAAATCTGCGGTGTACTGTCCACCGTCTGCACAAAAACAGGTGTCGCGTTTTTCAATATCTCTGTGGTGGCCAGTGTAGCACAGCCGGTGGAGGGATTCGTTACGGTTACCGAATAATTGTTTTCTTCCAGGTTGGTGATCACATCGTTATCGCCATCGTTGGTGGCGTTGCCGTTGTTGCCATTGCTGTTGGTTATCAGGGCAGTCCAGCCGTAATCAAACAACGCAGCGAAGCCAGGTGCTGCAGGATTCGTGGCGTCTGTTACCGTCACTTCAATTTGTCCCTCACCCGTGCCAGGCAAACACGAAGTGTTGCTGAAAGGCGTCAGTGTTACTACAGGGTTCTGGTGTTCATCGGCAATATCGATACGTACCGGCAACGAAGGGCAACCCTCGGCTTCACCTGAGCCCGCCCTGCGGGTAGCAATGACGTAGTAAGTTCCCGTACCCATGGTAGCAAATTGGCCAGCGCCCGTGCCCGTGGCAAGGCTCTGCTCATTGATGGGATTGGCTGCGTTGTCTTCGAGCGGTGTATTTACAAACGTGTTAGGATTGCCAGGCGTAGCAGCAAACCACTCAAAATCGTACACGTTGGTGAGGGGAAGACCGTTGTTCTCTACCACGTTTGGAAGCGTGGCCGCAGACTTATCGATCGTAATTTCTACCACATCTGCTTGTCCGTTCGGTAAACAGATCAACTGGTTGGCAAAATCTGTATCGGTAATCCGGATGAAGAACGGGGCATCTTGCACAGCAATGGAATTAACTACCGCACAGCCTGTGGCTACGTTAGTGGCGGTTATCTCGTAGGTTCCAGTGCCCAGGTCTGGCACTATGATGGGGGCACCATTGGCCACATTAGTCACTGGGGCGGTGCCGTTGATGGTATTCGGATCTATGTCTATTACAAAGGTGAAGTTGGCTGCTTCTATGGCTCCCGTTGCGCCATTCGGATCGGCTTCTATTTCAATGGCGCCATCACCTGCACCGGGTACAAGAGCAGCACAGAAGCTGTTGAATGTCGAAGTCAAATCAATATTGGGCGAAAGATGCTCATCGGGAATTACCACCTGGCGCAATTCGGTAGGGCAACCTACGCCCGAGGCTGCAGTGGCGTTTTTGATACCCCGTACATAATAGGTACGATTGCCTGCCCCAAAACCCGTGGCGCCCATGGGCCAGTTGGCTGGCGCGGCCACTTTGCCCTGGTTGAGCAATTCCCCGGTTGTGCCGCCCCCTCCAGCTACCGAGGTCCCGCCCGGCAACACACTGCCACTGCCATCGGCATTGGCAAACCAGTTAAAATCAAATTCTGTCACAGGTTCACCACCTGCCAATGAGGCGGTAGCACTTCCGTTGGACAAAGGTGCGCAGGCGGTTTCGACAGCCGGTGCCACGCTCAAGTTACTGGGTACGTCTTGAACATCGGGTACCACCACTTGAATATTAGCCGCACAGAAACTGTTAGCATCTGTTACAGTAAATGTATAAGCCTCTGGCTCCAGATTTACAATCACCTCCGACTGCCCACTTACACCGGTGCCGATGGTGTTGGGTGTCACAAAACCTGCAATCGCCAGGTTAACAGCTGTTATCTGGTAGTTCTTTGCTTGAACATCTCCATTGGCATTAATGGCTGTAATTTGCGCTTCTCCATCTGCGCCCAGTGCGGGGTCGCAGGATGTGTTGGGTGCAACTATGGAACTTGAAAGTAAAGGAGGAGCTACTACTCGGTTCAACACTTGTACTTCGCCTAATGGGCAAGTTGGATTATCTCCATCAACCAACTCAACATAGTAGGTACCGGGATCGAGATTAGACACCGTAAGCGTAGTACCGATCGGGCTAAGCGGGAGAAATCCTAACGAAAGCCCGGTGTTATCTATGCCTTCAAATATTTCCAGCGAATAGCCTGTGCCACTGGTTCCCGAAGAAACCTCTACCGAAATTTCGCCATTGCCAACATCACACCGCGTGATGTCAGTAGGTGTAATATCCAGTACTGGAATAGTCGATGTGGGAACAAACTCAGTTTTAAACGTTCCGCATCCATCAGGATCGTAAACCACTAAGGTGTATGTACCGGAATTGATCGTAGGGTCGCCACCATTGATACCGAGGTTGATACGGTTATCTCCATAGATTTCAGCGCCCGCAAACGTGGGGACATTGTTATAAAAATTGATGGGTAACGTAGCATTGTTGGGAGATCCATTGTACCACTCGTAGGTGTAAGAGGCTGCAGGCAACGGCCCCACGGTAGCATCGATACCTCCGTTTCCCGCACCGCATATACCAGGTACTGGTATCAGGTTCATGGTAATGGTGCTCTTCACTGTGTTGTCAACAATCTCCTGGGTAGCAGGTGCCGACTCGCACTGGGTGTTATTGTCAATAACAAGGGCAGTTAGATAACCAGGCAGCATGTTGCCATAGGCAAGCGGTGCGGCTGTTTCATTGGTACGATTGGCCGGGTCTAACGATGCCTTAATTACCAGTGGATCTGTCGGATAAGCAGCTCCGCTGAGGGTGGAGGTGAATACATAGAATATGTCGTAGTTATTAGGCGCAGATAAATTTGCGATAGAGGCCGTGGCTGCTCCATTGGGTGTAACGCAGCTTGTAACGGGGGTAACGCTCACAAAGCTAACTACCGGGTATGTGATATTCACTGGAACGAATTCAGAAGCCGTGGTTTCGCATCCTGTAGTAGTGTTGCGAACCAGCACTGTATAGTCATCAGTCGCCAATTGATTAATGATGCCGGAGTTGAAGGCCGTCTGCGCGCGTGGCGCTCCTGCAATGCCCACACCATCAAACCATGAGTAGGTGACAGTCCCTGCTGCAATGGCTTCTAATTGGCCATTGGGTGTGCCCGCACAATTTGTTTGATCTGTTACGTTAATGGTTATTACCGGATAGGTCAAATCATTCAATATCGTTTCGCTGTCATCGGTGGAAACACAGCCGGTGTCATCATCTTCCACACGGGCAGTATAGGCACCGGCCTGCAATTGGGTGAATTGCTCGCCATTTGCACCAGCTTGTAAAGCAGGTGCTACTCCTCCCAACCAAGTGATGGTTATGTTGGCACCTACATTACCCACGGTGGCCAACAATTCGCCATCGGGTGTAATCGTGGCGATATCGCAAACGGTATTATGCTGCACCACACTCAGATCGATGGTAGGAATCACGCGCGCATCGGGCACATTGAGGGGAGCGTTGTTGCGGCAACCATCATTGAGGTTGATTACCTCCACCGTAAAGTTACTAGCCACACCGCCTTGCAGGTTGGCACCCAATAGTGGATTGGTGGCACCCCCGATCGCCTGACCTGGGTCCACCAGCGTTCCATTGTACCATTGGTACTGGAAATTGATTCCTCCACCTGAAAGCGGAGACGTTACTTCTGCCCTACCGTTAGCCAATGCTGGATCGCAGTTGGTAGATGGATCCACATCCGTGACAATCATCACAGGGGCCAGGTCGTCCAACACTTCAGCTATTACCAGATCAGACGTACATCCCAATTCCACAATGGTTACCTCTACGCCATACTTGGCGTTGTCGCGGTTCGCCAATACCGCGGCATTGGGGTAAGTACCATTCAGCGTGGCTGTGTTGGCGGCATCTACATCATACCAGGCATAAGTCAACGTAAAGGCACCCGGCAGTTGCGGGTGGGTGGTGGCTGTTACATCTACATGCCCATCGAATTGAGTGGGTCCACCCGGCATCACGGTAACATCGCAAATGGTGTTGTCAAAAGGTGTCAGTGTTACTACCGGCTTTTCACTCACGTCAGCTACCAGTCCAGTAGTGGTTGTGGCGCAGCCGGTGGCATTATCCGTTACCACCACTTCGTAAGAAGTAGGCGCTCCCGTAGGCCCACCTACGTTGGTGGCGGTTTGTGCGGTGGCATTGGCCGGAGCCGGGGCTCCTCCTAAGGCCGTCCATGCATAGCTGAAAGGTCCAGGCAAATTGGTTACCGTAGCCGTGATCGTGCCATCGGGGGTAAGGCCTGGGTCGCACGTGTTCGAACCCGTAGAACTGATTTGAACGGTCGGGAAAACGCGGCCGTCCGGAACTTGCGTAGTAAATGGTGTCGACTCACAGCCGGTTACCGTATTTAGAACGGTGGCCGTGTAGAAATTCACTGCCAGGTTCGCCAGTATTTCTGTAACAGAATTGTTGTTAACAGGCGAGCCGGTATTTGGACCGTTGTACCATGTGAATACGTAGTCACCAGGAGCAGCTGTAGGAACGGGATTGTCTATCTGCAATTCCACGCGACCGTTGACCGCGTTGGCGGGTGCACAGATGGTTTGGGGATCGGTGTCCACCAGGCTCAACACCGGTACCACACTGATGTCGGCCACAACAACAGAAGAGAAGCTGCTGCAATTGGTGCGGTTGTTGGTAACCAGGGCCGTGTAGGTTCTGGCCGGAATAAAAGGGCCACCCAGGTTAATCGCTGTAGCCTGATTGGCATTGTTCAACGCAACTGAGAGTTCATTACCGGGTGTAACGGTATTGCCGGAATACCAAAGGAACCCATAGGTGTCTGTACCCGGATTGGTCACTGTGGCCGTGGCAGTGCCGTCAGGCGTAAGCCCCGGATCGCAATTGTTCGATCCGGTTGATGCCATCGACAGAATAGGATATACTTTACCATCGGGTACGTTGGCCGTGATAGGCGAAGATTCGCAACCGGTTCGGGTATTTCTCACTTCCGTGGTGTAGGGGCCTACATCCAGGGAAGACAAAAGTACACCCGTTGACGTGTTGTTAATGGGAGAGGCCGTAGTTGCACCATTGTACCAAGTGAACTGGTAATCGCCAATGGCGCCAATTTGGTTGTCGATCTGTGCTTCTAACGCGCCATTGAAGCTGGCAGCAGGTGCACAGAAATCGTTAGGGGTTACGTTGGCGAAAGAAATAACAGGTACCACACTCACATCTGCCACCGCCACTGTCGAGAAATTAGTGCAGCCTGTGCGTTGGTTCGCTACCAAAACGGTGTATGGATTAGGTGCACCGGTAGGTCCACCTAAATTAATAGCCGTAGCACTGGTGCCATTATTGGCCAAGGGTACTTCATTACCTGGCGTTACTGCGCCACCATCGTACCACTGAAATGTATACGTATCGGTGCCTGCATTTGTAACAGCCGCAGTAACAGTACCATCGGGTGTCAGTGCCGGATCGCAATTGTTGGAGCCAGTAGAAGTCAATTGAAGAAGGGGGTACACTTTCAAATCAGGAACTTGAGAAGTGATGGGAGAAGACTCGCACCCTGTAAGGGTATTTACTACCTCTACTGTGTACGTACCTACATCCAAAGTTCCCAGCACCGTGCCGGTGGAAGTGGCATTCACAGGCGAGGCTGTAGTAGCCCCGTTGTACCAGGTAAATTGGTAATCGGTAATAGCCCCGATCTGGTTATCAACCCGTACTTCCATCCGGCCGTTGAACAGATTGGCCGGACTACAAATATCATTGGGGTCGATGTCAATAAAAGACAATACGGGTATCACACTGATATCCGCAACAAATTGTGTGGCACTGTTCACACAACCAGTGGCGGTGTTCAACACCTCCACTGTGTAGGGGTTGGGTGCATTGGTAGGGCCGCCCAACCGAATAGCAGTGGTCTGTGTGGCATTATTGATAGCTGCCGACAATTCATTTCCGGGAACGACTGAATTGCCTGCATACCATTGGAAGGTAAATGCATCGCCAGGCGCCACGTTGGTAACCGCAACGGTTGCTGTTCCGTCTGGTGTCAATGCAGGATCGCAATTATTGGAACCTGTAGAGCTGGTGCTGAGCAAAGGTAATACTGTGGCCTGCAAGATGGGTTCTGTATCAGGCACCGACACACAGAACAAGTCAGTGCGGGTAACTATAATAGAATACGAATTGCCATGAATCAAACCACCTAGTGTGGCCGCATTGTCGTCTGCTACTGCAATCACCTGGTTGGCAGGGTCGCGCCACTCGAACACATAGTTTGCATCCGGCAGTGTTACCGTATTGCCATCAAAAGTAACAGTGGCCTGTAGCGAGCCGTTGTAAGGCTGGGCTGCATTGGCAGGGTCGCAAATAGAGTTAGGAGTAAGCTGCGCCAGCGTAACCACAGGCAAGTTGATGTCTTCTGTAATCACAAACTCGTTAATAGCCGAACAATTTTGAGCAGTAGTGACTTTTACGGTATAAGGAATGCCGCCACCAGACACCTGGTTCACCGTTTTACCATTCACATCCGACACGGTGTTTACTTTATCGGCCGGTAAGGTGGTCTGTCCTTTGAACCATTCGAACGTAAAGCCGGCAGGATTTTGCACCACCCCTCCTATTAAAACATCTGCAGTAAGTACGCCATTTGGCTGCAAGGGATCGCAGGAGGTTTGAGCCGCCAACTGGGTGATGAGCGGAGGATCAGGTACCACGGTTTGACTGATGACCTCGACCACGGGTGTTTGCAGAGAAGTACACTGCGTGGCATTGTCTCTCACCACTACCTGGTAGAATCCTATCGGCAGTCCTGTACGTGTGGGGCCAGTGCCGTGTGCAATGGCCAACTGACTTCCACGGGTACTGGTGGCGTTGTTGTATTGGTACCACGTAAATGTATAGTTGGCAGGATCTTGCAGCACGCCATTGAAAAGCGCATCGGCTGTGATCGATCCCGTGTTTGGATTAGCACAGTCCGTCACATTCTGCAACACGTTGGCTTGCACATCGGGCACCTGTGGGCCGTTTACCGTGGCAGGAGGCGATGTTTTGGTGCATCCGTCCTTACTGGCCAAAACCACATAGTTACCCGCGGTGAGGTTGTTGGCTATGTTGCCGGTGATACCCAGCGGAGTCAAAGAAATGTCATACCATTCGAACGTGTAGCCAGTATTCCCCCCCACAATGTTGGCCTCCAGCCTGCCGTTGGCGGGGCTACAAACCGTTTGGTCAGAGAGCACCGTGATGACGATATCAGGGTCGTTGCCGGTTCGTATGATGTTGCCACTTACCGGAGGGTTCGAACATCCTTTGGATACATCGGTCACCACCACAGAATAATCGCCCTCGGCCAAACCCGTGGCGTTGTAAGCGGTCTGCGATGCCAACGGGGAACCAGTACCGATGCCAGAATACCACTGAAAACTATAAGGGCTATAATCTGTTACTTCTGTAGCACCTTTAAAAATCCGCACGCGCAGGGCGCCATTGTCGGGTGCAGAGTTTTCGCACTTGAAGTTGTCTGATAACTTCTCAACCGTTACAGTGAAGGGATCGGGCGTTACCGGTATGGCGTACATATTGTTAACAATGGTACACTCCGTAGTGGAAGGGCCGGTTAAATTGATCGGCAGAACACTTCCATCATTGTACAACACTATGAAGAGCGTAAACGCAGTACCCGGACCGTTGAATGAGATAGTGGGCGTCTGTAAAGTTTGCCCCACCTGCAGGTTGTTAATAGTCAAAGTGGTGTTGAACAGTTTCGTAGCGGTAACCGGATTGGCGGTAGGGTCGCCATTAAAGAAACTAACCGGCACATTGTCGCTAATGGGTAGATCGCCACTGTTGATAATATTGAAATAAACCTGTATCCCGAGGTCTCCACAAATGGGTGGTATTACCACTACGGCTGGCGTATACACGCCATCTCCGTCAGTATCGCAACCCGGCAGCGAGGGGTCGGTTGTACAATTTGGATTGGGCGTGTCCCCCACATACGTTAGGTCGGGCGCTGGAAATACGGGACAACCTTCTGAACTAATGTTGGGTATTTGGTTCAGGAAAATATTCAATGGCATTTGAGGCCCCGGCAAACCATTGGGACAGGGACTGTCTCCAAATACCAGGTTTTGATCTAGTTGGGGAAAGGGTAATGTGAGATCGTCATTGATATTGACCACAAAGTAGCCGGGCTGGTTCCATACTTTGCGCGTGGGTAGCCATTCATTGCCTGAGGAGAAGAACAAACGTACTTCGCCCAACGCCTGCTGTTGTAACTTTCCCTCTACATCAAATCCATTGGTAGTAATAGTTGCTGTAGCAGTGGCACCGGTACCCACTCCGTTAATTGTTACCGTTGGTGGAACCGTGTAGCCCGAACCGGGATTGGTAACGGTAATGCCTGTTATCTTTCCCCCTCCGCCCACTGTAGCAGTAGCAGTTGCTCCATTCCCATCGCCAGTAATTGTAACGGTAGTTGTTGCTCCGTTGTAGCCCGATCCTTGAGCGTTAACTGTAATTTGATCTACCTGGCCCGCTACCACGCCTGAAGTATTCCGATAACACGGCACACAAATATCAGTGCCCCCATCTCCATTCACATCGGCAATGATGGGGCCTTCGGTGAAGGTATGAGAATTACACGCAGCAGACCATAGTTTTTGGGTTCCGGTGCGGCCGTCTACAACTACGAGTTCTTGCGAATCACGATAGACGACTTCCGGATGAGCATCATTGTTAAAATCATAAACTGTAAGCGTAATTACACCTGAGCGCGAATCGTTAATGGTTCTTACCCATTTAGGCACCGGGTTCAATGTTTCGCGGTTGGCCGAGAACTCCAGGTTGAACAGCTTATTACCCGCTATGAATGAGGCTTCAACATCTCCATCCCCATCTGTTTCGCCAATATTGATGCGCCCTGTTCCCCAGGGCCATCCATTGGCAAAATTATCATCAGGCGGCAGGTAAGACGAGACAATATTTTTCTGCACGTTCCAATAGATAATGGCTGTGTTTTGGTTAGGTGCGTTGGCATCGTAAGGAATGGTAGAACCTGACATCAGTACATCAATGACTCCATCTTCATCAATATCCGCCACGCTGGTGCTGCTGTGGTTATCCAGACCATACTCAACAATGTCGTTGTATACACGAGGATAAAATTTTGTAGTAGCACTCACCGCGTTCATATCGCGGAACAGCGTAAGATTCTGAAGGGTGCGTGATGCAAGGCTCGGTACAGAGTAGATCAGGTGACCACAGATCAACTCCATCTTGTTATCGCCCGTGATGTTGGCCGCTACAGGCGCACTGTTAATTTCGCTGTTCCAGTCACCACCCCCATCGGCCAGCAGCGTACCATTTTCGGCTGCATAAATGCGATTCTTCAGGTACACCTCGGCTTTGCCATCGCCATCAAAATCGGCAATTCCTGGTATACCCGGGCGATCCGGGCCCACCCTTACGGGATATCCAGGCAGCACAGTAAGATCATCAACAGTATATGTAAAACCGATGAGGAAATAACACGTGGGTGGGCTTTCGGGATTCCCCTTCCGGTTACTTACAATTGCAAATATTTCTGCATTGCCATCTTTATTGATATCTGCAATCAACACCTCGTGCTCAAACAAAAGGTTGGCTGGCTTACAAGGGTCATTGTTGTCTGCCGGATCGGGAAATATCTGAGCACCCTGGCCGGTCGTTTTGAAATCCGACTTGATATCGCCAGGTGCAAAAGAATCACCATCTACCGAATGGGCTCGGGTGGCCACTACGCGCAACTCGCTATTCCACTTAGAGGTAATGACCACATCGGGAAGTCCGTCTCCGTCTACATCGCCTACCGCTACTTTGGATTGGGTGTCGGCTGTGTTCTGACCTGAAACCGTGGGTGCCCCCACAAGATCGAAAGGCGTGGCTGCGCCCGGAGGAACAATGCTACAGTTCGAACCGGCTCCTACGAAAGCTAAGCCAAAATAAGCTGCGCAATCGGGGTCGGCCTCGTCAATCAAAGTATCATTGTCGTTGTTTATGCCATCGTAACAGCGGCAGCCTCTTTCAATATTGGCTGCAAACTGGCAGTCGGAATCGTTGCAATCTATGATACCATCGCCATCGTTATCAATACCATCATTACACCGCACCTCTTGGGCAAGGCCAGAAAGGCTGCCCATTACACAAATCACCAAAAAAAGAACTCTCCAAAGTCGACTCATAGAACAGATTTCTTCCAATAAAATACTTTCGGCACCAGATAAATAGGCAAAACTGCCAACAGGTAAGTACCGCTTAACCTAATAAGCCACCAATACATGCCCCGTTATTGGCGTTTTATCGGGACAGCCGCCAATCACGAAGAAATACGTGCCTTTGGGTACCACCCTACCATTGTACGTACCATCCCAGTCGTTTTGGTAGCCGCGTTGCTCCAGTATTCGCCTTCCCTGGTTGTCGAACAGAGACAAAATGCACTCCACATAGTTTTGAATACCTGGAATCACCCACAGGTCGTTTACGCCATCGCCATTGGGGGAAAACACATTGGTAATGCGAAGTTCGCCCGCCACCTCTACTGTTACCGAGGATTGCGCGGAACAGCCATCAGTCAAAGTACCGGTAACCGCGTAGGTGGTTGTTCCCAATGGTGTAGCCACCGGATTCGCAATAGCAGGATCGTTCAAAGTTTCAACAGGTAGCCAACTGTAGGTGTCGGCACCACTGGCCAGAAGTTGAACAGTGAGCCCGGGTGAAATGGATGCCGGAGTAGGATCGGTGGTAATGGTGATGACCGGCACCGGCTTATCAACAATGTCTGTTGAAGCGGTAGTCTCACACCCATTTTCATCCACCGCAGTCACAGAGTAATTACCTGCCACCGGTACGGAGACAGACGCAGTAGTCTGATTGGTGCTCCACAAAATAGACGTGAAGGTGGCCGGTATCTCCAGCGTGACTTCTTCTTCGGGGCAGATGCCTGTATCGCTGGCCGTGATGTTCAAGGCGGCAGGCGTTACAATGTTGATGGATTTGATTTCGGAATCGGAGCAGGCGGCCACATTCTGATAACCCACCGTTAGTGTGATTGTAAATGCTTGTGCAGTGGTATAGCTGTGTGTGGGCTCTTCGTCTGTTGCAGTTTGTGCATCGCCAAAATTCCAGTTGTAAGTTACCTGCCCACGGGTATCTACTTGCGAACCATTTGTAAGGGTAACATCAGTATCAAGACATGCCGCTGCCGGTACTTCGAATGCCGCCACCGGCACCGAAAGCACCGTAATGGCTACCGGTTCCGTAAGTGTGTTACAGCCTTGGGGATTGGTAACACGCACCTGGTAACTTCCCTCTTGATTAACAGACAGCGTATTCGAAACCTGGGAGGCCATATCGGCATTGTCTTTTAACCATTGATAGGTATGACCGGCCGTGTTGGCCGTGGACAGCGTGAGGTTGCCCCCCTGACACAGCGTATTGGAACTTACGTTGCTGGTAACCGTGAAACTAGCCAAATTCACTACATCTACTCGCACCGTGGCCTCATTGCTCTTGCACACCCCATTTTGCAATTGCAGCGTATAAATACCCGCTTGCTCGCTGCTGAGGTTGGTGATGGAATTGTTCTGGTTGGAGGCTGTGTATCCGGCAGGCCCTTTCCAAATATAAACAGGCTCTGTATCGGAAGTATTTAATTGTAAGGTAGCACCCAGGCAAACTGTAATGACGCCATTGGTTACATTGGCAATGGTGGGGTTTTGCGTTACCGAACTGGTATTGGTGGCTACGGAAAGTGCTGCGGTCGATTTCACACACGTACCTCCCTCGGAGGTAGCCGTGACTGTATAGCTGCCCGCAGCGGTAATAGCAAAGTTGGCATTGGTGCCTAACACGGTGGCTGGTGCGGCAGCTTCCGTCCACGCATAGGTCACGCCAGGGTTCGAAGGCGCCTGTAAAGTGATAGTCTGTCCGTTGCAGATCGTAACAGGGGTTTCGTTTAAGATGCTGGGCACAAAACACCCCTTATTGCGCCACACCTCCAGCGAATTGCCGCCCACAGTAGTAAAAGCCAAGTCCGGCTTGCCATCGCCATCATAATCGGCTATGCGTACATTTCTTGATTTCTTACTGGGCGTACCCGTTGATACCACCTGGTGTGTGAACTGCGGATTGGAGCCTCCCCCATTGATTAAGAGGGAGAATTCATTGTTAGCTGGGTTAGCGGTAAAATCAATATCACCAACCATGATGTCCACGTCACCATCGCCATCTATATCACCGGCATCAATCCCAAAGGGACCATCACCTACATTTATTTCGGTAGAAGTAGGGAATGAAAGGGTACCGGTTGTAGAGGCATTGTACACCACATATGCTTTGTTGTTTACCGTACTGTTGGTCACCGCAATATCCAGGCGGCCATCGCTGTTAAAATCCGCTGTGGTGAGGTGGTTGAGCGTGCCTGTAACGCCTCCTAATGGAATGCGCAACGCGGAAGCAAATGTAACCTGACTCCCCGAGCTGGTATTCCGTAAAATGAAGACATCGGGTTTATTAAACTGATTGACTACTATATCTGCCTTATCGTCACCATCCATATCCTGCACGTCAATGCCATAAGAATTGGTAGCGCCATCAACGGCAAATTTCAGCGGGGTTGGATTGAACGACAGCGTAGCCGTTGTACTTGTATTTATGAAAACATAAATCTTATCCGTATTTGCGTTCGATACGATTACCTCTGGTTTCCCATCCCCATTCAGATCGCGTATCACCATTCGGAAAGCACGGTCTGTTACATCCAGCACCAATCGATCGTTAGGAAAGGATGGTGCCGTAAAGGAAATATTGGCAGCACCGATTGCGCTGGTATTCAAACGCACGAGCACTTCATTTAACGTAGCCCCACCACGCGAAGCCAATAAATCGGGCTTGCCATCACCATTCAAATCGCCACAAGCCAGATTGAATGTAGGTGAAAATAAGTTCAGATTGGTGGGCACAAAATCGATAACCCCGACCGCCCCTGCAGTCGGTGGTGTAGAGACATTGCGCAGTACCAGCAAGTCGGATGCGGGACTTACCGATTTACTCGCAATTAAATCGGGCTTTCCATCCACATTAAAATCGCACGTGCACACATCGAATAACTCGGTACCCCCGGGAAACGATTTACTTAGCTCAATATTGGACACACTAAACGCCTCGCCCTGGTAACTGGGAATAAACTTGGCAGAAGACCTTGCTGACCGGGCAGAAAGTTTGTTAATAACTACAATGTTTCCATGCCGCGCACTGGCCGGCACCGTTACCTCTATCGCAAATTCAGAAGAAGTGGTAATTGAAGCCTTCACGTTGTCGAACCATACCTCCAGATCGTTAGGATTAGCGCTAAAGCCCGATCCGGTAATCAGCAATGGCGCACCCGGATACGTTTTTACAGGATCGATGTTGGTGATCAGGGGCACCTGGGCCCAGGCGTTCTGCACCACCAAGCCCAAACAAATTATCATAATTACACGCATGTTCGTCTTCATCACGGGTGAACGGTTAACAGCCATGCATCTTTAAACATCTTCATCTTTCGGTACTTATCGCGGGCCGCTTTTGCTTCCTCCAGGTTGTCTGACGAGGCCACATAAACGTACCACAAGTTGCGAGCGCTCAAAAAGCCAAAATGTACTTCAGGAAAACCCATGTCGACCATCTGCTGGTCGTAACGTTCTGCATTTTCTTTAGACCTGAAGGCACCTACAATCACATAGTCAGCCAGGTTCATTTCTTCGGGGTGCGCACCACGTTTCACAAAATCATGGCGTTCTGCGTTGGGGTGATTTTCCTCGTTGTGATGTTCGTCCGGGTCATCTTTGTGTTCTTCAATTCGTGTTAGTATTTCCTGTTCATGCAGATGCTGGTCGCGTTCATGCTCGGGCACAGAATCGGCCGATACCAGCAAAGGATCTACGGTTACGCGTTTGCGTGGCCCGCCCGAATGCTCAACGGGTCGTTGCTCTACTATCGGCTCTTGCTTAGGTTCTTCCTTGGGTTCTTCTTTGGGCTCCTCTTTCTTTGGCTCTTGCGCCACCACCACTGGCACTTCTTTTTTAGGCTCTTCTTTCTTAGGTTCTTCTTTGGGTAACTCCTTCTTTTGTTGCGCTTCTCTCTGGGCAAGTGCCAAGGCCTCCTTTTTCTTCCTTTCTTCTTCCAGTTTTTTCTTCTCTGCCGCCAATTGTTGTGGCGTTTTACGATGCTTTTCAACTTCAGTATTAATAAACGAATACATAGGTGTATTCTTCTTATGCTTCCCTAAAAGAATGGCCAGGTGAATTTCATGCGAAGGAAATTGAAGTTGATTGTCGCCAGAATTCTTCAAGGTGTAAGAGTAACCCAACACAGACTGTTTGTTAAGCTTGATTCCACCCAAGGCCGAAATGCCAAAATCTTGTTTAAAGGCCCCCCCCAACCATACTTTGTTTTGTAAATGGAGCACCGCTGCAGCTTCCAATTGAGAAGGCACTCCGTTATTAAGCCGGTAGACAAGATAGGGTTCGAATGCATTTTTGCCTTTATCGAAATAGAAACGATTACTCAGATTAAAAATGAGGCTCTGAAAAGGCTTTACCTTGGCAAAAGTAAATCCATCGGTGGCCACGTAGGTGGGTTCGAAAATGTTGGGGATAGCCACACCCGCATGAAACGTTTTAGAGTGAAACGATAAACCTGCATTACCCAGCACTTCTGCATTGCTGCTTGCCAACGTGGCAAGCATCGGATCGGACGGATTGACGAAATACAATTCGTTGATATCTACCTTGTTCCAAGCACCACCCACCGAAAGGCCAAAACGGAGGTATTGTTCTTCTGCCAAAGACACGGAGTAGCCACCCGTTAGCAGCATGGATGAAGTATTGATAAGCCCTTTCTTATCAGAAACCAGCGTGGCCCCTACAGAGACTTGCGTAGGCAACGGTGCTTGCACATTAAAGTAACCGAGAGATGGGCCTCCAGAAAGACCAGCCCATTGACGTTTATAACCCAAAAATGCCGCTGGCCGTCCATCGATACCCGTATAAGACGGGTTAAGAGAAGATGCATTGATGAAATACTGTGTGAAACCGGAGGGTTGCTGCGCAAACAGTGCCGCGCCCCTAATGGACAATATGGTTATTAGAATACAGTAACTCTGTCGTACCTTCAACTTTATCGGATTTAAAATGCCAGATTACTCCAAAGATAAGCGCCTTTATTGTTTTTTTGCAAAATTGGATACACAAACTAACAACCGTTCGACCCTTTACGAAATGAGTTCAACGAAATGTATTCTATTCGTTCTGATGGTTTTAACATTTCGTCAAGGGTGGGCACAGCCCCAATCGCAACCATTCTCGTTGGGCATTAAGGGTGGGCCTAATGTAACGCTCGCTGCCTACGAAGACCGCGACCTGCAAAAGCAATTCAGTCCACTACCCATGCCCGGCTACTTTGTTGGTGGGTTCATTAAATTTCCATTGAAGAACGACTATGCCTTTACCAGCGAGTTTGCCTACACCCGCAAAGGGCGTGTTACCCGCTTTAATGAAAACTGGACCAACCGCGCCAATTATCATTTCGCTGACATGTCGATGGCTTTGCGCAGATCGTTTCAGGTTAAGTTGGGCAAAAATATTCCGGCTCATTATTTCTTCAGCGTGGGCCCCAACGTAAGCTATTGGCTGAAGGGCGCTGGAAAAGTCTCGGTAAACCCAGGGGGTTCCTCCAAATATGAAGTGGTTTTTAACGGCACACCCGATGCCAATTTTTTCAAAAACTATTACAACGATGTCAACCGCTGGCTGTTTGGCATCGACTTAGGCGTTGGTGGCGATGCCCCGATTTTGAAAAATCAACGTGTCTATGCTGAGGCTAGATTTACCTGGGGCCACACTTATATGGGGCGTAAGAACAGCAGCAGCTATATGGAAATCCTGGGGTTTGAGGACAACCTCCGCGCCAACTTTCAAACATTTTCTTTTATACTCACCTATGCACTCGACTTTGATTTGCGCAACCGCAAAAAAGGTAAGAGTACCAAAGACAAAGAGGTGAAACGAGGGCGGAGACGCTAAGTCCAAAAGCTGATGTTAGGGAACCGGTAGCATTACTCTTATGAGGGTGCCCTGGTTATGCCTGCTCTCTAACTGAACGGAGCCATTCAGTTTTTCTACCGATTTTTTTACGATATACAAACCCAGACCGTTGCCTTTCGACTTTTCGCTGGCGCGGAAATACATTTCAAAAACCTTATCTATGTATTCGGGGCGTATGCCTTCTCCATTGTCGCGCACCTCTATTACCACGTTCTGCTGGCTATCGTAAATAGAAACCGTAATTACCGGATTAAGTGGTGTGGCAAAGTGAATGGCATTTTCTACCAGGTTGCTGAGAATAATACGCAGAATGGCAGGGTATGATTTGAACTTGCTAATGCTGGTAATTTCCGTGCGGAAATCGATGCCTTTGGCAAGCAATTCTTCTTTGAACGAATCAAACACATAGTCCAACTCCGTTTGAAAGTGAATTTGCCGAAAAACTGTTTCTGCGGCACCCACGGCACTAACGGATTGTAGCTTGCTCAGCATCTTGTCAAGATTGCGGGCGGTTTCTTTCACTTTACTAAACAACTCAAGGGCTGCAGGATCTTTTACGGTCATGTTGGCCACTTCCGATAGGCCCATGAAAGTAGTAAGCGGCCTGCGGAAATCGTGCGAAGCGCGGTAGAAAAAAGTATCTAGCTCGCGGTAGGCTTCCTTCAGTTGGACAGTGCGTTCCTCCACAGCCGCCTCCAGGTTGCGGTTAATGCTCTGAATCATCTGGTTGGCTTCAATCAACTCCTCGAATTGCGCCTGTATCTCCTCCGACTGCTCTGTGACCTCACGGTTCAACCTTACCAATCTGTCGTTGGTTTCTTTCAACTCCTCTGCCTGCACTTCTACTTCTTCCTTCTTTTCCTGAATCTCTTTGTTCAAGTCAGTCAATTCATCGGCCATCTCAGATTTTTCCTGGTAATACCGATAAAGTACGAATGCAAGTGCCAACAAAAAAACGCCCCCCACCACCGAGCCAATAGTGATTGCATTTTGCCAACGCAGGCGGCTCTGCTGAATGATTAATTGATTTTGTGCCAGTTGATTGGTGGTGTTAAGCCTTTCTATTTCCTGTTCTTTTTTATCTAATTGATACAGGGCGTGTATTTGCGCAATCTTTGTGCTGCTCTCATTATTGTAAAGGCTATCGTTCAGGGCAATGTACTTTTCATAGTATTCGTTAGCCAGGTCTGGCTGCCCGGTAGCGCGCGCCCATTGCGCTTGTAAGCGGTAGTTGTTACGCTGCTCATTTCTATTCAATAGCGTACGTGCTTCTACCTCTGCCTCCTTCAGGAAGTTCTTGGCTCTTGGATAATCTTTCATGAGAAGAGCTACTTCTCCGAGCGCATTCAGGGTGCCCACTGCACCACCCCGGTTCTTTCTGCTTCGGTCCACTTCGAGCACTTGCTGCAAGGCCTGGTTGGCTTTTTCATAGTTGCCCAATCTGGCATAGGCACGGGCCATGTTAAACAAAGTGTTGGCGCTCAATACTACCAACCCCAACTCTTTCCTCGTCTGGTATGCCTTTTCGAAATAATACAACGCACTGTCGTTGCGGTAGTTTACATAATGAATATAACCCAACACATTGTTGGCGAAGGCTACACCTTCCCGATCTTTTAACCGTGCACAACTGGAAAGGCTGCTCCGCCCAAAGTAAGCAGCAACGGAGTCGTGGCGTTGGCGAATGTGTACCCACGCTATCAACCCAGTGGTCCTCGCTGCTGTCTGCTTGCTGCCTATTTCTTCATCAATCTTCAAAGAGTTTACAAAGCTCTCCAAGGCACGGTCATAGTCGCCCAGCGCTTCGAATACACGCCCCATTATAGTTAAGACCTGCGCATGGTACCTTTTGAAGTCGTGCTTCTTCAACTGCTCCAAACCATCGCTGAGGTGCTCCATCGCTCCTACCAGATTGCCCTCCAGAAAATCCATCTCGCCCAGATGTATCGATGCAAACATTTGTAACTCGGGGTCATCAAACCGGTTGCCCACATCTAATATGTTGTCGAAGTGGGTTCTGGCTTCTAGGTAATCGCCCATGTTCTTGGCGATATTGCCCAGCGCCCGCCAACACTCGGCCATCGATAAAGTATCTTGTGTGTGGGTGCGGATGACGAGCGACTTTTTGGTATTGAGCAAGGCATCATGATAGTTGCCAGTTTCCATCTGCAATTGACCCATATTATAAAAAGCGGATGAAAGAGTGGCGCCTTCCGGTTGGCCCTTGAGTGAACTAAGGGCGGCTTCGTAATACCATGCAGCAGAATCGAATACACCCGTTACCCGGTATAGGTTTCCCAGGCGAATGTAGGTATAGGCCGGAATATCACTGTAGGTTTTATCGTTGGCATAGCTGAGTGCCTGCCAGTAGAGTTGCAATGCAGTTGGGTAATCGGCCTTAAAATAGTGATACATACCCACGGAAGTGGCTGAGTAGGCCAGGTTTCGCGGGTCTTTGGTCTTGCGCGCCAGTGTGTAGGCCTCTTCCGCCAGGGCCAGCCCCTTCTCAAAATCATAGTCCCATGTTTGCGCCACCAGCTTATTGAGCAGTTCCACTTTTTGCACTGCATCTTTCTCTTGCTGAACCGCCTGGGCAAGGCTGTCTATTTTCTTGTTTTGGGCTTGTAAGGGCAGACACATTTCAGAAAACAACAGCCCCACAAGTGCTGTTATTCTGAAAAGTGACAAATGGAGAGAAGATGTATGCAAACCGTGAGTAATTATCTGCAAACTAAGTACTTTTAAGACTCCTCTTAAGATACTACTTTTAACATTTAATTACAGCACCACATAAGAGACATTGTTGGCAAAGTGCTCGCCAGGCTTAACTTGACGTTCAACATCCAACACAAACGCGTTGACTAACAAACCCTTACTATGAATAATCGAAAACTCCCTTTTATCATCCTCGGCATTATTGCCATCATTGTATTGATGGCTATTTCCTCCAGTCTCTTTTACAACATTTCGGCCACCGAACGGGCAGTGATTTTCTACCCTTTTGGCAAAGGCTTGGATAAGGAAAATGTAATCGGTCCGGGCACCCACATGAAAGCACCTTGGAACGATGTGTACCTGTATAGGGTGAATGAAATGTCGGCTGAAGAAAACATGGACATTCTGGATAAGAATGGTTTGTCCATTCACGTAGATGTTACCATTCGCTTCTACCCTATTCCCGATAAGATTGGTTACATACACGAGCAGTTTACTCAGAACTACGAAGTGGCCCTCGTTATTCCGGAGGTGCGCTCAACCGTTCGCCAGGTTATGGGCCGTTATACGGCCGAGGAAATTTATTCCACCAAACGTGCCGAAGTAGAAACTGCCATTAAAACAGAAACGGAAAACATATTGAACAAAAACAATGTGCACGCCACAGCCGTACTCATCCGCTCTATCTCATTGCCTGAACAGATAAAGGTGGCCATCGAAAGTAAGCTTCAGCAGGAACAAGAAGCGCTGGCGTACCAGTTCCGTTTGGATAAAGAAAAGAGCGAGGCCGAACGCAAACGCATACAAGCCGAAGGCGAAGCGCGCGCCAACAACATCATTAATAACAGCTTAACCGATAAGCTATTGAAAATGAGAGGTATTGAGGCCACCCTCGAGTTGTCCAAATCGCCTAATTCGAAGGTAGTAGTGGTGGGTTCAGGCAAAGACGGCATGCCCCTGATTTTGGGCAACAACTAAATTTCACATTTTTACACAGCCCGTTTTTAACTGATGGCTTTGAGCCCTATTTTAACAACAAATTTTAACTGAGTATGGCAAAGACAGCACAAATAATCCTGGACGGTAAGACCTACGAACTCCCCGTGGTGGAGGGCACCGAGAACGAAGTAGGCATTGATATTGGTGAATTGTTGGAGAAGACCGGGGCTGTTACGCTCGACTTTGGTTATAAAAATACCGGGGCTACCAAAAGTGCCATTACCTTTCTGGATGGCGACAGGGGTATTTTACGATACCGCGGGTATGGCATTGAAGAACTGGCGGAGAAATCCACCTTTATTGAGGTGGCCTACCTCCTTATTTTCGGAGATCTGCCCAACAAACAACAACTGGATAAGTTTACCAACGACATAAAAACACATACCCTGGTACACGAAGACATCAAGAAGATTTTAGATGGCTTCCCTTCCACCTCGCACCCCATGGGCGTGTTGGCTTCGTTGTTCTGCGCACAGACAGCGTTTTATCCGGAATCACTCGATCCAAACCGTTCGCAAGAAGGTGTTTATCTCAGCATCGTTCGTTCGCTGGCAAAGATGCCCACCTTCGCGGCTTGGGCTTATAAAAATGCGGTGGGTCACCCGGTTAATTACCCAGACAACCGACTGGATTACTGCTCGCGCTTTCTGAAAATGATGTTTGCCCTGCCTGCAGAAGAATACGAAGTAGACCCCGTGGTAGCCGATGCGTTGGACAAGCTGCTGATTCTGCATGCCGACCACGAACAAAACTGCTCTACCTCAACGGTACGCATTGTGGGTTCTTCTAAGGCCAGCATTTATTCATCCATCTCTGCCGGCATCAATGCCTTGTGGGGACCGCTGCACGGAGGTGCCAACCAGGAGGTGATTGTAATGTTGGAAAACATTAAGAACGATGGTGGCGACACCGAGAAATGGATCAACAAAGCCAAAGATAAAAACAGCGGGTTCCGCCTGATGGGCTTCGGCCACCGCGTGTACAAAAACTTCGATCCACGCGCCAAGATTATTAAGAAGGCCGCAGACGATGTGTTGAAAAAATTGGGCGTAAACGACCCGGTTTTGGAAATAGCCCAGAAGTTGGAAGAAGCTGCGTTGAAGGATTCTTATTTTGTAGAGCGCAAGCTGTACCCGAACGTGGATTTCTACTCAGGTATTATCTATCGTGCACTGGGTATACCTGTGGATTTGTTTACGGTCATGTTCGCCATGGGGCGCATGCCCGGCTGGATTGCCCAGTGGAAAGAAATGCGCGAGAACAAAGAGCCGATTGGCCGCCCGCGCCAGATATACGTAGGCAAGACACAACGCCCTTACGTGCCGTTGGAAAAACGATAACCATTTTTGAAAAGTCTCATCACCACAGAGCAGGGCAACATGCCTTGCTTTGTTCATTAAAACACTACACTTATGGCATTAACAGACGATTTTCAGGCAGCGGTAGCACAATCGCAACAATTAACCAGGCGCCCCGGCAACGAAGAACTTTTGGAATTGTATGCGCTTTTTAAACAAGCCTCTGAAGGCGATGTGTCGGGCGACCGTCCCGGTGGTTTCGACTTTAAAGCCATTGCCAAATACGATGCTTGGGCGGGTAAAAAAGGAATGGCCAAAGAAAATGCCATGGAGGCCTACGTGGCTTTCGTCAAGAAGCTGCAGGAATCGTATGCCTGATTAAATCACTTCCATGCACGTCTTCTATCAGCGGCATATTGAAGACCATTTCGACCTGACGCAGGAAGAAGCCCACCACGCCTTGCGTGTATTGCGGCTACAGCCGGGAGAAAAAATTCTGGTTACCGATGGCAACGGCACCTTGGCGGAAGCAGCTATTGATAAAACAACCAAAACGGTCTGCCATTGCAGCGTAGCCAAACTGATCAAAGTTCCTCCTCCCTCCTTTTCATTTCACCTGGCGATCGCGCCCACCAAAAACATCGATCGTATGGAATGGCTGGTAGAGAAGTGTGTGGAAATCGGCATAAGCGAAATCAGCTTTATGCAGACGCAGCACTCCGAAAGAAAGAGAGTCAATTCAGACCGCTTACTGAAAGTAGCCATCAGTGCGATGAAGCAATCGCAGCAGGCGTGGCTGCCCCGGTTGAACCCAGAGGCGGACTTCAATAGCATACTGCCCTGCGCTGCGGAACAGAAATTCATTGCCTATGTAGATGCCACGAACCCCGTGTACCTGGCACAGGCCGCCAAGGCGGGCAAGAGCACACTGGTAATGATTGGCCCCGAAGGCGACTTTGCCTCCGAAGAATTGACATCGGCCCTGAAGCATGGATTTGTGAAAGTAAGCCTCGGTGCAAACAGACTAAGAACAGAAACAGCAGGCCTGGTGGCCTGCTGTTTACTGAATAGCGTTAACTCATGATGCTATTCTCTAATAACAATCTTACGTGTAACTCTTTCGTAACCGTTTAACAACTCAAGAATGTAAACGCCCGCCCTCAACGGCTCATTTAGCCCCAGTCGAACAGTGCGTCTGAAAGATTGGTTGTCTATCGTGTGGCGGTAGACTTCTTTTCCTTGAAAGTCGATTAATCTCAAATGTGTAGAGCCAGATTTGTTGCCCAAAACCTCAATATTGATGTCGTTCGAGTGAGTTGGATTTGGAAAAACAGTGACGCTGAGCGGACGGGTTTGTTCGAATGATACACTAATGACTTCCGAGTAGGTGATCGCGCCATTGAAATCTACCTGCTTCAACCGGTAGTAACTCTTGCCAAGTGGCATCCTGTCATCAATAAATGAATATTCATGGGTGACGCTGGTAGTTCCCTGCCCGGGAATCTGCGCCAAGCCAGCAAATTCATATCCATCTGAGGATCTTTGAACTTCGAAGTAATCGTTCTCTAATTCCGACTCGGTTATCCATCTAAGTAGAACTGACTCGTCCACAACCTCGCCATTAAAAAACACAAGAGTAACCGGAAGCGGGTTGGCATCATCGGTAGAGCCCAGCGTCACAATTTGTTCGCTGAAAGAAATAGTAGCGCTAGAGTTGAATGAACCACGGCTTTGCGTATTTCCTCCACTGAAATTAGCACCACCTCGACTGTCCCACTGGGAAGTTGCATCATTCCAGAGCATTACAACAAGGTCTTGTCTCTCCACTGAAGACGCACTTACATCGCTTTCTATACCCCAGCTGAGTCCAATGGTAGCTGTTCTGCCACTGGCTCCACCGGTACCGTCCGACACTTTCCAATGCTCAGTACCGCTAATTGTTTCTATGGAAGCACTTGAAGGCGTCATGTTGTCCACGAGCGGATCTGTGGTAGCTACCTGATTGATATATTCAAATTCCCAAGTTGCAGTACTAGGCTGCGGATTAATAACGGAGCTGTATCTCCATAAACCATTTCTGCCGATTGGGAAGGTAAACGAAGAACCAGCCGTTAGCGTTTTACGGAGACGTCCATTGACGAAAGAAGTTTCCTGACCGAAAGTAGGCGTAACGGTAGCGTTGGTTGCTAACACGAAGGCATTAGAACCTGGTGTAATGTGTCCATTGGTTAGGAGAAGCTCGGTAGATATATTGGTGGCGCCCCCTAAACTAAGACCAGCGCTATTGTCTATTTCCAGGCGATTGAGCGTAATGGAGCCGCTGGTTGCCTGCCCTGCCGTGCCTTGGAAAAGTGTTTTGTGAGTTCCCGATCCCCCGCTGAAAGTACCCCCAGACACAGTAAGGTCGCCCAAAAGCGTAAGGGTTCCTCCACTTCCTGCGGTAAACGTGCCAGCCATTATTGTCAAATCGCCATTCACCATTTTTTCTCCTCCTGTTTGGCCACTAAACGTTCCGCCATTCACCATAAGGTCGCGCGCAACCTCAATGGTATTGTTTACGCCAGAGGTAAAGGATCCTGCATTTAGAATCATATCGCGGCCTATACTGATATTGCGATTGTTAGCATTAATAAAATCAGCCCCATTGACAATAATATCCTCGCAAATCGTGAGGTCATTATTAGCCATGTTCCGTGCACCCGTGCCATCCAAGGTCAGGTTACGCAAAGAGGTAATACCGCCAAGCACTTCATAGCTTGTATTGCCACCCAACTCCAAACCTCCCCCTGTGCAACTAAAGAAATCGTTATAAAAACCCGCGGGCAACACCACGCTGACATCTGGAGAATTCACCTCCAAGCGTAAATCGCCAGTGCCTACCACCGTTCCAAGGCGATTGCCAATTGTACCGCTCAGAACACGCAAAGTTCCTTCAATTTCGGTGCGATAGAGGTTCATGTTGTCGGCATCAAGGTCCACTATATCTCCTGCACTCACCACCAATACCGCCCCTGTGGGTATGCTTGTAGGAGATCCGTCATAGATAGTTAAATCAGTAATGCTTCCTGTTCCGGCACCTCCACCTTTGGTGGTATACACCAGAATGGAGTTCGGAATGGCACAATCTACTCCAGCAAGGTATTCTCCGGAAATCTCAGATGAAGTGACATCGTTGAGTACAAATTGGATTGTGTTGGACGCTTCGTCCACAGAAGATGCGTCAGGAAATTTAAATACAGTGTTATCTGATGTACGTACTCGTGCCGCTATATAGTCCGCCTCAGTCAGTCCATTGGCCGTTGCAACCAGGCTTTGATCATACCTTAGAGTGACGTTAGATTCAAGTTTGTTGGCATTGGAAGCTGTGATGATCCAATGGTATTGTAATACGTTATTCAGATCATCGATCTGAGAGGTACACAATCCCGATTCTACATCTTCCTGCACGATGGGTTGTCGCTCATTAGCCGGACGAACCGTAATATTTGGAGGCGTTGTTCCCGAGCCGGACCCTGCACCCAAATCAGCAAAATCTAACGTTACAGGGGTATATAATAACTGACCTACCGGGAAAGTAAAATCCGCGGTGCGACCTGCCGCAAAATTCTTGGTGACTCCATTGTCTGTGAAAGAGCTATTGGTCTGGATCATGTTATTGACGGAGAAGAGGTTTACTTCTTCTACTTCAGCATTTGTTGCCAGTGTAAGAAGAGAACCGCCAATGTCAAACACACCGTTTTCAAGCCGGAGTTCTGTATTGATTGTGATCTTATCGGCTTGATCAGGAACTACCACGCCATTGGGGTTATTGATGGTGACCGTGCCAAGACTGGCCAAACCACTAGTACGAAGCACGGAAAGTTGTTGTTGTTTAATGCCTATGAAAACGATGCCCCTGCCTCCAATATCGGACTGATGAGAAGCTGCGATAGAACTTCCTGCTACTCCAAAGTAGGCGTTTCCGTAGAGCTCGATTGCATTTCCATTATCATCCAGGATTCCTCTCTGAATACGCAGATCATTTTCAACCACGATTGAGGAAGAAAGGATGAGAGTGGCAGCAGAAGAATTAGTTTTGGTAAAATTGTAAAAGTTCAAAATACCAGTACCCGAAATAGTTCTAGTGGCGCTAGGTGTAAATAGGACTGTATTTGATTCAGGGACAAACTCTCCATCGATAACTAAGTCGTTTCTTAGAAAAAGACTTAAACCTTTGGCATTAAAGGTCGAGCCGCTCTCAATTGTGAGTACTCCATCTAGCTGAAGCGGAGATGAATATATTAAGGCTCGTGGATTGTTGCCACTTGTATTGCTGACAGTAAGGTTGCCCAATCTCCTATTGGCTGCCTTTATACCAATATTTTGTCCATTAACGCCTGCAGGCGTGTCGGTAGACCCAATGATGATCGATGAATTGGTGAAGATCGTAGGTGTTTCTGGCTCCAAGAGCAAGGAGGGAACGGTGGTGCTATTTATGCCCCGCACGACTGTAAGCGTACCTCCAGTATGCGTAAACTCACTTCCGTTATTCACCACCTCAAACACACCCCGGCTTGTAGTAGGGGCCGCTCTGCGGCCGACTATCATCGCGCCACCAGACTGACGGTACTTCAATATCCCTGCTGTACTCGTCAGGTTCCTCCTCACTTGCGATCCTACAGTAAGGGTTCCTGAAGTCACTTCCAAAATGGCTGAGCCAGACGCAGAATACTCGATAAAGTTATTGCCATTACCTACTGCGTCATCAATATTGACCGTGCCCCCACTCACCAGCAGGTATCCGTCTAATAATAACCCCGTATCCGAACCTGTAAGATTAACGGTACCAGCACGAACCTCTAGGCCTGCACTGGCGGGAATTGAGAAATCCCCGCCTCCACTGGAGAGTGTGACCGTTTGGGTCGGTTCATTCACAATCAATAAACCTTTTTGCAATTCAATTGCTTTGGTAGCCGTATTAGTTGTGCCATTCAACACAATGGGATCATTAAGGCTAAAAGTTGATGTAATGTCAGTACCCTTATTCATCACCAGGCGAAATAAATCTGGTGTACTGCCTCCGGTAACTGTTAAAGATGCATTAGCTGTACCCGTAATCTCCAGAATCGCATTGTTATTAGCACCCGTTCCATTGTAAAGATCAAAAGTACCATCTTGTTTTTCAATGTTTCCACCCACAGCCAAGGTGTGTATGCGCGATGAAGGCGTATTGTTTCTTACAATGATGCGATTGTTACCACCAGGCTGAAAACGAATTCTATCTGCCACACTCACGCGATGCGATCCGTTATCACCAAATTCAAAACCTCCATCATTACCGCCTCCCGAAAGGTTGATGTCTCGCCCAATCGTAACGTTTGCCTCAGCTCTAAACGTTCCACCAAAATCAATTCTCAGATCCCGGTTAATTGTAAGGGGGATTGTGTTTCTCAAAATACGATTTCCAACTGTGCCTCCACTGCCCTCTATACGCAAATTAGGATAGGCAGGGAAAGAAGAGTAGGTGGTGTAGGTTGCATCGTTTTGAATCTCGTAAATAAAATTACTGGTTACTTCGCTAGCAAAGGCACCAATATCAGTATCGTTAATAACCGGCTGAATTCCCCCATTCATTTCCACCATTATCTCCCCCGCACCTTCTACAATCCCTAAAGAAATTGTTTCGTCATTATCGATTGTTAAGCGTGGCAACCAACCTCCACCCGAGTTGTCGAAAATGACCGCAGCCACCGAGGTGCTTACATCCATGCGTACCCAACTGTTGTTATCGGAAGACCCATCCTGATTTCTCAGACGAACCACATCACCCGGTCCCGGCTGATCGGTTGTAGACGTTCCGTTATAACTAATTAAAGACCATTTGTTGTCATTGTTCCAGTTAGACTCTCCATTTTCGCGATTGTAAAAAACCTGGATGGTGCCTGTAAAGGCTGCGGGTTCTGCTGCGGTATAAAGAGCGGCTGTTAACGGACCAGTAGTAAAGTCTATTTGCCTCAATGCTTCCCTTACGGCAGCTACGCCCCCGGCATCTGCTTCGCGAGTAGAAAATCCGACCACGCGCCCGGGCACATAGTTGGTAACTGTCCCACTATTGTCATCGGCATCATTATAGGTAAATTGTAACCTCACATTGGGTACCACTGTAAATCCCGTATGCTTCACGTTCCAATAATACTGAAGCATGTTGTTAGGGAAACCATTGAGAAGGTCTAATGCCGTATTTACAGGCGTAATTGTAATATATCCATCGTCAGTAACATTACTCACCGTAACATAAGCTGGCGTGTATTTGTCTGTCCCTGGCGTGTTGGCAACATCGTTCGCTGTGGTGCCAATACCTAATGGAAAAACATAACGAGTACCATCAGGCGTACCAGCAGGAACATAAAGACTAAGTCCTCCTGCAGAATTGGCTCCATTTGTAACCAGCATATCTTCCACGCTGTATCTCCTTGTTTGCAGTCCGAGCGAGTCGGCCTCCAAGCCACGGGGTGGAAGTTGGGCAGGATTGGTTAACCCCCCTACTATGTTATCGACCGTAAGATTATAGGGACCCAGATTTATTTTGCCATATAAATACTGAAGCAGCTGAATCTTAACGTTACTGGATAATTGAAGAGGATCATCACCGCTATTTAACCGAACCACCCCAAAAACCGAGTTATCGTTTGTGATCAATTGGGTTGGATTGCCATCATCTCGAAACTTAATCATATCGTTTCGATCGTTTGCAACGGCTCCGTCATCCGTTGCAGCGCCACTGTAAACACCGAGGGTCTGGTAATTCAAAACCTCATCGCAATAAAGGCGAATGCTGTGGGCACCCTGATCAAAAATTCCTGACAACAGTCTGAAATACTGCCCATCGACACGCACCAGGTTATTGTTATTCCCGCTCAAGTCGGTTTTGCCCGATGCAAGACTTACAACCTTGTCGGATGGTTTGTCAATCACCAGGTTCCAAAAACGCTGTTCGTCCCCGGCACCAGTAGAAAAGTGGTTGAGAAAAGTAAGCAGTGAATTATCTTCACCGTCAAAGGTAACCGTGTTTTGTTTCGCGTTATCAAACTCGAGATCACCGTTGGTTTGTATCGTAAGATTACCTGCGATGTTGATATTTTGACCATTATGGTCTAGGTTAACATAGTTCTCGATGGTAAGTCCCCCTTTTACAATCAGTGGTTGGGCTGCCAACGTAACTTCACTCGCACCTCCTCCAGAGGGTCCGGAAGTTCCCCCGGCAATATCTACATCGCGCAATGTGGCGTCAAAAGTATTTCGAACAATCAGGTTCCAGAATGGAGCACGAGTGGTGATGGTGTAAGGGTTGCCGTTGCTTACTTCGGCAACAATAGTACCTCCTGTAACACTTACATTCGCTGGATCACTATTGATAAGGATAGCCCCGCGTGTACCCCCGGTACCCGCTCGGGCCCCTTTTACTACCAGCGTACCCCCTGACATTTGGAACACGTTGCCGGTATAGGTGAGGCTAAATACATAATAATCCAAACCTGATCCTCCCGGCCCACCGCCATCAACGGTTACGGTTCCTGCTGTTTGCGAATATCCGCCCACGTTGGAAACCCCAAGTACCGATGTTCTTATCTGATTGGTGTTGACTACGGCTGTACTGCCATCAACGATGATCGATCCATTGTCACGCATGGTAATGCCTGCATTTACACGCGCCTCCAATGTTCCAGCAGATACACGTACTTTTCCATACGGCACCAATGAATTGCCATTATTTTTCAACACTGTGCCGCCATTCACCCAAAGTGTTGCACCGGCAGAAATATTATAGTTACCCGTATTGCTAAGAACGGGTATTGAAATATTGGTGCCTATTTCTGCCGTTCCCCTCAAAAGGGCAAAAGCGTTTGGCGTGTCAGCAAGCTGAGCCACCGATGCATGATCCTCGTTGGAATAGCCAAACAACAGGAAATTACCAGCGGCATTAGCCGTAAACGTTGCCAGGTAAGTGTCGTCTGTTCCCTTGTCTATTTTAATTCTATAAAAGCGCGTAATGCCATTGCATATCACACTTTGATTCGATGTGCTACTAAGCAGGTTAAAGTCTACAATGCCATTGGTTGCCTCGGCTGTGTAGTTCGCGGAAACTCTATTTGTAAACTGAACGGTTCCTCCGTCATTGGTGAAATTACCGTATAAGTTATACTGGTGTCTCAGATTGCTGGTGGAAACAGCTATACCGCCTGTTGAAGATACAGTGGTGTTTCCACGCACCGTGAGCGTAGACGTAATGCCCGATGAGCCATCATTGAACCTGAAAGTGCCTTGCGTAATTTCGAAATCGCCATTTAAGACAGTGGTGGCGGCTGTCAGGGAAACAGTTCCTGATGTAAGGTTAATTATGAGGTCGTTGAATTCGTGATTATTACTCATCACCATACCCGTACCATAAATTTCTACCGTGCCTCCTGTGGTAGCATTCGCAAACCCCGAAGTACTTCCAGCAGGAAAGTTGTCTGCGCCACTTGCTCCAGCTAATCTAATCCTTCCGGTACCTGCTATGTTGGCAAAGGAATGCCCCGATGTGGTTGCCACATTCAGAATGCCATCCACTTCCAAATTATTACCTGAAATGCCATTGGTAGTCATACTAATGGTTCTGCCTGACGTGATCACAACATTATCATTTGGGGCTGGAGTTTCAGAACTTGGGTTTACATAGAGAGGAATCACACCTCCATCTAATGTCCAAGAAGTGGGATTAGTCCAGTTTCCTGTTTGATAACTATACCAGGTGCGATTGCTTGCGCCATTGACGGGGCTATTGATTGCATCGGTAGTACCCAGTGTGTAAATACCGTCTGTCAAAGACGCATTTTCTACCCGGAAAATAATTTTGTCACCAGAGATCGACTTATCGCCAGACGATATACTCACAATCTCGTACGTACTTCCATTGAACCGAAGTAACTCATAGTCATCTTTATTCTGCGGAAATTGTCCGGCTATACCATCACTGAAATCAAAGCTGATGGCGGCATCCAGGGTACCAGCCGTGGTTTTATCGATGTACCAAGTACGCGCCCACCGCTGTTCAACCCCCGTTCCGAGATTTGCAACCGATACGGCATTAGCTGTGTTGTCGTGTCCTGCCAAGAGAAACTCTCCGTCAACATCTACGGTTCCATTGTAAGTAGCCAACCCCAACCCGGCAGAACTCGCTTCGGTGTGCGTTTGTCCACCATTCCTTCCGATTCCAAGTACTCCAAAATCAAATCCGCTGACATCGCCAACAAACACATCGCCACCGATGGTTAACCCATATTTTGCAGCCAAGTAATTCTCAACAATTTGCCGTTGTGCAGCATTTAAAGTGGATGTGTAAACCAAAACTTCTGCAATCCTACCATCCAGGTTTCTGGTTTCACCACCTGAAACATCAAAGGCGCCTATATATAAGTTAGACGCGTTGTTTGGAATTGAAGCAGGACCTGTGCCTGACGCAGCGCTGGTGCCATTAACAAAATTAGCAACAGTTGTTGCGGCACCGTTAAGAACAGTTGTACCCACGTAAGTTGTGGAGTTATTAATTGTACCACCTGTAACTGTATTGGCGGACGCCCTTGATGAAAGTTGACCTGCATTTACCCAAGTCATGTAGGATTGCTCCGTGCCAACAGTTGTGCGTTTGGATAGCAAAGCATAATTACTCGCGGTTAGGTTAGTGCGGAATACCACAAACAAAGTAAAGCCATTAGTATTGTCCAGTATGTCGTTATCAGCTACAACCAGGTGTTTATTGGTACCCGTAGCTGCAAAGTTGATTACAGGTTGATTATTGAAATTGGCATCGGAAGCTACAAAGGAAGGCCGGGTGGCTCCGGTTCCTGTCGCGATTAGACTATTACCTGATTGATCCGCCCAGCTGTCGACTGTACCCGATTGAACCATGCCCCTCCCGGCATCAAGCCACAATACATTGCGAGGCTGGCCACTGGCGCCTGCGGAGTTTCCAACACCCCCAGGGCCAGTCTGTGCGAAAACAAGGTTGTTTACAAGAAAAAAACCGACACTAATTCCCATATAGAACAGTGTCTTAGCAATCGAAGTAACCATCTTATTAAGTCTTTAAAGCCAATACAGCCTGTAAAGATAGGCGATTTTTATAAGTAGGCAATTTTTAACCATTTCTATAACGTTATGATTTACCTAAGACCTTCTAACAAAGTAAACCTTCATTATTGGTCTAGAATCTCAACCATCAGCAAATACATTTGAGTATTGCCAAAATAAATCCAAAAACAAGGATATTTGAAAGTCTTCAAATCAGCTTGAATTAAGTCTATGGAAGCACTCGATCGAATAAAAAAATTAACCGACCAAATCAACTACCACAACGAGCTCTATTATCAAAAAAGCAAAACCGAGATTTCAGATTTTGAATTCGATCAGTTACTGAATGAATTGATTGAATTGGAAAAACAATACCCGGAATTAAAGGCACCCGACTCGCCTACACC
>CAZRQK010000045.1:0-36077 GCA_964602295.1 uncultured Ohtaekwangia sp.
GCGTCAGATGTGTATAAGAGACAGATGTTACACTGGCTGTTCAATCGTACTTTGGCAAAAAATCAGGTGCGGCCACCATCAACGAGTTTGATGATGCCTCCCTCGAAAAAGTGGTAAGACGCTCGGAAGAGCTGGCACAACTGGCCCCGGAAAACCCCGAGTTCATGGAGCCTCTGCCCCAGCAAAACTATGGGCCCGATACCAAAACATTTTCCGAAGCCACTGCCAGGATAACCCCTGAGTACCGGGCACAGGCTGCCGCCAACAGTATTAACCCTGCCAGCAGCAAAGACATTACAGCTGCAGGATTTCTGGAAGACAGCCGCGGCTTTTCTGCCATGATGAACAGCAAAGGTTTGTTTGCTTATAACCAGGCAACCGGGGTAGATTTTACGGTGACCATGCGCACCAACGATGGCACCGGCTCGGGCTGGGTGGCACGTAACTTCAACGATGTAAGCAAACTGGATACTGCTGAGGCCTCGAAGATTGCCATTGACAAAGCGCTGCAGTCGCGCAACGCCAAGGCTATAGAGCCGGGAAAATACACGGTTATTCTGGAGCCCAACGCGGCTGCAGACTTGATTGGTTTGATGCTATTTGGCATGAATGCGCGCACAGCCGATGAAGGGCGCAGCTACCTGTCTAAAAAAGGTGGCGGCACCAAATTGGGTGAGAAAATTGTGGATGAACGCGTTACCATTTACACCGACCCGTGGAATGAGGAAGCGCCCACCGCTAACTGGACTGGCAACGGCATGGCCCGCACTAAAATGGATCTCATCAAAAACGGGGTAGTAACCAACCTGATTTACGATCGCTACTGGGCATCGCAAAAGAATGTGGCCCCGGTACCCTTCCCTGGTAACCGCATTATGCTGGGGGGCGATGCATCGATGGAAGACCTGATCAAAGACACCAAGAAAGGTGTGTTGGTAACCCGCTTCTGGTACATACGCGCAGTCGATCCACAAACCCTTCTGTATACAGGATTGACCCGTGATGGAACTTTTTATATCGAAAATGGAAAAATCAAACACCCGATCAAGAACTTCCGTTTCAACGAAAGTCCGGTGATTATGCTGAACAACCTGGAGACCTTGGGCAAACAGATGCGGGTAGCCAGCGGTGGCGGCCCGGGTGGCGGTGGAAGTTCGCTTATTCCTGCTATGAAGATTCGCGACTTTACCTTCAGCAGCTTGTCGGATGCGGTGTAAGCCGAGGACGAATAAAGGTTAAACTTTAAAGGCAACCACAATCCTTCGTAAGGGTTGTGGTTGTTTTGGTATATTGAAAAGCGGAAACGGTAAGAGCGCACTCACCAAAAAAGGGTGAGGCAACATGTGTTGTATTTGTCATACATTGAAAAGAGGATAAAGAAACACCAACTAAATACAAAACTCCCTTGAAACGCAGAGACTTTATTTACCTCACCGGGCTGGGTACAGCCGGTGCGGCCCTGATGGGAGGCATCCCCGTGGTGGGTAATCCCATTCACCCCGAGCGGGCCCTCGAAACCGTTGACCCCGCCATTAAGAAACGAATGGCCGATGTGGCACTGAATGCTGCACGCAGCAAAGGCGCTACGTACACCGATGTGCGCATCGGGCGCTACCTCAACCAGTTTGTGGTTACACGCGAAGACAAAGTGCAAAACATTGTAAACACCGAGTCGTATGGCATGGGTGTGCGCGTAATTGCCAACGGCAGTTGGGGCTTTGCCGCTACCGACAAGATGGATAACGACAGCATTGCGAAAGCGGCTGAAACTGCGGTGGCCATTGCCAAAGAAAACTCGCGGCTGCTGACCGAACCTGTGCGGCTGGCGCCACAAAAAGGTTATGGTGAAGTAAGCTGGAAAGCACCTATCGAAAAGAATGCTTTCGAAGTGCCCATCAAAGAAAAAGTAGATTTGCTGTTGGGTGTGAACGATGCTGCCATGAAAGGTGGTGCCAACTACATTACGTCTGTATTGTTCCTGGTGAACGAGCAGAAGTATTTCGCATCAACCGATGGTTCCTACATCGATCAGGATGTACATCGCATTTGGCCTACTTTCTTCATCACCAACATCGATGCTGCCTCTGGCAAATTCGAAACACGCAATTCTCTGAGCGCCCCCATGGGTATGGGCTACGAATACCTGTACGCACGCCCTCAGGATAAAATTGTGGGTGGTGTAACTCCACTATACAAAGGCCGCTACGATATGCTGGAAGATGCAAAGGCTGCGGCCGCACAAGGCGCAGAAAAACTGAAATCAAAATCGGTAGAACCGGGCAAGTACGATCTGATCCTCGACCCCTCGCACCTGTGGCTTACTATTCACGAATCGGTAGGGCACCCGTCAGAGCTTGACCGCGTGTTGGGCTACGAGGCCAACTTTGCAGGTACCAGCTTCCTTACGCTCGACAAATGGGAGTCGAAGAAGTTTAACTTCGGCAGTAAGATCGTCAACATCAAAGCCGACAAAACCCAAATGGGCTCGCTAGGTGCCGTAGGTTACGATGACGAAGGTGTGCAATGTGGCGAGTGGGACATCATTAAAGATGGCGTGTTGGTGAACTACCAAACCATTCGCGACCAGGCACATATTCTTGGTCTTCCCGCCTCCCAAGGTTGCTGTTATGCTGATAATTGGAGCAGCGTGCAATTCCAGCGCATGCCCAACGTATCGCTGCAGCCTGGCAAAGAAAAGAAAAGCGTTAACGATTTGATTAAAGACGTAGAAAAAGGCATTTACATTGTTGGCGATGGCTCTTTCTCGATCGACCAACAACGTTATAACTTTCAGTTTGGCGGTCAGCTTTATTATGAAATCAAGAACGGCAAGATTGCCGGCATGCTGCGAGATGTAGCCTACCAGTCGAACACACAAGAGTTCTGGAACAGTTGCACTGCCATTGCCGATGCGGACGATTACCGCCTGGGCGGATCGTTCTTCGATGGCAAAGGGCAACCTCCGCAGAGCAGTGCCGTTTCGCACGGTTCTTCTACCGCGCGTTTTAATGGTGTGAATGTGATCAATACTTCCAGAAACTTAGGTTAACCTCTTATGCCAATACTTAGCAAAGACGAAGCACAAGCGCTTTTGAAAAAAGTGCTGAGCTATTCCAAAGCCGATGAATGCGAAGCCAACCTGAACGGCAACGATAACGGCAATATACGTTACGCACGCAACTCAGTAAGTACCAGCGGACGCACCAGCCAGAGTACATTGGTAGTGTCTTCCGCCTATGGAAAGAAACTGGGTGTCGCTACCATCAACGAATTTGATGATGCCTCTCTGGAGAAAGTGGTGAGGCGTTCGGAAGAGCTGGCGCAATTAGCGCCTGAAAATCCGGAGTACATGCCTTTTCTCGGCCCGCAAACCTATGGCCCTTCTAAAACCTACGTACCCACTACCGCAGCCATTACGCCCAAGCAACGCACCGACTTTGTAGAGCAGAGTCTGAAAGTAGCCAGAGATGGGAAAGCGGTGGCGGCTGGTTACCTGGAAGACAGCGCCGGCTATGCGGCCATGATGAACTCAAAAGGATTATTTGCGTACAACACCGCCACTTCGGTAAACTTTAGTGTAACGGTGCGTACGGAAGATGGCAAAGGCTCGGGTTATGCCACCCGCGGCTACAACGATGTAACCAAACTGGACACCAAACGCGCCACCGAGATTGCCACCGAAAAGGCGTTGAAATCGGCAGCGGCCAAGGCCATAGAGCCTGGCAAGTACACCGTAATTCTGGAGCCAGCTGCAGCGGCCGTGTTGCTGGAGCGTATTATGTTTGGATTGGATGCACGGCAGGCCGATGAGGGGCGTAGCTTCCTTAGCAAACCGGGAGGCGCCACCAAGTTGGGCGAGAAAATGGTGGACGAGCGTGTAAATATTTATTCAGATCCACAGCATCCTGAACTTCCTACCAGTCCGTGGACGGGTGACGGCCGCCCGCAGGAGCGCACGAGTTGGATTGAAAAAGGTGTAATCAAAAACCTGACTTACGAGCGCTACTGGGCGGATAAAAAAGGTGTGAAAGCCATACCGAATCCCGATGCTATTATTATGGATGGCGGCACCAAGTCGCTGGAAGAACTGATAGCCGGAACCAAGAAAGGTGTGTTGGTTACACGCTTGTGGTACATACGCGATGTAGATCCACAAACACTGCTGCTCACCGGGCTTACCCGCGATGGTACTTTCTTCATCGAGAACGGCAAGATTCAATACCCGATTAAAAACTTCAGGTTCAACGAGAGCCCTATCATTATGTTGAATAACCTGGAAGAGATGGGAAAGGTAGAGCGCACCGTGAGTGTTGAATCGAATATCAACTACCTGCTGCCACCGCTTAAGATCAGGGACTTCACATTCTCCAGCTTGTCGGATGCAGTTTAGATTTTAGAACTTTCATTTGCGAACCTTTGCGTTCTTTGCAGTTGGAATTAAACTTGCAGAGAGCGCAAAGAATCGCAAAGTTTTTTAGGATGTGCCGTGCGGATGGATAACAATCAAAAATTTTTCTTCACAAGAATACAATACGAGTCGGGCGACTGGGATGTGGACGAACGCATGCCAGCTAATGTGTTGAACTCGCTCATTGAATACACCACGCTGCCTATCGACACCCGCGAAAACATTGTGTCTTTAAGCAGCTCAAATATCTTTAAGGCACCCTTCTGTTACCTCAGCGGTCACAAACTGGTAGAGTTTACCGCCAACGAAAGAGAGAACTTCGAAAAATATATCAACAATGGCGGCTTTGTGTTTGTAGACGACTGCAACCACGATATTGACGGACTGTTTGCCAAGTCGTTCGAATCGCAAATGGAGCGCATGTTTGGCAGCCAGGAATTGAAGAAAATTCCCAACAACCACGCTATCTACCAATCGTTTTTTAAATTCGATGGCCCTCCTACCACCGCCCAGGAACTGAACGGCTGGGGCGATGACATTGTGCACGACTACCTGAAAGCAATTGAAGTGAATGGCCGCATTGCCGTGCTCTATAGCAACAAAGATTACGGCTGCGAGTGGGACTATGATTTTCGCAACAAACGATTTTATAAAATAGACAATACACGTTTCAGTGTAAATATTGTGATGTATGCACTGACGAGTTAATTCATCTTGAGAATGGCAGAACAACTACAAAAGACCGAACAATCTGTACAAGATTTAATTGCACGCCTGGGCACACTGAAACAGGAGATCCGTAAAGTGATTGTGGGGCAGGAAGAAACGATCGATCAATTGCTGGTAACGTTTCTGGCGGGGGGCCATGCGCTGTTGGAGGGCGTGCCTGGTCTGGCCAAGACGCTGATGATCCGCACGCTGTCCGATGCCATCGATTTGAAGTTCAGAAGAATTCAGTTCACACCCGATCTGATGCCCTCCGATATTTTGGGCACGGAAGTGTTGGAAGAAGACCACACCACCGGCAAGCGCATTTTTAAATTCAACAAAGGGCCCATCTTTGCGAACATCATCCTCGCAGATGAGATCAACCGCACGTCTCCTAAAACGCAAGCGGCTTTGCTGGAGGCCATGCAGGAGTTTGAAGTAACCTATGCAGGTACCACCTATCCGCTGGAGCGGCCATTTTTTATTCTGGCAACACAAAACCCCATCGAACAGGCAGGCACCTTTCCACTACCCGAGGCCCAACTCGACCGCTTTCTGCTGTATATCAAAATCAACTACCCTACGGCAGCAGAAGAGCAAGCGATATTAGAAAACACTACGGGCCGAAAGCCAGAACCCGTTCATAAAGTAATAGAAGGATCTAAAATTCTGGAAGCGCAGAAGCTGGTGCGCGAAGTGCACATCAGCAAAGAATTGATTGCATGGGTAAGTCAGTTGGTTCGTAGCACGCGCACCGGTCATACAGACATTGCCTTTGTGAATGAATGGGTACGTTGGGGTGCAGGCCCTCGCGCAGGGCAGGCTATGATTGTAACGGCCAAAGCCCGTGCGTTGCTGCATGGCCGATTCTCTGTTATACCTGAAGACATTCGTCATGTGGCCTACCCGGTGTTGCGTCATCGCATCCTCATGAATTTCAAAGCTGAGGCAGACGGTGTAACGTCCGACCAGGTGACCAAACATCTGCTGGAAAAAACCGAAGCCTCCTTCAGCAAAACACCCTAGTACATGAATGCCCGGATCAAAGAGCTGCTGAAGCCGGAAATTCTCAATACGGTAAACGGCCTGGAGTTGGTTGCCAAAATTATTGTAGAGGGTTTCATGAGTGGCAGCAACAAAAGTCAAAGCATCGGTGCCGGGCAGGAATTCAGCCAGTACCGGGGTTATGAACCGGGAGATGACTTGCGCCAACTCGACTGGAAGATGTATGGACGAACGGAACGCTACTACATCAAACAGTCAGAGATTGAAACCAACATTACTGTAAAATTCATGTTGGATGCCAGCCGGTCGATGGCTTACGAAGAAGAAGGGTTCTCCAAATTTCAAAATGCCAAAGTGATGGCCGCAGCGTTGGCATACCTGGCCCGCAAACAAAGCGATACGTTCGGTTTATACATTGTGAACAACCAGCAGATACGCACCATCGAACCCCGTTTCGAACAGCAACAGTTCCTGCGCTTTCTCAACGAATTGATATTAGCTAAGAGCGAAAGCACCTGGAAGAAAAATAACGGGTTGGATCATCTTTACAATCACCACGGCAAAGAGATGATTGTATTCTTTACCGACTTGTACGATGAAGGAGGCGACTTACAACAGTTTATCAGCCGTTTGAAAACCCCACGCAACGAAGTACTCGTTTTCCACCTGATGGGTGAAAAAGAAAAAGAGATGAGTTTTGCAGGTTCATTCACATTCGAAGACCTGGAGACGGGCCAACGGATGAAGGTAAACACCGTGGAAGAACAAAAACGCTATACCGAACAGGTTGCCCAATGGATTGCAGACGCACGTAGCTGGATGCTGGAAAAACAAATTGGCTACCACCTGGTAACCATGAGCGACCCGGTAGAAAAAGTGCTGCGTAACTTTTTAACAGTAAGAAAAAAACTGGTGCGGTAACCATGTGGCTGGCTAATCCTATCGCTTTGTGGGCACTGGCAGGACTTCTCGTCCCCATCGCCATTCATTTATTGAGTCGTAAGGAAGGGCCTGTTATCCGCATCGGTAGTTTGCGCCACCTGAACGAATCGGCCACCAAACAATTCCGAAGCATCCGGTTGAATGAAAAATTGTTGCTGGTGGTGCGCCTGCTACTGCTACTCATCATCGTATTCATGTTGGCCCAACTGCACACACCTGCAGGCAACGGAATAAAGTGGTTATTAATAGAGCCCTCGTTGGCTTCGCACGCGCTGGCGCAACATACTTCCGACAGTCTTACCAGCGATGGATACGAAGTGCATTACCTGGCGCCCGGCTTCCCAACAGAAGCTGTTGTAAACCACACACAGCATTCTTACCAAGCGTTGATGAATGATTTAGGAAAGCAGCCAATAGAAAAAGCCGTGGTACTCAGTGCTTCTAATCTGCTGCAGTTTGGATGGATGGCCTCTCCCCTTCCTGATTTCGTAACTTGGATAACCCTAGAACCTGAAGACAATGCGTTTGTGTTGTTTCAAAGACAAATAGCTACTGACTCGGTGCTGCTTAGAAAGGGATTGGCTCAGAGGCAGGAACTTTCATTCGAGTCATCCTTGCAGTTAATAAAAGAAGCAGATCAAGGCGTTCCAGTTTTAAGTGCCGATAGCTTAACGGTTGCCATTCATGCAGAAGCCGCAACGGCTTTTCAATCCCAGCTCATTACGCAAGCCCTGCAAATTATTGGCAGGCAGACGCACACAAAAATCATTACTACTCCCTACTCCCCCACTTCACAAACCGATTGGGTGGTGTGGCTATCACAGCAACCGATACCGTCAGAAGTGCAGCGTAGCATCGCACTCCGTGAAAGTGCAGGCGAATCGTTGCTTGTACCGGTTTCGAATCATAATTGGCACCTCACAAAATCGTTAACCAGCGAGTTGGCATGGAAAGAAAACTTACCGGTGCAACTGGCTGCTATTTTACTGGCCAAAAGAGAAAACAAGCTAGCTGCTGATGCACGGGATGTGCGTGTATTACCAGAAACCATGCAATGGCGCACAACCCCCGTTGCTGCATCCGTACACTCGGGTGCTTCCGCCCACACCTGGTTGGCCGTTCTATTGGCGCTCGTATTTTTGACCGAACGAATCCTTGCTTATTGGAAAAAAGCATGAAACCCACTTCTCAACCCTTGCGCCAACTACGCCAACGTTATCTGCTCCTCCGGATAGCAGAAAGCGTATTGTTTGCGTTGGCCATTACATTGATCACAATTACGCTCATCAAATTAATCGCGCCTGTTGCCATTGCATGGACGACTGGCATAGTAGCTGGAATTGTCGGAATGATCGGGTACACCTACTACCTAAAATTGTGGTCGCTTACAGAATGGCGCATGGCTTATTACCTGAACCGTTGGTATCCGGAAATGCAAAACAGCACCGACCTCTTGCTTTCGCAACCTCAGAGCGCTCTGCAACAATTACAACAACAAAAAGTAAGTGAGACACTTGCACAAATTATCCCCACCGTACGTCTGCCCCACCGGCTGCAATGGGTGGCACTGCTTGTCTTTTTCAGCGTGGCTTTATACGTTTTAATGCCTACGTGGCCTTCTGCCCATCCAACAAATATACCGTCATTGGAAAACACTCCTTTGGTTGCTGATGAACCACTTAAAACTACCATCAGCCAGATAGAAATAACGATTACTCCACCCGCTTACACAGGCGCAAGCGAATTTGTCTCACAACAATTTCCCCTGAAAGTGAGAAAGGGAAGTCGGGTAAAATGGCAGCTTACATTTAACCAACCGCCTAAAGATTTGCTGTGGCTCTTTTCCGGTAAAGACTCGGTGGCCGTTGTGCTTAATGGAGCCATCGCCACCCATCAACGCCTCATCCAGGAAACGGGTTTTTACCAGTTAAAGTGGACAGATGCCACCGGCACACATTTGTCGGATTATTTTCCTATTGAAGTAATTCCCGATATGCCACCTTCTATTGAAGTAAAAAACCTGGCCACCTTTGTAGAAGTAACTTTTGGTGAAAGCACAAGCATTCCGTTAACTGCTATGTTGAAAGATGATTATGCTGTGGCTAACGCACATATTATTGCCACAGTAAGCAAAGGAAGCGGTGAATCGGTGAAGTTTCGCGAAGAAACTTTGCGGTTTCATACCCCTGCTACCTTCCATACCAAAGAGAGCGCTGCGCAACGCACCATAAATTTGATGCAGTTAGGTTTGGAACCGGGCGATGAACTGTACTTCTATGTGGAGGCATTCGATAACCAGCAGCCCATGGCCAACAAAACGCGCACCGAAACTTTCTTTATCGCCTTGCAGGACACGGCCCAGATCGAAGCAGTGGCAGATGAGGGCTTGGGTGTTGACCTGATGCCTGAATATTTCCGATCGCAACGACAGATCATCATCGACAGTGAAAAATTACTGGCTGAAAAGAAGAAGATCACAAAGGAAGATTTCAACTTTCGCAGCAACGAACTGGGTTATGATCAGAAAGTATTGCGCCTGCGCTACGGGCAATTCATGGGCGAAGAGTTTGAAACAGCTATCGGGCCAGCCGAACACGGTGAAGAAGACCACGAACATGATGAAGACGTAGATGTGATGCAACGCTTCGGCCACCAACACGACAATGAAAATGAACACAACCTGGTAGCCGACAAAGCAAAGGCACCGGTGCCCGGACACACTCATTCAGCTAAGCCAGGCGAGAAAGAAAGTGAAAACCCGCTGGAAGCTTTTGCCCACAACCACGACAACACAGAGGAGGCCACCTTCTTCATTCAATCGGTAAAAACCAAATTGCGCGCGGCCCTTACACTAATGTGGGATGCAGAGTTGTACCTGCGCATGTATCAACCCGAAAAATCTTTACCTTACCAATACAAAATTTTAAAGCTGCTGAAAGAGATCAGTAACGACTCGCGCATTTATGTACACCGCACCGGCTTCGACCCACCCCCGCTGAAAGAAGAAAAGCGCCTTACCGGAGACCTCACCGAGGTGACCATGTCTGTTTCTCAAAACCAAAAAGCAAAGGAATTAGCTTATCCTTCCATCCGCGAAGGACTGAGTCTGCTGGCAGAGAAGCAACCCGATCAGGTATTTACAAGTGCTGAGTTAGCCTTATTACAGCAAGCGGGCAATGAACTGGCAAGTGTGGCCGTAGCCAACCCAGGCCAATACCTGGAAGGCCTTTCGTTGTTGAAACAATTGGGAGAAAATAGCCTTCCGACCAAGGAGCGTGCACAAACGCAGCAGGCGGTAGTGAAACTGTTGTGGCAAGTGGTGCCTGAAGCCATGCGCACACCCACACGCCAGGCACAAACATCCCACCCGTGGACAGAAGACATGATGAGGAACCTGCAAGAAAAAAGCCGCGATGGAAAACCTCGTTTTTAACGCATCCCTTCCCGTTGCGCCTACCCTGGTGGTGGCATTCGTGGTTTGGGCCATCGCCACCGCGTTGGAGTGGAAACGCCATCATCGCTTTCGTACACTGCGCCTCGTAGCCGTAACATTGGCCACACTTGCACTGCTGGGCCTGGTATGGCGGCCTTCGTATTATAGCAGTAGCACGGAAGAGCCTATCTTGTTATTAACCAACGGCTACTCAGAAAAAACCAAAGACAGCCTATTGCAGTTGCACGATGTTACAGTGCTTGACATTAGTAAATCGGACACCCAGCAAGTAGCGCAACAGTGGGAAGTCAACCATACACATGTACGCTTTGTGTTGGGTCAAGGGCTGCCTGTTCCTTTGTTGCAGGCGTTTCCCCATATCTCCTACGCCTACTTCCCTCCCAACAAACCCGTGGGCATCACCCACTGGCAAGTTAAGCCATTCACCGTGGGCAACACCGGATGGTTGGAGGGAGAGGTGCATTATCCCGACAGTCCCACAACAGTATATTTTCAAAGTCCCGATGGCCATGTTGATTCCCTGATTTTAGAAGCGGGGACACATCGGTTTTCATTCCCCATTCGCGCCAGACAAGCAGGTTTGTTTACTTATCAATTACATCTGCAGCAAGGCAACACAACCATAGAAACGGGTATGGTTCCTGTTGAAGTATTACCGGTGCGCCCTTTGCGCATTTTGTTTTTGCAGCAACACCCCACTTTCGAGACGCGTTACCTTAAAACATTTCTGGCAGAAAGCGGGCACGCGGTAAGCCTTCGTTACTTGGTGTCGCGCAACACCTACCGATTTGAGTTTGTCAATGCTCCTGAGCAGCGTTTTCAACAGGTGCGCGCTGACTTGCTTGAAACTTTTGATTTGGTGCTCATGAGCCAGGAAGCAGCCGAACAACTCAACGCTTCTGAAAAAAGTGCGCTGGCCCATGCAGCACAAAATGGTTTGGGTGTGCTTGTACTCCTTACTCAAAACCAAACCAAGCCAGATGCGCTGGCTACCTGGACGGATATGGAATTAAAATCCAATAAAACAGACACCATGGCACTGCGTTTACCCGGTTGGAAGGATCCTCTAACATTGCCATCAGCCGGGTGGCAAGTATTGCACCCTCAACTTCAGTCATTGCACAATGGTTCATCATCACCTCTGTGGGCTGGTTATGTGCCGATCGGTATGGGTAAAATCGGGTTCCAGCTGCTCACAGAAACTTATCCGCTCGCCTTAGGTGGCAATCAGGAAAAATATGCCGACTTATGGACACCCGTGTTGCAAGGCATGGCACGCCTGCAACTCACGGCCAATCAGGTGCAGTTGTCAGAAAGCCCTCCCTACTACCCTCATGTCAACTATTCGCTTACGCTGATCACCAACGAAACCCATCCCGTAATTTACCTGGATAGTCAACGGATACCCTTGCGTGAAAATGAAGAGATTGATGGCTTGTGGAGCGGCTCGTTTCGCACTACGGGAACGGGATGGCATCACCTGACGATGCACGACTCCACCTTGCAGGCGTTTTATGTTCATGCCCACGGAACTTTGAAATCGGCAGCCATTAGTAATCAAATTCGAGCCAATGAAGCGCGGCATTCGCTTACCACATCAACCTCCGAGCGGGTGCAGACATTGCGCACCGTTTCACCCATTTGGTTTTACTTGATTTTTTTACTGGCCGCAGGCTTTTTGTGGCTGTCACCTAAATTGTGATTGCCCACAACATGGAAGAGATTTACGGTGTGGACGTGCGCACCAGGTGTACCCATCCTTTCATTTCCTGCTTCCGCTTGGATAGATCGATCGTGTTAAATACCACGGTGGCCTTGTAATAATACACCCCGCTGCTCAGGTCGCGGCCTTCGTTGTCTTTGCCATTCCAGCGAATGTAAATGCTTTTCTCTTTGCCGCCCGGCATGCGATACACTTCACGTCCCCAGCGGTTGTAGACTACAAAATCAACATCGGCTACAAAGCGTGCACACTTTCCATTATCCGTTGGGGTGCCACAGACAGCCGTTTGCTCTGGGTCACCATAAGCGCGAAATAATTCGTTGCACTGATCGCCATTGGGTGTGAAAACATTGGGCAGTTCGTAGTAGGGGCAATTGTCGAAACAGAACGACTCGCTCCACACACTTTCGTTTCCGGCCCGGTCTACTGCGCTTACGCGATAGCAACGCGCAAATGAACTCAGGTTGGCATCGAGCAGAAACGTATCGCGAACATGGTCTGCCAGCAGGGCAAACTCACCCTCAGCATCCCCGGCTGTATAGACGCGGTAAAAGTCGATGTCATCGCGGCAAGCTGCCTCTTCAGGCCGGTTCCACTTCAACAGGTTGCTAAAAACAGTTCCCTGGCCGCATGGTACTTCACGGAAATAATCATCGCAGTTGGTACCGGTTACGTTGATCACCGGCTGGCAAGGTGGCTCTTCATCATCAATACGCACGCACACCACCTGGCTGTAGTTGATCAATGGCTCGTCCACGCGTGAGTTGCCATACGCGCCACGCGTCATCACACGGCAGCAATAGACCTCATTCTTGTTCAAGGGGGTATTTTGATATCGACCTTCGTCCGTATACCGCATTCCACCTGCATTCACGTCTACCTGGTCTATCAGCACCAGCGCTTCATCAGGTTGGCCAGGGGCTCCCCTGAAAATATCATGCAGCGGGAAGCCCTCCGTCTGGTTGCTCCAGGGTACCTCCGCCTGCCACGCCAGGTCAACGGTTGTTTCACCACCCTGCGCGGCCAGTCGTACAGACGAGGCTGTGAAAGAAGTATCTACACGCACATTATTCTGATCGTACAAAACAACCCGGTAGTTGTACACCAGCTCTTCGGTGTTCAAGTTCATATCCACGAAAGTGGTATCCGTGAGGCGGCCGGTATGTGCTTTGGTGATCTGCTGCGTGCCGTCAAACCCTTCGGCCCGGTACACTTCGTACTCATACGGTGGCGGAAATTGCTGTGTATTCAGATCGAACGGCCGTTGCCAACGCACCTGCATGCGCCCTTCTGTACGACTGGTTTGCAATACACTCACTTGCGTAATAACTGGTGCATCGGCCAATATCGGCTCCAGGCAAATCTCCCGCGACACATAACTCTCCCCCCCACCCGGCAACGGAAAAACCGCTACCAGCCGGTAACAATATTGAGCGCCCACAGCCAAACCCCTGCCGTTGTTAGTGTCTAAGAATTGTGTGGTGCCGATGGAGGTCTCGCCAATCAGCGTGTAACCAAGAAATTCGGGGATACCCGTTACACATTCGGGCGGTTCGAAAGCAAATTGATCTACCCGCCTCCACACCTGCATGCGGGCGGCATTCTGACAAGCATAGTCTTGCCAGGTGAGCGTGGACGAACGCGTAGCCAGATCGACTTGTGCACTTTGCCACTGCGGTGCCGGCCCTACTACGCGGATGTTCCACGTTTTGAACTGCACCAGCGGAGGGCCGTTATCGGGCTGGTCGGTAATTTTGAACACCACCTGGTAGGGTTGGTCGCGCACGTGGGCACAATCGGTTTGCCATTGAAAAGCAACACTCGCCTTGTTGGTGGGCGAAGAAGGCTGGAATACTGCTGGCGATGGCACCATCGAAGCCGGATGGGGATTCACCTGAAACACCTCCGAAAACGCTTCGATCTTTACCGGGTGGCCATCCGGATCCCAGCCAAAAATAGCCTGATCGATTAGTTCACCGGCTTCCACACAAATATCGTTGGGCACTTCTAACTCCGGCCGTTGGTTCAGGCAATCTTCCACCACAATCTGCATGTCGCGCGTTACCTGGCCTAACTTGCGCCAGCGGCCATCCACCTTGCGCCATTCGATGATGAGGAAGGCAATGTTGTATTCGCCAGGCGCTCCGGGCGCATCCCACACCAATGTACCCGTAACGGGATTGATGGTGAGAGAAGGCTCACCGCTGCCGGCTTCATTGGCCTGGCCGTAGTCTAAACCAATGCGGGTATAAAACTCTTCGGCTGCAGGATCGCGGTAGTTGATTACCGAAGTACCTTTGCCGCGTTTGGGAAAGATCAATTGAAAAGACAGGCTGTCGCCCGGGTCGGGATCGAAAGCCCCAGGGTTGTGGAACCACGCCTGGCCGGTACAAGCTTTATCTATCGGTGGCACCAGCAACTGTGGCGTGTTGTTTCCACAGCGCAGAAATGGGTTGGCTTCCACAATGGTTTCGAGGTAGAACAGGGTGTTGATGGAATTATCCATGTTCATGATCATAGCATTGCGGAAGGGTTCGGTGTAGCGGATTACATAACGGCCCGGGCCGGCATAGGTATGCTCGATGGTATAGCTGGCAATACCCATGTTAGGACCCAAATCTGGACGTGGTTGGGTAGTAGTCTCCGGAACTTCCACAAACGTGGAATCACCAAAGTTGAGGATTTCGCCCTCGCCCCCGAACTGAATGCCCGACTCGGTATCGATGTAAACCGTAACGGTGATGCGGAAGGTGAGGCTGGTACAGCTTACACGCGAAGCAATGATTTCACCCGCACGCAGGTGGGTGGCCAGGGCGGCCGTAGCCGAACCAACCAGCGCGCACACCAATAAAATGAAAAAGCGGAAGTGAATCATCATGGCACCGGCTAGTTAACGCTGAACCCCTCAAAACAGTACATCATGTCCACAGTTTTTTTATACTTAGAAGGGTCTGCATGTTGGAAGTGATACGGGGTGGATGATTTTCTCGTTCGTGCAGGTGAAAATATCCTTCCTGACGGTGGGCTTCTCACTCACGCGGGCGGAAATATCCTTCCTGACCGCAGGTATATCAATGCACATTAGCGGTCTGACCGCGCCACCGCTTTACCATACAGAACGGTCGGACCGCAACGTTTCAAACGACACCAGCAAATGTCTTTTCCCTAAAGCGAGACACTGTTCCCCTCTCCCTTGTCCCGGGCAATCCGGGATGGAGAGGGGCCTACACTATATTAAAGAAGCACACGAGAGGATGGGGTGAGGTCGTTTCAAGCGCTCAAATAAAGCAACGGACCCCACATGTCGGCTCACTCAAACCGTTTGGCATAACCGCTCGTTGCCAAAAACATTTCGGCATTTTTAATGTGGAAGATTTCATCAATGGCTTTTTGCTTGTCCACTGCGTTGTCGTAATACGCCTTGGTGATCTGGTATCCCATCCAATAGCCAAGGTCGTTGGGTCTTCCGTTTACAGAACTATACAACCAGCCGTTAGAGTCGTTATTGTTCATGATTTCACGAAACTCCAGCCACAGTTCTTTCTCTCGTGGATTGGCGAAATCGTGCACATGGTGATTAATGTGTTTACCAGAAATCAATTCAGCCACAAAATCAGCCGACCCCTCTCTTAAGCAAGCACCAAGCAGCGTGCGCTGATCGTACCGCTGCTGGTAGTGTATCAACTCATGCGCAACAATATGAGGGATTTCTGACACGGGTTTCAATACCGCCCGATGCCAATCACTCATTTCCGAAAGATCGGTGTTGGGGGTGAGACCATACATGTCTACTCCTATCAACAACCCATCATCAGACGATGTGCCCCCTGAATTCATGGCACCAATCAACATATAGACCGGTGGAAAAATGGCTCTTGGGCACAGCTCCTTCAATTTTACCAAGCTTTGGCGAATAGGCTCTTTCATCAAATAGATGGAATCGGTAACCGACTTAAGCGCTTCAAAATAGTGTGGATGCGATGCGATAACTTTCGATATTCTGTCGGCCGACTTTATTTTGGTTTTCAGGAAATACCTCAGGCCGGGAGTGCCTTTGTTCAGGTAATGTTGCTGAAATATTTCCGGGTCAAAGTCTGGCTTTGCCTTCGCATAGGCCAACCAAAAATTCTCTATGTCGGTAGTAACGATTTCTGTTTGGAGCGGATCCTTGTTTTGCGCATGCAATTGGGTGAAGGCAGATAGCCATATAATGAGTCCCGTAACCTGCAAAGGATGAGTCATACCGATGAAATTTAAGTATTAATGACCATTCTGACTGAAAACAGTTGCATCCATGGTTAACATGGTACTCCGGCTGAATCGGATTTAGCCAAGCTAACCCAGCGTTTGTTGCGCGGCCCATTCCTTAGTCAATGAAGATAACATTTATTGCCTGATCATTGGGAGAAACGACTATGTGGCGTATATCATCAACTTGTTTAACGGATTCCCCAATTAACCACGGGTTATTATGCGAACGGCCCGCGGTGCTTGGTACTTTTTGCTACTTTCACCACGCTAAATACACTAATGCTGTTAGTTCCACTATGAAAGCTACCCTACGCCACCTGCCACTGTTCTGCCTTGCACTCATGTTGGCCTGCCAACCTCCATCTGCCGATGCACCAACTGCCATTACTTCCAGCAACCGCTACGAAGACCTTGTGGCCTTGTTCAAGAGCTGGCGCGCTTTCGAGCAGCCACCTCGCAAAGACGGTGCACCCGACTACACAGCCGCCACGTTCGAGCAACGCTGGCCCGAGTTCAAGAAACTGCAAGCACAACTACTGGCCATCGACTACAGCCAATGGCCCATAGCACAGCAAGCCGACTGGCGCATTGTGTGGGCCGAAATGAACGGATACGATTTTAACCACCGCATACTGAAACCCTGGCAGCGCGACCCTGCTTTTTATACTTCTGTATTTATGGAGCGCAGCGATGTGCCCGCCCATGAAGGCCCCACCCACCACGGCACCACCGAGGTGTGGACTTACTCGTTTCCGCTCACGGCCGAATCGAAAACTAAATTATTGAATGACCTTCGTGTGATACCCGCACTGAATGCTCAAGCCCAACAGAACCTGACGGGCAATGCGCGTGAGTTGTGGATAGCGAGCATACGCCCCATCCGGGCGCAGGTAGGTAATCTCCAGGAACTGCAAGAAAGACCCAGCGTAAAAGGCGATACAGAACTGGAAGCTGCTATTGACACAGCCATCGCTGCCACAAACCAATTGGCTGATTGGCTCGAAAAAGAAGCACCTTCAAAAACGGGCCCGTCAGGCATTGGCAAAGAGAATTATACATGGTACCAGCAAAATGTGCACTTAGTGCCACTTACGTGGGAAGATGAAGTGATGATATTGAAACGCGAACTGGCCCGCGCCTGGACGGCACTAAAACTGGAAGAACACCGTAACCGCCAACTGCCGCCATTGGCGGATGCCTCCTCACCCGAAGCCTTTGATGCGCTGGCAGAAAAGAGTGCCCAACGCCTGCTGACATTTTTGAACAACGATCAGGTGGTAACGGTGAAAGATTATTTCGAGCCCGCCCTTCGCGCCCACCTGGGCAGCTTTGTGCCGAGCGAAAAGCGTAACTTCTTCCTCATTACTTTGCATTACGACCCGCGCCCGCTGTACTCGCATTTTTATCATTGGTTCGAACTGGCACGCATGGATTTGGAACCGCACCCGAGCGAAATCAGACGCGGGCCGCTTTTGTACAACATCTTCGACTCGCGCAATGAGGGTACAGCCACGGCAGTGGAAGAGATGTTTTTGCAAGCGGGTTTATACAATGACGACCCGCGTGTGCGCGAAATAGTTTATATCATGATTGCACAACGGGCGGCACGTGGGCTGGGCTCTTTATATGCGCACGCCAACGAAATGACGATGGAAGAAGCAGGCGGCATACACAGCGAATTTACACCCCGCGGCTGGATGAAAACCGAGAAAGAGCTGTTGATTTTTGAACAGCACCTATACCTGCGCCAACCTGGCTACGGCAGCAGCTACATAACCGGTAAATACCTGCTGGAGCAAACCATGGCAGACTATGCTAAAATGAAAGAGGCAGCGGGTGAACCTTTCGTATTAAAGGATTTCTTCGACCAACTGAATGAAATCGGCTGCATACCCATTGCGTTGGGCCACTGGCAGATGACGGGTAGCAACAGTCTGTTACCGGGACGAACCTTGACCGGGGACAAAGGAATGTAGGCGTACCGGTCGGGCTGCACTATTTGCCTTAATAGCCGAATGGGTCAATCCAAACATGAAGTAGCGAAAGTGGAACCCACCACTTCACTGTATCACCCGCAAGCATTTTAACGCGGAAACAAGGTGGTTACTTCTCTGGTTGAAACGGTGAGTCTTCTGATCTCCCAGGCTCGGTCTATTTTAGAACAAAATAGAATGTATTGACCATCGGGGGAAAAAGTGGGCCTGTAGTCGGCATAATTATTATCGGTAAGCTTTGTATGCTTTCCTGATTGTACATTGAAGAGGTGAATATCAAAATCACCGTCTATGTTTGATGTGTACACAATCGAACGACCATCGGGCGACCATGAAGGATGTTGACTTATTGCGTTGTGAAACGTTATTTGTATAAGTCCTGAACCATCGCGTTGCATGGAGTAAATTTCATGCACCTTTTCATTAATCTTCATTTTAAACGCGATCTGTTTCTCGTCAGGCGACCATGACGGATGCCCTTGGCTGTAGGGCATTTGAGTGAGTTGGGATTGCCGTTTTCCGACCCGATTCATTACCCAGACATCGGCTAGCTTATCTTGATCCCTGTTGGAATCAAAGGCAATCTGATGCGATCGTAGAGATACGGCTGCCACGCCATCGTAAGCAGCCGTATCGAAAGTAAGACGCTTTACCTTTCGACCGTCTGCTCGCATCGAATACAACTCTTCGTTACCGTGCATATCGGCATCAAATACAATAAACCTGTCCCCAATCCACGAAGGCCAGTATTCATTGCCAGGAAAGGAAGTAATTTGCTTAATGTCAGTTCCGTTTTTGTACATCGTATAAATATCATAGTTACCGTTACTATTACTACAGAAGGCAATACGATTGCCCGAGGCTGACCATGCGGGATAAATGCCACTAAGGCCACTCTCTGATTTAGTCTGGGAATGTGCACTGTACACAAACACGAGCTGCACCGTTAGAAAAGCAATACGCGAGGGGAACATATGGCAATGTAGCCTCCGCAGGACTTTTTCCTATACCATAAAATGGTGGAAATAGCTTCGTCCGAAATCAAAGAAGCTTGGCTACAAATTTGTATTTGAAATGTATCGTTTATAAGGCAGCGGTCGGACTGCACAAGCAAATGTCTTTTCCTTACAACCAAACGCTGTTCCCCTCTCCACCGGAGGGGGTCTACACCCTTTGAGAAGCACACCTCGCGAAGGGGTGAGGTCCTAACTCTCAGCGGTCGGACCGCAGCGTTTCAATTTCAATGCCTTACCTCCAAACGCTTTTCCCCTCTCCTCTGGAGAGGGGTCTACACCCTTTAAGAAGCACACCTCGGGATGAGGTGAGGTCCAACACTCTCAGCGGTCGGACCGCAGCGTTTTCCCCTCTTCTCCGGAGAGGGGTTGCACGCTCGGTAAGAAGCAACCACGCAGATGGGGTGAGGTCCAACCTCAGCCCGCCTATTCCTCCCACTTCCAATCGCCAGCGATGATCAGTGCCTCTTTCAGGTTATTGTCGATCATGAACTGCCGCGTGGTTTCGCTGTCCATCTTCTCCGCGGGCAGCTGATCGGCATTGGCTAAACCATAGAGAATCATGGTACCAAAGCGGGCGGTGTTGGTGAGGTGGTCTTTGTTCACCAAATCAAAATCATCGCAGTCGGAATGGTAACACCGGTAGATGGATCGGTCGAGGTTGCTGTGCATGGAGAGAATAGGCACCCCTTCCAGCATGAACGGCTGGTGGTCGCTGTGCAAGCCCGAGCGGTTAGAGAAGGTATTGCGGTAGATGGTGTCAAGCTTTTGTATTTCGGCACCTATTTTTTTAAAGAAGGTAGTATCGTTCAGCTTGCCACCCGCATTGATGCCCACCGGGTTGCCACCCATGTCTACGTTCATCATGTACTTTATATTTTCTATGGTGCCATTCTTCACCTCCTGCTGCACCATGTAGGTAGAGCCCAAAAGCCCTTGCTCCTCGCCCATAAACATAATGAACTGGATGGTGCGCTTCGGCTGCAACTGGTTGGCTTTGAAGGCACGCGCGATGTCCAGTATACCGAAAGACCCAATGCCATTGTCGATAGCTCCCGTGGCCAGATCCCACGAGTCGAGGTGGCCGCCAATCAGAATACGTTCATCAGGCAACTCCGAGCCTTTCAACGTAGCGATTACGTTGCGTGCCTTGATGGGGCCGCTCTGGTTGGTCATCACAATGTGGGCCTCTACTTTCTTTTTGGTGTTCAGCTTTTCCTTCAAAGCCATCCCGTTCTCTTTGCCGATGCAAATGGCTGGTATGGCCAATAGTTCGCCCGTTACGGAGGCAGTGCCGGTAAGCAATACACCTCCATCTACCTGGTTGAAGATGATTACTCCTTTGGCTCCATATTTAATAGCCAAAGCTGTTTTTTCGCTGCGGTGCAGGTTGCGTGCTTCCGCAGGACTGCCTTCGAGTATACCAATGTATATCAATACAATTTTGTCTTTGGCTCCCTCCGGGTTGGCCTGGTAGTCGGCCTCGAGGCCGTTGCCAAAGTCTACCACGGTGCCGGTAACATCGGCAGACACGGGCGAATGCCCCAGCGTTACAGCAGGCACACTGTCGCCATCGATGGTAACAGCAATCGTTCCACGCGACCAGGCTTCCACTTCAAACTCCTGGTATTGCACATCGTCAAAACCGTATTCTTTGAACTTGTTATAGGTGTACTCCTCCGCCTTCTTTCCGTTCTCCGATCCCGTCAAGCGGTGACCAATAGAAGCGGTGGCCTCTTGCAGGGTGGTGTAGCCTTTGGCATTTTGCTTCACCTCTGCGTCTATACGCTGAAAGGTTTCGGTGAGGGTTTCTTTTTTAGCGCAGGCCGTTAACAGCAGCGCAGCCAAGCAGGTAAGCGAAAGAAGTCGGGTCATGATTTTTTACAGGTTTGAGCCGAAAGGTAAAAGGTTGCCCCGATGTTTTCAAAAACATTCTACAAGCGGCTGATAGTACAGGCTCGGTGAAGAGGCTGCCCGGCAAATCCTCTGGCATTTTTAACCGAATAACCATTTTACAGTTATCTTTCGGCCCAAACTGGTAAACCATGAAACTGACTGCACGCAACACCCACCGCGACCTGGCCTATTTTTACCTGGGCCTGATTATCGCCTTTTCCTTTTCAGGGATTTTCCTGAACCACCGCCAGAAGTTCAACCCACGCAGGTACACTTATGAAACGAAGGATATTACCATCAATCCTGTTGCCAAAGAAGCGGTGAATGATGACTTCATTGCCGCCTTCACGGAGCAACAACAAGTTGGCGATGCTATGAGGCGCTTCCAGGTAAATGAAAATACACTGCGCATTAACTACGCCAACCACGATGCAGAAGTGAACCTGGAAACCGGTCAAGGAAAAATCACCACCTACAAAACGATACCCCTGCTAGGGCAGATGACGAAACTGCATCTTGATACCAGCCAATGGTGGATCTATTACTCCGACTTGTTTGGCATAGCCATGCTTACCATTGCCATTACCGGCATGTTTATCGAGCGCGGTAAAAATAGTTTCCAAAGCCGTGGCTGGAAGTTGGCCCTCGCGGGCATCGTGTTTCCGCTGATATTCTTGTTTCTGCTTTCTTGATGATAAACGTAAAACGTGAAAAGTCAACCTTTCACGTTTCACCTCTCACGTTTGGCGTCTCACTTTCCCCTTACCACCTTATCTCTAATCTCCCGCCACGTTACCAGTTGTATGTTTTGCTCTTTTAGAATTCGTTTGCATTCATCACTGCTGAAGAAATCGTAGTCGGCCTGGCGCCAGGCGGCTCCGTAGTCGGGGTGATCGATGGTGATGGCTCGCATCTCGGCATTGTCGAAGGCAGCATGCAGCAAAAGACAGTTGAGTCCTGGTTTTACATCGCGCAGCACACCTTCATAAAAATTTTTCATACCTGAAGCAAAGTGCTCCGGCTGGGCCATATAGATCTGGTCGAGCACTACATCGTTGGGCTTCAGATAATCGTCTAAGTTAATGTTGAGCATGGAGCGGGCGAGGCCCCGGTGCATCAATATCGGCACCTTGTATTCATGCCCGAGTTGAATATAAAGTTTGGCCAGGTCTACCGAGGCCACTAACGTACCCATGTGTGTATCAAAGTGGGTAAAGTCGATACCAAATTGCCTGGCTCGTTCAATCTGTGCTCTTAGTTCTTTTTCTACTTCCTCAATGCGCGCTTTTGTGGCAATAGTGCCGGGGTCTTCGGGTAAAAAGGCCCTGTCTGTAAGAAGTGAACGTACTTCATTCTGCGAGGCCACCGTTCCCCATTTGTAATGTTTCCACTCCGCGGTAAGCGTTAAGTGCAATCCCAGGTCTGCCTGCGGATGCTGTCGCGCATATTCCGCCACTTCAGGAAACCACGGACAGGGCACCATGATGCTGCCTGAGTTCACCGCTCCTTTCTCCATGGCAGCGAAGGAGGCTTCATTCTCGGAATGAGAAACCCCCAGATCGTCCGCATGGATGATCAGCAGCTTGGCGTTGGCCGGGTAGCCCAATTGTTCTGCCACCGTTTTGGTTTGAGCTGAGGATGGTGAAAGCCGGAGCGCTGTCAACAGTACTATTCCAAGGAAAGATAGAAGCTTCATCATTTTTCAGTTTGAGAAACAAGATACTGAATTTCTCAATCGGTTGGCTCATACAAAACCCAATCCCCATCCCTCCTTCAAGGCTCGCTCGTATCTGCGCTTGTCGAAATAGTGTAGCAAGGAAGGAAATGAATCGGGACGCGCGCATGCAGAAATACAAAAAGAAGTAGTGAAGTAGAATGTAGGTGGCGCCCCTATTTGATTGCATCAAATAGGGGCGCCAGTGTTTTCACACAGTTTAAGCCGAGTTACGCGCGGCATTGATGATGCCGAACATACAGCGAATAATCAGCTTGCGGTATTTGCCTTCATGCGCTTTGTCTTCTTCTTTCAGGTTGCGCAAGTGTATCAAGGCATATTGTTGTATGGCAATCAACGGTAACACAATGCGTTCGCGCATGCGCACCGAAGAACGTATGTTGGGACTCGCCTCCATCAGTTCGGCTGTACCTGAAACTTCGAGCACACGCTTTCGCGACAATTCAAATTCAGCAAACATCTTTTTCCAGAACTCACCAAATTCAGCATCCTGCGCCAGGTAAGCCGTTGCAGGATAGTACGATTTCGTCAATGACATCATACTGTTGCCTAACAGCGTGCGGAAAAACAACGACTTTTGGTACAACGCGTTGAATTTGTCGCCCTCGCCTTTATTGACAAACGTACTCAGTGCCGTGCCCACGCCATAGAAGCCGGGAATGTTTTGTTTCATCATGGCCCAAGAGCCCACAAAAGGAATCGCACGCAGATCTTCGAACTTCAATCCTTCTGACGCACTGCGCTTCACCGGCCGCGACCCAATATTGGTATCGCCAAAAAAAGAAAGTGGCGTTACCTTTTCTAAGTAAGGCACAAACTTTTCGTGCAGCTTCAAGCCCAGGTAGGCTTTGTAACCTTCTTCAGCCAATGCATCCAGCAATGATTTATCTTCATCAGACAACTGGTTGTCTTCTCGCTCGAATACCGCACCTTCCAGTCCTGCGGACAGCAATTGCTCCAGATTGTATTTGCAGGAGGCAATCTTTCCAAAATTAGAGCTAATGGTTTGCCCTTGTATGGTGATTTGCACCTGGTCGGACTCGATAGAACTTCCCAACGATGCGTAGAAATCGTGCGTGTTGCCTCCCCCGCGTGCCGGGGGGCCTCCTCGTCCATCGAAGAAGATAGCGGTAATGCCAAACTCGCGCGACACGCGAGTAAGGGCCTCCTTCGCACGGAAGATAGACCAGTTGGCACGCAGATAGCCACCATCCTTTGTGCCATCCGAAAAGCCGAGCATGATGGTCTGCTTGTTTGCTCTTTGCTTCACGTGTTCGCGGTAAGCATCAATCTGGTACAGGCTGCGCATGATGGTCTCTGCGTGTGCCAGGTCATCAATCGTTTCGAACAAAGGCACAATATCGAGCGACAAGCCTTTCTCCTTCCCAATGAGCAGGCGGGCCAGGGTAAACACTTCTACTACATGCAAGGCACTCTGGCAATTGCTGATGACGTATCGATGACAAGCAGCCTCTCCGTTGTTTTTTTGTATTTGCTCTATCGATTGGATGGTCTTCACCACTTCTTCTGTAAAGGCATCTTCCAGCGACAGAAATACCAGGTTCACACGCAGCTGAAGAAGATAATCAATTTGCGCTGCCTCATCCAACTGCGCGTAAGCCTCCCATGCAATAGATTTCTTTTGTGCATGCAGCCGGTCGATAATCACTTTCCAAACGGCATCGTGCTTCCGGCTTTCCTGGCGGATGTCGAGACAAGCGAAGTAGAAACCAAAAATGCGCACCTTCAGAATGAAAGAATCAAGTAGTTCCAAAAAGAGCCCATCGTGTTCGTTCAGCAATCGGGTACGCACTTTGTATAAATCTTGCAACACTTCTTCTGGCGAGTGGTACCCCTCCTGCCGCGCATAAGCCATCGCATAGATTTTGCGCTCAATGTCTACCACCAGGGCATCCACACCCTGGAATGTGAGCCTTCTGCGCAACAGCCGGATATCGCGATAGTAGTTCTTTAGAATAGATTCTTTGAGGCGCGTAGCCACCTGCAAGGTAATGCCGCTGGTTACAAACGGGTTACCGTCACGGTCGCCCCCGGGCCAGAAGCCAATCACAATCAGTTTATCGTTTTTCCACTCATGCGCAGAAATATTCAGGCCAGCACAAAGGCTACCGATAATTTCAGGAATGGAATGGTAGAAAATATTTTCGAGGTACCAGGTAAGGCTCACCGCCTCATCGAAAGGAGTGGGTTTGATTTTATTAATGAAGGCGGTTTTACCCAACTGCTGCAACAACAAGTTGATCTGCTCTATGTCGTTGTTACGTATGGCCTGCTCCAGGTCGTTCAGAATTCCCAATACAAAACCGGGATAGAACTGGGTGGGGTGCGCAGTGAGCACTACACGCAGCCCGAACGAATCCATTTTTTTCTTTAAGGCTTCTTCCTTTCCTTCGAAACGCGCACGCTGCAACAGGGCGTTAACGGTTCCTTTTCCTCTCAAATCGTTTACCTGCTCGAAAGCGGCATCTTCTATCGAATCGAAAAGTGCGACTTGCCGCTCTACATATTGAATGAAGTTGAAGAGCAGATCGAATTGCTCTGGGCGCGTGGCGTGGGGGCTAAAATCCGCAAAGAAAGAAGGTATGATGTCTTCTGCCGATTTACCTTCTTCAAAACCCTGTTCGCAATATTGCTGCAGCAACGGCAGCAGCGTGCCGGTGCGAGAAATGTTTCTGAAAGGCAAATTCAGAAATAAGCTGTTGTAGATATGAAACCGGGCACCAACGGCCTGATCGTATTTAGAAGCTGTCATTGCAGATGTTTAGGCCTTGTAAATTACAGTGTAGCGCCCAGAAACGTAAAAAGTTCCTTTAACAAATCGTAAAAAGGCGAATGCAAACGTTCGCGGCCTATTGCGCCTGAATACGAATTGCATTAATTTTCATATCTAATCCGCAACCTATGAAGAACTTGTACTTCCTCTTGTTGGTGGTGATACTCTCCTCTTGCCTTGGCTACAAAGAATTGCCCGTAGAATATGATTACAGTTATCGAGGCAATTTTAAAAAATACCGCACCTTCGATATCATGAAACCTATTGGCCTGGAAGACTCCACCATGACCAACGAGGTAATTGAAAAGTCTATTTTGGCGCGCATGAAATTTTTGGGCTACAAGCAAAGCGAACATCGCCCGCACCTGATCATAGGTTTCAAGATGTACAACGACAGTTTAATGTTTAATGGATACAACCAGCCCGACATTGAAGAATGGGTAAAGAATCAAAAAGAAGACATGGATTACGACAGGCAGCGCTACAACCTGAACAGTGGCACCCTGCTGATACAGTTCTTCGACAGACGCCAGAATCGATCCATCTGGCAAGGTTATGCAACAACCTTGTATGGCTCCATCGATTTCCAAAACTCGCGCCACCTGCGCAATGCAGTGATTTCCATATTAGATAAGTACCGGTTCTGGGCCGAGGGCTTTGTGGAAGGCACCGTTCCCGAAGAAAATGAGTTAGAGTAGTTCGCATTAAAAACGGCCTTTTTTTGCATAAATGATTCCGGGCCTGGTTTCCCTTTTTAGAAAATAATTCTACCTTTGCACACCCTTTTTTAGGGGGTGGGTACTGTCCTGTGGTGTAATTGGCAACACAGCAGATTTTGATTCTGTTATTCTAGGTTCGAGTCCTAGCAGGACAACAAAATCCCGCCCCGACACAGGTGTCGGGGCGGGATTTTTCTTTCAATTTGTAGCATTGAATTATGGCTGTAAAAATCTTTTCGGGACGCGCAACCACCTATTTGGCAGAGAAAATTGCGCATGCCTATGGCGAACCGCTCGGAAAGGTTGACTACCAGCAATTTAGCGATGGTGAAATGTCGCCTTTCATTGGCGAGTCGGTGCGCGGCCACGATGTTTTCATTGTTCAGTCTACCTTCGCCCCGGCCGAAAACTTTATGGAGCTCTTGCTGATGATCGATGCTGCGCGCAGAGCCAGTGCCCAAAACGTAAATGTCATCATCCCCTACTTTGGCTACGCCCGTCAGGATCGCAAAGACAAACCACGGGTAGCCATTGCCGCCAAACTCATTGCCAACCTTATCTCAGCAGCCGGTGCCGACCGCCTGATGACGTGCGATTTGCATGCCGACCAGATACAGGGCTTCTTCGACATTCCTGTAGACCACCTCGATGGCAACTACGTTTTCGTTCCTTACTTGAAATCATTGGGCCTCAAGGATATCATGTTCGCTTCGCCCGATGTGGGTGGCATCAAGCGGGCCCGCAGCTTCGCCAAGTTTTTTAACGCAGAACTGGCCGTGTGCGACAAGTATCGCAAAGAAGCCAATAAGATAGAATCGATGCGATTGATCGGTGAAGTGGAAGGCAAAGATGTAATTCTGGTGGATGACCTGGTGGATACTGCCGGCACCATCTGCCGGGCTGCTGCTTTACTAAAAGAAAAAGGTGCCAAATCGGTGCGGGCTGTTTGTACTCATCCGGTATTATCAGGCAATGCCTACGAAAACATAGAGAACTCTGTGTTAGAGGAAATGGTGGTAACCGATACCATTCCGCTGCGCAAGCAGACACCTAAGATCAAGGTATTGTCGATGAGCGATTTGTTTGCCAAAGCCATACGGAAAATTCATGACCACGAGTCGATCAGCTCGTTGTTCATTCGTTTATAAATTCATGTTTAACTAAAACCAATTTCTATCATGAAAACTGTTGAGATTATAGGGTATCGAAGAGCAAATCTCGGCAAGGCTGATGCACAGAAGGTTCGCGAAGAGGGCATGGTTCCATGCGTTCTTTATGGCGGAAACGAACAAGTGCACTTCATTGCTCCCATGATTTTGTTCCGCGAAGTGGTGTACACCAACGAAGCCCACTTTGTTCACCTGAATATCGAAGGCGAAGAGTGCCAGGCCATTCTTCAGGAAGTTCAGTTCCACCCGGTAAGTGAAATTTTGCTACACGCAGACTTCCTGCGTATCAGCGAAGACCGCAAAATCAAGATGCAAATACCGGTTCGCCTGGTAGGCCAGGCTCCTGGTGTTGCCAAAGGTGGTGCACTGGTACGCAAGCGCGCAGCTTTAAAGGTATATGGCTTCCCTAAAGACATGCCCGATCACATCGATGTAGATGTGTCTACATTGGATTTCCACCACGCTATTAAAGTGGCAGACATGCAAATGGCCGGTCTGGAATTTCTTGATCCCAAAGCGGCTGCCATCGCTGCCGTAGAAGTGCCTCGTGCGGCTAAACTCGCTGCCGAAGAAGCTGCTGCGGCCCCGGCTGCGGCCGAAGGGGCGGCTCCGGCCGCTGCTGGTGCAGCCCCGGCTGCCGATGCCAAGAAAGCCGAAGCACCCAAGAAAGACGAGAAGAAGAAGTAATTCTTTACCGATACGTTCCCGAAAAATCCCGTCCTGGCAACAAGACGGGATTTTTTTATTTAGCTTGAAATCGATATGAAATATTTGATCGCAGGTTTGGGCAATATAGGCGCGGAGTATGAACTTACCCGCCACAACATTGGCTTCCTGGTGCTCGACCGCCTGGCCGACAATGAAAAGGCAACGTTTAAAACCGAACGTTTGGCCGACCATGCCGAGGTAAAACACAAAGGCAGGCAGTTGCACCTGATAAAGCCCAATACCTACATGAACCTGAGCGGCAAAGCCATTGCCTACTGGCTGCAGGACTTGAAGATTCCCAAAGAAAATCTTCTGGTGATCGTAGATGAAATTGCGTTGCCTTTCGGCACCCTGCGCTTACGCGGAAAGGGCAGTGCCGCAGGCCACAACGGCCTTAAGAATATTGAAGACCTGACTGGCGGACAAGACTACGCCCGGCTGCGGGTAGGCATTGGCAATAAGTTCGCGAAAGGGCAACAGGTTGATTATGTGCTGAGCCGGTTTACACAGGAAGAGTTCGATGCCCTACCGGCTGTGATGGACCGCGCCATCGAAGCCATTTTTGCGTTCAGCACCATTGGTCTGGAGAGAGCCATGAATTTTCACAATAAGTAGCCCCTATTATTTCTGTGCCTTTAGCTCTACTCTTGAGCTGTTGCCTTCCTCTTCTGTTTACCGTCCTTAGACTCTTTGTCCTGCGCTCCGTTTTCACTCATCAAGTGCAGCTTCGCTTTCTGCAACTCTGCCTTTTGCGTTTCGCTAACAGTAGGGTACGATAGCTTTAGCTTTTCGAATTCCCGGTAAATGACCGATGCAATGGCCAGGCGGGCAAACCACTTGTCATCTGCCGGAATAACAAACCACGGAGCATAGCTGGTGGAAGTTTCAGACAGGGCCTCGCCATACACTTTCTGGTACTGGTCCCAAAAGGCGCGCTCTTTCAAGTCCGACAGCGAAAATTTCCAGTTCTTGGAGGTGTCTTCTATGCGCTCGAGGAAACGCTTCTTCTGCTCCTTTTTAGAAACGTGCAGGAAGAATTTTAAAATCACCATGCCATTGTCGGTTAAGTTTTTTTCATACCGTCTGATCTGCTTGTAGCGCGCCTTCCAAAAATCATCGTCAATGTCCTTCAAAGTACGTATGCCGGGAATGTTTTCGTTCAGCACATACTCGGGGTGCACTTTGGTAACCAATACGTTTTCGTAGTGCGAGCGGTTGTGGATCGCTATTTCGCCTCTTGCCGGCAGCGCCAACGAGTGCCTCCAGAAATAGTCGTGGTCCAGTTCGTGCGAGGTGGGGGCCTTGAAGCTGTGCACCTTTACCCCCAGGGGGTTAAAACCCGACATAATGTGCTTCACGGCTCCGTCTTTCCCTGCGGCATCCATGGCCTGGAAAATAATGAGCACGCTGTACTGATTGTGGGCATAAAGCTTATCCTGAATCTCGGCCAGGTGTTTGCGCCCTGCCTCCAGCAGCATTTCGGCATCTTTGCGATTCAGTGCTTTTCCTTCGTAGCCTGTGGAATATTCCGACAGTTTGATTTTTTTCTCTGGCTTTACAACCAGCTTTTTCAGCGGAATGATTTTTTCATCGGAGAGCATAAAAGGAGTGTTTGGTTGGTTCTGTAAGCTACCTCATTGCCTGCAAACGGCTACTGACTTGCGTCAGGTTTTTGCCCGTGCCAGTCAATTTCTGCTTACTTTTTTCAATGCTTTTTGCTACATTAAGATTACCAAAACAAAAGTCGTTCTTTATGAAAGCCAAAATCCTTACCACCGTGGCCGGCCTGTTGTGGCTGGCGCTTGCACCCGTTACCGCCCAGAGCGATAAAGAAGTAACTGCCATCAAGGCTGCCATTGAAAGAGAAACCAAGGCTTTTCTGGAGGTAAACCGCAAAGAATGGGAAGATGCATGGCTGCAGGTGCCTTACGCCTATTGGTCGTATTCGGATTCCACAGGCACCAGCTTTATCGAGAGCTGGGCCGATATCAAAAAATCGTTCGAAGAATATTTCCGTACGCAAACACCCAACCGCCATATAGACGTTGCTCATGATGATGCGAAGCTAACGGTGGACCGCATATGGAAAGACGTACGCGTTTATGGTACCGGGGCCTTTGTGCAATACACCCAGAAAGTGCGCGATAATATTGGTGACCGCGATGAAACTTCGCAGATACGTGTACTCGAAAAGAAAGACGGTAAATGGAAAGTGGTATACGTGGGCATTATTGCCAAGTACCCTGCAGAATGAACTGTATCAAAACTGGTTCGAACGCAGCATCACTAATGTGCAGGCTTCCAGTGCTTCTATTCCCTGGGCGGCAGCCAATCGCGCCAGTTCATTGTTTTCGGTACCAGGGTTGAAGATGATGCGCTTCGGCTTCAGCGACAGCAGGTAATCGTACCACTCAGGCTGGTGCTGTGGGCCGATATAGAGGGTAATGGTGTCCACATTATCAACAACTGGTTTGGATTGAATCGGCAAAATGGGCACGCCCTGCACAGTTCCCTGCTTGATACCTACCGGCACAATTTCATGATGGTAGTCGGTAAGCATTTCCGCGGCCAGGTACGCATAACGCGAAGGATTAGGCGTAGCTCCGATGATGACTGTTTTTTTGCTCACTACTTGGTTGTTAGTTGATAGTTCTTAGTTGATAGTTGCTAGTTGGTCGATGGTCGGCAGTCCATAGTTGATAGTCGTCATTCAACATTCTTCATTCAACATTCTTCATTCTACACTCGTCATTCTACACTCATCCTTCGCCACTCACTCCCACCCCAACATATTTCCTCACTACTGCCTCGGCACAGCGTTCGCCATCCATGGCTGCAGATACGATGCCGCCTGCATAGCCTGCCCCTTCTCCACAGGGAAACAGTCGCTGCACCTGTGGGTGTTCCAACGTGTCCGCTTCACGCGGAATGCGTACCGGGGCCGAAGTACGACTCTCCACCCCTACTACCTGTGCCTCGTTCGTCAGATACCCTTTCATTTTCTGGCCAAAGGCTTTGAAACCCTGCCGCAGGCTGTCCGCAATAAACGCAGGCAACACGTCCGAAAGCTCCACAGAAACCAATCCGGGTTGATACGAAGTATCGGGTAGTGTCGAAGAAATCTTGCGGCTCACAAAATCAACCAGCCGCTGGGCGGGTGCCGTTTGGGTGCCGCCCGCCACCTGGCAGGCTTGCCGTTCGATGGCGGCCTGAAAATACATCCCCGCCAAGGCACCGTGTTGGGCATATTCGCGGAAGTCGGGTAGGTCTACGGCCACCACCATGCCCGAGTTGGCAAAACGCGAGTCCCTTCGCGAAGGGCTCATGCCGTTCACCACCACCTCGCCAGGGGCAGTAGCCGCGGGTACAATGAACCCTCCGGGGCACATGCAGAACGAGAAGACCCCACGCTGCATACCTGCAGACTGCACCTGCTGCACCAACGCATAAGAAGAGGCGGGCAGGTAAGGATCGCGGGCAGTGGTGCAGTGGTATTGTATCTGGTCGATGAGCAATTGCGGGTGTTCCACGCGCACGCCCAACGCGAAGGGCTTGGCTTCAATGAGGATTTGTTGGCGATGCAACATTTCGTATACATCGCGGGCGGAGTGGCCCGTAGCCAGTATCACTCCTTCGCCCTGAATTTCAGCACCATCGGCCAGGCGAACTCCCGCTACCGTCTGATCGCGTAGCAGTAGGGCTGTTACTTTGGTATTGAAATGAATTTCGCCACCTGCCTGCAACACTGTCTGCCGCAACGCGGCCACCAGCAACGGCAACTTGTTGGTGCCTATGTGTGGGTGCGCATCGTATAAAATCTCTTCGCGGGCGCCATGGGCCACCAGTATTTCCAAGATACGATGCACATCGCCTCGCTTTTTCGAACGGGTGTACAGCTTGCCATCGCTGTAGGTGCCGGCCCCCCCTTCGCCAAAACAATAATTCGATTCGGGATTGACAATGTGTTCTTTGTTGATGGCCGCGAGATCGCGCCTGCGTGCCTGCACATCTTTGCCCCGCTCTACCACAATAGGCTTTACGCCCAACTCAATCAGCCGCAACGCGGCAAACAAACCGGCAGGCCCCGCACCCACTACCACGACCGATGGCTTGTTGTGCACATCGCGGTAAGCATGATGGTGGTGAAAAACTTCTTCGCCTTTGTTCACCACTTCGGCCAGCACGCGCACAATCACTTTTTTGCCGCGTGCATCGATAGAACGTTTCAATGGCCTGACAGCCTGGTGTTGCGAATGGATACGCAGTTTTTCGTGTAAGATGGAGAGGAAGCGTGTTTCGTCAAACGCTTCCGCGGGAGACAATATGATCTCTTGCGGTGTGCTCAATGTGGAAAAGAAAGGTATTTATCCTTTACAGAGGCAAAGGTACGCAATTACTTGCGCTTGTTGAAAGACACGGCCCAGCCGAAGTTGAGCCCGAAGCGGAAGGTAACAGCCAGCTTGCGCTGATTGACATTTTCAAACAAATCTTCGAAGATGGACTCGGCATCGAAGCTGCGGTAACCGGCACCCACGCCTACATATCCATCGATGGTGAGGCCATCATCGTCTTTGTGCTCCATCAGGCGCGAGCCTATCAAAAGCCCATACTCTGCTTTCTGCTCGGAGGCGCTGGCGGTAAGGTTGCTGCCGCTGCCCAACCGCACATTGGCAAAATGACCCAGATTGGTGAAGCGCAATTCGTGCGCGAAGTACCATAGCCCGGGCGTGAATGAGTTGTAGAACTTCTGCCGAAGGGCAATGGCATAGCCTCGCTGGAAGATGCGGTTCATGGCCACGCGGCTGTCGGCTGTGAAGAAGGGGTCGCGTATAGCTTCGAACTCGAAGTAGTGGCCCAGGCGCTCCTCATTGTAAAACTCAATACCAAACGGCACCGAACCCACAAAAGCCATCACCGGGTTGCCTTCCATAATCACACCCCGGTATTCCGGGAAACGTGGAATAAAATAGTCGAAGCCTTTGCGCACCGTTTTCTTTGCAGGAGCGGCCGGCTTTTTCAGCAGCGAAGTAATTTCTTGTGCAGTTTCCTGATCTTCATAAATAGGCTTGTAATAGCCGGAGAGTTTGCCATCGGGTTCGTAGAGTTCCCACGTGCCCACGCGCTTGTCGTCCTCAATCTGCCCTTTGGTCTGTAGGGTACCGTTGGGGTAAAACCCTTTGTAAGTACCCTTACCTTTGTCGAATTCGCATTCGCCTTCCAGTTTGCCGCTGGCCAGGTAATATTCCCAACGTCCCTGGTTTTTGCCATCTTGTATCAAGCCCTTGCGTTTCAGCTTGCCATCGGGGTAATATTCGCGAAACTCGCCCGAGCCGTTCTGGTAGGTAATCTCGCTGCTCAGGCCACCGTTGTTGTTGAAGGAACTCCAGTAGCCGTTCTTTTTACCGCCCAGGTATTGGCCTTTGGCACTCACCGACCCGTTCTCGAAATAATAGACCCATTCCCCTTCGGGGTCATCGTTGCGAAAAATACCTTCTGATGCCACCTGCCCGGTGGGATGGTAGTACAGCCAGCGGCCGCTCTTCTTTCCGTTTTCGAAGTCGCCCTCGCTTTGCAGGGTGCCGTCTTCGGCAAAGTAACGCCAATGCCCTACGCTGCGGGGCCCCGCGCGCGGGCCTTCCGCTAGCACCTTGCCCGAATGGTAATATTCAGTGTAGCGGCCATGGTCTTCTGCGTATTCTATTTCGCCTTTGCGTGTGCCATCTTCAAAATAGGTAGTCCATAAGCCAGTGCGCAGGTTTTCTTTGTATGTACCTTGCTCTTTCAGCTCACCACTTTCGTAATAAATTTTCCACTCGCCCTCTTTGTTACGTCCATTGATGGTGCCCTCCATGCTCTTCTGTCCGTTTTCATAGAAGTATTCCCACATGCCGTAGTTGGAGTTCTGGCGCAGAATGCCCTTCATTTTGGGATTGCCGGTTTCATAGAAAAACTCCCACACCCCGGTGGTCTCGTTGTTCAGAAACTGCCCCTTCGATTCGATGTTGCCGTTGAGGAAGTAAGAAATGTAACGGCCGTGCAAAATGTTGCGAATGGTATCCTTTACCTGGTAGATTTCCTTCAGGTTCTTTTTGTCGGCATCGTGATAGGTAAAACGGGTGATGCCCTGTCCATTCAGTTGAACAGCCGAACACACCAAACACAGCAGGGTAACGAGGGGTTTCACACACTGGGCGCTTCCCCCAAATTTACAAATTTCAGCGACTCGTTGCCGGGGTCATGGCTTTGATCACAGCCGCCTTGCCCCAATCGTTCTTTTCCTCCTCGCTCCACAGTTCGGGGAAGAACATGATTTTCTGAAAGCGTGGCGGCAGGTACTTCTGCCAGTTGGTGCCGCCCGTGGCTTTGATATCTTCCGGATCTTTTTGCAGGTACCGCCCGGCAGATTTCATGTGGGCAAGCGGCCAATACACATTGGCCAGCACATCGAACTCGCGCAGCCGCGCTATTACCTCGGGCGAATTTTTGAATGGCTGATACAACTGCCGCAAGTTATTGTGCTTGTATCGTTCGCCTGTTTCGGCAAACTGCTTCATGTACTTTTCTTCGAACTGCTGCAGCGTAAGCGTTTTTTTACCTGAGGCGAGCTCCGTGGCTCCGCTGCGCCAATAAAGTTTCTCTATCAGTTGGTGAATGTCGTGCTCATTCTTCAATACTTCTCTGTCGGCCACACCTACCAGGTTGATCATATCGGTTGAACAGATTTCGATAAGGCGGTATTGCGCGGATTGGAAGCCGCTGGCAGGCAGCAGCGCCATGCGGAATTTCAGAAACTGCTCTTTCTCCATGCCATCGATCATAATCAGGAAAGAGTCTTCCAGTGCCCGGAAGTAGCGCACCACGCGGTCGAGGCGTTCAGTAAGTAGTTTTTCGGTGAGCGGTTGAGCTTCTGCGAGTTGCTCCAGTTCCCACAATACCAGGTTAAAATACAGTTCTGTAATCTGGTGGTAGATGATAAACACCTTCTCGTCTTTGAACTGCGTCTTCGGGTTCTGCAGGCTCAACAACGTATCGAGGTGTATGTAATCCCAATAGGTGAGGTAGTCGGCATGGAGTAATCCATCGAGGTAAGACGAGAGATCTTGCCCCATCACGGCATACTTCTGCTGCAACTTCTTTACCTGTTCTACCAGGGCCGGGTCGAGGGGTGCGTCCATCATTGGGTTGTTTAGTTTGCGAGGCGCTTCAAACGATTGTTGGGGCATCACAATTCTGCGTAAATTTGTCCGCTAATTTCAGATAAACAAAATATTACCGCCATGTCAGCCAGCACCGCCACCGAAAGCAAAGCCAAGAAATCCTTGAAGCAAGACTTGTTCGAACATCCTGATTTCTACGCCATTGACAGCCTGCTGACCGAAGAGCACAAGCTGATACGCAATTCCATCCGCGACTTTGTAAAAAAAGAAATTACACCCTTTATAGAAGACTGGGCACAGCGCGCACACTTTCCTTATGAGATCGTGCGCAAGTTTGGTGAGATCGGTGCCTTTGGACCCACTATACCCCAACAATACGGTGGTGGGGGACTGGACTACAT
>CAZRQK010000046.1:0-35990 GCA_964602295.1 uncultured Ohtaekwangia sp.
ATTAGGATAACCATATACTGGATAAAATTCCGTTCCTAAATACTGATTGATATTACTTATTGAAGCATAGTTTGTTTTTATCAATGAGGTTCTAAGGTTTTCCATCAATATGCCACAGATTAGAATTGAAGTTATTTCTTGCTCAGAGGAGTCCGAGAGTAATATATCCATATATATTTCCGAGTTAGCGGGAAGGAAATTAAGTAGGGTCATTAGACTTCGAATATATCTATCTTCGAAGTAATTCATTGTCTTATAATCAAGCTCAGCGATCGCATCTTCAATTAGTCCGATTTTCGTATCAAGGTCTTCATCACGGTGATCTGTTATTACTCTATGATACTTTCTTGTAATTGCTTTAAATACGTTGCCCGAAACATCGTTCTTCACAAGAGGTAATTGTGTTTTTCTGTGGAGTTCAAGCAATGCGAAAAACATATCATCGGAGCGCTGTTGGTTAAAAATGCGTGCTTGTTTTTCAAATTCAATTCGAGTTTCTTTCAACTCTTTTTTCTGCAACAATATTGTATAAAACAAACCACCGAATGCCAAGCAACTGAACAGTGCATTGATGACTCCGAAAGAATCACCTAAGTGACCTGATACTTCGTGATCTCTTTGAAAAAAGAAAGTTAAGACGAAAACGGCTGACGATAAGAATATAAAAAGGCAACTGATTAGGACAAACCCTAGTCCCCAATAGGTGTTAAGAATAGTATCAAGAAAATTAGTAGAGGTCTCGTTTCTTTGGGTCGCCATAATGATTTACAGTTTCTCAAATTTTAATACAGAATTAAAACTTGTTGGTGGAGCTGGTAGGTACTATTTATGATTGCATGATTTGAATTATAGCTAAAATAACCAAAATACTAAATTATTTTCGTAGTGAGGGTTATGGATTGTATAGGTTTTATGTAGCTCTGATCAAAATAAATTTCGTTTCCTTAAAGTGGTACTTGAACCGATGATCCTTAATATTTCCGATCTTTGGAAAAGAAACCCAAATAAAATGAAACCAAAATCAATTAAAACTCCTATTGGTGATCGAACCATTGGAGAACAGGAGTTTCACCAATTTTTGCAAGGTGATGTAAAACTAATTCGCGACTCTTTTATTTCTGAAAAGGAGGCCAACGAATTTCATAAGCAATTATCAACAGGTAAGAGGGTTAACTACTACTGCAATGGGGAACCTATAACCCTTCAAGTTGGCATATTGAAAGAACCTGAACAGGATGGCTTTCAATATTCAGTCTCTTACTATTTGTTCAAGACAAAATGAACATGTTAAGAACAAATTTTCACGGCAAGTGTATCAAAACATTTGGTAAGGGTGATTGAAGAATTCGAAATAGAATATCCTCATGTAAATACCCTTCCAGTGATAATCTAATTTTTAGTGACTGATACTTTGTATCACATGCACCGCTCCCTCGCCCAAATCGCCATTGTCGTTCGCGACTACGATGAGGCCATCGCCTTTTACACACAACAACTGGGCTTTACATTGGTAGAAGACACACGCCTCAGCGACACCAAACGCTGGGTGGTCGTATCACCTGGCCAGGGTGGCGCCCAACTGCTGCTGGCCCGGGCAGCTTCTGAAGAACAACAGACGCGCATCGGCAACCAAACGGGGGGCCGCGTGTTCCTCTTCCTGCATACCGATGACTTCTGGCGCGACTATGAAAAATTTCGCGCCAACGGGGTGGAATTTGTTCGCGCACCAGCCGTAGAAGCCTACGGTACTGTTTCCGTATTCAAAGATTTGTATGGCAACCTGTGGGATCTGATCGGTCCCCGCACCTGAATCACTTTTCCAGCTTCTTCAGCGTTTCGTCCAGCCAAGCTCTACTCAGCCAACGGGTGCCTATCATCACCCCCTCAATCTGGCGCGTGTTGCCTATTGCTTCCAACGGGTTGGCTGCCAACAGCACCAGGTCGGCCTGGTTGCCTACGCGAATGGTACCTTCATCGGATTGACCGAGGTAGCTCGCCACATTGACAGTGCCGGTACGCAATGCCTCGTACGGAGTAAGACCCGCGTCCACCAGGTATTTTAACTCATGGTGTATCGAAAACCCGGGCACGTTAAACACTTGAGGTGCATCAGAGCCCAACAACAAACCCACGCCCCCTTTCTGGCATTCCCGGATCAACGTTCTCCTTACTTCCACCAACTTATCGGCTTTGTCTTTGCTGTAGTTGGGATTGTTCAGGTAGTTGTTCTTCGCATTCTCCCAGTTCTTGCGGTCTTCGGGTTTCATGTATTTCATTTCCGGCTCAGCCAGAAACACATCGGCCGGTGTGGACGAGAGCCAGCGCTCGGCCAACGCCTGCGTGGGCACCACCCAGATGTTCTTGTCGGCCAGTGCCTTCACCAAAGGTGCGATGCGCGTGGGGTCGGCACGGTATGCAATCCACGAGCCAAACAAACCTGTCTGCTGTTCGGCCAGCGTGTCTACGCCCGGTGTAATGGCTTCGATGAAGCCATCCAGGTGGTCGATAGACGAGTAGCCCGCTTCAATGGCCGTCCACACGCCTACGCCAAAGCTCACATGCCCTGCGAAGGGAATGCCTACTTCTTTGGCCGTAGCGGCAATGGCACCAAAGGTTTCTTTGGTAAGGCCGGGATGCAATTTCAGGTAATCGTAGCCTGCGGCTTTCTGTTCGCGCACCATGGCGGCCCCGCGTTCAGCAGTCTTCACACTCTGTCCGTTAAACGATGGCCCTGTACTGAAGAAATGCGGACCCAGAACTTCATCCGTGTTGATTTGGGTGCGCAGCTCGAGGTGGCGCGGATGCCCCAGCATACCGCGTATGGTAGTAACGCCTCCGGCCAGGTACAACAGCAGCACATCTTTCATAGGCTCTAGGTTGTCGATGGGTGGCACATGTGCGTGCATCTCGGCCAGCCCCGGCATCAGGTACTTGCCCTTGGCGGGGATGATGAGTGCGCCCTTACTCACCGGTGCACCTTTGGTGGCACCGAGGTAGGTAATGCGTCCTTCTTTGATGATCACCGTTTGGTTGGCCAGTACGCGTTCGGTGTCCATGGGTATTACGTTCACATCGCGGAATACAATCTCGCGGTCGCTGTTGCTGATGGGTTGTGCCGCAGCAGCGAAAGCCAGCAGCAGGAGTAGGAGGGTGCGCATGGTGATGAAATTTTTGCTTGAGCGTGAAAGATAACGGTTTACCCCGACAGTCGCGAGGGGTATTTTAGTGCGAGATTTTAGATTTGAGATTTAAGATGTGGGATGTGGGATTTGAGATTTTAATTCAATCATTATCAAAATTGGTTCTATTCCGTCAGAGTCCCCTTCCTGCAATCGCCCACCGCAACGGGAGACTCTGCGGAGAATTGAAATGTCGTTCTGAAACTTTCTTTCTGTTCATGGCATTCCTGTTGGCGGCTGTTACTCTAATCCTCCACTATTAATTGTCATAAGTGTCATCATTGTCGTCAATGTCAATGTAGTCACGTGATTGTCCTTTAAAAATATTAGGTAGAAGCTCTCCGATTACAGTGTCTAAAAAGAAGATGAATCTATGCTCCAATATTTTATTGTCAAACAGGTCAATATTATGTTTCAATTCTAAAGTCCATGTAATGTACCGCTTGAATGCGATTTGATGAAGGCAAATGTCGGATAATGTTCTATCTAAATTTCTCCATTTTTGTCCACCTATTGAAGGAACAAAATTCCCATTGTCGTCACTTAGCTTATATGCATTAAAAATATTGTGAATATAATTACCATGTAAATTTTCTGATAGTATTTCGTACTGTCCATTTCTGATTGAATCCCACACTTTCATTAATGAATTAATTGAATTAGCGCTTTTGTCTCCGTCTTTTGAGTTACTCATTTTGTATAATTCAGCAATTATCTCTTTCGCTTTCTTTTCAACTGTGCTATTCTTTGGAGAAACAAATGGGTTCCATGAACCCTTTCGCTGAGGTGATGAATGCTTTAAAAAATAGTTATTGTCGTATAGGACAATCAAAGCTAAATCTGATAACTCAATCGAATTTCTAAAAACTGATTTGACTTGAGTATCAAGTCCATTTTCGAATAAATATTTTAACGCAATTAAATTGTTCGTTAAGGTGAAAATCATTTGAGTGAAGTAACCTGCATTGTCTTTTGTCCCTTCAACAAAATTGGAGTATTTACTGAGGAGAGAAACTGTCAAAGTAATGAACCAATGGATTAAGCAATCGAGAGTTAAACTGTACTCCCTATCTTTATCCGTCAATTTTTGAATAGACTTTATGTTCGTAAGTTTAGATTTTAAAAACTCATTTACCCTCTTCATTTTTTAATTTTATACTGCACTTTCCGGTAATAGACGCCAACCTTTGTGTTTCTGCAGTGGCGGGCATAAGAGGCCTTAGCAATGGAGCGCAGCGAAATGCTAAGGCCGACCAGTTGCACCTTGTCCCACGAGATGAATTTAAATAAAGAAACCGAAATTAATGAGGACACCGAACCCCGCCATTGCAGAAACATTTTTTTGTTGGCAGCCGTAGGTTCACTCAATCCTTTTAAAATACTTTTTTGTCACCCATCCAATTTTTATCTCGTTGTCGTTAGTGTCAATGAATTTTACTTTAATCCATTTGTGAGTCACACTGTCAGTGTTCTCAATAATAACGGTTTCAAATTGAAATATTTTTGTCACTACACTAGATTTGAAACTTGGCTTTAGTCTTAAATGCGTGTCCCGAGAACAAATCCATTTTTCATGTTTTGCTAAGAGGTCAGCTATCTTGTCCAGTTTGTCGTTTAGTTGTTCAAGTTTGTCCGAATTATTTCTTGTTAGTCCATCAATCTTTTCGATTTTTTCATCGGTCTCTATTTGTCCTATGTACGGAATGATAAAGAATACAAGAGTGAATATTAGTCCGATATAAAAACGAATGTCTTCAATAGTAAGAAGTTTTTGCCCAGGTGTTTTTAGATTGTTTTGTAGCGTCTCTAGGGTATCTTCAATTCTATTTAAGGTCTGAACCACCGCTTCAATTGAAAGGTCATTTATTTCCTCCCCGTCACGAACTTGACTAGTTATCTCATTTATTCGTGAAATGAAATCTTCTGAAAGTTGAATTTCTCCCACCTGACTGTGTCTAACCGCGTGCAAAGTCGAGAACACTGAACTTTGACGAATGGCTTCTAATAGCTGGGAGTCGATTGAAATTTGAGTCGTAGGAAACTGAAACTTGATTTGGTCGATTAGTGACTTATGTGTTTTTGCAAATTCGCTAGCAAAATCGTTGTAAGGTTGTAATGCTTTAGACAATTCTTTTCCATAGTCAATAGGAATAAACGACTTCAATTGTTCTTGTAATTGTTTTGCTATTTGAACTGAAGGGGACGTAAAACTTGCTTGCAGAGCTTGCATTTGTCGGGCCACCTCTATCATTGGACTTTGAAAGAGTCTCATCTGTTCGGTGTAGGCTCTTAAGCTTTCACTGATTTGAAGTCCAAGTGGTTTGAAGTCGTTCATTTTTTTGACCTATGGCTGCCAACATCCAAATCTTTACTCTTGCAACTATCCCCAATATACCATCCCTCTTCCTCAAAAACAACGCAGCCCTGCCTACGGGGGTCAGACGGAAAAGCAGTATCCGCAGGAAAGACCACCACACTTGACGGTAGATGCCGTTGTATGAGCAGGACAGAACCTTGTAACTCGTGGTAGATGCCGTTGTATGAGCAGGACAGAACCCTGTAACTCTTGGTAGATGTCGGTGTGAGAGCAGGGCAGAATCGTTGAACTCGTGGTAGATGCCGTTGTATGAGCGGGACAGAACCCTGTAACTCGTGGCAGATGCCGTTGTAGGCGCAGGGCAGAATCGTTGAACTCGTGTTAGATGCCGTTGTATGAGCAGGACAGAACCTTGTAACTCGTGTTAGATGCCGTTGTAGGAGCAGGGCAGGACCGGTGAACCCGTGGTAGATGTCGTAGCATGAGCAGGACAGTATCATGGAACTCGTGGTAGATGGCATAGCATAAGCAGGGCGGCACCTTTGATATTCTCAGGCAGTGCTTCCAGGCTGGGTGCTGTCTTGAGTCGCTCAGGGGGAATTCAAAAATACGCAGTACCTTGCGCACACAAATTCTTACTACATGATCCGTTCGATCGTCATTTTTTTCTTCTTGTCACTTACCACTTATGCGCAACCTATGAAATACCTGGCACTGGGAGACTCGTACACCATTGGAGAAAGTGTGGCCCCGGAAGAACGGTGGCCCGTGCAGCTAGCCAACCAGTTGCGGCAACAGGGCAAAGAGATAGCGGGCCCCACCATTATCGCCACCACCGGCTGGCGTACCGACAACTTGCAAAACGGCATGACCATCGCACGCCTGCAGCCCGAATACGACCTGGTGTCGCTGTTGATAGGCGTCAACAACCAATACCAGGGTAAACCGCTGGAGCAGTACAAAACAGAATTCGAGGCGTTGTTGCTCGAGGCCATCCGCCTGGCTAAAGGAGAGAAGGACCACGTGTTCGTAGTTTCCATTCCCGACTATGGGTTTACTCCCTTCGGCAAGCCGAAGCAGGAAAAGATCTCACGCGAACTGGATGCGTTTAACGAGGCCAACAAAGTCATTACCGAACGTTTAGGTGTGCGCTATATCAACATCACAGATATTTCACGGCAAGGTCTGGAAGACCCTGCGTTGGTGGCATCCGATGGACTTCACCCGTCAGGCAAGATGTACAGCCTTTGGGTAACTCGTATACTGGAGGTGGTGCACTAAACGACTGTGCACAGACTCCCGCAGCCGTACACATGCTGGACAAAGGGCAAAATTTTATTGTGCAACTTTTCGCCAGATTGTTCCATTCCATTCCCAGGTATCCGTCACCAGTTGTTTTTGGTGCATGCCACCGTAGAGCACTACCATTTCACGCTCTTCATCATAGGCCATCACGTGAACGTAGCGATCTCCCGGGTTGGGTTCAGGCATAATGATTTCAGTCCATGTCCTGCCATCCCACTGCCAAAGATCACCCAAGGGTCCTTCATCATTTTCTCCTCCGTAGAGGAGCACCCTTTTGTTTTTTTTGTCGTACGCCATAGCATGTCTGGCGCGTGGTGGAGGTCCGCTTTCAGCTAATTTTGTCCACTTGCGGTGCTGCCATTGCCAGGTGTCGCCATACTTGGGTTGGTAACCGTTGGTTGGAGCACCAACCCCGCCAAATAGCAGGATGGCCTGGGTAGCCGCATCATATACCATGGGTGCCACTCTACCAGGTGGCCCTTCCGTTGTGGCCTGCAACCAATGTTCATCTTTCCAAACCCACGTATCGGTGGCCCATGGGCCCTCCGTTCGGGGGTATCGTCCACCACCGAAGAGTATGGTTTCCTGCGTGCTTTCATCGTAGCACATGGTGTGGTGATCGCGAGCGGGCATGTGCGCATCAACATGCTGGGCCCATTGCCCACCTTTCCATACCCAGGTGTCATTTATAATCTTTTCATCCGGTCCAGATCTACCGCTAAATGAAATAATGGCATTGTGCGCGCGGTCGTACACTGCGCAACTGGCGTAACGGGGCGGAGGTGCTTGTTTGCAAGCGATGGGTTGCCATCGTTGGCCGTTCCATGTCCAGATGTTGTATATAGTATCTTTTTGGAGAAATGGCAGCTGTCCATCTATGAGCAAAATCTTTTTGAGTTCGGCATGATAAAACAATTCAGGGTCTACTCGTTGACCTGGGCTCTGGGCCTGGATCACCCGTGAAAATGATAGCAAAATGATAATGAATAGCAATCGTACGGGCATGCGATAACTTAGTTGACCACTAAATATACAAGTAGGAGAGTCGGCATGCACAGCATACAAAAACGGAAGACCCGATTTTACCACGATTGGGGGTAGGACTTATCCAAAACATGTGATCGATTAACTTTGGTGACTCATGAAAGCAGCCATTTTTCAAATCCAGGCAGAATCGGGTAACATAGAAGCCAACATCGGTCGCCACCTGATGCTGGCGCGCAAGCCCATTGCCAAAGGTGCCCAGTTGCTGGTGTTTCCCGAGCTGTCGCTTACCGGCTATGAGCCTGCGCCGGCGGCAGCGATGCCCCTGTCGTTAGATGATGCGCGCCTGGCGGTGTTTCAGTCGCTGAGCGAAGTGGCACAGGTAACCTTGCTGGTAGGGGCGCCTGTGCGACTAAATGGTAACGTGCACATAGGGTCATTCCTTTTTCAGCCTACTAGACCCGTGCAACTGCTGACCAAAGAACATCTCCACCCCGATGAGTTGCCCTTCTTTCAACCAGGGCCGCGCAGTGAATTGTTTACCGTGGCTAATAAAAGGGTAGGGTTGGCAATTTGCTATGAGTTGTCGGTGGCGGCCCACCTTGGCCGTTTGCAGCAGGCTGGGGCCGATATGTTGGTGGTAAGTGCGGTGAAATCGGTGCGTGGTATTGATAGGGCCCATGAGCAGGCGCAACACAGTGCGCAACAGGTGGGTTGGCCGGTGGTGTTCTGCAATAGCGTAGGGCAAGCCGATGGAGCAACTTGCGCAGGGCGCTCGGCCGTTTGGAACAAGCAAGGCCTTGCGTTAGCTACCCTTAGTCCTGATGAGGAGGGGTGGCTGCTATACGATGACCAGACGGGAGAAGTGGAGCTGGGGTAGAGGTATTTTGCTTTGCCGTCTTTGCGCGGTATGCACGCATGAGCGGGCATCCAAAGCAATCTGTCTATTAAATAGGCGTCTGACGGCTTGTTCGCTAAGCATTCAGCCGTCTGACGCCTAAATTCGTCTTTGCGAGCTGAAGGCAGGTGGCGGGAAGGGCGAAGCAATCTGTCAATTAAGATACGTGTTTTTATTCAGTCAGACACATAGGCTTTGCTAGGCTTGCTCCCCGAAGCAAGCAATAAGTTCATCCAATCATCCGCAACTTCATCTTCAGCAGCAACTCCAATCCCACGCCACTGGTAAACAATAGCTCTTTCTTATTTTGGGTGAGCTGCTCGTTCCAATCTACAAAGCCGCCATCGCCCAGGTTGAAATATTGGCCCTTGTGCTGTACATCGAGCGAGAAGCGCACCAACTGATAATAACGATGAGCTTTGGGGTCTACCGTTTCATGCTTCAACCGCTCTGCGGTAAACTTTGATTGCAGATAAGTTTTTATTTTTTCCACCGCCACTTCTTCTTCAGGGGTGGTGGGGAATGTCTTTAACGTAAAGCTAAAGGGTATGGGTAGCATGTCATCTAGCAACCGTTCGTAATACTTTAGGTGGGTGAGGAGTGCCTCTGTTTCGAGTGCCACACCACCACGGTTGCGGCCAGCCGTCACGGCACAAAATATCTGGAAGTGCGCGGCAAATCCTTTTCCGGGTGGCAACGCCTGCGCCCGCACATGCCGGTGAATGGCGCACAGATGCAGCGGAGCAAGATCGTGACGCTGCTGCATCCTGCGTGTGGCCGCCTCCAACGCCAGCAGGTTGGTGGCATCGGCTACCACTTCGGTGCCCCGTAGTGCGGTCACTATTTTGTTTTGATCGGCACGGGCTATCACCGAGCAATTGCCGAGAGGTGCCAGGGGCGAGAGCGTCAGCGCTTCAAAGCCTTGCTGACTTGCCAACTCAAGCAGTTGCTGCTCAGCCTCTGCGATTGCCAATGGAGGAAGTGCGGAAGGTTGCACAAAGCGATTGTGTCTATATTGGTGCATCAGCTCAGCAGGTGTTAGCTGTGCAGCCTTTTGTTTCATCACCTCCATCAGCAAGGAGTTGAGATCGGACAGCGAGAGTGTGTCTGTTAACGCCTGTAATAGCTGCGGATTGCCTGTTTTCTGCAACAGCCGGGATAGGGTAGGGTTGGCCATGGGCTATCAAGTTTTCTGGAAAGTTCGGGGTTGCCTCGGTCGATTGCTAACCAGGCTGTTAAAAATTCGTAGACACGCGCCACCTTTCGGTGGAGGATCGCTCAGAATATTTCTTCGTACATAAGAGTGCCATCCTGTTTACTGATGCGCACGGTCTTCACTTCGCCTGTTCCGCGAAAGCGAAAGACCAACCCCGCCAGTGGCAGGGGGTTCATCTTGACTTTAAACTCACCGGCCACCCGGTCGTTTACCTTCACCAGTCCGAGGGAGTCCTTCACCTCGGCACGTACTTTCACCCAGTCGTTAAAGTCAACACCAAAAGCCGACAAATCGCTTTTCTTACCATCGCGATCCAGGAACTGTAGTTCTGAAACACATCCTGGTATAGAGAGCGGTATAATCAACGCGCTCCCTTGAAACAGCAGGTGTACCTCGCTGTGCTGGCACGCGCCCGCGCCTTCGCTGAAAGTATTTTTTAATTCCGTCTCGAATATAAAGTCGTGGCTGTAAATTTCAGCCAGCGGTCCCACATTATAGTAGCTCACCCAAGGTGGCGCAGGCTGTAGTGCAATGTGTTGGGCTTCGATCTGCTCGCGCGACAGACCTAGTACGCCATGTTGGCGTGCATCTTCTGTATGAAAATAAACGGGCACGGGTTCCAGGTCCACCATCGGCACCCAGCCTTCGGTTTGTATAAACAGGCTGTGCTCTTTCACCACCTCGTTGTTCACACGCAGCTTGGCCTGAAAGAAACCGGGGCGGTAGTAGATAGCGGTGTGCTGTTGCTGATCTCTCTCTACTTGTTGGCTGAACCGCGGATCCCACGTTTGCTGAATGAAGATGGAATCTGTGGGTAGTGCAGCCGTTGCATCGTAGTCGAAGATGACGGTATTGGGCACACCTACTGCTACCACTTTTTTGCTGGTGAAGGTAAACTGGTTGCTGTTCGGAGTGGCGGGTTCATCAACGTGGTTGCCATAATACCACCAGGCCAGCACTGCGAGGGCAAGCAACAGTCCGACAGGCCATGCCAGCCGCAGCCACGTTCGTTTCTTCGTGGTCGGTGATGGGTCAACAGCCGGAGGTGCCCAGTCGGGGGTGTGACTTTGCCCGTTCGTGGATGAGGTATGGGTGTGTTCCTGCCGGAAGGCGCGCCAGTTCTCAAAGTCGATGAACTGCGCCAACGTATTCAGGGTGGTAATAGTGGGGCGACTGTCATAGCGGATTTTGCCCCAGATGCGCTTAAGGGTGATGACGCTGAGGCGCACTTGTGTTTTTTCGAAGATGCGCTCGCTGAGCGTCTCGAAATCTTGTGTAGACCACTGTTCGCCTTCGCCCCAGTTCAGGCGCTCTTCAATCAGTGCCCGGCATTTTTGCACCAGCAGTCCTTCGGTTTCCAGTTCCATGGGTAAGTGCGGAGCCTTGTACCAACTTGTTCCATCTTGAACAAGCGCCACGGCAGCCGCTGTAAACAAATTTCCGTTTTTCGCTGCAGATATGCATCACCGCCAGACACAATATCTCACGAATAATATCCACGCGGCAGGCAGTATTTGCCTCACCCCGGCAGTGGTAGAAGAATAGGCATCTATGAAACCTTATAAACACATGAAATATTACTGTACCCTGATTGCATTGCTACTGCTTCACGTTGGTTTTTCTCAACCCAAGAATGTTGCCCGCGATTTTGATCAATTGCCCACAGTGGCCTGGCGGTTTGCCAGTGCACAGCCTTTCATTGCTTCGCCCGTGGTGAGTGAAAATCTTGTATATGTGGGTGGCCTCGACAGCATGCTGTATGCCCTGAACCTCTCTACGGGGGCAGTCGCATGGAAATTAAAAACCAATGGAGAAATCCGTTCGAATGTGCTGGTGCACGGCCCCCACGTGTTTTTGCTGGGCGGCAATGGGGTACTGTCGTGTATCGATAAACAAAATGGTAAAGTGGCATGGCGCCAGTTGTACGACAACACGGCTTTGTTCCTGGGCGAACGAAGGTATGATTGGGCAGACTATTACCATTCTTCGCCCGTGTTGTTTAATGATCTGTTGCTGTTTGGTACGGGTAACAGTCGTTTCCAGGCGGTGAAGGCTGCCAATGGCGAGGCGGTGTGGTCGTTCCAGGCCAGCGATATTATCCACAACAATGCTGTAGTGGAAGGAGGTAAAGTATATTTTGGCTCTTTCGATGGTCATGTGTATGCCTTAGATGCTGCTTCTGGCCAATTGCTTTGGAAGTTTAAAACAGTAGGGCACCGTTATTTTACGCGTGGCGAGGTGCAGGGCTCACCCGCAGCAGGTATGGGCTCTGTGTTCATTGGGGCACGCGATTATAATTTCTATGCACTGAATGCTGCGTCTGGTTATTCGCATTGGAATCGTACCTATCCCAACGGATGGGCCTTGTCGGCTACTTATCAAGATTCGGTGATTTACGTGGGCACCTCTGATGACCGGGTGCTGTTGGCGCTGGATGCCGTAAGCGGACAGGAGCGGTGGCGTACCAATGTGAAGTTCAATATTTTCGGAGGCTGTGCCTTTACTCCCCGTGTCGCTTATGTAGGCACGCTGTGGGGTAAGTTTTATGCGGTCGACCGGAAAACAGGCGCCATCCGATGGGTATTTGCCACCGATGGCTACCAGGCGCACCACCTGAAATACTTTAAAGAAGACGACACCTACCGCGATGACATTGGCCGCATCCTGCCATCGGCCAAGCACGCGATAGAAGCGGAGTATCGCATGGGCGGTATTTTTTCCACACCGGCTATTTCAGGAGACTGGTTAGTGATCTCTACGGCCGAAGGCAAAGTGTATGGGTTGAAGCGCTGAGGGTGTAGATAAGCACCCGTTCCGTGAATGCCTGAGAGTGAGAAGTTGCTTTTTGAAAATAGAAAGTTCAGTGGCGACTACTTTGAAAGAGAATAGTTACTTCAAGCAGCTGCTAAGGAGGAACAACCTTACCATAAGCTATAATAGCTTGGTTTGGGTTGACTTACTTAACTTTTTTGTTGTTATCATTTCTATTTGATAACACAAAGTTGGTGTGCTGGCAATGAATGTTGTAGGGATAGCGCGGGCTTAAGAAAATTAAGGAATAAGTCAGGATTTCCAGATAAGAAGATTGGCGGTGGTGAAACAAGGAAATTACCCGGTGTAAGTTATTTTTTGCGTTCGATTTCTATCAGGCCGTTTTCAATGGCGTACTTCACCAGTTGTGCGGAGTTGGTGAGTTGCAGTTTGTCCTGTATGTGCATTTTGTGGGTTTCTACCGTTTTCACGCTGATGAATAGTTCTTCGGCAATTTCTTTCAGGCTCTTGCCATGCGCTATGTGTATCAGCACTTCCTCTTCCCTGCGCGTTAAGTCAGAAGACTTCTTGTTAGGCAAACCTTTGCCATCTTTTTCCTTTAGGTAAAAATCCTCGAAGATAAGTGCGGTAATTTCCGGGCTAAAGTGTTTCTCTCCACCTATCACCGTAAGGATGGCGTGGATGAGCGTTTCTTTGTCTACGTCTTTGGGCAGGTAACCATCTATGCCCGACTTTACGCCTGCGGCAATGAAGTCTTTATTTACCTCGCTGGAAACCAATATGATTTTGGTGGCCTGGTTGCGTTCTTTGATCCAGCGGGTGGCTTCTATTCCGGTCATGCCTCTCATCACAATGTCCATCAAAAACAAATCGGCAGAAGGGGAGGCGGAGAAGTTCACCGCCTCTTCGCCACTCGACAGTTGAGCGATTACTTCCATGTCTTTGCGTTCGGTCAGCATGTGCGATATGCCTTGCCGCATCAGTCCGTGGTCGTCCACAATCACTATCCTGATTTTCTTCTTCATGCTCCGGTTAGTTCCTGAATGGATGACAGCAGGCTGTCCAACGAGCCTGGCTTATTTACAAAACGTACGGCCTGGCCCTGCTGTTCCTGAATTTGCGGATCGTTCTGAGGGCGTGCCGAGAAGATAATTACCGGGATGGATTGCAGCGACTGGTGTTGGCGCAAAGTGCGCACCAGTTCTATGCCATCCATTACGGGCATTACCACATCGGTGATGATGAGATCTGTGGCGGTGCCAGCCATCAATAACTTCAACGCTTGTTCACCATTGGATGCAGTGCTTACGTTGTAACCCTCCATGGAAAGAAACTCGCACAAGCTTTCCCGTAAGTCGGCCGTATCGTCTACTATGAGAATGCTGAGAGGTTGGCTCATGGGTTGCAACGTATGTATTTAGCGAATATACAACTATTTGGTGTCTAGACCGCGTTGTTGTTGCGGCAGGCGCACCACGAATTCTGTACCCCTTCCTTCTTCCGATTTTACGGAAATGGTGCCTTCCAGCAGGTCTACTGCCTTTTTAACGATGGATAGTCCCAGCCCGGTACCATCAATGGTACCTACGTTGCTACCCCGCTGGAAGGATTGAAAGAGCTTATCCAGGTCGTGTGCGGGTATGCCAATTCCTCTGTCTCTCACTGTTATTTCAAACGTGTCGCGGTCGCCTCCCAACGTTAACTGTACGCGTTCCGCTTCAGGGGAAAATTTGATGGCATTGGTGAGCAGGTTGATGAGGATGTTGCGCATCAGCTTCTCATCGCAATAGATTTCATGGCGTGCCCCGTGCCTCCAGACTACTTCTACCTGGTGCGTGGCATTACCCTGCTGCACTTCGCCTACCAGTTGGTTTACGAGGCTCGGTATATGTAAGTTCGAAAATTGTACTTCTAACTTACCGGCTTCCGCTTTGCCGATGGTCAGCACATCATCCAGCAGGTACGTCATGTGATGTACTTGCTTGTCGATGGTATCCAGCTTTCTTTCTACCTCTGCCGGTGCCATCTTTTGGTGGTGCTTTCGTAGGAAGGCATTGGCAATGGTGATGGTGGTAAGTGGGGTGCGAAATTCGTGCGAGGCGATGGAGACAAATTTGCTTTTCATTTCTACCAGCTCTTTTTCTTTGGAGAGGGCGAGCTTCAATTCTTTCGTACGGTCTTCCACCAGTTTTTCCAGTCCACTGCGGTAATCAATCAGCTCGGTGAGGTCTTGCGCCACAAAGATAACGCCTACTATTTCGTTGCGTATGTCTTTGCGCGGAGAGGCCGAAAGAAAAAAAACGAGGTTGTTACCTCTTCTGTTTAAAAAAGGCAGTTCGTAGTTAGATACCGGGTGCCCTCCCGATACCCGCTCGAGCAATGCGTTGAGCCTTGGATGTTGATCGGGAGGAAGCAGGTCTGTCCATTTGCGCTCCAGCACTTCATTCTTGCTATAGCCGGTAAGCTCTACGGCCACTTTATTCCATTCGTTTATATATCCATGGCGATCAACGCCAAAGATGGGAACGTTGGCGTTTTCAATCAGGCTGGTCAGTTCGCGGGCAATGGTGGTGATGCGCTCTTCAAACTCCTTCTGTCTGCTGATATCCTGAATGATGCCCAGCAGATGGTCGGGCTGTCCTTGCTCGGTGTGCATCATGGTGGCTTCCAGGTGTACCCATCCCGTTGCGCCATCGTGTTTTACAATGCGGTGGTCAAATCCAAAGGAGTGTCCGGCCCGCAGTGCCTCATCCAGGGCCACGGTAACCTGGGCCCTGTCATGAGGATGTACCAAAGCCAGGTATTCATTTACACCGCCATCAAAGTGTGGGGGTAGGCCTAACAAAGTCAAAGTGCGCTCGTTCCAGCTCACCTTCTTCGTAGCCAGGTCGTAATCCCAATAGCCTATTTTCGCTACCTCGTTGGCAGAATCAAGCAACTTACGGTTGTGCCGCAAAGATTCTTCGGCATCTTTTCTAGCCGTTATATCGTTTCGGATGGAGAGAAATTCTCTCACACGCCCTTTTTCATCTATAAAAGGCATGATGAAAGTGTCCACCCAGTAATAACGCCCGTCTTTGGCTCTATTCTTTACATCTTCCCGCCATATTTTTCCGGAGGCGATGGTTTTCCACATCTCTACCCAAAATGATTTGGGGTGGTAGCCTGAGTTGATGATGCGGTGGTTGTTGCCTACCAATTCTTTCTCGCTGTAGCCGCTAATGTTTACAAAGTTCTGATTCACCATCGTAATAATACCGTGCACATCGGCTCGCGAAACGATGGACGACCGGTAGATGGCATTCTGAAAATCAGAAAGCGATTCGCTTAGCTTCAGCACCTGTTGTTCTTTTTTGCGCCTTTCCGTTACGTCTACCGAAATGATGCTCACGTATTTCACTTCTCCGTTGATTCTTACGGAATTGTATCTCAGTTCATGTATCACCGTTCGATCATTGCGGGTAACAACGGCATCCACCACAACAGCGGTTCCATTCAGCGCTTTTTGGAATAGCGCTTTAGATGTTTCTGCACGCTCTGGCACGGTTGCTTCCCATAATGGTTGCCCTACTTCTGGAATTTTGCCAGTAACACTTTTTATAAATTGCTCGAATGATTTATTGAACAACACGATGCAGCCTTTCGTATCCAACAATAAAATCTCTTCTATTGTGTTGGCAAAGAGAATGTCGAGGTTTTCGCGGTACCGCTTTACTGTATCTTCCTGCTTGCGGAGTTCGGTAATATCAGACGCAATGCCTTCGTGGCGCACGGGTTTGTTGTTTTCGTACAGGATGTGATGCCTTTCGTACATCCATCGGTAGCCACCACGGCCATCTTTAATGCGGATGGCAAATTCAGCCTTGCCGGTTGCAGACAACATTTTTTCGCCCTCTCTTCTGATGGCCAGGTCTTCGGGGTGGGTTTGTTGTGTCCAGAAGCCTGCATCTGTCAGTTGTGCCTCCATAGTCTCACCAAATAGTGCCCGTGCAGAACGACTCACGTAATGGTTGCCTTGCCCGGTCAGATCGATAGAGAAAATGGCATCGTTGCTTTTTTCCAACACCCGGTTCAATTGCTCGTCTTTTTGTTTCAAGATGGTGTCCGACTGTTGTTTGATTTTTGCATAGGCGGCCACTAACTGCTCGTTGGTAACGGAAAGTTCCTCGTTGGTGGAAGTAAACTCTTCGTTGGCAGTGAGTAAATCTTTATTGAGCGTCTCGAGATCCAGGGTGCGTGCGCTCACCTCGTGCTCAAGCGTTTCGTTGGTTTGAAGAATGTTTCGCTGTTGCCTGCGAATCAGCAGATACAAAAGAAAAGCGGTAAAGGTAATGAAGAAGAGCCCCTTTCCTGTCTCCAGCCACTTTAGCTGGGGGTACGCATCAACCATCCATTTTGCCAGCGGATCGCTGAAAATAATCCATAGGTACCCCAGCAGTAGATAGGCCACGCTGATCTTAGCGGCTGAGTAGGGGTAGGGGCTGCGTTTTTGTTCTTGTTTTTGATGTGGCATAACTGCAAGGGCCAGTGTTGGCTATTTCTTTCTGAAAGAAAAATGCAGTTGAGTGAAATTACGAACGCGCGCGTAGGTATGCAACTCTTTGGTTTATTCTTTACAATCTTAATTGTCAATAAGGGAAAAGGAGCGCAGCTATATCCGTGTTTTTTCTGGGTGATTAGAAGGTAGTCTGCATATTTAGCAGAATTGCAAGATTGTTGTTAACTTTTTGGATGAGATCACAGTCTATCGCCAGCTATTGCTCTTCGTCTACAAATGCGAAGAAAGGATTAATTCGTAATTAGAGCGCGATGTCATGGCCGCTTGGACTGATAGGTATAAAAAAATGAAAATTTACCGAACACGGAGCAGAATTGTTATTGAACACGGAGGCCATTATTACCGTTCGGTGGTGGATAATTGGGATGCGTGTATCAATCGCCCCCAATTGTTTGCCACACTTGCCAACGAGCTGAGCGATGTACCTTCCGATGCGTCTCTAAAACAGCACATTCTCTCCGACCTGCGCGCACCCATCGGCAGTCAGGAGGTTTGGGCTTCGGGCGTAACCTATTTGCGCAGTCGCGAGGCGCGCATGGAAGAATCCAAAGAGGCGGGAGGCAGAGATTTCTATGCACGCGTGTACGAGGCCGAAAGGCCTGAGTTGTTTTTTAAGGCACCGGCCTACCGGGTGGTTGGTACTGGCGAGAAAGTGCGCATTCGGAAAGATTCGAAATGGAACGTTCCCGAGCCAGAGCTCACTTTATTCATCTGCTCTCACGGAAGCATCGAAGGTTATACCATTGGCAACGATATGTCATCGCGCGATATTGAAGGCGAGAATCCGCTTTACCTGCCGCAAGCCAAATCGTACGATGGCGCTACCGCCATAGGGCCTTGCCTGTGGGTTGCAGAGGCACCCATTGCAGGCGATACTAAAATCCAGATTTCTATTGAACGAAATGGAGCGCTGGTTTTCGAAAATCGAATTGCCATTAGCCAGATGAAACGCACCCACACCGAGTTGACGGCCTACCTGCTTCGCGAGCTCACGTTTCCAAATGGCGCCTACCTGATGACCGGCACCGGCATTGTTCCACCTGATAACTTCACGCTGCAATCGGGCGATACCATTCGTATTGCCATCGATCAGATCGGAGTATTAGAAAATCAGGTAGCTTAGTTTAAGAAAAACCATATTGATAACCTGATAGTAAGATGGCATACAGAAGCGCTGAATGGTTCGGTAAGAAAGACAAAATGGGCTTTATCTACCGAAGTTGGATGAAAAACCAGGGAATACCCGAAGACCTTTTCGATGGCCGCCCTGTGATCGGCATTTGCAACACTTGGTCTGAACTGACACCCTGCAACGCGCACCTGCGCGATATAGCCGAATGGGTGAAGCGAGGCGTGTACGAAGCAGGTGGCTTTCCGTTAGAGTTCCCCATCATGTCGTTGGGCGAAACATTGCTGAAGCCAACGGCAATGTTATTCAGAAACCTGGCCAGCATGGATGCCGAAGAATCCATTCGAGGCAACCCGATAGATGGCGTGGTGTTGTTAAGCGGTTGCGACAAAACCACTCCCTCAACGCTCATGGGTGCGGCCAGCGTGGATTTGCCTACGCTGGTGGTGCCGGGTGGCCCCATGCTCAACGGCAAATACAGGGGGCATGACATTGGTTCTGGAACGGCCGTGTGGCAACTGACCGATGAGTTAAGAACGGGAAAAATCACTTACGATGAGTATGCACAAGCTGAAAGTTGTATGTCGCGTAGCCAGGGCCATTGCATGACAATGGGTACTGCTTCTACCATGGCGTGCATGGTGGAGTCTTTAGGGATGACGTTGCCGGGCGCAGCAGCGATTCCGGCAGTCGATTCCCGCAAAAAAGTACTGGCGCAGCTTTCGGGCCGAAGGGTGGTAGAAATGGTGAAGGAAGATCTAAAGATATCGAAGATACTTACGCGCAACGCGTTCGAAAATGCAATCAAGGTGAATGCTGCCGTTGGAGGGTCTTCAAATTTCTTAATTCATCTTACCGCCATTGCAGGACGGGTGGGTGTGCCTCTGGAATTAGATGATTTCGATCGGTTGGGTAGCAAAATCCCACTGCTGTTAAACCTGATGCCATCAGGCAAATTTTTGATGGAGGATTTTTATTATGCAGGGGGACTTCCGGTAATTATCAGCCAATTGAAAGAACAATTGCACATGGACGCAATGACTGTGAATGGCAAAACCCTTGGCGAGAACGTGGTTGGACGTGATACGTGCTACAACCACGAAGTGATTGCCGCCTACGAGAAGCCATTCATAGCCGAAGCCGGAATTGTAGTGTTAAGAGGTAATCTCGCCTTGGATGGGGCGGTGATTAAACCCTCTGCCGCAACACCTGCGCTGATGAAACACAAAGGGCGCGCGGTGGTTTTTGAAAACATTGAAGACTACCATAGCCGTGTGGACGACCCCGATCTGGATATTGACGAAACCTGTGTGATGGTGTTAAAAAGTGTGGGCCCGGTGGGGTACCCTGGCATGCCGGAAGTAGGTAATATGACCTTACCGAAAAAGTTGTTAGACAAGGGCATCAAAGATATGGTGCGTGTGTCGGATGGCCGCATGAGTGGCACTGCCTACGGCACGGTGGTATTACATGTGTCGCCTGAGTCTGCCATTGGTGGAAACCTGGCATTGGTGCAGAACGGAGACGTAATTGAATTGGATGTGGAGGCTAAGCGCATTCACTTGCATGTATCAGATCAAGAATTGGAGTCGCGCAGAAAAAAATGGAAGCAGCCGGTACCCGTGGCAACCCGTGGCTATGTTAACTTATACGTGCACCATGTGCAGCAGTCGCATAAAGGTGCCGACCTTGATTTTCTGGTTGGCAACTCCGGATCGAAAGTTAGCCGAGACTCACATTAATGCATTCAGTTCGCGTTTTGCCATGAGGAAGTTCTCGTTTCTTACGCTAGGCTATTGGCGTATTTTTGTTCGATTTCATCGTTAATGATTTTTGATAAATTCAGGAAGATCAGAAACGATTCATCTGCCAATAATTTTTCTCTGGTAACCAGGTCGATGGTTTCTTCCTGAATATCGTGCAGTTCTGTTTTTATCGCCAGTAAGTCGTTGAATTTTGCGGCTTGCGTTTTCTTTCGAATCACAATCAGTTTTTGATAATAAACGTCAATCTTATTCTTTTTGCGCTGCTTTTGCCATTTGGCTACAGAGTAAAGCGTACTGGCCAAAGCCACCAGTAGGGTAATCATAACGCCCAGTAGTTCTGCGTACCGTTCGAAAAGAGTGGGGGCGTTACGTTCCAGGTATTGTCTGGTTCCTGGGTGTGTCGCAAAGCTGAATCTGCGCGGATCGAAGTCGGAGTTGAGTTGGTATAAAAGCGGATTAATGTTTTTGATGTCTTGATTGTGATTGGCAAGTGTTTGGTTTATCCGGTATACCAACGCGGGGTCAAGATCAGTTCTGCAGACCAGAAGTGCTTCTACCCTGATGGTTAGAATAGGATGTTCAGTGAATTCTCCATAGAGGTCTTTGGAAATTACGAAGGGTTCAAACTGCGGGTGCCGTGTGCAGATGCCTTCCGCCAACGATCCTTTCCCCAGCCGCTCCACCTGATCAATGCTATACAGGTGATAACCCTGTAAATCGCGTAACTCTTCCCGCGTCAATAAATCAGTAAACGTGAAAATGACATCTGCCTCGAAAAAATCGTAAACATCCACAAACTCGGTGGCCGATTTATCAATCCCCATGTCCGTCATCCACTCTTCAACAAACCTCCGGGTACCGCTTCCTTCAATGCCGGCAAAAATTTTACCCAACCGAAACAGTTCGTGCAGCGATTGCGGTTTTTTTTCTTTTCTGTAAAGAATATGAAGAAGTTGAGGGTAGAGCGGAAGCACCAACGCTACCTGATCGCTGAAGCGCGAGTAATTGTCAACTATTCCGAAATCAGCGTTGCCCGATTCCAACGAGTCTAGATTAGCCTGCGAGCCGATACCACTGATCACCTTTACGCTGTCTTGTAGGTGCCTGTTCAACACGGAGGCGATCGTTATCGCTATTTCGTTTTGCGGATCTTCAATATTTCCGAGAATGGTGTAAACACGCGTTTGTTCCCTGCATCCCTGATAGAAAGGAAAAAGCAGTATAAGTAATAGCAGAGATCTAATGCGCAAGGTACTCGCAAGTCGCTTAAAATATCGCAGTGGCATTTTACCTTTTATAAATAGAAAATGATGTGCGCCTTAGGAAGAGGTTCACCCCGTGCTACACAAAACAGCAACCAACCACTTCTCATCGCGATCCAGGTACAATCAATCGGGCGAATCTATTTGCCCTCCGGGCCATAATAAATGAAATTACCTCGGCCATTGCTCGCTCACAAAGGAGCGTTCGTTAAGGGGAGTGGATTGATTCTGAACGCTTATTTAATCTTTCCTGTGGCGCGGTAAGACGCATAGTTAGACGAGGCTATCTTTTCATTCGCCTGCGGATCTTTTAGCCAAAGTTCGCGGCCGTTCACAGACAGTGTTCGTTCGAATAGATATAGTTTACTATCCGTTATTACATAATTATCATAGGTAGGTCTGGTGGCCCGGCCCATGGCCAGCGTCATAGAACACCAGCCGCCAAATTGTGGAAGGTACTTGCCAGGATTGGCAACAAACTTTTTTCTGTTATTCTCCGATGCGAACAGATACGTCACGTTTTCATAGGTAGCGTTGAAGTTGTTTTTTCCGGCCACGGGTCCGCGTCCGAAATAGCTCACGGGATCGTAGCCCCCTACACCCACATTTTGGTTGTTCAAACAATACTTGAGGGAATCTGGTTGCTGAGCAGCCGCGCTGTACGCAAGAAAAATAACCGCAATGAAGGTGAAAATAGTTTTCATATAAGTGAGGTTGACTGTTATTCGAAAATAACAATACGTGGCCGTTATTGTTGCCCACGATATTGTCGGCCAAGCGACAAGTGATGGCGCCAGCCTACACAATGCAAGCAACCATTTGCACCCGGTGTAGTGTAATCGGTTGCAAATGGTTGCTGTGTCTTTACGGAAGACTTATTCTACCGTAATTTTGTAGTGAGGGGTAGGATTAAGCGGGCAACTGTAAACATAGGTGCCTTTTTTTAGTTCCACAACCCCGGTCTTTGCAGATTCCTTGTCTTTAATTGTCTTCGGCAAGCCTGAATTGGGAATGGCCGTTCCAAAATCCGTATTCCCTTTGTCTTTTTCGTGCTGAAGGAAGAAAGCGACTTCATGATCTATCCCTTTGTTAGATACCTCAAATTGATAGCTGCCAGCTTTCAGTTTCAATTCTTTCGTTTCGAATTGACCTGGTGTTTCTACCAGCTGGATGGTGGTTACCTGAGTGGCCTGGGAAAAGGCTACTGTAGAAATGAAAATAGCAATGATGGTTGCGATAAACTGATTTTTCATAATTATTTATTTTTAGTGTGTGTTATTAAGCGTGTACCGATTCCAGCGGTTGGGCCTCCGGAAAATCAACAGCAAACCCGGTGAGGTTGTGGAGATAATTGCTGATGATTTTGTCACCAATCACAATCACTACATCAATCAGGTTTGCTTCGTTGTAACCGGCCTTCAGAAATGCCTCTTTTGATTCTTCCGAGGCATGGCCGCGGTTTTCAACCACAGATTGGGTAAATCCTGCCAGGGCATGCAGCTTGTCGTCAAAAGAAGCCGAGCCACTCCTAATTTCGAGTATTTGCTCTTCGGAAAAGCCATTCATTTTTCCCAAAGCAGTGTGTGCGGCCTGGCAATACCTGCAGCCGTTTATCTGGCTGGTTACCAGGTTGATTACTTCGCGTTCCCGGGCCTTCAAAGTACTCTTACGGTTTTGCAGGGCAAGGTAATCTGCCAAAGCAGTTTCGTTTTTGGCATAATAAGCATAAAGATTGGGCACAAAACCCATTGCCGACTTGAGGTTGTCGAGCAGGGTTTGGTTGGCAGGGCTTACCTCTTCGCGGGTAGGCACCGAAAATGTACGTGTAGCAGACATCTTTTTTTGTTTAAATGATGTCTCAAAGATGGAGGGAATGATCGCCAACAAGGTAATCAGAACTTCCCGCTGTGTGGGCAATACTTCCCTTTGTAGTTAACTTTTGATTTCTGAAATCGGTGGGATTAAGCGCCATTTTTTGACGAAAGGCACGGCTGAAAGACTGCACGTCTTCATAGCCCAACTCATAGGCTATCTCTTTAACGGATTTGTCGGAATATCGGAGCAGCCTGCGAGCTTCCAGCATGATGCGTTCTTGTATCAGTGCTAGGGGACTGCCCGACCCGAGCTTCATGAAAAGGTTAGCCAGTGTTTTCGGTGATTTATTCAACATGGCAGCATAGCCTGCCACACTATGCTGGGTTTTGAAGTGAACCTCCACCAGGTAATGAAACTCACGAATGATGTCTTTGTCGGCACCCTGATTTTTTTCCAACGGGTACTGCTTTTTATAAATCCGGGTACAAAGAATGATAAAACGTTTTAACATCATTTGAAGCATCTCAAACTGGAGGTTATCAGCCGTGGCCATTTCTATGGAAAACATTTTCCACAGTATCTCAAATTTATCGCGGTCTGCTTGCGCCAGGGTGATGGCAGGGGCAGCCGTGGCAGAATAGAAGAGAAGCCCCTTGCAGCTGACTTCGTTGTCGTGATCTTTGATACAATAAAAGGCCCTGTTGAATTGCAATAGGCGTATGTTTTTTAAAGTGGTAGCCTCCAGAAGATGGAATTCAGTGAGACATAGAATATCGTTGGGATGCAATACGCGCGGTTCCCCATCTATTGTAAGGCTTTGGCCTTCCTTAAACCAAAGAAACGTAAGTGTGCTGGGCGTGGAGGCGGATAGCCTGTTTACCGGCTGATCTGCAAATTCCTCCAGGCGCAGAATTTCCTGGTTGTTGCCTTTATAATCCATACTACCGAAATTCCTTCAATACAGACAAGAGAAGGCCGCTCTTCATACGCTTTTTATAATCAGGGTTAATGTATTCAAATACAATTTCACCCTCTACATTCACCACAAACACCCCTGGCACAGGCAACGTAGCGCTATTGTTTCCACCCGATGCCTTCTGAAGTAACTCCGTATATCGGTCTGGCGCCCTAAAGGCAAGCCCAAACGCTTTGCTGGCTTCAGACCCGCTGTCGCTCAGAAGCAGGTAATTCAGTTTATTTTTAGAAACGGACGCTGCCAGGTTTTCGGGCGAATCGGGACTGATAGCAATGATCTGGTAGCCCAACTTCATGATGTCTGCTTCGATGGTTTGAAGCTCAGACAAGTGAAGGTTGCAATATGGGCACCAGCCTCCGCGATAAAATATAATTAGGGTGGGCTTCTGTGCAACCAGTTCGGGCAGGTTGACGGATTTCCCCGAAATGTCTTTTAGGTGGAGGCCGGGTATCTTTTCGCCAATGAGCAGTGGCGAAATATCTGTTGGCTCGGCAGGTATTTCTTCCTGCGCGTACGATGAGAGCGTGATTTGCCAGAAGAGCAACAATATAGGAAGATGCTTCATGTGAAGTAAAGTTTTATGAGTGGTTACTAGAAGTATTGCCCGATGCCAATCACCAGGCCTGCATTCTTGTCGTAGTCGTAGCCGTAGTCAATGCGCAGCATGGTATCGAATGCGCGTTTATAAATTAGGCGAAATCCCACACCCGAAAATGCACGCATGTTTTCACTTTTTGCGAAGTCGGAAAATTGTCCACCCGGTTTGCGCCAAGTTCCGAAGTCGAAAAAGCCAACGCCTTGTGCAGCCAGCAACCGTCCATCGAAAAGGGTATACCGCCACTCGGTGTTCAAAACAACGGAGCCAGTTCCGCGGTCTACCCGGTTGCCAACGCCACGTATATTCAGGTAACTGTCCAATACAAAAGGCGCGAAGGGATTATTGTCGTTAGTAGCAATGCCCACGCGCAGGCGATTTGCCCAGTTATGACGTTTGCCCACCCGTTTAAAATACCTGAAATCATTAAACACGGTGAGGAAGTTGCGCACCTCGTCCAACGCATGTATGAACTCCATGTTCAGTTGATTATAAACTCCATCGGTATAGAATGTCTGAAAGTTCAGGTGGTTACTTTTGAAAATAATCTTAGACAACACCTTGTTTCCCTGCACGATATTGTTCAGCGCATTCTCGGTTGTATTTTGAGCCTCGAATAGTTCATTAAACATACCCACTCCAACATCTACCGACTCGCGAAAACTGGCGAACCACACTGCACTGGCGTAGGCCGTATAATTGGTATAATTGTAAATCAGTATCTCATTTCTCAACGTAAGCGGTTCAACAGTAGCCCACTTAATCAACGATGCGGAGGTGCCCCATTGCGAGCTGCCAAGGCGATCTGTGGCGTAGTTCAAGTAGAACGAATGGCGATCGTAATATTGATAGTAAGCAAACAGTTTATCTCCGCGGCCAGTCAAGTTCAGCGTCTGCACCCCAGCTTTGCACCAAAACGTATCGTTGGTTTTTCCAAGAGCAAATACCGGTAACGTGTTCACCATCTCTTTGCATTCAAAAACAATAGTCACTTCACCATTCTCGTCAATTTTTAATTTTAGCGATACATCTGCCAGTATCCCCAAATTGAGTAATCGTTGTTTATCGCCCAGCAGTTGAGTGGAATCATAAGGCTGCCCCACCTGGGCCGTGATGTATTGCGTTAAAAAGGATGTCTTAACGTTGACCAACCCGGAAAATGAAATGTTTTTTATTTCGTGTTGTGCATACAAACCCTGGGTAACTGCGCATAATAATAGCACGAAGGTTAAAATACTTCGGTAACGGGTGTGCATAACTGTATTAGCCAACGGCCTTCACTTTCAGCATGACTTTTAACATATCCGACATAGACATACTACTGCCCCCTACATTAAAATCTCTTCGGTTAATTTCAAACTCACCTTCGAACTGAGCCGATTTGCCATCGGCTGAATAAGAAAAGGGGAATGATATTTCTTTGGTTTTATTTTTGATAGTGAGGCGACCCGTCATGAATCCCTCACCTGCACTTTGGCCAGACGTTACCTTTGTTGAAACAAATCTGATAGTGTTAAATGCAGCCACATGCAGATACTCTTCTTTGCGAAGGTGATTGTCGCGCATTCTTATTCCGGTATCGATGGTGGCAGCATCTACAGTTACATCGAAGGACGAACTGGAAAGCATGTTTGGATCCAGTTCTATGCTTCCGCTTAAACCTTTTATTGTCCCTTGAACGGCAACACCAAAATTTCTGATCTCGAACCCAATTTCAGAAGTATCGTCTTGAGCAGTAAACCGCTGGGCGGTGCAGACGTAAAACAGGCATACCATCAAAACAGATAGAAATAGCCTCATGTGGTTATAACATTTCAGCTTTGCCAAAAAGAACGGAGAATCGCTCGCACCATATCAATGCAAATTTGTATTGCTCATGGTCGGTGCCGGCTGGCACTTCATAGATCTGCCTGCCACGTGTAGACTTAAGCTTGCTTAAACTTACAAATGAGGTTGCATCTGCCGAGGTACTCAGGTAAACTTTTAAGTCCGGGCCATTGCTTGACGAGAAGCTATCAAGTAATAAAACAATTTTCCCGTTGTCGTTGTAGAGTGCCGCTCTGCCTGATACGCTGTAGCTGCCACTGCCCATCCAAGCGCCTTCTCGCAACAGGGTGGCTGCCGTTTCGTCAAAATTATCGTTGGCAGGTGTGGTGGGTGTGGCATCTTCGGGCCCACATCCCCACAACACGGCCAGCAGTAAAAGGTACATTTGGATTTTCATGGGCTAAAATTGTTTGGTAAGTCCGATACTGAATAAGCTTGACTTGTTGCGAAACCGATCGTTGGCTTCTGGCACCTGTTGCACCTTCGTGTCCGTTGTGTATTCTGTAAATAGAAATTGGTACGCTGCTTTCAGCGCGAGCTTTTCCCGGAAGAAGTAGCGCAGGTAGAACTCTGAGTTTAAACTTCCGCGATCGTTGTTTCCTACTAGTAAAATATTAAAAGGGGTGGGGGAGGACACGGCAGCGTTTCCCGAATTTCCCCGTATGTAAGAACTGTTTTGACTCTTGCCAAAAGAAAACCCAACAGCATCGATATTGAAGCCTAATCCAAATTTTTGGCTTAATCGATACCCCAGATTAATGGATAGATTTGCCGCGTTCACCTGAGGAGCCGACACTAATAATGAGTCTGAGTTACTCTCATCTGCCGCCAGACTTGCCGGAGCAGAAGAGTAGTATTGTCCGTTGCCAAAATAAGAAGTAAACCTGCCGCCCAATCCTATTTCAAATTTGCCAGCGCCCATGGTCCATAAATAGAAATAATCAAAGGAGAAGCTTCCCTGGTTGCTTCCGATGGCCCCGGTGATGTTCGCGTATTGAATGGGTGCACTCTGTTGTGAAAAGCCTGTGCAGGAAATGAACCCAGCCATGATTAAAACACAAGAGATTGTCTTCATGCAGCGTGATTTGGCTAGCTGACCTCTAATTACCGATGAAAGTCCTGCAATACTTGTCGGCAGGTTGACATCTTGGGGGTTTTGCCCCCTCCTGAGTTGCTTATTTGCGCTGGCCGGGCGTGATTTTAGTTTTTCCGAAGGCGGACGCGCTGAACAGCGGTAGTTGAGTAGGTGATTACCTCCGAATGCGTTGGGTTTTCCTTTTTTCCGGACGTTACTTCAAAGACCAATTCATCGCCTAGCAGTTCGTACGTGGAAGTAAGCATAACGCCCTGTGTTTCGAATACGGAGTAGAGTTTATTGCCTACTAAGTAATCGGTTAATTCCAGACCATCTCCTTCATCGGTTACGTAAAGATTTTTAGAGGCATCCTTTAGACGAAGCACATAATCCTTTGTCATCGGTAATTTTTCCGACAGATATTCTGTTCTCCATACCCACGCATCGGGTTGGTCTGTTTTAGCTACCGTCAGCCGCACGGCCACACTATCGCGCAAGTGGCCATATTGATAGATGTACATCGTTCCGCTCCACGTGCCCAGGCAGCGATCGCCAAAGTAGGGTTGGGCGGTGGTGGTGTTCGTGATTAAAATGAATGAACTCAACGTTAGAAACTTAATCATAGTCAACATTGTGGGTTTTATTACTTCCCGATACAAAACTTACTGAAAATATTTTCCAGCAGGTCATCTGTGGTAATTGTTCCGGTTATTTCACCTAGGTGATGCAGCGCTTGCCGAATGTCCATGGCGAGAAAATCGCCTGTAATGCCGGTAGCCATGCCGTTGAGTACACGGTCGAGGGCCTCGTGGGTTTGCTTCAACTGTTCGTAGTGGCGAAGGTTGGTTACCAATACATCGCCCTGTTGCACCTGGCGAATATGGAAGTGCTCCATGATCTTTTCTTTCAGCAGGTGCAGGTTGGTCTTCTGCCCGGCAGAGATAAACAAAAAACCTTTTGCTTCTAATTCTTTCATCAAAGCAGGTTCTGCCTTGTCCATTTTATTGCCAATGGCAATGTAGGGTTTTCCTAAAGCTTTCAGTTCTTTCAATTGCTGATCTACCTCCGCAACTGAAGTGTTGGTAAGATCTACGAGATAGAGAATCAAAGCGGCCTTTTGCATGCGGTCGCGGGTACGCTCCACACCAATGCTTTCAATTTTGTCGGTGGTGTCGCGCAGGCCGGCTGTGTCAATAAAGCGAAAAGCCACACCATCCAGAATAATTTCATCTTCAATTACATCGCGTGTGGTGCCTGCAATATCCGATACGATGGCTTTTTCTTCATTCAGCAATGCGTTGAGCAGTGTACTCTTCCCGGCATTCGGCTTGCCGGCAATCACGGTAGGTATTCCGTTTTTAATAACGTTGCCAAGGTCGAAAGAGCGGATGAGTGTTTGCAGGTACCCTTGAATTTTCAGAATCAGTTGCCTTAGTTCATCGCGTTGGGCAAACTCCACATCTTCTTCACCAAAGTCTAGTTCCAGTTCTATCAACGAAGCAAAGTGAATCAGTTCATCACGCAGGTGGTCAATCTCTTTGGAGAAACCACCGCGCATCTGGTTGAGTGCTGCCTGCCGCGCATTATCTGTTTCCGCGTGGATCAGATCGGCCACGGCTTCGGCTTGCGCCAGATCAAAACGGCCGTTGAGAAATGCGCGCTTGGTGTATTCACCTGGCTCTGCCAGTCGTGCACCCTGGCCCAATAATGCTTTAATAATTTCCTTCACAATCACCATGGAGCCATGGCAGGAAATCTCTACGCTGTTCTCTTTAGTAAAGGAGTTAGGTTCTTTAAAAATCGTAACGAGCACCTCGTCAATAGACTTGCCGTTGTCGTGCAACGTGCCGAGGTGGGCGGTGTGCGTGACTTGCTTCTTTAAATCTTTTCCCTTGAAAACTTTGTTGGTGAGTTCAATGGCATCCTTACCCGAAAGACGGATGACGGCCAAGGCGGAAACGCCTTGGGGGGTGGCGAGGGCCACAATGGTGTCGGAATGATGGATAACGTGCACGGCCAAAATTAAGAAGTAAACACTAGCTCCTTCATCTATTCGCTAGAAAAGCAGGTGCCAGAATTGGGTAACCAGAAACGTAACCACAAAGCCGATCAGCACCGGCATCACCGATGCTACTGTAGTCCATTTCCAGCTTTTGGTTTCCTGGTAGATGGTGTAGATAGTGGTGCTGCAAGGATTGTGAAGTAAACTGAACAGCATCAGGTTGATACCCGTGAGCAATGACCAGCCGCCTGCCTGTAAGAGCTCGCCTGTTTCGTGGATAGAATCCAATTCGAACATCACCCCGCTGCCATTGCCTACACCTGCAATGCCCAGGTTTGCCACGGTCAGCATCAACACGGTGGGAATGACAATTTCGTTGGCAGGTATGGCCACAATGTAGGCCAGTAGGATCACGCCATTCAGGCCAATCAATAAACCGAATGGATTGAACCACTCAATGGCGTGGTTGGCAATGCTTACGCCTCCGATGTGTACATTGGCGGTCAACCAAATCGCAGCGCCAGCCGGTGCGGCAAACACCACTGCGCGCCACAGTACAATCAACGTTCGGTCGATGAGGGAGGTGTACAGTGTTTTCCAGAACCGGGGAGGCCGGTAGGGGGGTAGCTCAAGTGTAAACGTTGATACTTCTCCTTTGAGTAAAGTTTTTGATAACAGCCACGAAGAAAAGAAGGTAAAGAACACCCCGAGTAAGGCAATACCAATGACAGCCGAAGTGGCCAACAAGTTGCTGAATCCTTTCGGAGCCAGTGCACCAATAAATATAGTCGCGATGAGTATTTGTGTGGGCCACCGACCGTTACATAATGAGAAGTTGTTGGTAAGAATGGCGATCAGTCGCTCGCGGGGGCTGTCGATGATGCGGGTGGCCACCACGCCTGCGGCATTACAGCCCCAGCCCATCGTCATGGTGAGGGCTTGCTTACCGTGCGCACCGGCTCTTCTGAAAAGATTGTCTAAGTTAAAGGCTACCCGTGGCAGGTAGCCAAAATCTTCCAGTAACGTAAATATCGGAAAGAAGATCGCCATGGGCGGCAGCATCACAGACACTACCCAAGCTACCGCCATGTAGATGCCATCCAGTAGCAGGCCATCCAGCCAGAAGGGCGTTCCGATGGAAGCAGACACACTTTTTAGGAAAGGATACACCGTATCCAGCAGCAAGGCAGACAGCAGGCCCGAAGGTACGTTCGCTCCCTGTATGGTGAGCCAAAGCACTACCGATAAGATGATCAGCATAATAGGAAAGCCGAACGTGCGGCTGGTCAATATCTGATCCAACTTTCTATCGAAGTGGTAACTTATTTTTCTGTCGGGCTTTTCTTCCACCCGGCCTGCAATGGTGGCGGCATCAGCATAGATGCCTTCCACCAGGTGATCGTGAAATTGCGCACCCACTTTCCACCTCAGTTGCGAGGCAAGATCAATCACTTCTCTTACTTTTTTTTCTTGCGTTTCCATCAGGCAGCTTCAAATTCATTATCAACCAATGCATTCAGAATTCGTTGGTCGCCATCGAGCAGGCGCATGGCCAGCCAGCGGGTGTTAGGTAGTGACGGATACAGTTTGCTTAATTTCTTCGTCAACTCTTCCACCGCTTCGTACACCGGCTTCGACAAGTTTTTGATGCGGTGTGGTTTGCATATAATTTCACCCGATGCCACCTGGTACATGGTTTGGATCAATTCAGGAATGCCTTCACCACTGCGGGCGCTGGCAGGCACTACGGGTATGCCGAGGTCTTTCGCCAACGTGCGCGCATCTATGTGTATGCCGTGGCGTTGTGCTTCGTCCATCAGGTTCAGACACAGCACCGCCTTGTCTGTAATTTCCAGTACCTGGAGTGCCAGGTTCAGGTTGCGTTCCAAACGAGACGCATCTACCACAATCACTGTAACATCCGGACGGCCGAACAAAATGAAATTCCGTGCCACTTCCTCATCGGTAGAGGTGGAGAGGAGCGAGTAAGTTCCCGGAAGGTCGACCAACTTGAAGCGTTTGTTGTTGTAATCGAACCCGCCTTCTGCACGGGTTACTGTTTTGCCGGGCCAGTTGCCGGTGTGTTGACGCAAGCCGGTTAATGCGTTGAACACTGTACTCTTGCCTGTGTTGGGGTTGCCGGCCAAGGCCACCACGTAGTCGGCATTTTCAATATTCACGCCCAGCTTTTTTAGTTGGGCCACGTTGTGGAACACACATTCGGCACAATTGGGACCGGTGTTATTTTTTTCTTCGTTCGTCATACTTTTTCAATTAAGATGAGGTCGGCCTGATTGTCGCGCAGGGCTATCAATGTGTTGCGCACATTAAATGCCTTGGGTTCTTTCAGGGGACTTTCGAATTCTACTTCTACAGTGCTGCCATTTACAAAACCCAGGTCGAGCAAACGTCTGCGGTTTGCACCACGGCATTCAGACGATATTCCCACCACGCGCGCCTTTTCGCCTGGCTCCAGCGCAGAGAGACGTACCACGCCCTCTTCGATCACTTCAGAAGCCGTAAGCTCCAGTGCGTGAATACTGCTTGCCACAATGGGGGAAAGCCGGTGCACCCGACCCTCAGATCGAAATTCCACCACTTGTTCGTCTACTTTCAGCATTTGAATGCGTGCGCCCATGTGAAGTTTCTCTTCGAGCAGGGTATCGTAGATGGCGCGCGGCTCATCTTCCAAGTGTTCGATCTTCACAAAAGTGCCGGCCGCAAAAGAAGGCAAAGGCTTCCAGTCGGGTGTTTCAATTTCGCCCATGCTGGTGGGGATCGGATCACCGTGCGGATCAAATCGTGGGTTGCCAAGTTTTTGGCTCAGCTCCTCTGTTTCTTCCACGCTCAGCTTGTGCTCTTTTTCTTCGGCCAGGTGGTGCCACTCCGATTTTTCGAAACCAGTGTTTTCCGACAAATACTTTTCCCACAAGCGGTGCGAGCGTACAATCTGGATGGCACGTGCGCGGCCCGCTTCTGTCAGGCTCAGTTGCTGATCGTTTACAGACAGCAGTTTTTCTTTGCTCAATGCTTCCACCAGCTTTACCAGCCTTTTGTTCGATACCTGAAGTGCACCGGCCATGGCACTCAGACTCGCAGTATGATGGCTCTGTGCTACATGATAAAGTTGTTTGAGAATATCTTCCTTGATATCGCTTTCGGTGAGCCGGAATTGATTGATGAACCAGGGCGACCCTATTACTTTGACAACAACTACAATCAGCACTACGATGGAGAAGAACAGGAGAAGTGCAAGGGCGGGAGTGTTCATAAGTAGATCGGTTACTGGCTTTTTGCTTTCGTGTTCGTCATTTAGTTAAACGTATATCGCAACCCCACAAATCCGCGTATGCCCTGAATGGGTGCATAGTTGTAGCTGGTGTCGAACGTGTAACCGTTCGGGTTGTTGATGGTAATGTTTTTATCGAACGGGTCGAAAGGCCGCAGCAGCGGATTGCTGGGCAGAAAGTTCAACAGGTTCTTTACACCCGCGTACACTTCGAAGCCGTTGGGCCAAACTTTGGTGGTCTGCAAATTGACAATGGTAAACCAGGGCGATTGTTCCGGTCGGTAATCGTTCGGCACCACGGGTAAATACATCGGCCCGGTGAAGCGGCCCGTCAGGTCGAAGGACAAGCCCAATTGATCCAACGCGTAGCTGAAGGCATAGGTGCCAGAAAATTGAGGCGCAAAGAGTTGTGGAATCTTTCTTTCGCTATCCTGTTCTTCGACCTGGTATACCTCCATCGCAGTAACGCCCGCCATCATTTTAAATCCGGAAGTAAAAGATACATCGGCATTCAGCGTAAGCCCTTTGGAGATGGCATGGCCGGCCAGGTTATCGTAGAGAATCAATTCAGGGTCAGTCAGGAAATCGCCTACAATTTTGTTGGTGAAGTACGTGTAGAACGCGCTGGCATCCAGACCTACATAGCCTCTTCGGTGGCTCCATTGGGTGGCATAGTTCAGGTTTACATTCCACGATTGCTCCGGTTTCAATTCGTTCTGAATGATTACCTGCCGTGCTCCGGTAAGGGCAGCATGGTCTTCCGTAAAGAGGTTGACAACGCGAAATCCGTTGCCACCACTCAGTCTGAATGTGTTGCGCGCGTTGGGTGCGTACTTCAGGCTTAAGCGCGGAGAAAAAATGTTGCCGTGTTCGTTGTGGTGGTCGTAACGGAAGCCATTGAGCCAGGTGAGGCGGCTGTGAAGTTTCCATTCGTCTTGCACAAAGATTCCGGGCAGGTAGGTTTGCATGGGCCTGTTTTGGATGCCATCGGCTGCAGCTGTGCCGGGCGTGTTGTCATCGTAGCGAATGTAGCGGAAGGGCAGCCCCATCAGCAATTGGTGGTTGCCCAAAGTCTTATCCCAGCGAAGCTGTGCAAAGGCCACCTGCTGATCGGCCAGGTAAGGCGTCACGCCATAGTACGAATCCTGGATATGGAAATTGTAGGAGTAATCGAACGAGAGGGATTCGTTTTTCACCGGTAGCCCATACGTGCCTATCAGTTCGCCCCGGTTAGTGAAGATGGATTCGCCATACACTTCATCGCTTCCGCGATAAGCACGCGACCAATTCATTTCACCACCCCACCGGCTTTCATATACATATCGGAAGGCAATGGTGGCTGGCTTCAGGGAAGGACGAACGATATTCCACTTATTGAAAACAGATACACGGTCTTGTAAGGTGACATCGGTAAAATTATCTCCATTGATGTCGTAGCGGTTGGAGAAGTTGAAATAGTTGATGCCCAGCAGCGCATCGGCATTGCTTACTTTGAAGCGAGTGGAGACATCGACATTGTATTCGCCATAAGAGGTGGCCGATACATCGGTTTTAAAGCGGGGCGAAGTGCCTGGCTCGCGTGTAATGATGTTGATGATGCCGGCCACGGCTTCGGATCCATACAGGGTGGAGGCGGGTCCTTTCACCACCTCAATTCGTTTCACCATGCTGTTGGGAATACCCGAAAGACCATACACGGTAGAGAGGCTGCTCACAATGGGCATCCCATCTATTAGTACCATGGTGTAGGGGCCTTCCATGCCGTTGATGTGAATGTCGCCTGTGTTGCACACATTACAATTCAGTTGTGGCTGTACCCCGTTGATCATGTTCAGTGATTCGAAGATGCTGGGCGTAGGATTTTTCATGAAGAGGGCAGGGGAGTAGATTTCCACCGGAATAGGTGAATCCATCTTGCTCACTTCGCGCATTGTACCCGATACCACCACTACTTCTTGTAACGTGCTGGCTTCTGGCTTCAGCGAAAAGAAATAACGAGTGGTGCCCGAACGCAAATTCACTGTATCACTCACAAACCCCAGGTGCGAGGCGATGAGTTGTCCGCTCCAATTTGGGAGTGAGATCGAAAAATTACCCGAAGCGTCCGTTGTAACCCCTCGCGTGGTACCTGCCTGGTATACGTTTACAAAGGGCATCGCTTCGCGGTCATCGGTATTGCGTACCGTGCCGGTAATGGAAATCTGTGCTTGTACTTGTACAGACACCATGCTGGCCAAGGCCAACCATCGAATTATTCTTTCCATGTCCATCCCCTCAATTCATAATATTTTTTTCTGGGCGTGGCTCGAATCGGGTCTATGCCATGGCGCTTGCACCACCAAAAATGTACAGTTAGACTAAGTGCCAGCGCAAGCACAAGAAAGGTCATGCTGCCCCAATGCCCAAAGAAGTAATAGAATAGGGTTGTGAGCGACATCATCACCACCCACTTCAGCATCCACCGCCACCAGGGCGACTCCACTTCGAATTTTCCAAAAATGGATATCCCCAACAGGTGCGTTCCGTATAGCGTTATCAATTCAAGTTCCATGCTCTTTTTTCATTTTTTGCTTTGTACTCATTGGAGGCCAGTTGCCAGAACCTGTAACCCCTGTCCCGCGAATGCGGGATGCAACCTGTAACCTGCAACCTGTAATCATCCCCTCACCAAAATATTGTCAGCCACTTCTCTGCTTATAAAAGTCTTCTTGCCATTGATCTGCGCTTCAATCGATCCGTCAAATTCTTCCTTCCCCACAATGTCAATCTTCGACCCGATCTGCACCCCAATTTTGCTCAGGTACTGTAGAAAGGAGGGTGTACTGTTGCGCACTGCACAAACCGATGCACGCTTGCCCACCGCTACTTCGGCTAACGGCATCTGGCGCACTTCTTTAATGCGCCCGTGTTTGTCGGGTATGGGGTGGCCGTGCGGATCGGCCGAAGGGTTGCCCAGGAAGGCATCCAGCTTTTCAATTAACAGGGGCGATTGAATGTGTTCCAATTGTTCGGCCACATCATGTAC
>CAZRQK010000047.1:0-34646 GCA_964602295.1 uncultured Ohtaekwangia sp.
AGAGGGGAACGGTGTTTTGGATGTACGGGAAAGATATTTGTTTGTGTTGTTTGAAGCGTTGCGGTCGGGACGCTTAGTGAGGTAAAGCGGTGGCGCGGTCAGACCGCTGTGCTGTTGACCTCACCCCATCCTGACGCGTGCTTCTTGTCGGGTGTAGGCCCCTCTCCATCCCGGATTGCCCGGGACAAGGGAGAGGGGAACGGTGTTTTGGATGTACGGGAAAGATATTTGTTTGTGTTGTTTGAAACGTTGCGGTCCGACCGCTCTGCGAAGTAAAGCGGTGGCGCGGTCAGACCGCTAAGATGTTGACCTCACCGCATCCTGATTCGTGCAGGGACTGGCCCGGAAGAAAGCAGCGTTGCTGCGCGTGAACCAGGAGTTAGGTAAGCAGCGCGTAGCCTACACCTGGCCAGGTTGGCCATGCGCGAGGCGTTGTACCAACAACCCGAGGCGTTGCAGCCCACGGCCCGTAAGGTGAAAGCCTATGTGAAATCGGTGTTTGGCGCACGCAGCGATGAATACCGCCAGGTAGGTAGACTGAAGTTTAACCAATACGATTAAACATGGAATCCTCAAAGCGTAACTAAAAACCCCGACCACAACGGCCGGGGTTTTTTATTGGGGGTAGGACCATAGCGAAAATAGTGCAATTGAATATATTCGAATGTTGGCTGCCATAATTTCAAATGAAAGAGATAGAGAAATTATCGAGTGACATTTGGAAAAGATTAGAGGACTCCGTCACACTTAACGTACGACAAGGAGAAGAGACTCTAACGGACAACTTATTGCTAGACTTGGCAAAATTTAAACTAAAGAACATTAGGACTCTTCCGACAACTAAAAAGAATGAAAAGCAAATTGGATGTGATTGGGAATGGTGGATAGGCTCTAATAAATTTGGTTGGTTCAGATTTGCAATTCAAGCAAAAAAACTCGACCACCCACGACCAGTTTATAAAAAACTGGCTCACAAAGTAATAACAGACCCAATAAAAAAGACGAAAGAAAGACAATTCGACATACTTGAAAGATATTGCAAGAAGAACAATGTTATAGGTCTTTACTGCTTTTATAACTATACGACAATTGGCAAGCTTGACAGTTATTGGAACTGTACTTTTCCCTTTGACCAAGAGCAACTTGGCTGGACTTTTACGACACTGGATGTCGTTAAAAAAGCATTAGGTAGCAGAAAAGGAAAGTCATTTGAATCTATTCACTCTAACAAGGACTCATTGCCAATGAGATGCCTTTTCAAATGTCCGAAAGTACTTAACAACTACTTTTTAAATAATGCAAGCCCTCTTTCAATCTTCGGACAAGAAGCAATAAAATATAATGAGTTACCACCAATATTTCGGGACTTCAACAACGCTGACGGATACGAAAATTACCCAGAAGACATTTATGACAAAGAACTTGGACTGTACCCAAAGAAAATTTTAATTATTGATATTGGTGAAGAAATTACGGCAGCCAACAATAGCTAAATGCAATGGCGGGGTTCAGTGTTAATTTGTATTTTCGATTTCAAATTACGTTTGGTCACGGTGGACAGTGACGAGCAGGTCGCGCTAAACATTCCGCTTCGCTTCATTTTTTAGCGCTCCTATTCCCGCAACTGCATTTAGCCAGACGTTGGACGCAATTTTAGAACAAATGAGTCAACGAATTCCATCCATATTATATCATTACTGTTCGATCGAAAGTTTCTACCACATTATTACGTCTAAATCAGTTTGGTTGTGTAATAGCACCCAAATGAATGACGCTCACGAGAATATCTGGATTCAGGGCTATTTTCCAACCATCAAAAAATACTTTGCCGACTCCAAGTATAAGAAGCTTTTAAAGGAATCATTTGACATGTTCGAGTGGAACAGCCATCCACCATTTATTTTTTGTCTTTCTGCAATTCCTGATTTATTGAGTCAATGGCGCGCCTACTCTCAAGACGGACAGGGCGTTTCAATTGGTTTTACAACTAGAAACCTTAAATTAAAGAATAGACTACCTGGCCCCAATGTGTATGCAGATCGAACCCTAGGACTGACAAATGTCGAGTATGATCCTCAAAGACAGAGAAAGAAGATCCTTGATCTTTGCAAAACTGTAAAGGATCAATTTGACACGGCCGGACAAAAAGACAAGGTTGACCCGAGTCTTGATCTAGCATTTACACTTGTTGACTACGCAATGATTTTTAAAAACCCCGGCTTTAAGGAAGAGAAAGAATGGAGAATTGTACATACTCCACTTGAGTCATATGAAGTGCCATTTGACAAAATATCGGAGTTAAAATTTAGAGTAAACACTAACCGCATATTGACGTATTACGCGTATAATTTCCAAAATGACTTTAACTCAAATTTGATTACGGAAATAATCCTTGGACCAAAATGTAAAATGACAGAGCATGACGTCAGGCAGTTCTTAAATAGGAACGACCTTAAAAAGACAAAGATCAAAATTTCGAAATCTAGTTATCGTTAAAACTGCCTCCAACAAAATGTTTCTGCAATGCGGGGGTTTGGTGTAAGTATTAAAAGTAATTTCTTAATTTAGTTCGGTCACGGGGGACAGAGACGTGCAGGTCGGGCTTAACATTTCGCTGCGCTACATTTTTAAGCCCTACTATTCCCCGCACTGCATAAACACTAACGTTAGCGGCAAGCCTTGCTGGACAGAGATGACAAATATCTTGGACATAGACGACAGGAAGTCGGATTTCACTTCCATTCAGAAGGAGACTTTTAGAACAGAACTTGGTTTGAGAGCAATTTCGTTCATGTATGATGACCATTCTGACGACAAGGACTCCTACGAGAATATCTTGAAACTTAAAGACAACATTCAATATCGACTTTTTTCGGCCACTCATCAATACTTAGTTCTGTTGAGAGAACTAGGGTCAGCAGAAGCGTACTTACAAAAGCTGTACAAGGACAACCCAAACTACATCTCAGCATTTCCGTTGGGTAACCCGTACTTTGACCAAGTGGAGTTAGAACTCTCCTCCCTCTTTGACAATATTATCTTTCAGTTGTCATCGACCTTTGATTATCTAAGTCATATTGTTTGTTACATAACGTTCAAGAATAAATCAAACACTGTTTACTGGACAAAATTGGCAAAAACAGCGAGAGGTGTTAACAACGAACTTTCACACCTTGACATAAAGCAAACAATTGACAAATTAGACCGAAGGTTTGTGGGACGACTTTATGATTATCGCTCCAGACTTTTGCATCACAAACGGGACAAACACGAATTTGGCGGAGTGACAAATCTCCCAGACTTTAAATTCAAGATTCAAATTGAGCCGTCTTCAATATCATTGAAACATTTTGACCTGATAAAAGAAGAGACAAAGGACTTAAAGTTCACGTTGACATATTTATCTTCTTGGTTGATAAAGAGGAGCTTTATTGAAATCGAGGAGATTCTGGACGCTTTAGAGCTGGAAATCAAAAAGAAGACAAACTTTTACAAGAACGTTGGACTACCCAAAAGAAAAAACGGTTTAAACATATTCAGTATTAACCAGGATACGAATACAATTGAACCATCATCTGACGGTTTTTGGAGAGAGTACAAAAGCAAGGCCAGCCGCTAACATCCCCTATCCTCATTCCCATGACCGACTCACCCGCCCAACATGAACGCATTGCCAGGATGACCTTTGCCTCGGTGTATCCGCACTACGTTACCAAAGTGGAACGCAAGGGCCGCACCAAAGAAGAGCTGCACGAGGTGATTCAGTGGCTAACGGGGTATCACGAAAAGAATCTGCACGACCTGATAGCAAAAAAGGTGACCTTCGAAACTTTCTTTCAGCAAGCCAAACTCAACCCACAAGCACATCTCATCACGGGAGTCATCTGCGGTTACCGTGTTGAGCACATTGAAAACCCGCTCACGCAAAAAGTACGTTACCTCGATAAGCTGGTAGATGAGTTGGCGAAGGGCAGAAAGATGGAAAATATTTTGCGTTAACAACTGGAGGCGCTAGTTGATTTGCCCACGTATCTGAAAAGGAAAACAATACAAAACCCGGTTCGGGTTGAGCACTCTGCCTCACCCGACCGGGATATTGAATGTAATATTTGCGCTGGGCGTGTGCGCACGACCTAGAACTTGCCCAACTTCAACGTAACGCTGTAGGTGGTATTGGTAAGCGCATCGTCCGTCAGGCCGCGCGAATCGCTGCCAAAGGTTTGGCGGTAAGAGATGCCCGGTGCCAGTCGCATCCAACGGAAGAGGTTCATCTCTACCTGCACACCAGGCTCCATCACAAAAAACCAGTTCTCTTCTATGTGGTCATAGTCGTAAGGCTCATAGTTGTAGTTGTGCCAGCCGTAGCGGTCATATTGAAAGGTAAAGCCTGCACCCGCAAAGAAGTTGAAGTTTACGTGGAAGGCGCGGTTGGAACCCAGTGCATATTCGGTAACGAGGCCGGTCTGGCCGTAGTAATAACTCATGCGCCTGCCAGGGTCCACGCTGTGTTCATCGGCCACGTGGAGGTCGTTGGTAAGGCCAAAGGCCCCGAGGCCCAACAGAAAATGGTGGTTAATGTACCAACCGCCATACAATCCCGAAATGTTGGCATACTCGCCATTGATGGTGGTAAACTTATTAGTGAGGCCCACATAGCCACCCGAGCTGCGCGGCCCGCTGAAGATGGTGCGGATTTCGTGGCGTGGTTTCTCCTGGGGCTCCAGGTACGTTTCATCCTGGGCGTAAAGTGCACAGGCACCGGTGAGAGCGAAAATAGAAAGTAGTATTTTTTTCATGGTTTGCGTTGTTTGCCCGTATGACAACGCAAGCCAGCGCTACCCCTATGCCTGTAGAAAAAAAATCAGGAAAGCAGTTTTTCCAATGCCACACGCACCGATTGGAAGGGGAAGGTTTGCAGCGTACGCGCCATCATCTGGCGGATGTTTTCCAACTGCAAGTTGCCGATGCTGCCTTCGTGCGTATGGTGCACGTGGGTGGATGGTTGGTACTTACCTTGCTCAATGTCGAGCCCCACTTTTTTGTAGGCATCGCGGAAGGGCATGCCCGCCAGCACCAGTTTGTTTACCTCTTCCACGCTGAAGAGGAATTTGTATTTGTCGTCTTCCAGCAAGCGCTCTTTTACTATGATGTTACCCAGCATCAGTTGTGTCATGCGCAGGCAACTTTTCAGGTTTTGGAGAGCCGGGAAAAGCATCTCTTTGATGAGTTGCAGATCGCGGTGATAGCCTGAGGGTAGGTTGGCGGTGGTCAAGGCAATGTCGTTGGGCAAAGCAATTAATTGGTTGCAGCGCGCGCGTACCAGCTCGAACACATCGGGGTTTTTCTTGTGCGGCATAATGCTGGAGCCGGTGGTGAGCTCGTCAGGGAAGCTGATGAAGCCGAAGTTTCGGTTGAGGAAGAGGGTACAGTCCATGGCCAGCTTGGCCAGCGTGGCGGCCACGTTGCTCATGGCAGCCGCAACAATTCGTTCTGTTTTGCCGCGGCCCATCTGGGCATACACTACGTTGTAGTTCAATTCGCTAAAGCCCAGCAGTTGTGTGGTGAGTGTTCTGTTGAGGGGAAAGGACGATCCGTAGCCGGCAGCCGAGCCAAGCGGGTTTTTGTTGGCCACCTGGTAGGCGGCTTGCAAGGTCACCACATCGTCTGTCAGGCTTTCGGCATAGGCGCCAAACCACAAGCCGAAGGAAGAGGGCATGGCCAGTTGCAGGTGAGTGTAGCCGGGCAAAAGTTTGTCTTTGTGCTGTTCGCTTAGCTGTAGCAGCAAGTCGAAGAGGTTTTTTACTTCGTTCACCAGTTGTTCAATTTCATCGCGCAGAAAGAGTTTGATGTCTACCAGTACCTGGTCGTTGCGCGAGCGGCCGCTGTGTATTTTTTTTCCTATGTCGCCCAGCCTTTGCGTTAAGATAAATTCTACCTGCGAGTGGATGTCTTCCACACCTGGTTCTATGCGAAAATTACCTTTTTTGATGTCGTGGTAAATGGCAACGAGCTCTTGCGTAAGTTGGTTCAACTCGTCTTTCGTTAACAAGCCAATCGTTTCCAACATGCGAATGTGGGCCAGCGACCCGAGCACATCGAAGGGAGCGAGGAACAGGTCCATTTCCTGGTCAAGCCCCGTAGTGAAGTCGGTTACTTGCTGAAGCGATGCTTTGTCTTTCTGCCAGAGTTTCATGGGAAGTGTGTTGCAGGTTGGGTTATATGCGCGTGTTAGGTTGCCTGTTTCCAGGCGCAGGTTGCCGGTATACTGGTTTTACTCTAAGTTATTCTCCACCCATTGGGTGAATTTATTGATTTTCATACTAAGTAAGTCATACTCGCCCTTAAGTTTTTCGTACCGTTCTTTGTCTTGATAAGAGCCTGTTTCGAATAGGAAGTCGAGATGAATGATGGTTTCATCGCATTCCGATTGGGCGTAGATTAAGTGTTTGATGTAATCAGCTTTATACCTCCGCCTTCCATAGCCTTCCACAATAGCTGAAGTTATTGCTTTGGATGATCGCCTGATCTGGCTGCCCTCCTCGAAAATTTCCAGCTTAGGTAACTGAAGTGTCATCTTATGAATTTCGATGGCAAGTCTTTTGGACTCATTAAAGATATCGAGGTCGCGGTAACTTTTCATTTTGATCATTCAGTTTAATACGTAGTCCCAAACGGGTAACTGGCTACCGGTAACAGGTCACTCCACCAACCCATGTATCTCCGCATACTGCAGCAGCATGATGGTTTTGCCATCTCTGATCTCTCCGGTTTCAATCATGTGCAGCGCTTTTTGAAAGGGAAGTTCCAGCACTTCAATGTCTTCTTCGCCTTCCACACCGCCACCGTCTGTGGTTTTCATGTCTTTTGAATAAGCCGCTACAAAAAAATAAAGTACTTCCGTTACCGATCCGGGCGACATGTAGGCTTCATAGATTTTCTTTACATCGGTAATCTGGTAGCCCGTTTCTTCTTCCGTTTCTTTGCGGATACAATCCTCTGCGTTGTCTTTATCGAGCAGGCCCGCACAGGCTTCAATCAACATACCCGTTTCGTTGCCGTTGATGAAGGTGGGCATGCGGAACTGACGGGTGAGGATAACCGTTTTGCTTTCTTTGTTGTACAACAGAATAGTGGCGCCATTACCGCGGTCGTACGCTTCACGCGATTGGGTAATCCACTGACCGTTCTTCTGCAGGTAGTCGAAGGTGATTTTCTTGAGGGTGTACCAGTTGTTCGATAGGATTTCTGACTTTGTAATTTTTACGCGTTCGTTCATAGTATGACTTTGTTTAACAAGTCGGTATACGCGTGAATCCCTTTTTGGATTTCTTCGAGGTAAATAAATTCGTTGGCACTGTGGCTGCGTGCCGAGTCGCCCGGGCCCATTTTGATAGATGGAGCCGGAATGAGTGCCTGATCGGACGTAGTTGGCGATCCATACAACTTGCGGCCTGTGCTTTTGGCGGCCACCACGAGTGGATGGGTAGCGGGAATTCCGGAAGGACGCAGACGCAGGGATCGTGGTGTAACCGAACAAGTTACGCTTCGTTGAACTTGTGCCAGAATTTCCTCCAAGGTGTAGGCATCCGTTGCGCGTATATCGACTGTGAATTTGCACTCGGGTGGCACTTGGTTGTGGGCTTGCCCGGCTTGTATCACCGTAACCGACATCTTAACTTTGCCCAATGTTTCCGAAACGCGGGGAAACTGGTAGGTTCGAAACCACTCAATATCTTTCAATGCTTCATAGATGGCATTGACGCCTTCTTCGCGCGCTGCATGCCCTGCTTTTCCCATGCTCACACAGTCTAACACCATCAGCCCTTTTTCTGCAATGGCCACATCGGTTAACGTGGGCTCGCCCACAATGGCGCAGTCGATGGCGGGTAGTTGATTCCAAATTGCTTCGATGCCGTTGCTGCCGGATATTTCTTCTTCGGCTGTGGCCGCCAGCACCAAATTGTATTTCAGGTTGGGATTAAAATAAAAATGCAAGAAGGTCGCTATCAACGACACGAGCGGTCCGCCTGCATCGTTGCTGCCGAGGCCGTATAGTTTGCCTTCTTCCTCTGCCGGCTCGAATGGATTGCGAGTGTAGGCGGGGTTGGGCTTCACAGTGTCGTGATGCGAGTTTAATAATAGGGTAGGTTTGTTAGCGTCAAAAAACTGACTGACAGCCCAAACGTTGTTGAGGTGGCGATGTGTGGCAACACCTTTCTCTTTTAGAAACGCCTCAATCAATCCGGCAGTGGCCGCCTCTTCTTTGCTGAAAGAAGGAGTGGAGATCAGTTGTTTTAACAGCGCTACTGCCTCTCGGTATTTCTCTTCCATGTTTACATGTTTTTGTGGAGGTTTCCAGTTGCCCGTTACCAGTTACCGAAAACTGGTAACCAGCAACCGTTAACTCCATTACTTTGTAATCAGTGTCCCCTCAGTTTCTTGCCCCGTATTGCGGGTCAGGTGTGTGGCATCGCCAATCAATACCTCTTTTACACCCGATTGAATAGCTTTGAATGCATTTTCCAACTTAGGCAGAATACCATCTGCAAAAGCACCTGTGGGCAGAAGCTTTTCATAGAGTGAGGTATTCAATTCACGTATCACCGAGTTTTCATCGTCCACATTTTTCAACACCCCTTTCTTCTCGAAACAAAAGATCAATCGCACATCGAAATGTTTGCTCAGCGCTATAGCCAGCATTGAAGCGATGGTGTCTGCATTGGTATTCAGCATCACACCGTCAGCGTAGGTGAGGGGTGCGAATACAGGGATCACGTTTTGCTTCAGCAAAAAGTACAGCAAAGTGGAATTCACGCTCTCAGGTGTGATGTCGCCCACGAAGCCGTAATCAATTTCTTTCACAGGTCTTTTGGTGGCCTTTAGCAAATTGCCATCGGCTCCCGTTACGCCCATGGCATTGCAATCGAGTGCCTGCAGCCGTGCCACCATCTGTTTGTTGATAAGCCCACCATACACCATCGTAACCAGATCGCGCGTAGGCGCATCCGTTATTCTGCGCCCTTTAACATAATGCGACTGTATGCCAAGCTGATCGCCCAGCTTAGTAGCAATCTTTCCTCCGCCATGTACCAAAATTTTGGGTGCCTGTATGGAAGCAAAATCTTTGATGAAACGAGTCAATGCTTCTTCGTCATCCAGTACATTGCCACCAATCTTAATGATGTAGAGTTTGTTCATGCCAACCGTTAGTTTGATTTTAAAATTTCACTGAGCACTGCCTGCGCAGCCCACACACGGTTCGAGGCCTGCTGCGTTACAATGCTGCGCGCGCTGTCCAAGGCTTCATCGCTCAGTTCTACATTTCTGCGCACAGGCAAACAATGCATCAGTTTCGCCTGGTTGGTGAGCGCCAGCTTTTCCTTGTTCAACATCCACTCCGGATCGTTGCAATAGATTTTGCCGTAGTCGTGGTAAGTGCTCCAGTTTTTTACGTACACAAAGTCGGCACCCTTCAGGGCCTCATCCTGGTTGTGTGTGATGGTAGCGCCTTTCGTAAACTGGGCATCGAGTTCATAGTCTTCGGGGTGTGTAATCACAAAGTCTGCTCCGCCCCAATTATTGATCCATTGGGAAAAACTGTTCGCCACACACTGTGGCAGCGCCTTTACGTGCGGTGCCCAGGTCATCACAATTTTTGGTTTCCGCTTTTCTTTGAATGTTTCCTTGATGGTGATGAGGTCGGTAAGACTTTGTAACGGGTGCAAAGTAGCACTCTCCAGGCTCACTACCGGTATGTTGGCGTACTTGATAAACTGTTTGATGTACAGCTCACTGTAATCATCTTCTTTGTTTTTTAGAGAAGGGAATGTGCGAATGCCCAGAATATCAAAATAGTTGCCGAGCACAGGGGCCGCATCCTTCACGTGCTCCACCGTGGTGCCGCTCATAATGGCTTCGTCTTCAAACTCCAACGCCCAGCCTTCCTGGCCTACATTAAATACAATGGCTTCCATGCCCAGATGCTTGGCAGCCAACTGTGTGCTGAGGCGGGTGCGCATGCTGGGGTTGAGGAATAACATGCCCATGGTTTTGTTCTTGCCCAACGCCTGATCTTTGTAGGGGTCAGCCTTGTATGCCAGCGCTGATTGAACGATGGCATCCAACCCAGTTACATCGTGAACGGAGAGAAATTGTTTCATGCCAGTACCGGTTGCTTTAGTTCGATGTTCATTGCTTCTAATAGTAGGTCTGCCTCGTCTTGTTTCATAGTGAGAGAAGGAAGCAAACGCACCGTATTGGGTTTGGCTTCGCCTGTAAAGATATGATGCTTGAAAAGCAGTTCTTTTCGCAACGATGCATGTGTTTCGGGAAGGTCGAAGCCAATCATGAGTCCGGCACCACGCACCGCCTGTATGGCAGGGAAGGAGCGGAGGGCCTTTATCCAGTAGGCACCTAACTGCGAGGCATTCTCCATCAGGTTTTCTTTTTCAATCACCTCTAATACAGCCAGGCCCGCAGCGCAAGCCAGGTAATTACCGCCAAAGGTGGTGCCCAGCATACCACTCCAGGGCTTGATGTCGGGGGCAATCAATACACCGCCAATCGGAAATCCGTTGCCCATGCCTTTCGCAATGGTGATGAGATCGGGACGGATGATGCTGTGCTGGTGTGCAAAGAATTTACCGGTGCGGCCATATCCGGATTGTACCTCATCCAGAATCAACAAAGCTCCTGCTTTCTTGCAGGCTGCTTGTAAAGCGGTAAGAAATGCCACATCTGGAACCTGTATGCCGCCCACGCCCTGAATGCCTTCAATGATCACCGCAGCTACCTCGTTGGTAATTTTATTTTCGGCTATGGCTACATCATTGAAGGGCAGAAATTCGATGGCATGGTCGGCATTGAATGGGGCCACGATTTTCGCATTGTCGGTGGCGGCTACCGCGCCAGACGTGCGACCGTGAAATGCCTTGGTGAATGCAATTACTTTTTTGCGCCCTGTAACAAACGATGCCAGTTTCAATGCGTTTTCATTGGCTTCGGCACCGGAGTTACACAAAAACAACTGGTAGTCGGGGTAGCCCGAGAGTTGCCCCAGTTTTTCCGCCAACTCTTCCTGTAAACTGTTTTTAACACTGTTAGAGTAGAAAGCAATACGGTCTAGTTGGTCTTTCAACCTATCAACAAAATGAGGGTGATTATGACCGATGGAAATGACAGCATGACCACCGTATAAATCGAGGTATTTCTGTCCGTCTTTGTCCCACAACCACGAGCCTTTGGCCAGCACAGGCTCAATGGGAAAGAGCGGATACACATCAAACAGTCTCATTTACGTATGTTATTAATTTTTTCAAAAGAGGTAAGAATGCCTTTGATCAATGCAGAGCTTAGGCCCTGGTGTTCCATTTCGTTAAGGCCCGCGATGGTGCAGCCTTCGGGGGTAGTAACCTTGTCGATTTCCATTTCCGGATGCGATTCGTGTTTCTGTAGCAACATGGCCGCACCCTTGGCAGTTTGCACGGCAATGCTTTGTGCTTCTTCCGCATCGAACCCCAACTGAATGCCGCCTTGGGTGGCTGCGCGCAGGTATCGCATAAAGAAGGCAATGCCACTGGCTGCTAACACCGTGGCCGCTTTCATAAGGCGTTCTTCAACTATCAGTGTTTCGCCCAAAGCTTTAAACACGTTGATAACCGATTGAAGTTGCTGATCGGTGGCTCCTTTGGAGCAGATGCACGTCATGGAAGCGCCAATGGCGATCGCGGTGTTGGGCATGGCTCTAACAATCGGAACGGTCTTGCCCGTTAATGGGGCGCTCAGTTCATCGATCGAAACGCCTGTTATGGTAGAAACCAGGATGTGTTTCTTTTCATCTAGTGCGGGCGCGATTTCGCCAAGCAGTGCAACTACCTGTTTGGGTTGCACACACAACACAATCAGGTCGCAGTGCTTAACAGCTTCTACATTGTTGCTCGTCAACACAAAACCCTCTTGTGTAAGATGGTCGAGTTTGGAAAGATGCCTGCGCGTGAGTGTGATGTTTTTGGCTTCGGTAACACCCGCCTTTAACGCACCCTGCGCTATGGCGATGCCGAGGTTGCCTGCTCCTAATATTGCTGTCTTCATTGAGATAAAAGATGATAGGTTGAAGACGAAAGATGAAAGATGTAATTCATATGAGTAGTTAGCTGTGAAAGGTTTAGTTTTTGTTTAATCTCTCATCCTTAATCTTAAAACCCAATAGATTTCAGATTCAATCCTGCTGTCTCTTCAAATCCAAACAACAAGTTCATGTTTTGTACCGCTTGCCCGCTGGCACCCTTCAACAAATTGTCCAATGTGGAATGTACCACTAGCTGATCGCCTTCTTTCTCTAAGTAAAGCAAGCATTTGTTTGTATTTACAATTTGCTTCATGTCAATCATCCGGTCAGCTACGTGGGTGAAAGGATGCGATTTATAATACTCTTTATAAAGGCTGTTCAACTCTGCCAGGTCTTTGGAAATTTTGATGGTAGAGCTCACAAAGATGCCTCGGGTGAAATCGCCCCGCCACGGAATGAAATGCAGGGCTCCATTGAAATCAGGTTGCAGCGCCTTCAGCGTCTGGTTGATTTCGCCCAGATGTTGGTGGGTAAGTGTTTTATATGCTGAAATGTTATTGGCACGCCAGGAGAAGTGTGTGGTGTCTTGCAGTTTTTGTCCGGCACCGGTGGAGCCGGTAATGCCCACGGTGTGCACTTCATTCAACAAACCTGCTTGCGCCAAGGGCAGCAGGCCTAATTGAATGGTGGTGGCAAAGCAACCGGGGTTGGCCACGTAGATCGAGTCCTTAATAATGTCGCGTTGATACTCGGGTAGCCCATAAACAAAAGAGTGCTCTCCATTGGCGTTGCTCAGACGAAAGTCGTTGCCGAGGTCAATAACACGGGTGGAACGAGGCAATACATTTTCGCCCATCCACTTTTTACTTTCACCATGCCCCATGCAAAGGAAGAGTACATCTACTGTTTGTTTTGCTTCCACAAACTTCAAATCTGTGTCGCCCTGCAAATCGGCATGCACTTCATAAAGAAATTTGCCAGCCTGACTGCGACTTTGCACAAACGCCAACTCTACCTGCGGATGGCGCAGCAACAGCCGGATGGTCTCGCCACCGGTGTATCCTGCGCCTCCGATAATGCCTGCTTTTATTTTATTCATGTATTCTGTTTCCTATTCTCAAGTGAATGCGCTACCACTTCTGCGTTATTTGCGTGCGTCTTCTTTTACCTGGTGATAGATGGCTACCTGGTTGCCAAATATTTTGGTAAAGCCTTTCACGTCCTCGCCCGTCCAGCCCAGGTTCATTTCGCCATACTTGCCAAACTTGGCCGACATCAGATCAAATTTTGATTCGATGCCGTTGATTTGGTAACGGTAGGGGTACAGCGTGATGGAGACTTCGCCCGTTACATTTTGCTGCGAGCTGGTTAGAAATGCCTCCATGTCTCGCATCACCGGGTCGAGGTATTGGCCTTCGTGTAGCCAGTTGCCATAAAACTGCGCCAATTGATCTTTCCAACTCAATTGCCATTTGGTGAGCACGTGCTTCTCTAATGCGTGGTGCGCTTTGATGATAAGTACCGGGGCTGCCGCTTCGAAACCTACGCGCCCTTTGATGCCGATGATGGTATCGCCTACGTGTATGTCGCGGCCGATGCCAAAAGGCCCGGCTATGTGTTGCAACTGCTGAATGGCCTCGACCGGGTGGGTATAGGTTTTTCCATTCACGGCCAGCAATTCTCCCTTTACAAATCCCAGCTTTACCTCTTCGGGATTTTGTTTGATTACTGGCGTGGGCCACGCTTCTTCGGGTAGCATGCCCAAAGAGTTCAACGTTTCTTTGCCACCCACTGAAGTGCCCCAGATGCCTTTGTTGATGGAGTACTTGGCTTTCTCGAAGTTCATCTGCACACCATGTTTCTTTAGGTACTCTATCTCGGCCTCGCGGCTCAGGCGCATATCGCGAATGGGGGTGATGATTTCCAGCCCTGGTGCCAATATTTGTATCACCATATCGAAGCGCACCTGGTCGTTGCCGGCACCGGTGCTGCCATGAGCCACGGCATCGGCTTTCATCGCACGGGCATAGTTAGCAGCTGCCAATGACTGCGACATGCGCTCGGCACTGACGCTGAGTGGATAGGTTCCGTTTTTCAACACGTTGCCAAATACCAGGTAACGAATCACTTTATCGTAGTAATTCCGGGTTTCATCCACATTTTTGTGCGAAGCCACGCCCAGGCTTAGCGCACGCTGTTCAATTTGTTTCAATTCTTCTGCTGAGAAACCGCCTGTATTCACCGTAAGGGTATGTACTTCATAACCCAACTCTTTGGTAAGGTAGATGGCGCAATAAGAGGTGTCCAGACCTCCGCTAAAAGCAAGAATAACTTTCTTCATGTTATCTAAAGTATCAAAGGGCCGGCCCGCCATACTGCAGCGAACCGGCTACCTGGTTTATGTTATAGTTGATTAAATACTACCAGAAGAAGAACAAACTCAGCAACGAGTTCTTTTGCTGTCCTTCATTGTTCTTTTTGCGGCCCTTCAGCAACACAAATTGTTTGAAGCGTACCCAGCGCTCGAACAGCTTGAAGTTACCCTGGAACCTTCTGCGCTTGTGGTGCTCCAGTTTTCCTTCGGCTGTTACCACGGTGCGGCTCAGCTCTTGCTGCTTTTTGGCTGCCTCTACCGGGTCGTACAGCATGGCGGTGCACATGCAGTTTTTACGACCCTTGCTCATCAGAATCTCGTAGTTCACGCAACTCTGGCAGCCTTTCCAAAACTCATCATCGGTGGTGAGTTCGGAATACGTTACCGGCTCGTACCCAAGATCGGAATTTATTTTCATGACAGCCAGCCCTGTGGTGAGGCCGAAGATTTTGGCGTGTGGGTAGGTCTTCCGCGAAAGCTCGAACACCTTGCGTTTGATTTCTGTGGCTACGCCTGTTTTGCGGAAAGGGGGAGAAACAATGAGGCCCGAGTTGGCCACGTACTTTTCGTGCTCCCAGGCTTCGATGTAGCAAAAGCCAACCCAGGTTCCGTCTGCCAGATGGGCGATTACCGCCTTGCCCTCCTCCATTTTCTTTTCGATGTATAGAGGAGAGCGTTTGGCAATGCCGGTGCCGCGCGCTTTGGCCGATTCTTCCATCTCTGTAGTGATGGTTTCGGCATAATGTTTATCGTTCGGGGTTGCTACCCGAACTATGATGTTATGGTTCAATGTAAGAATTGGTTAAAATGAAAAATCAGGAAGGTGCCATGAAGCACACAGTGGCCAGTGACCCTGGGTCGCCAGCCTTTTGTCTATTTTAATAAATAGAGATTCAGATCCTGATCCGCCTCAGCGGTCGCCTGCTCACCAAACAGGAGGTGGGAGAGAGTTTAGACAATGCCGGGGAGACATTGCGGAAGCCGGCTTCCGAGCCGTTTTTCCGAGATATGGTGATTACTTTTTCCAATTCGCGTGCGTGGTTTGTCGTTACTTAAAAGGCATTCAAAAAAAGTTTTTTGCAAAATTAAAGACGATTTTATTCAATAAGCCAAGTTTGTGCCATCATTTTTTTGTCTTGAACGAAGTTTTTTTTGAAAGGTTCACGCAGTCGATTGCAACTGGTGTATTTCTTAACCTTACGATCATTAGTAATACGTACCTTGAGGCCATGCAAGAAGTGTTGGATCAGTACGGCTACCTCGCGTTGATGGCGGGCACATTCTTAGAGGGCGAAACCGCCATCCTTATCGCTTCGTCTTTGATTCGCGAAGGGATTTTCGAAGGACCATACACCGTGTTGTTTGGTTTTGCTGGCTCTTTCATCAGCGATTGGCTGTATTACCTGCTGGGGCGGGCCAACGGTGCTTACTTCATCGAGCGCAGGCCACGACTAAAAGAGCGCTTTGAGCCGGTGCAACGGTTCTTCTTCCACCATCGCGTGCAGGTGTTGCTGAGTTATCGATTTCTTTATGGCTTCCGCGTGATCATACCCGTGCTGGTAGGCATGAGCGGAGTGAGGCCACTACAGTTCTTTTTCTACTCGGTGGTGTCAGGTTTGCTGTGGGCCACAGTGGTGAGCTCGCTGGGCTTTGGCTTGGGAACGCTTTTCCAACTCACTACGCAATCCTTCGAAGACAACCTGGTAGTGATTCTCCTCTCTCTTGCCCTGGTGGGGTTAACCATCGGGTGGACGGTAAACCGTTTGGTAAACCGCCAACTGCAAAAAGGTTGAGGCGTATTTATTCGGTACGCAACGATTGGACCGGGTTACTGTTGGCAGCACGCATCGACTTTCCGCTTACCGTTAGCCAAGCTATACCCAGCACCAGCAGGGCCGCGAACAAGATCAGTAGCAGATTCAATTCTGTTCGGTAGGTAAACCCGGCCAGCCATTCATTCATCAGGTAATAGGCCACAGGCCCGGCCAACACGGCTGCTATCGCCACCAACAACAAGAACTCTCGTGTAAGCATGGTTATAATGCTGCCTACCGATGCGCCCAGCACTTTTCGGATACCGATCTCCTTCACCCGTATTTCTATGTTGTAGGAAATAAGTGCGAAGAGCCCGAGGCAGGCAATTGCCAACGATATACCTGAAAAGGTGAGGAATATGTTGGAGAAGCGTTGCTCGGCCTGGTATTGATCGTTCACACTTTCTTCCGCAAACCGGAAATCGGTAAGTGTGTTGGGGAAGCTTTTTCTCCATTGTGCCTCCACCGTTTTTACTGCCGAGGGTAAGTCGCCTTGCAGGCGAACGGCAATTTGAGAAAAGTTACCTCGTAGCAGGCGCAAGCAAGTGGGCTCCACTTTGTGTTGCAACGAACTGTAGTGAAAATCTTTCACCACACCAATGATGTTGCCCTTCACTCCTTGAAACTCGAAAGTTTTCCCAAGCACATCGTTGGGCTGTTGGTACCCATATTCGCGTACCAACGCTTCGTTTACTACAAAAGAATGGAGAGAGTCCGCGCTGTTGCCGGGCTCGAAGAACCGGCCTGCCGCCAATTTCATTTCGTACGTGTTCAGGTAGTTGTGGTCTACGCGCACCCTATATACCGTCAAGTTGTATGAACGACCGTGTACATCTTCCATGGTAGCCACCGAATTGCTCAGCCCGCCTGCCAACACGGTGTTTGACCGGGCGATGCTTTTTATGGCAGGCATCCCAGCCAGTGCGTTGGCAAATCCTTCATACCCGTCCAACACTTCCTGGCTGCCATTTACGCCCAACATCAGTAACTGGTCTTTATTGAATCCGAGGTCTTTGGTCTGGATGAAGTTCAACTGTTGCTGTACCACCAATATGCCCACCACCAGAACGATGGTAACGCTGTATTGAAATACCACCAAAGATTTGCGCAGCCACGCGCCCGAGGTTACTCCTCGCCATTGACCTTTCAACACCAAAGCCGGCCGGAACGATGACAGCAATACAGCGGGATAGAACCCGGCAGTCAATCCCACGAAAGTGGCAATAGCCAAAAGTGTGGCCAACGTAGGCAGGGTGTACAACCATTGAATGGGTTTGCCAGTGAGCCCTTCGAACAAAGGCCGCGACAATTCTATCCAGCCAAAGGCAAGTGCCAACGAAGCCCAGGCAATGAGAACCGATTCTACCAGGAACTGAAACGTGAGCTGGTGGCGGAAGGCGCCCATGACTTTGCGCACGCCTACTTCTTTAAACCTTCTGGCTGAGTAAGCGGTGGACAGGTTAACGTAGTTGATACACGCCAGCAAAAGCACAATCAACCCAATGGTGCCGAATACAATGACCGTGCTTAATTTGTTGGTGGGTTTTATTTCGTAGCGCAGGTGCGAGTGCAGGTGGATATCGGTAAGTGGTTGAAGGAAATACTCGTAGCCGATGTTCCACTCGCGGTTGTGCTTACCCATGTATTTTTCGATGAGAGCCGGTAGTTTGGCTTGCACGTCATCTGCAGAACTGCCTTCCCTTAACAGGGCATAGGTATAGTAACCGTTGTTGTACCAATCGTAACCTTCGGGCGAAGCAGGGTTGTTTACTTCGAACGTTTTGAAAGATACCAGCATGGTATATTGAAAGTGCACGTTGCCGGGGCAGTCTTCAATAATGCCCGTTACCATGTAGGGACGGCCTCTGCCTTCAGGGTCTTGCAGGAACAAGGTGAGCGTTTGGTTGAGCGGGTTTTCGTTGCCGAAGTATTTCTGAGCCATGCTTTTGCTCAGCACTACGCTGTAGGGTTCATTCAAAGCAGTGCGTTTGTTTCCTGCCAGCCATTCGAAATCGAAAATTTCAAGAAAGGAAGGATCTGTCATCAGGATGTTGTCCTCCATCCATTGTTTGTCATCACGCTTCACGATGGCATCGTTGTTATCGATGCGCACGGCACTTTCTATTTCGGGCAGGTCGTCAACCAGGGCTTGCGCCAGTGGGGTAGGCGTTACCGCCTGCTGCATCTGATCTGATTCGGATTTGAACACGCCCACCACCCGGTAAATACGTTCGGCTTTGGTGTGCATGTGGTCGTAGGTAAGTTCTTCGAAAACCCACAAGCCTATCAGCGCAAAGCATGCGAGGTCGAGAGAGAGTCCAAAAACATTGAGAGCGGTGTACTGTTTGTTTTTTCGAAGCTGACGTAAAGCAGAGAGCAGGTAACTTCTGATCATGGCGGTTGGGTTTAGCTAGAAGAACTTTCGAATAGACCAATGGTTACAGGTCTTTTCAAAAGAAATGCCATGAAAGGAAACAGGTTGTTTTAGCTGGAAATGCTAATAGCGGATGGGGCAGGCGGGGCAAACCGTACGCTCATGAACAGGGCGTACATCGAATAGAACGTACAGGTTCTACTCCGACCGCAGTGAATCCACCGGGTTGGCTACAGCCGCTTTCCAGGCTTGTGTGCTCACTACGGCCAGCGCCAATAGCAATGTGCCCAACCCAACAGCAGGTGCCACCCACCAGGGCGACTCTATGCGGTAGGCATAGTTCTGGAGAAATTGCTGCGAAGCCCACCACACCAACGGGAAGGCTAACACCAGTGCCACGATGACCAGTCGCGAAAAATCGCGCGAGATGAGCATTACCACGCTGGCCACACTGGCACCTAGTATTTTCCTGATGCCCACTTCTTTGGCGCGTTGCTCTGCCGTAAAGGCGGCCAACCCAAAAAGCCCAAGGCACGTGATGACAATGGCCAGTGCAGAAAACCAACCTGCCAGTTGACTGATCAGTTGAAGGCTTGAAAACTTTCTGTTGAATTCATCATCCGCAAAACGGAATTCGAAAGGGTAAGCAGGATTGAATTTTTTGAAGATGCGCTCCACCGTAGCGGTGGCATCGGTCAGGTCGGTCCCTGAGTTGATGCGAAGTGTAATGGTGCTGGAGTAATAAGGATTGAAGGCCATTACCATGGGCCCCACCGGCTGGTAGGGGTCGCCCATCACCACATTTTGCATTACCCCGATAATCGTGTAATCGCTTTCGTTCCACTTCACGCGGGTGCCCACAGGCTCTTCTAAGCCCATCAGGTTGGCGGCTGCCTCATTGATCACCAACGCAGCGGAGTCACTTTTAAAATCGCGCGAAAAGTCGCGCCCCTGCAGCATGGCGATGCCCAGCGTTTGGGTATAGTCGTATTCGGTGGCAATGTATACAAAGCCGGCCTTCAGTCCTGGGTCTTTGCCGGGCCACTCCAAATCGGTGTGGCTGAAGATGCGCGTAACCGGGCTGTTGGATTTACATACCGAAGCAACAAATCCGCTGCTGGTAAGCTCCTGGCGCAGGGCATCAAAATTCTTCTCGAGGTCGCTGCTCGTCCACACCAACATGAGCCGGTCTTTGTTGTAGCCCACTTCCCGGTTTTTAACATGCATGATCTGTTGATACACCACTACGGTACCTGCAATCAGAAAAATGGAGAACGCGAACTGAAACGTAACCAACACCTGGCGGGGCCGCGTACCGTGGCGGCCAGCGATGAATTTCCCTTTCAATACATTCACAGGCTTGAAGGCCGAGAGATAAAATGCTGGATAGCTACCTGCCAATAACCCTGTAAGTAATACAATACCCAGCCCAAGTAGCCAACCTGTTGTGTTGGTATAGTCGATGGTGAGATTCTTATCTACCAGTTGATTGTAGAAGGGAAGCAATCCTTCTGTTAGGGCGAGTGCCAAGGCAAAACCGATCAAGGCAATAAGTACCGATTCGCCCAGAAACTGCAAAATCAATTCCTTTCTGCGCGAGCCAACACTCTTGCGGATGCCCACCTCACGGGCGCGCCCCTCGGAGCGGGCCGTGGCCAGGTTCATGAAATTGATGCAGGCGATCACCAGAATAAAAATGGCGATGGCTGAAAATAGCTGCACATACTCGATGTTTCCGCCTGCCTGTTTTCCGTTTTCAAAGTTCGAACGCAGGCGCCAGTCTTTCATGGCGTGCAAAAAAACTTCTGCCGTGTTGGCTTCAGGGTTATTATTTTTCACCAGCGGCCCAATGGCCCGGTTCACATCATCCACCGTGGCGTCTGGATTCAGCTCTGCATAAATCTGAAATGAATTGTTTCGCCAACTGCCTTTCACATGGCCTACCCAACTGTTGGTGGCTTCAAAAAAGGCAAAGGGCAACAAGTAATCGAATTGAAAAGTGGATTGATCGGGTAAGTCTTTCAATACGGCAGACACCTTCAGCTCATGCGTGTTGTCAATCTTCACCAGCTGGTTCAATACCTCCGTTTTACCGAACAGCGCCCGTGCGGTAGATTCAGTCAGCACAATAGAGCGTGGATCTTGCAGTGCCAGGCTTCGGTTGCCATGCAACAGCGGAAACTGAAACATGGATAGAAAATTTTCTGTGGCGCTCAGTCCAAACTTATTGTATGATTTCTCTCCGGCAGCAAGCAGGTTGCCCTCTCCCCAGTTGGTAATGGCCGTGCGCTTGATCTGGCTCGAAGCGAGCGGCAGTGCCTCTGATAGTGGATAGGGTAGCGGCAATTGGGTGCCAATGCCATCGGCAAAGGTCTGGTTCATGCGCACCTGGTAAAGTTGCCGGTAGTTGGGCACAAACCGGTCGAACTGAAGTTCATCAACTACCCACAGCAAAATGAGTAAGGAGCAGGCCAACCCAACAGACAGCCCCGCGATGTTGATGAACGAGTAAACGGAATTGCGGGTAAGATGCCGGAAGGTAATCTTGAAGAAATTCTTAAGCATGAACGGTTGGGTTAAGCGCCAGCCTGCACGTTTGCCAAGACCATGCCACGACTGACGATCTGCTAAAATAACCCTAAACAGGTGAATTCCTCCTAGTGAAACGTTCTATAATGAACGATGATGGTCGAACGTGGGAATGCGTGGGCTGCGAAAAGAAAGGTTGCCGGCTATGGTTGAAGTGTCAAAATATAGAAGACAACCTTCTCTGAAATCCAGGGAGAAGCTACCTGTTTGATCCCAGTGTGGCGGGTTGTAAGATGGCCAGCACCCTTTCATTCTTCCATTCGCTGCTGAGATAAGACAGTTGCAGCGGCCGGCCTTTCATCTTTGCCGCCAAGTCTTTTCCTTCCAGCGTCATGTTAGATTGGGCTAGCTCTTTCACATCCGGGTAAGCCCATTCAGCCACCAAACGATGCTCGGTATCGCGAAGGATTAACTGCAGTGCTTGGCCAACGTGGCCACAGTGGTTATAGTAAACTGACCAGGTACCTGTGCTAAGCGTTGCATCCATCACCAGGTTTACGGCTTGCCGGGGTGGTTGTCCCCATTGCTCAATCAGCTTCTTTCCGTTAACTGAAAGTTGGAAGTGGTCTCCACCGAGGGCGTAAAGGCAGAGAAAAGTAATGCCAAAACAGACAGTACTAAAAGATTTTTTTTCATAGTGAATTGAAGGTTGGTGAACGATGTTAGTTAACGCATAGAGAAGCGAGGTGGGGTGCCGCTCATGACAGGAGGTGGCAGTTACTTGACAATAGGACGGACATAGCGGGTCAATTACAAAACGTTTGGGTACTTTGGTTTTCCCCAGGAGAAAACTCGGTTTTCATAGGGAAAAATGAGTTTGTAACATGTTCGCTCCCCATAGAAATGACCATCCACACCCAAGTGTACAAGGGGGCATCGTTTTGTTTTCCCTCGGTAAACCATTAGCATTTCGGGTGGTGCTCCCTGTAAAAACAAAGGCAAGAAAGAGAAAGGCTAAGAGAAGAGCAGGTGGTTTTCATAGGGAGAATAGGTATGCTTCCCTATGGAAAACGAGGGGTGCTATTAGGATAATTGTAAACGCCCATTTACATTTGGCACAATTTATTACCCCGGTACATGGCGTATTTCCCTCGAAGGGAAGTCTATAGTCAGGCATCGAGGAGTAAAAAATAAAAACTAAACAACCACTAAAAACAACTTACGCTATGGCAAAAAAAGCAGCGAAGAAAAAGGCAGCTCCCAAGAAGGCTGCCAAAAAACCGGCTAAGAAAGCAGCGAAGCCTGCTAAGAAGAAGTCGGCAAGAAAACCCAATGCAGCCTTCATGGCCGCTCTTACTCCCAGCGCAACCCTGGCTGCCGTAATTGGCAACAAGCCGGTTCCCCGCACGGAGATCATCAAGAAAATTTGGGACTACATCAAGAAGAACAAACTTCAGGATGCCAAGAACAAGCGCATGATCAATGCAGATGCCAAGTTGCTTGCACTCTTCGGAGGCAAGAAGCAGGTGTCGATGTTCGACCTTGCCAAGATTGTAAGCAAGCACGTGAAGTAATTCTTGTTTCGCTGACAAGCTTTAGAGAGCCTCTTGCAAAAGAGGCTCTTTTGTTTGTAAGCCATCCGGAATATTTTTAACCGCAGACAACACAAAGAATGCACAGCGCTTTACCAAGGGTGTTGATTTTTATCCCTTTGTGCCCTTTGTGTTTACTTTGCGTGCTTTGTGATTTGCATTTCTGTTTTTTTAGCGATAGGTTCTGGTGAGAGATTCTTTTGTGTTTGTACCTTGTAGGTGGATACCTCAATACATCGGGGCTTAGACTTACTTATTATGATGTCTTTTCGTGGACCTGTACTTTTTACAGCACTCGCTTACCTGCTACTCAGTTGTTCGCCTGACAAAGAAAGATCATTGCAACAGTTGGCATACGAATCTAAAGGAATACCGAATGCAAACGGTTCTCTTTCCTCTCCCTACGTAACGGCTGGCGATCGTGTGTACATGATCGGCTACCAGGACGGTACCTTTCCCGACCTTGGCTGGCACATCACCGGGGAGATGGGTGGCATCTGGAATCATCCCATCAAACTGATGGATGGATTCAGCGCAACCGTAGAGGGTATAGGTGACCCTTGGCATTTAAACAACGCAGAAAAATTTATCAATTACCCGTTTGGTAACCTTCACCACTTCGAAGACAAGGGTAAAAAATTGTTGGTGGAACGTTTTCAGTTTGTTCCCGATGGTGCGCAAGGTTTAGTGATAGAATGGACCTTCACCAACCAAAATCAAGATGCAATCGAACCCACATTTTCAATCACGGCTGCCATCGATCTTCAGCCCACCTGGTTGGGCGAACGCACTGGCATGATTAACGCGGCCGATACCGCCCGCTTTAATGCTTCGCTTGGCGCGATGGTGGCAAAAGACCAATCGAACAACTGGTTTACCATGTTTGGTTCTTCCCACGAGGTGGCTAACCATCAAGTGGGCAAAGGCACTCCTTTACCTGCCACTCTCTCTTACAAACTTAAAGTGCCCGCAGGCCAAAGCAGAAGCGTGTTAATGGCAATTGCAGGGTCTTATCAGTCGGAGGAGGAGCTGCAACACACCTACCGCGAGTTGCTGAAATCGCCTGCCGCGGCCTTGGCTGCCAAGCAGGCGAGGTTTGAAGAAATGGAGGCAACGGTACGTTTGCAAGTACCCGATACAACGGTGCAAACCATGTTCGAGTGGATGAAGTACAATACCGACTGGCTGGTGCGCGAGGTGCCTGAAATAGGTCGTGGATTGTCGGCCGGCTTACCCGACTACCCCTGGTGGTTCGGTTGCGACAATACCTACAGCCAACAAGGGGTGCTGGCTGTCGGCCAGCATGAACTTACACGCTCCACCATTCTGTTGCTGCACAACCTTTCGCAAAAAACAAATGGCAACGGTCGCATGGTTCACGAAGCATCTACCAATGGCGCGGTGTTTAATCCTGGCAACGTAAACGAAACACCGCATTTTGTTTCGTTGTTGGCGCAGTATTACCGCTGGACGGGCGACAAAAAGTTGGCGGAGGAAATGTATCCACATGTTGTAAAAGGAATGGAGTGGCTGGCCCAACAAGATGCCGATGGCAACGCATACCCCAATGGTGCCGGCATGATGGAAATACACGGGCTGGATACTGAAATGATTGATGTGGTGGCGTACACCCAGCAAGCCATGGAGAGTGCAAGTTACCTTGCCGAAAACATGAATGATACCACGCGCGCCAAAGCGTATGCAATAAAAGCAGCCCAACTGAAACAACGCATCCGTACCGACTGGTGGGTGGAGGAAGAAAAATCCTTTGCTGACTTCATTGGCACCGCGGAAGAAACTTCGCGGCTGGTAACAGATGCCCTGGTGCGTGCAGATACTTTGCAGAAGCCATGGTCAGTACAAGAATTGCGCAGCAAAGCGATGCAGTTGAAAAATACTTCTGACAAAGGAAAACGCGGCAGGGTAGTGTACCACAATTGGGTAGTGAATACACCTATGGAGTTGGGAATCGCTACCGAAGCGCAGGCGCAGCATGCATTGGCTACGGCAAGAAAATACACGAACCCCTATGGCATGTACGTAACAGGCATTGACCGTACCGAGGCAGCCGATTCGATCGTGTTAAAGTCGAGGAAGAAAACTTTCTCGTATGTAGGCGCGGTGATGACGCTGCCTACTGGTGTGCAGGCCATTGCCGAGGCGCGTTATGGCCATGCAGACCAGGCGTTGGATTACCTTCATCGGTTGGGCCGCTCGTTCAGCTATGCGTTGCCTGGCTCTATGTACGAAGTGTCTCCCGACTTCGGTATGATGACGCAGGCATGGAACCAATACGCGGTGGCGATACCTATTGTGCAGTACTTTTTTGGCATACAACCCGATGCGCCCAATAAAACCATTTACCTGTTGCCTCGTTTGCCATCGGCCTGGCCAACGGCATCGCTTGAAAGGGTAAGGGTGGGAGATAACGAGTTCTCGATCGCTATCGAGACCAATAATACCAGCGTAACCTATCGTGTTACACAAACACAAGCCGACTGGCAAATTGTTTTTACTCCAACTGATGGAGGATCGGCTACAGTAAATGGTAAGCGGGTGGAGGTGTCCGGTGGCGGGCAAATTTTGCTAACCGGTGCCAATAATACGGTGATCGTTAACCGGTAGTAAAAAAAGAAGTAACCTGACGCGCATTGCGCCCGTATATTTCCGGAATCATGTTTCGAATTCTGAGATAGCATGACAGTGAGGCATTGATATTCCACCAAGCAAGACAGTAAATGAAAAAAATCGACATCCTGAACTTCATCACTAATTTCCGTAAGGCCCCTAACGATATCAAAACGTACAAAGACATTGCCGCCCACGTAGGTGCCGCCAACGAAGCGTTACTGAATCAATTACTGTTGGAATTGCAGCAAGCGAAAGTGATCAGGGAAACAGAGCTTTTTGGTGAGAAGGCCTACCAGGTAATTGCACGATAAATTTTTGGAGCGTTAGCGCGCTATCAGCAAACGGCCTGCTTTCCATTGGCCATTCACCATTGCTTTTACTATGTATAGTCCGTTAGCAGCCTCTGTCTGGAAAGAGGTTTGATCGCGCCCTTCAATCCGGTGGCAGGATAGGGGCTTACCCGAAAGATCGAGCAAGACCAATTGCGACACTGTTCCATTAATATGAAAAGTTCCATTGCTGGGGTTCGGGAAAATGAATGCCGTATTGGTTTCTTCCACGCCCACTTCCACACCCTCGCGACCTTTTCCTAATACAGGCCGAATCATCAGGCTGCCCGTTACCTGAGTATTCTGCTCCCAACTGCCCGCCACATTGAAAAACATTTTGTCACCAGAGTCGGTGTTTTTGTCGAGGCCTGCAGCCAGGGTTGCAGCCGTGGACTGCCGCCAGCCCACATAAAAGCGCGCAGGCACACGCACCACCTCAGTCAGCTTTTTGCGCCAGAAAACATTTTGTGAAGAACGGTGTACCGTTACCGTTTCACGGTACAGAATGTCGTCAGGATCATCGGTAAGGTTACGCCAGATGCGCAACTCAATCAGTTGCGAGGTTTCATCGCCAAAGCGGGGAAAATAGAGATCGAGCGCGCCAATGGAATCGAAGGGCGCGCCCACCAGGTTGAATTCGTAAGCCAATTGTGCACCCGGCTGGTTTAGTCCGGCACCGTATTCAGCTGTGCCATCATCGTAAGCGTAATACGAACTCAGCCAGTATTCAGCCCGCAAAGTGTCATTGCTTCTGAAATCGATGGGTGCAAACTTCACCGCATCATAGTCGCCATCTTCGTCTGGCAGCAGATTGTCTTTGGTGTTCATACCCAACTTCAGGGCTATGTGCAGCGAGTCGGCCGTGTCCGTCAGCAGATCTATCAAACCATTCGCTTCTGCTTCTACCAGCCGGTGTTCTCCGCCATCGATGGAACCCAGCGTGTTGTCTGTATCTAATGTGGCCGAAGCAGTGGTGCTCTCATCGTTGGCATACGTAGTCACTTCTGCAAAAGTAAAATAGTTCAAAGGCTGCAAGTTGCCCAGCCTCAGGTTGTGAATGGTGAAATCGGGTTTTACCAATCCGGCATCGCTTTGAAAGAAATGTTTTTTAGGGATGGCCCGGTAGTTGGGAAAAATGGAGCCGAGGTTAGATGCCAGCGTGCGATCAGGATAACTCAGGTCTGTCTGCGAGCGTCCTTTGTTCAGGTAGATGTAATCAAGGTGCCACGTATCGTAGGGGCCGCTGAGGCGCGCGAAGTTCTGAAAGCGAAACTGAAACTGGTCGTGGAAGAAACGGCTTTCGATAGGCAGCAACACCTGGTAGAATTGGTCGGGGGCAAAGTCGCCCGTATTTTCGGCCGACCAAACGGTCTCCCATCGTTCTTCGGCAGTTTTCATCTGCAAAATCAGCAGGTCGCCCAGGTCGGGCGCTTCTCCACGTCCGCGCAACTGGAAGAAGAAACTCAGGTACACGCTGTTGCGTTCGGCAGGGTCTACCTGGTCTATACGCACCACCTGCGACTCGAGGTTATCGGCATAGCCCTTGGCCAGTACATCGGTTACGCTATACGGTTTACCCGTAGCATCGGTGCCATCCAAAGTGGCAATCCGCAAAGAAGGCGGATTGATTCCCAGGCCATCGTTTATCCACACAGCGCTGCTGTTCAGCCACAAAGAGTCAAGAGGTACGTTGCCATCGGTAAAAGAGAAGTCATCCCAGAAAGGCAACGTAAGTTCAGTATTCCTGGTGCGTGCCTGATGGAAAGATTGCGTGCGGGGCAACCCAACCAGGTGAAGTTGTGCCAGTGCCTCCGTTGCGGATGACAACAGGATCAATAAAAGAGAGGTGTTCAGAAAAGCATTAGCCTTCTTCATCCGGATTTTCTTCATCGGGTGGCGTATAGCCTTTGGGTGCAATCCATAAATCTACCGGGTCGCCCACACGCACGGAGTCGCCCGCGAGTGGATATTGCCTGAAAACGTAGGGCACAGTGCCTGTAGTATCTGCGTCATCGGGAACTTCTACTTTGCCCAGGTGCAGGTTCCAGCCAGCCAGTTTAAAGAGGGCACGTTCGTAAGTGTCGCCTACCAGGTCACCTAAGGTAAAGTCCGCAGGGCCGTTGCCATCGCCCACTACCAGATCTATGCTGGAGCCTTTGGGTATGCGCGTTCCTGCTTCAATTTTTTTGCCTTTGTAGCGCATCTCTTTCACCAGATTCAGAAAGGGACTCGGCTCGAGAATGATGCGCCCTCTTTTCAATTCATTACTTTTCAGCACCACTTCTGCATTGATACGCGAACGATCTACCAGGTCGGGCAGGGGTACGGTGGGCGGGAACACGCGGTTCACCGACACGTAGATCATCCGGTTTTCTTTCACCTTCGAGCCGGGCTGGGGAAACTGCCGCAACACGCTCAAGGGCGGATACTCGGCTGAGTAAGCAGAATCATCCACTGCATAACGCAGTTCATGGTCGGTAAGAAATGGTTCCAATTCTTCCAGCTTCATACCCGTCAAGTCGGGCACAGTAATCGATTCGCCATGGTTGGTGGTGCCGGGCAGATAGATATAGAAATAAATGATGGCGAGCACGAGCAATATGCCAACAGCCGTAGCCAGGTGCACCAGCAGTGCGCCCAGTGTTGTTGATTGTAACCAGTTGGGAAGCCTCATGCGATTAAAATTTCAATGACGATTGAAAATTGCGTTCGATGCGCTGACTGCGGGCAAAGCGTTCGGTGGCCAGCTCAATCAGGCGCGTAATCAGGTCAGTAAAACTGATGCCGCGCTCTTTCCACATCATAGGGTACATGCTGCTGTTGGTAAAGCCGGGGATGGTGTTGATTTCGTTTACATACACGCCACCGCTGTTGGCCAGGAAAAGATCTACCCGCGCAAAGTCTTCGCAGTGTAAAGCATGGTAAGCCTTCAGCGAAAGCTGGCGTATTTCTTCGGCCACCTCGTTGTCGAGTCGGGCGGGTACTTCAATTTGCACGGCATCGCCATCTACGTATTTGGCATCGAAGGTGTAAAACTCATAGCGGCTGCTGATCACAATTTCACCGGGCAACGAAGCCTGCGCAGGGCTGTTGCCTAAAATAGCACACTCAATTTCGCGCCCTTGAATGTATTCTTCTAACAGGGCGGTGTCATCATACTTAAATGTGTCGTCTAATGCTGCTTTGAAATCGGATTCGCTCTTCACTTTCGAAACACCCACCGAAGAACCCAGGCTGGTGGCCTTCACCATAAACGGCAAGCCGAGTTGTTTCTTCACTTCATCAAAACGCAGTTGGTCTTTTTCTTCGAAGTTACAAACCAGGTAGCGCGCTACGGGCAGGCCTGCTTGCACCAGCAGGCGTTTGGCGGTAAGCTTGTTCATGGATACAGCCGAACCTAACACACCCGTGCCCACCATCGGCAGACTCAGCGCTTTGATCAATCCTTGTATGCTGCCGTCTTCACCATCGGTACCATGCAGGACAGGAAACACCACATCTGCCTGAATGCTCTTTCCGGATGAGGTAGTGAGAACAGGACGAGAAGGATTGAGCTGCAGTTGAAGCGGTTCGCCAGCGGTGATGTCTTTCGACACGCTTTTGGTCAGGTACCAGGTACCTTGAGTATCGATGCCGATGGGTACCGGTTCGAATTTTTGTTTATCGATGAACTCGTAAATATTGCGGGCTGAGTTGATGGAAACACCGTGTTCTACCGACCTTCCCCCGTAAAGAATAGCCACCTTTTTTTTATTCATGCAAGGCTGTTGATCAAAAGGCCAAATATACGGAATGGCCCCGATTTCCTGCTTTGCCCGAATGCCGAAAGGCACGGCTTAACGCCCCACAAACATTTTGAACGAACGCAGTTCGTTGCCCACCTGCAGCCGCGCAATGTAGATACCGGTTTGCTGACCGGAAAAATCGATGGTGTAGGTTTGGTTGAGTGTTTCGGGAAGCGTTTCGTCTACCAGCAGTTGCCCCAGCACGGTAAACACCTGAATGCGCGTCTGTTCCTTTTCGGGAAGGTTGAAGGTAACCTTTACATCGAATGGGTTGGTGGCCGAGGAGTACACGGTGTAGAGCTCTGAGATCCGTGGCGGATTGCCATTGTCGTCTTCAAAAAATTCAATGTTGTCCAGGTAGAGATTGTTTCCGTTGTCGTTGGTAACTACAAAGGCCACGCGCACCTGGTCTTTGCCGGCAAAGTTGTTCAGCACCACAAACTCGTTACGCCAGTCGCCTTCATTCTGTGGTTGCCAGGCAGTGTTGTTGTTTTCTACGGCAATCAAATCGCCACTTTGGTCGAACAACACGTGAGGGTAGCTCACCCCGCAGTCTTCCGACACAAGGATGCGCAGCCGTTCGCTGGCGTTGTTGCGCCTGGCATAGCTCAGGTCGAAGAACATGCTTGCCTTGATCGCGCCCGAGAAGTCCAGCACGGGGCTCACCACCCAGGCTTCATCGCCCCGGACCGCATTGGTGAAGCCTCCATAGTAAGCCGAGGGTCCAAAGGTGGCATCTATCAGCTCCCAGTTTTGCGCGCCTGCAGGTGCATATAATGTCCATCCGTTGCTGCCATCCCACCGCTGACGAAAGGGGATACGTTCTTCACTTGGTTCTACTACCCACGTGAATTCTGTACTGTTGTTATCGGGCAACTCGTCAGTAGCCTCTGGGTTGCTCACCACAAATTGCACCGTGTTGTTGCCCGTGCCCAAGGAGATTGGGTTGAGGGTGATTTGTGTTTCGGCCCCGCTAGCCAGGTTGAGGTTGGTGAACGTTTGAGCTACCCCACCTATTCCGTTGATAACGGGCGTTACGCGCACCTGGGCAACGGGCTGGCTCCCCAGGTTTTGAATGGTGATGGCTGGTGTGGGCGTGGCATCGCAGATAACAGGGGCTGGTGCCAACACTTTGCCTGCGGCCAGATCGTAGGCGGCACCGGTCACAATCTGAATTTCATCGAGGTAGAGGTTGTTGCCATACCCGTTGGTGGCTTCGAATACTACCTGTATGGTTTGCCCCAGAAAATTATTTAACGAGATGGCTTCGGTTCTCCACTGACTGGCATTGGTGGGCTTGAAGGAAGCATTGGTGGTGTTGGCCGTGGCCAGGCCGGCACTTCCTTGGTTGAAGAGGGTGACAGATTGCAATTGTGTGCAGCCAGCGAAGACGCGAATACGTAACGAGTCGTTGTCGCGGCCAGGAAAGCGGGCGTACGCACGATCGAACTTTAATACAGCCGATGTAGACTGACCGAGGTCAATGAAAGGTGAAGCAAAAAAGTCTTTGTAGCTCTCTGCTTCATAATCGTAGAAGTTGATGTACATCGACTTATTGGTGGAGGAGGCAGCCGGGGCCGTTACGTTACCCCAGGTAATGCCATTATCAGGATTGGTGATGGTCCAGTTAACCGGAAGTTCGTTGAGTGTTTCAATAAGCGGGGGCGTGAGGCGCGGGGCCACCTGTGCAACCCGCTGCAATTGATTGTTGGCGGTATTATTATCAGGAGCGCCATTTACCGTTTGAATGGTAAAGGTAAGTTCGTTGCTGCTGGGCTCCGGCAGGGTAACTTCATCGAACGTTAATGTGGTGGAAGCCAACGAGGCCAGGTTTAACGCAAAAGTTTTTGTCTCCAACACAGTACCATTCAGCGAAAGCGCTACTACTGCATTCGTAATCGTTTGGCTGCCTCGGTTGCGCACCTCCAGCACAGGCGCAACGGGCAGGCTGCAGGTTTGTGTGGCCGGTGCCTGTACGCTGCGCGCCTCCAGATCTACCGAAGCCAACACGGGTACTTGCAAACCGGGGGAGGTAAGCAGGCTCTTTCTGCGCGGACTGTTTTCCAGCACGTTGATGACGCGATCGATCTGTCCCGCGGTAAAAAGGTTCATGCAGGCATCGTTGGTGTAGTCCAAATAGTTTTGGAACATTTTGGTGATGTTGTTGCACGAGGTGGCCGGGTGCGAGGGGCAATTACGCGTTTCTGATGAAAGTGCAGGAGTATCCGTTACGTAGTCGTTGGGGCCGGTGCAGCCGCCTTCGAAGGTGTGCAGCAAGCCGAGGTAGTGCCCCACTTCGTGGGTGGCAGTGCGGCCTTTGTTGAACTGGCTATCGAGGTTGAAATTACCATCATCTATCGATCCGAAAACACGATAGTCGATCACCACGCCATCGGTAAGTGCTTCTGTAGGAAAACCATCCAGGCCTGGCAAATTCAAGGGAGGGAATTGTGCGTAACCAATGAAGCTGTCGGTTTGATTTACCACCCATATGTTCAAGTACTGGTCGGAAGGCCAGTAGCTTTGGCTTTTTACCAGGAATTCATCGTCTTCCGTCCACCCCGCTTTGCTACCCCTTACCCGCACAATGCCGTTGGTAGGCAAGCCATCGGGGTCTTGTTTAGCCAGCACAAACTCCAGATCGATGCTGGCGGCTACCGGCAGAAACACGGCCGGGGTTTGCGCGGCATCCGCGTTCAGACGCTGGTAATCGTTGTTCAGTACTTTAATCTGCGAAAGGATTTGTGCGTCAGGAATGTTGGTGACATCATTCTCGCCATTGTGAATAACATGCACCACTACGGGTATTTTGTAAGGCGCGGCCTGCGTGCGGTATTGGGCCTGGCTAGCTTTGCGCTGATTGATTTTCAGCTGCAGCCAGTTTTCAAATACCGGCTGGCTGCGGTAGGGATTTTTCTCCTGAAGTTTTTTCTGTTTTACATCGAAGGCGCAATGATCTTGACCATAAACGGAGAGGGCTGCCAGCAGCAGCCATAGCCAAACGAACCTTCTCATGATTTTCTTTAACGGAATTGCGCTCCTAAAAGTACGCAAAAGGCGGCCTTTTAGGAATGAAATGCCTCAGACGTGGGTGAGGTTCACCACCTCAATAGTCTTAATTTCGGGTACAGCCTTTTTGATGGCCTCTTCCACACCGGCTTTGAACGTCATGGTAGACATAGGGCAGTTGCCACAGTTGCCCATGAACTCCAGCTTCAACACATTGTCTTTGGTGATTTCCAATATACGCACGTTGCCACCATCGGCTTCCAGGTAGGGCCGTATGTTGTCCAATGACGCTTCAATGCGTTGGGCAAGCTCTTCGTGTTTCGTTTTTGTTGCGCTCATAGTGGTCATACGGTAATCTCTACTTTTTGCGTGGCACCAAAGTTAGCATTTCTAATGGCAACCTGGCGCGCCATGCTCTCCGCCAGCGCGCGGAAAGCATCGGCTACGGGGCCTTCTTTCATCACTGCGGGCAGGCCACTGTCTCCGCTTTCGCGGATTCCCTGCACCAATGGTATCTGACCCAGCAACGGAACGCCAAACTTATCCGATAAGTTCTTGCCTCCGTCTTTGCCAAAGATATGGTATTTGTTCTGGGGCAATTCTTCGGGTGTAAACCAGGCCATATTTTCCACAATGCCTAAAACAGGCACATTGATCTGCGGCTGTTTGAACATGGCCAGTCCTTTGGTGGCATCGGCCAGCGCCACTTTTTGAGGCGTGGTAACGATGATGGCCCCCGTAACTGGCACAGTTTGTACCAACGTCAGGTGAATGTCGCTGGTGCCGGGCGGAAGGTCTATCAGCAGGTAATCCAGTTCGCCCCAGTCGGCATCGGCAATGAATTGCTTCAGCGCAGAGCTGGCCATGGGGCCGCGCCATACCACCGCGCTATCGGGCGGAGCCAGGAAGCCGATGGAGATCAGCTTCACGCCATATTGTTTCAATGGCACAATCAGGTTCTTGCCATTCACCACCTTTACTTCGGGCTGCTCGTGTTCGCAGTTAAACATCACCGGCACCGAGGGTCCGAAAATATCGGCATCGATCAAGCCTACTTTGGCACCTGCCTGGGCCAGGGCCACGGCTAAGTTACTGGTTACGGTAGACTTACCTACGCCACCTTTACCCGAGGCAATGGCAATAATGTTTTTTACACCCGGCAGCAGGGGGGCATTGTCGCGCAGGGTGGTAACAGACGAAGACATAAGAATATCCAACCCTGTTTTGGGGCCAATCACCTGGCGCACGGCCGTTTCGCAATCCTGCTTTATTTTTTCTTTCAGGGGGCAGGCCGGTGTGGTGAGCACCACCGTAAACTTCACGTGATCGGCAGCGGTCTCTAAATCTTTGATCATGTTCAGGCTCACCAGGTCGCGTTTCAGATCGGGGTCGTTCACGGTGCCCAGCGCCTTCAGAATATCTTCTTTAGTAAATGTCATCGGTCGGTATAAAATCGGTGCAAGTTAAGGGTTAACAGGGGCTAAAAGGCATGCAAAAACGCATTTTTGTTCGGTTCGGAAGTATTGCAAGTTGTTCTCATGCCAATGCCTTCTCTTAACTATCTTTGAGGCCAAATAGTTTGCTAATTCCGGTCATTTTAGAAGCGCTTGATCTCCCGCGACACCATTGACGAAGTAAAGAACCGCATGGACATTGTAGATGTCATCAGCGACTTCGTTACGCTTAAGAAATCGGGACAGAACTACAAGGCGCTCAGCCCTTTCTCCAACGAAAAGACACCTTCATTTTTTGTAGTTCCCGGCAAGGGCATCTTCAAAGACTTCAGCAGCGGCAAAGGGGGCGATGCGGTTACGTTTGTGATGGAGCACGAGGGCATGAGCTATATCGAAGCCATTCGCTACCTCGCTAAAAAATACGGTGTCGAAATAAAGGAAGACAAACCTACCGAAGCCTTCCAGGCGGCACAAAGCGAACGCGAAGGGTTGTATATTCTGATGAACTTCGCCAAGTCGTATTATAAAGACCTGTTGCTCAGCAATGACGCAGGGCGCGCCATCGGGCTAAGCTACTTCCGCGAGCGCGGCTTCAACGACCGCACCATCGAAAAGTTTGAGTTGGGCTACGCACTGGATGGCTGGGAGCATTTCAGCAAAGAGGCCGTAAGCAAGGGCTATAATAAAG
>CAZRQK010000048.1:0-33778 GCA_964602295.1 uncultured Ohtaekwangia sp.
ACGATGGATGTTTGCTTCGGTGGAACATTCGACAAGAAGTTAGCCAAAGCCAGGTGAACAGAAGCGATGGACAAAGTCATCGACCAGCAGTACCTGGTAAAAAAACTCACCAAGAGAACCCGCAAATTTTTAACCAGCGGTAGTAAAGAATATGTGCCCGATGGAATGCCCGGTCATCACTCTCCGTTCGCCACACAATTTATCAAGGCGTTGAAAGAAATTGGTGGCGGAACTGGCCGGGTGCTCTCACTGATTGAATTGAATCCTTACTTTTTACGGCTACCTACCGAGCCTTATTTTGGCAGCTTCGGCACCGATGATATGCAGAGCGACTTTGTGTTTGTAGCGAAGTAGTATCACAAAACGTTCAGTGCCCAATTGTATTCATAAAAACTGATAGCAAAACTGGTGGGAATTTTTTCCTTTCGGTAAGTATTGATCCAATCGATTTGGTTTTTGCCGGGGGCAACAAAGTCGTTTTTATACCAATCGAATATTTTGGAAAGTTCTACCATCTTTTTAGAGGTATCTACGCGTAACCAGTTCGGGTCGTTAAGCGATTGCGTAGTGCGCTCCATTAATTGTTTATCCAGGTTTTCGGGCGTGTAGGCAAAGCTGGCCAATGGCGGGCAACTTTTAGCAGCGCACGCCAGGGCAAAATGGATGCGGGCATCCTGATAGCCTTGCAGCAATTTCTTAATTTCCAACGCGTTCAACGTTAGCATTTCGCCTGCCACGGAATGCCGGATTTTGTCGAAGAACCCTGAATCATCTAAAGGCGATTTAAGCGGCAGGTGCTTTGCTACCCAATAGATTACGATGATGTTATATGCGTTGATATAGAAGGCTTTTTTGATTTCAGGGGTGGCCTTTTCGAGATTCATGGTGCCGATTTGCTGGTAAAGGTTTTCCACTTCGCTGATGTTGCGGGCAATGTTTTGGTAAGCCACCGAACCGTTGGTTACGTATTTTTTGAGAAAGGCATCCGCAGCCTTTGTAAATTCCGCTGGCGTTGCCGAAATCAGGTTATGTGAGAAGGCTCCAAACAAACAAATGAGCAATATTTTTTTCATGGCAAAGAGAATTCCGGTTAGATGAAATGATTTTACTTTCTATTGGGTTAACTTCCCGAAAACAAAGAGACTTAAAACAGAATAAACCAGATGTCGGATGGGTGACAAGGAGCCTCATTGTTTGTTTACACTTTTGCCTATAGCATGCAACACATTGTAATTATCGGAAACGGCATTTCGGGCGTTACGGCCGCGCGGCACATTCGCAAGCTGAGCGACCATCGCATCACTATTATTTCGTCTGAAACACAGCATTTTTTTTCTAGAACCGCCCTGATGTATATCTACATGGGGCACATGAAGTACGAACACACCAAACCTTACGAAGACAGTTTCTGGAAAAAAAACCGCATAGAATTAGTATTCGATCATGTAGAGAGGGTAGATACTTCTGGTAAAAAGTTATTCTTAACATCCGGCCGGGATTTGCCTTACGATGTGTTGGTAATTGCATCAGGTTCTGTATCCAACAAGTTTGGTTGGCCAGGTCAGCATCTGAAGGGTGTGCAAAGTTTGTACAGCTACCCCGATCTGCAACAAATGGAGGAACAAACCCGTGGCGTTGAGAAGGCCGTGATTGTAGGTGGCGGGTTGATTGGTGTGGAAATGGCCGAGATGTTGCGCTCGCGAAAGATTGCTGTCACGTTCCTGGTTCGTGAATCTGCATTTTGGAACAATGTGTTGCCGCGGCCCGAGGCACAGTTGATTTCGCGGCATGTGCGCAGCCACCATGTTGATCTAAGACATGAAACGGAATTAAAAAGTATTGAAGACGATGGGCACGGGCGTGTGAGCGCAGTGGTCTCCCATACCGGTGAACGTATACCTTGCCAGTTTGTAGGTTTAACGGTGGGCGTTTCGCCTAACATTTCTTTTTTGCAGGGATCGGGCGTGAAGACCAACCGCGGGGTTTTGGTGAATGAACTTCTTCAAACCAACGTGCCAAACGTTTATGCCATTGGCGATTGTGTTGAGAGAAGCTATTCTTTGCCAGGACGCAGAGAAATTGAACAGGTTTGGTATACCGGACGTATGATGGGTGAAGTGGTGGCCCAGACCATTTGTGGAAATCCCACGCGCTATGCTCCGGGGCCATGGTTTAACTCGGCTAAGTTTTTTGACATTGAATACCAAACCTATGGCGTTGTAGGGGCTACCCTGCAAGAGGGTGAGTCTGAATTTTATTGGGAGCATGAAACCGGTGAGCGGGCCATGCACTTTGTTTGGAAATCTGCCTCGCGCGAACTGGTAGGGGTAAACACTTTTGGCATCCGCTTGCGCCATGCCTGCTTCGACAGGTGGCTGCGCGAAAGCAGAAGTATTGATTATTTAATGGAACATCTCGCAGAAGCCAATTTCGATCCTGAATTTTTTCAAAGGTTTGAAGATTCAATTCAGCACGCTTTTAAACAAAATCATGCACCCCAACCAGCTTAAATAAGAAAATGATGCGTACTGCTTTCATCAAATCAACGGGTCTGCTATTGTTTGTGGTAGGTTTTGTTTTGTTCAATGCATTGTTTCTTCTGGGCGATTATCGAGTAAGCGAGGAAATTATCCGCAACGCCATTGGCAACGATACCATGGCTGAGGAAATTATCAATCAAACCGAAAGCCCCGCCAATCAGACATTTGCACACTCCTGGGCTTTAACCGGGTCGTTAAAGGAATCATTTCAACAGGTTAATCAAAATGCTTTGCAACTTTACGGCATTACTGATAGCGAGTTGGATCAGTTGACCACACGCAGCACCACGCCTTCGGAGGTTCGGTTTTCAATAGCCTTTGTAGATTCACTCTTTGCAGAAGATAATGGCGTAACGGCCTTTAAGCGCAAAGCGCTTCGCGACTATGCAGGGTGGCTCAACGGACAAACTTTTTCATCGGCCGATGAGTTGAAGCAGCGATTAAAAGATGCAGCAAAGAATATTTACGATTATGGAATTATCAATAAGATGGGCATCGATCGTTACCGCAGTAAAGACATTCAATATGCGGTGGCGAAGTCTGCTTCTGCCAGCCCGGTAAAAAGTAATCCAGCACTTTGGCTGGCACTTACATTCGGGCTGTGCCTGGCCGGTGCTGCGCTATACATACTGCCTAAACTTTCGCTGCCACCCGGAATAAAAAACGATGGTATCTTTTTCAGCGCCATGAAAAACACGGGCTGGCTGGGCATTGTAACAGGCACCTGGCTTATTCTTTTTTACGTGGTGCTTTATTTTTATCCCGAACACATGACTAACTGGGTTTCGTTGGTCGACCCCATTAGCCGGGCGCTAAGTGGAAGTGAAGCGGGGCGTTTTTTTCTGTACGGATTTATCTACACGCTCTGCATCCTGGTAATGGGTGTGCGTATGCTGATTCACTACCGACACAGCAAATACCAGCAGTTGCGCACAGTATCGGTCATGTTTTTTCAAACGGCCTTCGCTTTCTTAATTCCGGAAATTCTCACTCGTTTGAATAAACCATATTTCGACTTCAAAAACATTTGGCCTTTAGATTACAGTTTCTTTTTTGATTATCGGATTGATCAGATGGTGGAGGCCGGCACGTTTGGAATTTTTATGCTGGGCTGGGGCATAGGGCTTATTATTCTGGGCGTGCCGGTAATGGTCTATTTTTTCGGTAAACGCTGGTATTGTTCTTGGGTGTGTGGTTGTGGCGGCCTGGCAGAAACATTGGGAGATCCGTATCGGCAATTGTCTAACAAATCATTGAACGCATGGAAGGTAGAGCGTTGGATGATACATGCAGTGATGGTTTTTGCTATTGTAATGACGGCAGCCGTATTGTACACCTACTTCACCAAAAACTCGTGGTTTATTTTTATGGACAGCTACACACTGCGCGAGTGGTACGGTGTTTTTATAGGAGCAGGCTTCGCAGGAGTTGTAGGTACTGGCTTCTATCCGCTGATGGGCAACCGCGTATGGTGCCGGTTTGGTTGCCCGCTGGCTGCTTACCTTGGTTTGGTGCAGCGTTTTAAATCCCGATTCAGAATTACAACCAATGGCGGTCAATGCATTTCGTGTGGCAACTGCTCCACTTATTGCGAAATGGGCATTGACGTGCGTTGGTATGCACAGCGGGGGCAAAACATTGTTCGCTCATCGTGTGTGGGTTGTGGCATTTGCTCGGCCGTGTGCCCGCGCGGTGTGCTCAACCTGGAAGTAGCCAATGAAAAAGGTCGCTTTGGCGAAGCTACGTTGCTGGGGAATGATGCAACCACTTTGAAGTAAGTTAGACTCGCTCTGCCAATTCCACCAATGGTAATTGCGCCCGTGTGGCTAAGTTGGGCAAACGAATGAAAAATCGGGTGCCCACACCCAACTCAGATTCTACTTTCACCAAGCCGTTCAGTTTCTGAATAGCTTCCTTGAAAATGAACAACCCAAGGCCCGATCCTTTCGACTGAAAGTTGGCACGGTAAAACATGTTGAATATTTTGTCGAGGTGCTCTTCTGCAATGCCCACTCCATTGTCGCTAAAATCTATTTCTGCTTCCTCGGCACGTATGTGTATTCTTATTTGAATGTATCTATCCTTCTTTGCCATGTCGGCATAGCGAATGGCATTCGAAACCAGGTTGTTGAAGATGATGTGAATTCGATTTTTATCTGAATAGAATGACGCATCATCGCGCACGTGAATGAATTTTTCTATTTCTCCTGCACCGGGCACAAATTCGTGGTTCTGAAAAATCTCCAGCAGGGTGTTCTTTAGATCGATCAGTTCCGGCACTACTTCCAGCTTATTGTTTTTTGCATAGTTTACAATCTGGGCGATGAAATCTTCCTGCCGATGAATGCTGCCCTCCATCATATCCAGATAGGCGCCAAGATGTGGCTGTTGATTCTCTAGCTTCATCAAACGGATAATACCCAACAGAGATGTAAGTGGCGATCGCAGATCGTGTGCCGCACTGTACAGAAAACTGTCCAATTCGGTGTTGACCTTGTTCAACTCTTCATTTTGCCGCTTAAGTTGAATGGACTTCTGCTCGATCTCGCGCATCTGCTTATTGGTCTGGTTCATCAACTTGATGAACGATCCCGTGAGGTCATTTATCTCTACGGCCGCATTGGTAAGAGCCAGGTCGGTTGTTTTCTCCGTGGTTTGACTCGTAGCCGAATTGGCCAATCGCGAAAGCTTGGCAATAGGTTCCGATAATTTTTTGGAAATCCAAAGCCCTGAAATCAAAGAGAAGGTAATGGCGGCAGCTGTAATTAGTATATAAGCAATGCGGGCTTTCTTCTGCAGGTCGGTATAAAGTTCTGCGGCATATTGGGTAAGCAGAAAATACTGACCGCTTAACTGCGTGGTGAGTTGATTTAACTCTTTACGTAAACCTTCACCACTGTGCAAACCCAAACGTACCTCTTGCTGCGCACGCTGGTTGAAATAAAGTTGATAATATTTCAGATGATCGATGGCTATTGAAGCCTGTTTGGAATTGGCAGATAATTTCTTGATCAGTTGGCCGGCTATGATATTGAACTGCGTGCGGTAAATGGTATCGTGCCGAAGCAAAAAATCTTTTTCATTTCGCCTGAGCGATAAAACATCTGCGAGAGAAATTTCTTTTTGAAAATTCTCCAGTGCGTGGGCATGCTCGCGCATTTTTCCCTCCACGCCAAAATCCTTAAAGCCTCTTTCGAAAACCAAAGCCTCGAGTTCAAGAAACTTCTTGTTGTACAAATCAAATAGACTGTCGGCTGCGCGCAAGTGGCTGGAGAATGGATATCCTTTTGCTTCGCTGCGTACCTTGGCTTCGTTTAAGTTGGCGTTCAACAGCACCTGCAAACTGTCGCGTACCTGAATAAAGCCGCTTTGCCTGTTATTAAAATAATTTTCGTTGGTTACTTCAAAATCAAAAAAATCATTGTCGGTTTTGATGAGGTTGAGGGTGTAGACCTGCAATCGGTTGATCTGACCATGCGTGGTGGCCATTTGGCTTACCTGGTCGAGCACATATACTGAAACGCTTCCGATAATGAAAATCAACAATGTTAGAAATAAGAATCCGGAGAGCATCCGGTGACGTATGGAGTTCAGCTCAAAAAATTTCAGCATGGCGGTAAACGTCAAAAATAGTCGGGGGCATGACTGAATCTGAATTTTTGACTGTTAACAAATCATTAATACAGAAGCAAATAGTGATATTTGTGTCGAGATGGATGTAACGCGTAAGATTTGTGTAATTATACCTGCCTTTAACGAGGAAAATGGAGTTGGTGAAGTGATTCGCGAAATACCCAAGCGTTTGGTAGACGAAGTGGTGGTAGTTAACAATGCCTCTACCGATAATACGGAAAAAATTGCGCGAGAAGCAGGCGCCACTGTTCTGCGCGAACCTGTGCCCGGCTACGGGCGCGCTTGCCTTAAAGGCATAGCTTATCTGAAGAACCTGAACACACCGCCCGACATTGTTGTTTTTCTCGATGCTGATCATTCAGACTACCCTGAGGAAATGGAGCAGCTTATACGTCCTATTGCAGACGGTACTGCCCATCTGGTGATTGGGTCGAGGGCCTTAGGCAAAAAGGAAGCAGGATCGATGACGCCCCAGCAGATTTTTGGCAACTGGCTGGCTACACGCTTGCTCTACTTGATCTATAAGGTCAGGTTTACCGATCTGGGGCCATTTCGCGCCATCGGGTTTGCACAACTTCTGGAACTTAACATGCAAGACAAAACCTACGGTTGGACGGTAGAGATGCAGGTTAAGGCCGCTAAGAAAAACCTGAAATGTATAGAAGTACCGGTACGTTACCGAAAACGCATTGGGTTTTCGAAAATATCGGGAACGGTAAAGGGAACAGTCCTTGCAGGGTATAAGATTATTGCAACATTATTGAGGTATGCCTGATGATTTGGGTGGTGATCATATTATACAGCCTTCCGTTGCTTTACATTTTCTTTTTCAGCCTCGGGCAATTGCACCTGGCCTGGATTTACGTTCGTAAACCGAAAGCAAATTCCACGACTGAACTTCCTGTGGATTATTTTCCTGCAGTTACCATTCAACTGCCAATTTATAACGAAAAGTATGTGGTAGAACGCTTACTGGATGCGATCGCAGCCATTGATTACCCGGCCGACCGGCTGGAGATACAGGTGTTGGATGATTCCACAGACGAGACTTCCGATCTTATCGAAAAAAAATTAGCCCAACTAAAGACAGGCTTCAAGATTCATCACATCGTTCGCAATAACCGCCTGGGTTTTAAAGCAGGCGCCTTGCAAAACGGACTTGCTTTGGCAAAGGGTGAGTTCATAGCCATTTTCGATGCAGACTTTCTGCCCCAACCAGATTTTCTGAGAAAGACGGTTCCTTATTTTGTTGATCGCACAGTTGGCGCGGTGCAAACGCGTTGGGGGCACCTCAATAGAGACTATTCTCTTCTTACGCAACTTCAAGCCTTTGGCCTGAATGCACATTTTTCTGTAGAACAAACTGCCCGAAATTGGTCGGGTAGCTTCATTAACTTCAATGGTACCTGTGGTGTGTGGAGAAAGAGATGCATTGAAGAAGCTGGTGGCTGGAGTGCCGACACACTGACAGAAGATTTGGACCTGAGCTACAGGGCACAACTAAAAGGCTGGTGTTTTCGTTACCTCGAATCGGTGGAAACACCAGGGGAATTGCCGGTGATTATGCCCGCTATCAAATCGCAACAATACCGCTGGAACAAGGGCGCTGCCGAAACGGCCCGAAAAGTTTTTTTAGACGTGCTGCAATCCAAGAGTACCTGGAGGCACAAGCTGCATGCGTTTTTCCATTTATTCAACAGTTCGGTATTTGTTTGTTTGCTGCTGGCAGCATTGCTAAGCGTGCCCATGTTGTTTATACATCAACAACATCCGGAACTGCAAGTTCTTTTCACAATCGGCTCGGTTTTATTTGTCGGATTTCTTTCCATTACTTTTTTTTATTGGATCAGTACCCACAAGATGTATGCGCAGCCGTTGCGTACCTTTCTTTCATTGTACCCGCGTTTTCTCATCGTATCAATGGGGCTTTCGTTGCATAATGGATTAGCTGTGCTCGAAGGCTTAGTAGGAAAAAAAACTCCGTTTATACGCACACCCAAATTCAGCGTGGTCAACAAGAGCGATGCATGGCAAGGCAATCAGTATGTTTCTACCAGGCTTTCGCTTCAAACCTGGCTTGAAGCAATTTTGTTTGTTTACTTTTTAGCGGCACTTGTTTTAGGTTACCTCTGGCGCGATGGCACCTTCGTATTATTTCATAGTTTATTGGCCCTTGGGTTTGGTTCTGTTTTTTATTTTTCCCTAAAGCCTCATTTTAAATGAGTCGCAGAACCGCGTGGTTTCTGGTTGCGGTATCCGTCCTTTCGTATTTCTTTTTGTCATTTTTTTTAACGCGAACCAACAGCACTTGGCTAATGGGTACGTGGGTGGTGGTATTTATTTGCTACCTGTTATTAGTATCTAATTCGGGGATAAAAGTCAAGCAAGTTATTTTGCTAGGCGTGGCCTTTCGTCTGGTGTTTGTATTTACTCTCCCTACTCTATCAGATGATTTTTACCGATTTGTGTGGGACGGCCGACTGTGGCATGCCGGGGTTCATCCGTTTTTGTTTACTCCATCTGAATTAGTGGATGGCCGTTTACCAGGTATAGACCATGCGTTGTTTCAACTACTTAATTCTAAAGAGTACTTCACGGTCTATCCACCCTTCAGCCAGGCCATATTTTGGCTATCGGTGATGATATCACCCGGTTCAGTATATGGTAGTGTGGTTGTAATAAAAATGATAATGCTGGTGGCGGAGAGTGGCACTATGTTACTGTTGCTAACTTTGTTGCGTAGACTACATCTGCCAGAAAGCAATATCGGCTGGTATGCACTCAATCCACTGATCATCATCGAGCTTACCGGGAATATTCATTTTGAAGGCTTCATGATATTTTTCTTGTTGCTGGCCATCTGGCTCCTTCAAAAAAACCACGATATCCTGGCGGCACTAAGCTGGGCGCTGGCCATAGCTGCTAAGTTATTGCCTATTGTTTTTTTGCCGGCTTTGTTGTTTTACCTGGGCCTGAAAAGATCATTTCTGTTTTATCTATCGATAGCGATAATTTCATTGTTGCTCTTCTTGCCACTCTATAATCAGCAAGTAATACAAGGCTTTAGAGAGGGGCTGGGATATTACTTTCAAAAGTTTGAGTTCAATGCAAGCATCTACTATCTGGTTAGGGAGTGGGGTTATGTTTACTATGGATACAACATCATACAAACAGTAGGGTGGAAGTTGGCGTTGATTTCAACCATCACCATGCTATTCGTGGCATGGGGCATACCGCGATACCTTTATCATCTCAAGCCGGGACACTTAGACCTGAACCGCTTTTTTGTGCTATGCAGTTTTATGTTGGCCATCTATCTGCTCTTCAGCACCACCGTTCACCCCTGGTACATAGCGCCCCTGGTAATAATGAGTTGTCTCGGTGTGTTTCGGTTCGGAATTTTATGGAGCGCTCTTATTTTTTGTACCTATGTTGGTTATAGTACATCAGGCTATCATGAAAATTTGTGGATCGTGGCCGCAGAGTATATAATGGTACTCGGCTTCTTTTTTTGGGAATTGTCTGTCCGAAAGTGTCAGCCTTCGCCAACCGAAGGGAGGTTACAACACCTGACTTAATACAGGTATGTCTGAGTGAAACAATACAGTTTCGGTTACGCCCAACAGGTAATTACTTTTTAATTTTCGATTGTGTGTGGTAAGGCAAATCATATCTGCCTTTATTTTTTTTGAAGCCTTCACAATCCCCGGCTCAGTATGAAAATCTGAGAACGTAACGATACCTGGCTTTAGCTCTTTGTGTAGCGCGGCAAAGGTTGTCATGTTGTTTTCAATCGTGTCGCTGTCCTGAAAGTGGGCAGGCGTGTTGATATAAACCAGTTTCAGATTGCCCTTCAGAGCCGTAATAAATTTCTTGATGTTTCGGAATGCGTTGTTAAGCTCTGCAGAAGTGTGAAAGTCGCTGGCGAAAACCATGTTTTTCAATTTTCGCGGTTTGAAATTTTTCTTAACTGAAAGCACTAAACCGGGCGCCCTCCGTAGAACCCTTTGTGCGGTGGAGCCGATGAAAGGTCCATCCGTATCGTTTTCGCCATGCGCACCCATTACAATCAAATCAATTTTCAGCTTTTCGGCATAGGCAACAATCTGTTCGTAAGGGGCACCCCCGGTTACCGTTGTAAATACGTTCATGTTTTTTAATACGGGGTCTTCTGCCAGCTTTTGCAGTTTTATTTCAGCTTCTACGATGTTGGCCTCTATGTTAGGATATTTCTGCTGCTGCTCAACCTTCAGCCTGTTCCATTCTTCGGGAGCTTTGCAGATAGTGAGAAGGTGAATGGAGGCGCCCGTTTGCTCAGCAATATGGGCACCGGTGCGGAGCGCACTTTTGGCATAAACTGAAAAATCGGTTGGGATCAGGATGCTTTTCATAGCTGGCTTTTGTTTTTTGAGATAGTAAAAATAACGGCAGCCACATGTACCTTTACTGATAGCCATCAAAGTAAAGCCTGACATTTGTCAGCGTTAAAATAAATGAAGGAACTGCTCATCATTTTTTACCGCAACCCTGTCTTAGGTAAGGTAAAAACGCGCCTTGCAGCCACCATGGGCGAAGAAGCTGCCCTGGCCATCTACCTGCGGCTGGCTCAGCACACCCGCGAAATAACGCAATCACTTACGTGCGATAAGTGGGTTTGTTATTCGGATTATGTGGATACGGAAGATAATTGGAGCAACACACTTTACACTAAACAACGCCAGCTTTCAAGTGCAGACCTGGGAGAGCGAATGAGTGCTGCTCTCGAGGTGGCGTTTCAGTCGGGTTATCAATCGGTATGTATTATTGGCACGGATTGCTGGCAACTTACATCGGGTGTGCTAACAGAGGCATTTGAAAAGTTAAGGCACATGCAAGCCGTGATGGGCCCTGCACATGATGGTGGATATTACCTGTTGGGCATGAGGCGGTTGTATCGGCAAGTTTTTCAGAATAAGAAATGGAGCACAGACACGGTGGCCAAAGATACGCTGCGTGATTTTGAAAGTGCGGGAATCACTTGCGCCTTGTTACCCACTCTACACGACATAGATGAAGCCAGAGATCTGGCCGCCTCGCATTTTCCAGTCAGCTAATGGCAAGTACAAATAATTTTGGTACCTATTTAACCGAAGATCGTGTATATTGAAGTTTAAAATCGATTCAATCAATATGAAACTTAACCGCAGAAAATTCTTACAAACAGGCGCACTGGCGGTGGCGGGCTCCACCTTCATGCCTAAACAACTCTGGGCAAGTAATGCAAAAACCTTAACAGGCATTCAACTCTATTCCATTCGCGATGATATGAAAGCCGATCCGGCCGGCACATTGAAGAAACTGGCCGATATGGGCTATCGATATGTGGAGCATGCGAATTATGTAGACAGGAAGTTTTATGGTTGGTCGGCCACGGAGTTCAAAAAAAGATTAGATGATCTCGGTATGAAAATGCCGAGCGGGCATACGGTGTTGGGTGCCCAACATTGGGACGAATCGAAGAAAGATTTTACTGATACCTGGAAATATTTGGTGGAAGATGCAGCCACCGTGGGCCAACAGTTTGTAATAAGTCCATCACTGGCACAAAATCTCCGCAAGTCGAGAACTGAATTGTTAAGATTCATGGATATTTTTAACAAGAGTGGAGAGTTGTGCAAGAAATCGGGAATGAAGTTTGGTTATCATAATCACGACTTTGAATTCAGCGAGAAGCTGGATGGTGAAGTGATGTACGACCTGATGCTGAACAATACCGACCCTGATCTGGTGATGCAACAGCTTGACATCGGTAACCTATACAATGGTGGAGCCAAAGCCATTGATATTGTGAAAAAGTTTCCGGGGCGTTTCGAATCCATGCACGTAAAGGATGAAATTCTTGCTTCTGGCGGCCACGAAAAATACGAGAGTACTATTTTAGGAAAGGGTATTGTAAATGTGAAGGAAGTGATTGACCTGGGTAAAAAATCCGGTGGCACGATTCACTTCATCATAGAGCAAGAATCATATCAAGGGCTTACCCCGCTGGATTGTGTAAAAGAAGATTTGCAGATAATGAAAAAGTGGGGCTATTAATATTCTCGGTCTGATCCTACAAACGCCAGACAGATACTATCTGATCTGGCGTTTTTTTTCTATGCCAACTTATCAAGATCGCGTATAAGGATCTTCTTACGATCGAAATTGATCAGGTTTTTCTCTTTCATGTCATTTAAAATCGTGGTAACCGTTTGCCTGCTGGTGCCAGTGAGGGCGGCAATGTCTTTATGTGTAAGGCGCGTGGGAATCATCGTTTCAAATCCAACTTTTTTCCCCTTCCATGAGGCAGCATCTTTTAGAAATTCCACAATGCGCGTGCGCGCATCTTTAAACACCAAAAGCTCCAGCTTGCGTTCCAGCTTCATTAGTCGCAGCCCTACCAGTTTCAGCAACTTAAAACTCAGATCTTTATTCTCTTTCATTAGTTCTTTCAGATCTTCAATGCTTAACGGGCAGATAGTAGTATTACCTTCCATAGCTTGTGCAAAGTCGCGCCTGCGGTCTTCACCCGCCAGGGCCAGCTCTCCAAATATTTCGCCATTGGTAAGTATGGCTGTAACTATTTCACGTCCATCGTCTAAATAATGCCCAATTCTAACCCGCCCATTCACCACCATGTAAATGTATTGGGCGGGTTCCTCTGGAAAATAGATAAACTCATCTTTTTTAAAGTAATTAAAACTGTGGCGCTCCGCCATGGTTTTTACCTTGTGCGGGCAAAGAATGTTGTATAAGTTGGCGCTCTCAAAATACCACAAAGAAGCTTCCTGCGACATATTTTCTAAGTAGGAACGATTAAGATTTGAAGGCAGATAAGTTAGCAAGATTTTTCCTGGTAAATTAGTTCCCGAAAAAATGAGTGTTAAACGGATTTCAGAAATTTGGATATACCCCATCAAATCATTAGGCGGTATTTCTGTTACCTCTGCCATTGTGCAGCGAAAAGGTTTGCGTTGGGACAGGCGGTGGATGCTGGTGGACGAACAAAATAATTTTCTGACCCAGCGTGTGTGGCCGCACATGGCACTTTTCAAGCTGCAACTCGCACCCGGGCAATTAGTGGTTCGCTATCGCGATGACCAATTGGTTATCCCTGTTCATCAGCGGGAAGAAAATACATTTACGGCCACCGTTTGGGACGACACGGTGGAGGTGGCTGAGGTACATACTTCTGTCAGCAATTGGTTTTCCAGGCATATGGAAATGAAATGTAAGTTGGTAGCCTTTCCGGAAGAGAAACCCAGAGCTGTGGATGCCGCCTATAAACTTGGCGATGACCATGTAAGTCTGGCCGATGCATACCCTATGCTCCTAATAGGGCAAGAGTCGTTGAATGAACTGAACAAAAAAATGAGCAAGCCCGTACCCATGAATCGCTTTCGGCCCAACCTGGTTTTTACCGGTGGGGTTCCTCACGAGGAAGACACCTGGAAGAATTTTTCGGTGGGCGCGGTTAACATGGCAGCAGTAAAGCCGTGCGCACGTTGCGTGCTTACCACGGTAGATCAGGAAACGGGCGAGAAAGGGCCCGAACCATTGGCTACCCTTGCCACCTACCGAAAAGTGGGTGCAAAAGTTTTATTCGGCCAAAATTTGATTGCCCTGAATTATAAAGAAATATTTGTGGGCGATGAAATCAAGATAACCGAGTGATATGAAGCCCTTGTCTTTAGTAATGTTCATTTTGGTAGTGGCCTATGCCTGCACACCCACTGAAAAACCGCTGCCCATTTTTGGCGAACGCGAAGTAGTTGGCACCGATACCGTGTACCACACCATAGCGCCATTCCGTTTTATGAATCAAGACAGCGTCTGGATTACCAACGATACCTTTGCAGGCAAAATATATGTTGCCGACTTTTTCTTTACTACCTGCCGCACCATATGCCCCATCATGAAAACACAAATGGTGCGGGTGTATAATGCCACGCAGGAAATGCCCGATGTGTTAATCGTATCTCACACCATAGATCCGGAATATGATACCGTTCCGTTGCTTCGCGATTATGCTGCGCGCCTGGGCGTAAGTAGTAGCAAATGGCATTTTGTTACGGGCCAGAAAGATTCCATCTACAAGATTGCCCAAACCAGTTACTTTGCTACGGCCATGGAAGACAAAACCGAACCCGATGGTTTTATTCACAGCGGAGCATTTTTGCTGATCGATAAAAAGCAACGCATACGCGGCAAGTACGATGGCACCAAGGAAGAAGATGTAAATCGACTGATTACAGACATCAAACAGCTTCGCAGGGAAGATGAGTAGAGCATTGAATGGGATTTGCCTGCTGCTTATCGCTATGGTGTTTGCAAACTGCGCGGCTAAAGACCCAAAGGTTCAGCAATACTATGTGCAGGGCGAGCAGTTGTACATAAAGCATTGCAGCAATTGCCACCAGAAAGATGGCAGCGGTTTGGGGTTGGTTTACCCACCGGTGAATCAATCTGATTTTGTGGATGAGAATTTAGAACTTGTTGTCTGTATGATGAAATATGGCAAGGAGGGAGAATTAGTAGTGAATGGCAAAAGCTACAACCAACCTATGCCGGGCAACCCGCTGCTTACCGACTTGGAGATTGCGGAGATTGCCACCTACCTTTATAACCACTGGGGGCGCGAACGCGGGCTGGTAGGGGTGCAAGATGTTCGTTCTTTCTTAGACCAGTGCAATCAGTAGCTGGAGCAAACTTCTTGCGTTTGCTTGTTTGTCATAATGTGAACAACCTGATCTGCATTTGTAAGTGGCTTGTTGATGGCAATGTCCCACTTTTCTTTCATGCCGAGCAGGTTTATGGAATTGTCATTTATCTTCACGACACGAGCGATATAAACGGAGGCAGGTGTAACAAATGGTTTAATCTGCACCACTTCACCCAAGTCATTCAGCTTTAGTACAAAAGGGCTGCATTCACCGGCACCCATACGTGTGCGGTACTCTTTACCAGTGAGGTCGCGCAAAAAGAGATAGTTGCCAACCACCATGTAGCCATCTACCAGGCTAACCAAATCTACAATGTTACCCAAAAAGGCAAATTCTTTCTGCCAGGCCACCTGCCCCAAAACGTTGATATTCAGAATCACCGCGCGCTCCTCTACCGCAAGGTTTTGTTGCTCTACCGAGCCCTTCAAAACCAGCGTAAAGGAATTACTCTTTTCCGAATATTGAATATATCGTGCAAAGCTATTGTCATTCAAACGCATCCTTATCTTATCTTCCCCTTTTTCATCGATGTAAATGAAAGTGCTTGCGATGTCGCCCGTGGTGGCATGTATAGAGCGGGTAACAAAAGAGCATCCCTCCTGGGTGAGTACCAGCGGCCCCAAATAAGTGTGGGCATCGTCAGTGGCGGCACTATCTACAGGTATTGAAAAATCTTTGAGCCATGCAGCCTTACCATCTGGATTTATTCGGGCTACGAAAGTATTTACCAGTTTTTTCTTCTTGTCAGGTTTATAGATGCCTGCCAGGTAGGTACTTCCATCCGGATTTTTTTTATTGAATTGTGTAAACAAAATACCGAGGTCTAGTCCTTCAGGCGTAGCCAACTGCTTAACAAGCGGAACGGTGTATCGCCCAATACGAATGGTGTTTCCCTTGGCAACCAGGCTATCGGTGGCAACAGAGTGGTTTAAATTGCTTTTTAAGGAGGAAGTATAGTGATTAAAAGTTTGCAGAATGCGCTGCGATTCCGATTCATGATACTTCTTGAGGTTGTCTGATCCTCCTAACGCCTTACTGACAAAGTCGCTGTGCTTGGCAACTTTTTCGGGTGTAGTTCTTGAGACTAACACGCGAAGTAACGAATCTGCGGTTCTATTGGTGTAGATAAGTTGGCTAAAAATTTCTGCGTTACGCGTAGACGCAAGTGTGTCGAGCGTTTTGGATTTATCCTGAATATCCCAATGTAGGCGAAAGGATTTATACTGTAGCAAGGCTAAAATCACCGATTGCCTGTCGTAGTGATTTAGATTAAAAACGAGTTGTTTGTCGGGCTGGTAAGCCCCCGGTAATTGATCAGGAGGGGCATTCGCAATCTGAATAGCCAAAGCATCAATTTGATCATTTGAACGGAGTATCTCCTTTCGTAATGAAGTGATTTCATTACTTAGTGTTTTTCTGATCTCATTAACCCAGTCTCCATAGTTCCAAAGCTCAATTTGGTTGGTTAGAAAATTCAAGCGTGTAATTAGCCCATCTAACCTAAAGGTCTCAATGCGCATTACCTTGTAAGTTGGCCGGTGATTGGGAAGAGGATACTCATTAACAAGATTGATAAATCTGTCGATGAAAAAAATACACGAATCGTAGTTTGACTTTATATCAGTAAGTTGTCCTTCAAGTATCGAATCGTGCATGAGAAGTAATTCTTCAGGGCTGTTATAACGACTATTAATGGCGGCAAAAATTTTTACTGCTTTATCGTAGAAATTGACACTTTTGGTAAATGCCGTATAAATGGCAGGCATCTGCTTTAAAAAGAGGTCGGCAGAATCGTAGCCACGCTGTATTTTTCCACTCACCGTTTCATAGGGCACGGATGGTCTACCCTTTGCGTCAAAAAGTTTGAAGATGGGTGCGTAGTAATCGTTGTTGCGGTTTACTTCTCTTTCATCTATCACCTGCTTCGATTTAAGAAATCGAATTTTAGCTTGTTCCGCATTTGCTGTTGCGTAGGCGTATTCGGCCAAAGGATCTGCCTCTTTGTATTTCTTTTCGTAAATCAGCGCCAATCTGAAATTGGCATTGGCATGATCCAAATCTGTAAGTAAATATTCTTTTAATAGATTTTTTTGCTGCTCGGAAGAGTAAGAACTCAAGAGAGGCACCATCTCTTTAAATTTTAATTGGCTTACCGCATTCCATGGCAGTGTTAGCAACCAGGTAATTAACAGTACGATCAAGCGAGCATTCACGGCAATTCTCTTTAGGATTAAATACTCAATATTTTCAATTCTACGCGCCTGTTTAGCGCTCGATTTTCCTCGGTGTCGTTCTTCACCTTAAACATCGACTCGCCATATCCTTTAGGAATGCATCGGTCAGCAGATATTTGGCTTTGCAAAAGAAAATCCATTACACTTTTCGCGCGCTTGTTGGAAAGAATCTGGTTGTAATTTTCACTTCCAACATCATCTGTGTGAGCAGCTACCTCCACTTTAAGTGTGGGATTTTCTTTCATTAATTGAACAACGCGTAGAAGTTCTGTGAAGGAAATGTCTGAAAGTTTGTCTGAGTTGGATTCAAAGTTTATATCCTTCAAGGTGAGCTGGGCATTTTGCTCGAGTTTTAACAATTTCATTTCAACCTTTGTGGCCGTACTGCTGGCTGATAGATCGAGCGTGGTGGAATTAAAAGCGTACCCTTGATCGCTGGTCACCTCAATCTCATAACGATCTCCCGCCCGCAAGGATACTGTTTGGTTACCCTCTATTTCGATGATTTCATCGCGGTTCTTATTCTTTAGTACTACCCGCGATTTTACTCTGGAATTGTTGATAAGATCCGCCACGTTAACCTGCACCTCCAGCTTTTCAGGTTGAAGTTCGATAAATTTTTCAAAGTCGCGGTAGATCACAAGCCCAGAGGTTTTGAATGTTAGAATGGACCCTTTAAAATGCTGGGCGCTTACAATCACCTCATAGTCTTTTCCTATTGGCAAGTCTACAACAACGCGCCCTGTTTGTTTATTGGTTTTTACATCTTTAAGAAACATACTTTGGCCTGTTTCTTTAATGCGCACTTCCGCCAATAGTGGTTCAAAAAGATCCAGATCGGTAACAGTAAGCGCCAGGCGGATACTTTGAAAGAGCTGAACATCTAAGGAAATCTGTTCATACTTTTTCTTATTTCTTAAGTCCAACGAGTAGGTGTAACTCGAATAACCCTCTTTTACAAATTCTACGTTGAACGAACGCCCTACGGGTAGAACAAGTGTGTATCGCCCATCTTCTGGGTTGTTGTCCATTTCCATTACAACCTCCGATGTCAGCGCATCGGTAACAAGAATCTTTGCTGCTATTCCCGCACGGCTATCTTCATCTGTAATAAACCCTTGCACTACGTTGTTCATGAACTGACGTAGCTTGGGAGGAATAACCACGGAGTAGATATCCGTATTGTTGTAGGTATAATACATCAAGTCACCCTCAGCAGAAATACACGGCAGTTGATCGTCTTTATCTGTATTCACGTACGAGAGATTTTCTGGTTGACTCCATTCGCCTAAATCATTGAGCCTTGACTGGTACATGTCGAACCCTCCTTTGCCTCCCGGGCGATTGGAGGAGAATATCAGCGTTCGGCCATCGGCCATGATTCGCGGGGCCTTCTCGCAGTCCTGGTTAATGGGCCAAGGTAATTTTTCCGGGTTCCCCCATACACCGTTTTTGTCGCGTTCGGATTTGTAGATACACAAACAAAAAGTTTCCTCTTTTTTGAGTTCTTTTGACTGGGGCCCCTCGAAATTCTGACGGACAAAATACAGCGTAGAACCATCCGCACTTATAGATGGAAAAGCTTCGTAGAAATCGGTGTTAATGGGGAACCCAATGGGTAAAGGTTCGCTCCAGCCGTCTTTTTGCCGAGTACTTATAAAAATTTCTGCATTTGCCCGTGCACCCACCGTTCGAAAGAAATAGAGTTCGTTACCATCGAAACTAACGCTTGGGCCTCCAATTAGGTCAAGCGAATCTCCGGAGGCGTTTATTTTTGCAAGTGGCTCAGGATTGCCCCATTGCCCGTTTCCAAAATGTGTCTCGTATAAATTGAAGTTTTTGCCACCTCCTGCCTCGTAAATAATTGTTTTTCCGTCAGCTTGTATGGTAGGTGCATATTCAACTATTTCCGAATTGCTAATGGCCGGTTTCTTGGTATTATTATAGTAGGCCATGCTGTCGGGTGCAACAGGGGTACTCTGCGTTTGGCCTTTTAGAATACCGGAAGTAAACAGTAGGCACCAGACAAAGCAAGCCACCCTTACTGTTTGTTTTTTTTGATATGTATTACAAATAACCATAAGAATACTTACTGTTCAGAAATCTATCTCTTTAGTTACCAATAATGACGAAGGCTCCCCAATAATAAGGTGCACTGTATTTTTCTTTCACACTTAGTTGGGCTTTTCGAAAAGCATCAAACTTATCGATTCCACCAATCCAATTACTATAAAAAGAACTCATTAATTCCTGCGTAGCCACATCATCTACCTGCCAAAGACTCATCATCACTGTGCGGGCGCCTGCCACGAGAAACGATCTTTGTAATCCATATACTCCTTCACCGTTTCTTACCTCGCCCAATCCTGTTTCACAAGCCGAAAGCGTTACAAGATCCGTACGATCAAGTTTTAGGTTCATGGCTTCATAGGCGGTTAGAACACCGTCTTCCTGACCGGCCTCTTGTTTTAGAGCAGCTCCTGCCAGCAACAGACCTGACCGAAACAATGGATTGATGCGTGTTTCATCGCTATCAACATTTTGCAGTTCATCACTTAGGTCCACATCGTCTAGAAAAAAACCGTGTGTGGCGATATGTAGAATTCGGGGATTATCCGTTCGTTTTATCTCCATTTCAGTAGCTGATGCAAGCGTAAATGAATTGACATTCCAATTTTTGTGTGCAAGAGTTTGTTGCAATAGTATTACTTCTTTTTCTGTAGCAGGTAGCATAGGCACGTCTTCACCTTTAAAACCATAGCGCGAGGCTAGCGCCCGTTTTGCTATTGCAACTGCTTTGTCAGTTTCTGCGAGATTAAAATCGGCATATCCAAAAACGGAAGCGGTGTTACTGATGGCTGATTCGGATGTATGCTTTTCAGCAAGTTCTCGGGTATTACTCACCAGCCTTATGTTGAACCGATCTAAAACCCAAAGCTTTCCGTCAGGATATTGAATGCTGTTGAAGTTTATTTTGTTAAAAATGCCATCGCAACTAATGTAAAGTGTTTCCACGTTTGGCAGCTGTTTTACCAAAGGTTCCCAAAAGTGCCTATAAGAAAGTGTATCGGGTTGCTGAAATTTAATTGCATTGCGGTGAAATTTGAATATTTTATTTTCGATTAAGTTGCCATGTGGCCAAACCATCAGGCGGGGCGTCATCTCTTTTTTGGTAACCATCAGTGCGACATAGTATATAGAGTCGGAAACGAATTTTTTTCTTATCCGAATAATTTCAATCGCAGCCTCATTCTCTTTGAGGCTTTCTCTTACTTGGCTTAACGTTATTATGTTTTGATTTTGCTGACTGTTAAATAATGCGGATCGTTCCGATAGATTTTTCTCCAGATCGTTTGCTTTGGTTTCAATTACTTTTATGTCTATGCCCAAACGAGTTCGCTCGTCTTTCGAATAAGAATAGAGCAGTACCAGATTTTCTTTTGTTTGTTGCCATTGGTCATATAGCAGCTTTAAGTCTGCATCGGCACTTTGTTGAATGGAGGCGCGCACTTTATTCGAGGCGTTTAACAGAATGGCTTTCGTGTTTAGCTGCAAGTTGTACAGTCGCTCCAGCATCACCGTTGCATTTTTTTGCTGGTATGCCATTTGAATACAGAAATCATAGTACGTTTCGAAAATGGGTTTGATGCGGGCATACAAGGCCCCCTTTTCCTTTTCGCTAAGCACATGGAAATAACTTGCTATTTGCTGTTGGAATTTTTCTATCACCAGCGTGAAATTCGCATCGGCTTTGCTCCAGTTGCCTGTTGCAAATTGTACCCCCGCCAATCCATAGAGCGCACGGGCATAGTCAGGATGATCTTCGCCTAACATTTGCAGTCTTAGCGCCACACTTTCATTCCACATCTTCTCTGAAAGTTCGTATTGACCCATATCCTGATACAAGGCACCCAGGTTGCTCAAAACGGTGGCATAAGTTGGATGATTTTTTCCTGCACCTTTTTCTATCGTTATCCGCGCCTGTTCTAATTGAACAATTGCTTTGGCATAATCTTTTTTCTTTTGATATAGTGTTGCCAGATTTTCAAGACCAATTACAAATTGAGGATGTTCGTTACCCAACAATTGTTCATCAAGTTCGAGGGAGCGAGCCATGAAGCTTTCTGCTTTGCCGTACTCTTCTTGCAACTGGTAAAGCGATGCAAGATTTTGCAGTAGCGTGGAGTATTCTGCGGTGTTTTGCTGGTTAAGTCCTTCCCTGATATTCAACGCGTGGAGAAGGGCAGCTTCCGCTTCTCCAAAATTTCCCATGGTTTGATAAAGCAATGCTAAGGTATTAAGTGCGTACGCGTAATCTGCAGATTTGTCGCCCGCATATTTTTGGTATAGAGAAATGCTAGCTCTGATATCCTTTTCTGCCAGCGGATATTCACCCATAAGCTGGTGATATCGGCCTAGATCAAGCAATAAGGAGGCATACGTTACATTATCCAGCCTGGCTGTGGATTGGTAATAGCTATCGACTGAATCAAGTTTTGCTTTGGCTTGCTGCAGGTTGCCGGCACGCATGTGTAGTATGGCAAGTTCTTGCAATAGCTTATAGTAAGTATCCTGATTTTTAGTTTTGGCTTTTTCAACATCAACAGCTAATTGCAGATAACGGATGGCTTTTGGAAAATTTCCATTGCTTTGTGCATGAGCTGCAAAATGGGTACATAAGGAAATGTATGCATTATCTATTGGCAAAGACTCTGTGTTGTACAGTGCCATTGCCTTTGAATAGATCGAATCCGCCTGGTCTGGTTTTCCTTTACTCTGTAGGCATTGGGCAAGGCCAGTTAATGTAACCACTTGCTCCTGGCTGGCAGGTAAACGCGAGGCTGAAAATAGATTCCATGCCCGGTTGTATTGCTGGCAGGCATTATCCCATTGTTGTTGGCTAGCGTAAATGAAACCCCAAAAATTATGAGATCGGAGGATGCGCGAATGTTCGCGTCCTAATAGGGCGGTTAATCGTTGGTTCGATAGCCCAATTAAATGCAATGCCTCATCAGGAGCGCTTTTTGCCAACAGAACAGCAAGGCGTTCCTCAGTCTCTGCCTGGCTCCTAAGCCCAACCATCGTAGACGTGTCGGTTGCTGCCAATGCTTTACGATAAAATTTTTCTGCCTGCATCTCATTGCCCTTCACCTGGTTCAATGCCGCCCGATTTGCCAGCCCATTGGCGTAGGCTGATTTGGCAGCAGGAATTTGCGCCAGGGCTTCCAGGCTCTGATCAGCCTCTTCGGGTCGGCCCAACGCTTCCAAATTCACAGCCCTGCTGCTCAATAATTGATAGTATTCATCGATGTCTGTAAGCGTAAGGTTTTCAAACAGATCTTGCGCGAGGTTGTACGCCTCTTCCGCTTTAAAATAGAGTCTCTGCAAATGATAGGCGTCTGCCAGGCCTGAAAGTAAAAAAGCAAATTCAGCTGTTTCTGCCAGCCCCGCAGCTTGAAATTTATCTTGCAGTTGAAGGAAAAAGAAAACGGCATCGTCAATCAACCCCATTTCCTTTTTCAACATGCCAAAGAAGTACCAGTTTACGAGTGTTTCTTCGTCCTCATCGGTAATTTTTCTCTCTAAATCAGTGAAGATAGACCACGCTTGCTCGCGTTCATCTGCCAGATAGTAAGTCACTGCTAAGTTGAGGCGGTCTCGGAGAAGTTCTGGTTGTTCGGGCGCATAAAATTGACGCTCAATAGCAACTGCTTTTTCAAGCATGTCTATGGCTTGCTTGTACTTGGCTTGTTGTTTATAAAATTGTGCGGCATTGGCGTAAGCCGTAGCAAGCACCGGGTCCATTTTGCTTTCGCGAATTCGAATTTCGTCCAACGCGAATCTCAGCCCCTCCTCGTACAGTTCTGCACCATAGCATACATTCGCGTTCAGGCGTAGTATGGAGGCATAGTTGTCGTTCGCGAGAGCGCCTTCGCGAGCGTAAATTTCTAATGCGCTTTTCGCCTCTTTCAGGGCTGCATCAAAGTTTCCTTGCTGTAGATATGCCTCGGCCTTTTTGTAAGGGTCAACCCAATTTTGGGCGGTTAGCAAGGAGGGGGGCCCAAAAAAACAAATGAGCGATAGAAAACAGATGCGTACTGTTGCCAGTGAACTGTGCATGCATGGGGCCTTAAGACTCACTAAATGTAGCGAGCCCCATTGCTTCCAGTCAATACCACTTTAAGGGTATTGACTGGAAGGTAATTTTTGTAATGCCTGCAAGTAAATTTTTAGTGTGCTACCTCAGCCTTATTCTGCCCGCTGAAAACTTTTTTTGTTGAAATACTTTCTGTGTAAGTTCTGATACTTGGCTTTGTCCTGGGCTTTTATTTTTGTTCCGTTAACTTCTATTTCGCCATCATCTCTTATCTGGAAGCTGTTGATAGATTCCGTTTTTTTCAGGTAGCCATCATTTACCAGTTGCTCTTTCACCGCCTTTTCAAATTGCTTCGATCTGCTTTCCCAGTCTTTCATTTTTTCTTCGTGCACCTTCATCTCTGCCGTCCAACGCTGCATTTCAGCTTCTTGTTCCGCCATCTCAGCTTCTTGCTCCGCCATCTCAGCTTCCATACGCGCCATGTCGGGCAAGCTAAGCTCCATCTCTCTCATTTTGGGTTGTATGAGCGCAAGTTCCCGCTCCATCTGCGCCATTTCTTTTTCGAAATCTTCCTCCCATTGCCATGAAGCAGTACCCGATTGCTCCCGGGCTTCGGCCATGAGTTGGTTAAGCACCTCGCCATTTTTCTCGTAGAAGTCTTTAAACTGCTCTTTAAAGCGTGCGGTAAAGGCTTCTTCGAAGGCCAGCCATTCCTCTTCCGTCATGTGCCGCAAAGCCTGGCGTGGCAAACTATCTGGGGCAAACCAAAACGAAGGGAACCCAGGCTGTGGCATGTCCGGTACTTCGGCCACGTCTGCAAAACCGGGGAAGGCCGGAAATGCGGGCATAGCTGGGAAGCTAAACGTGTCAGGATCCAGATCACCTTCATAAACCTCTGTTGTTTCTTCGTGCGGCTCACCATTTTCGTCCCAACGGGTAATGGTTCTGCGCTCGTAAGTGGCAGACTCATCTGTTTTTTCTTTGGTTGTGTCTGTAGAAACATGCTGGGTTGGTTCTTCGTTAGCCAACATTTCTTCTTCGGGCATACCCCTGCTAATGGAAAACCACGAGGTGCAAACAAGTGTCAATAAAATCAGCACAATGGGCAACAGGCGGGTGTTGCCTGCTTCTTTTTTTACGGTCTTTTCCATAATTCTTTTTATTCTTTCAAGTAGTTGATGTTTATTTCCTGCCAGGCCAAGCGCCAGGGTAGACGAAAGGCGAAGTTCTTCCAACTCAGCCAAAGTGCGTGCGTACACCATCGGGGCCGAGCCGAATTGTATCACGGAATCATCGCAACAAAATTCCCGTTCCTGACGGATACGTTCTGATATGAGCCACACAAAGGGGTTAAAGAAAAAAATGGTTTCAGCAACACCTTGAAACAGGTTTACCCAGTAGTCGTTGCGTTGTATATGCGAGAGTTCGTGCACCAATATGGCTTCTACCTGTTCGGGACTTAGGCTGGCCAATAAGCCGATAGGGAATAATATCATCGGCTTCAGATAGCCGATAACCACCGGGCTGTGCACATGTGCTTCGGCCAGCCAAACCGGTTTGCTTACTTTCATAGCAGCGGCAACAGCCTGCAATTTTCTTAACCATTCCCCATTGGCTGGTATGGCATGGGTGCGCAGTTGCCGTATTTGCCACCAGGCAAATCCAATTCTTAAACTAAAGAATATTGTTCCTGTCAACCACAACATCACCAAGAGATTTAGATGAGCATCTACCCAAGCCCGAACGGCTTGTATCCACGTGGCGGAAGCTTGCACGCCTGCACTTTGCCAATCAAGTAGAGCAAACCCCCCCGTTGCTTCTGGCCCTACCGTAACGCTTACAGGTACCTGTTGTAGCCACAAAAAAGTACCCACGAATAATACAACTACAGCCATCAATGTAGATGCGGCCATTGCATGACGAATCATGGATCTGCTGTTGCCCATCATCTTCAACAGCAGTTGCATGAACAAGAACAGCAAAGGGGCCTGCCATAAGGTATGAATGAGAGACCAACCCAGGTTTGCCACCCATGTTGGCAAGAGTGTTTGGCTAATCATGTTTACCTCCTTCCAGTTTGTCGAGGTAAGCGCGTATGGCATCCAGTTCTTCTTTGCTCGAAGCCCTGTTGCCCAGCGCACTTAACACCAGGTTGGTTGCCGAACCCGAAAAAACGGTTTCTATCAGTTTGTTCACCATTTGTTTCTGCGTGCTTTGTTGCGATATACCCGCGCTATAGAGATGCAGCTTGCCACTTTTTTGGCGTGTTAAAAGGCCTTTTTCGTGCATGATTTGCATTAATTTCAGAATAGTGGTGTAGCCATTGGCCGCATCGCCACCCATCAGTTCATGCACTTCTTTTACGCTCACCTCACGTTTTTGCCACACAATGGCCAGTATTTCCAATTCTTTTTCGGTGGGTTTGCCGGTGTTGGTTTCGTTCATTTTTCCTACGAATTATTTCGTATACAATGTTAATGCTGTTTACGAATGAAGGCAATAAATGTTACGAAAAAATTCGTAGTAATCTTTAAAAGCCTGATTTCTTTTAATTTTTCGCCCTTTTCGTGTACTTAAGGTGATCCAAACCTGATGAAACGCCCCAATCACCTCCGGTCTCTGCTTACTGTAGGGATCATTTTATTGGTCTATGCAACGTTGGTGGTGGTACTCATGGAGTTGGAGGCGCAAGACCCCAACGCAAAAATCCGAACGGTTCAGGATGCTATGTGGTATGTAATGGAAACACTTACCACGGTGGGCTATGGCGATACGTTGCCCGTAACGTATTGGGGTAAGATGATTGGTTTTGTGTTTCTCTTCTCCAGTCTTGTTTTCTACGGATTTGTAATTGGACGCATATCTACATTTATGAGCACGCTAAAAGAACAAAAACAACTGGGTCTTAACGGCACACGTTTCGAAAACCATGTGGTGATGATTGGGTGGAATGAATTTGGCAATTCAGTTATCAATCATTTGGTGGCGGCAGGCCGGCAGGTGGCCATCATTACCAAAGACCGCTCCAGCATCGACATTATTCGGGAGTATTATTCGGACGACAAGGTGTACACCCTTTATTCTGATTACAATAACTTCGAACTGTTGGAAAAGGCCAACTTGAACCAGGCCTCCATCGTGTTCATTAACCTGAACGATGATACGGAGAAGCTGGTGTATGTTATCAATATCAAAAAACATTTTAAAGACCTTAACTATGTGGTAACCCTCGACAATGGAAACCTGAAGAGTACCTTCCACAATGCCGGTATCACCTACGCTATCTCCAAAAACGAAATTTCATCTAAGTTGCTCGCCAGCTACATTTACGAACCCGATGTAGCGCTGTTTAGCGAAGAGATTATTGCCTACGCACACGAAGAGAACGACTACGATATGAAGCAGTTTCGGGTTTCTGAAGAAAACCCGTTAACAGGAATGTTTTATGAAAAAGCATTCTACGACCTGAAGAAAGAATGCAATGTCGTACTGATAGGCATTGTTAAGATGACAGAAGGAAAAAGGAAGCTGATGAAAAATCCGGAAGGTTCCGTAAAAATAGAAGCGGGCGATTACCTGGTAATGTTGATGAACCAACGCGGTTTAAACAAGCTAAAGCGCACGTTCCCCATTGGGGAGGGTGTATAAAAACAAAGACGCCCCCCTTGCGGAGGGCGCCTTCTACCCCTGATCCGACTTGGTGTTTCGGATCTAAACCAAACCCCACTAAACAAACCTCTCTACCTCTTTATCTAAAACACGAACCCGTGGGGAATGTTCATGTAATCTTATTAACGCAGATCAACTTTTTTTATTGCCGCTCTGCGCTGGTTTTAACACTTAATTAACAACCTCTGCTTCGGCCACGTTTTCGAACACGAAATCGACCTCATTGGCCAAGTCAACATAAATAACTGAGTCGCGGTTCACTTTGCCAGCTAAAATTTGTTTCGACAATTCATTCAGAATTTCGCGTTGAAGTACACGTTTCAGCGGCCTCGCACCAAATTGAGGATCGAATCCCAATTTTGCCAGCCGCTCGCGGGCGGCATCAGAGATATCCAACTTCACACCACTTTCCTCCAACCGCTGGCTAACCAGGTTTACCTGTATATCAACAATCTTGCGGATGTCGGCACGGTTCAATGGCCGGAACATGATGATTTCGTCAATCCGGTTTACAAACTCTGGCCGCACCGATTTCTTCAGTAAATCTAAAACCGCCTCTTTGGTGCCCTCCAGCACATCGAAATAATTGGTTTCGTTGATTTTCTCAAAGTTCTCCTGAATGAGGTGCGAACCGATATTGGTGGTCATGATGATAATCGTGTTTTTGAAGTTGGCCATCCTGCCTTTGTTGTCGGTCAACCGGCCGTCATCCAGCACTTGCAACAAGATGTTGAACACATCGGGGTGTGCTTTTTCAATCTCATCGAGCAAAATCACCGAATAAGGTTTCCTGCGAATGGCTTCGGTCAGTTGGCCACCTTCATCGTAACCCACATAGCCGGGAGGTGCTCCAATCAAACGGCTTACACTATGGCGCTCCTGGTATTCGCTCATGTCTATGCGCACCATGGCATGTTCATCGTTGAAGAGGTACTCCGCCAAGGCTTTCGAAAGCTCCGTTTTACCCACGCCTGTAGTACCCATGAAAATAAACGATCCAATGGGGCGCTTGGGGTCTTGCAAACCCGCGCGGCTTCTGCGCACCGCATCGCTCAGGGCCTTAATGGCTTCTTCCTGACCAGCCACGCGTTTGCTCAACTCCGCTTCCAGGTTCAGCAATTTTTCGCGGTCGCTCTGCAACATCTTCGATACTGGTATGCCAGTCCATTTGGCCACCACTTCGGCAATGTCTTCGCTGTCTACTTCTTCCTTCAACAAAGAGTGTTCGCCCTGCATTTCTTTCATCCTTGCTTGCAGGTCTTGCAGATTTTTCTCTACCTGGGTAATTTTTCCATAGCGTATTTCGGCCACACGTCCGTAATCGCCCGCTTTTTCTGCTTGCTCTGCTTCAAATTTCAGTTTCTCAATAACCTCTTTCTCTTTTTGCAACTGTTGCACTACCGCTTTTTCACTTTCCCATTTAGCCTTTAGTGAATTTCTTTGTTCCGAAAGTTCTGCAATGTCTTTACTAAGCGTAGACTCCTTATCGCGGTCTTTTTCCCTGCGAATGGCTTCGCGCTCTATTTCCAGTTGCATAATCTTGCGATTCAACTCATCGAGTTCTTCGGGAACGGAATCCATTTCCAGGCGCAGCTTCGAGGCAGCCTCGTCCATCAGGTCGATGGCTTTATCGGGCAGAAAACGGTCGGAGATATATCTACTCGAAAGTTCAACGGAAGCAATCACTGCATCGTCTTTGATGCGCACCCCATGGTGCAGTTCGTACTTGTCTTTGATGCCGCGCAATATCGAGATGGAATCTTCCACACTCGGCTCATCTACCATCACCGCCTGGAAGCGTCTCTCGAGGGCTTTGTCTTTTTCTATGTATTTCTGGTATTCTTTTAATGTTGTAGCACCAATGGCATGTAATTCGCCCCGTGCCAACGCAGGCTTCAACAAGTTGGCGGCATCCATGGCACCCTCGCCACCACCGCCTGCACCAATCAACGTGTGTATTTCGTCAATGAAAAGAATGATTTCTCCGTTGGAGTCTGTTACTTCTTTGATCACTGCTTTCAGGCGTTCTTCAAACTCGCCTTTGTATTTGGCTCCCGCCACCAGCAAACCCATATCGAGCGATACAAGGGTTTTGGATTTTAAATTCTCAGGCACATCGCCATCTACAATGCGCTGCGCCATGCCTTCTACAATCGCAGTTTTACCTACGCCTGGTTCGCCCAACAAAATCGGGTTGTTCTTGGTGCGCCTCGAAAGAATTTGCAGCACCCTGCGTATTTCTTCATCGCGACCAATTACCGGATCTATCTTGCCCTGCTTGGCCAGTTGATTTAGATTTTTAGAGTAGCGCTCCAGCGATTTGTATTTGGCCTCTGCATTCTGGTCGGTTACTTTAGAACCACCGCGCAATTCTTTAATGGCTTTGATCAGCGCCTGACGCTCGAGCCCGGCATCTTTCAACAATTGAGCGCTTTTTTCTTTGCCGCCCAGTAGTGCCAGCAACAGATGTTCTACCGCAATAAACTCATCTTGAAATTCGCGCAGTTCTTTTTCTGCTTGTTGCAAAACATAGTTGCTGTTTTGTGATAGATACGGTTGCGACCCCGACACTTTCGGATAACCGTTCAGTGTTTCCGCGAGCCTCGCATCGAGGATGTTTCGGTTGACATTCAGCTTTTTGAAAAGATATTGCGTCACGTTTTCGTCCGTCTCCAGAATAGCTTTTAGCAAATGCCCCGGCTCAATGGCCTGTTGTTGCATGCCTGCGGCAATCTCTGCCGACTTCTGCAGCGCCTCTTGTGATTTTATCGTGAATTTTTCGAAGTTCATACTCATTCGGTTTCCTTCGCCTTGATCAAATTCCAATCCATCAATGGGAAGACCTTGTTTTCAGAAATTTTGACATTAAATTGAACAATATCTCAACGTATTCAGCCAATTTGACTTCCACTATGCCAAAACGCTCTTCCCCTACACACCATCCGGAACTATTAGTTGAAGTAGCGTGGGAGGTATGCAATCAGGTGGGTGGCATCTACACCGTTATCCGGTCGAAGGCTCCGGCCATCATGCAACTGCGTGGCGAAAATTATTGCCTGGTGGGTCCCTTGGTGAACAAAGCCATTCACGCAGAGTTAGATCCGCTCGATGAAAATACAGATGTGTTCGGCAAGGCGGCTGCGGCACTGCGCAAACGTGGTTACGATGTTCATTATGCTGTTTGGCTGATAACGGGTAAGCCCAGGGTTGTATTACTGAATCCCAACGTGATAGAAGAGAAAGCGCTGAATGTAGTTAAATACCTGTTATGGAAAAATCACGGAATTAGCACAGGCGATACACCTTTGATCAACCAGGTGGTGGCGTTTGGCTACCTTACTAAACTTTTTTTAGATGAAGTTGAAAAGTTGGCGGAAGACACCACCGTGCTGGCTCATTTCCATGAATGGATGGCAAGCCTGCCGATTTTAGATTTGAAAAGAGATGGCTCGCGCATCCGCACTGTTTTCACAACTCATGCCACACAGTTGGGTAGGCACCTGGCCATCAACTCGCCACTCTTTTATGCGCATCTTCCGTTTTTTCAACGTGAGGAGGAAGCGAAGAAATTTGGTGTAACCACAGAGGAAGCCATTGAATACAACACTGCACACGCGTGCGATGTCTTTACCACGGTGAGCGATGTAACCGCACGTGAGTGCAAACACCTGCTGAAAAGAAAACCCGATGCAGTGTTGCCCAACGGGCTGAACATACAGCGCTTTGAAGCTTTGCACGAGTTTCAAAACCTGCACGCCATCTATAAAGAGAAGATACGTCAGTTCGTAATGGGGCATTTTTTCAACGCCTACACGTTCGATCTCAACAACACGCTATACTTTTTTACCTCTGGCCGATATGAATACAAAAACAAAGGTTTTGATTTAACCCTGGAGGCACTGGTGCATTTGAACGAACGACTAAAAAAAGAAGAATCGGGGATGACGGTGGTGATGTTCTTTGTTACCAAGCGCGACTACTACAGCATCAAACCCGAGGTGCTGCAATCGCGTGCCATGTTGGAAGAACTGCGCCAAACCTGCGATGAGATACAGAAGCAGGTGGGTAAGAATTTGTTCTTCGAGTCGACTACGCGCAACGATAACCACCTTCCCGATCTGAATGAATTTGTAGACGAGTACTGGAAATTGCGCTACCGCAGAACCGTGCAATCGTGGAAGACAAACAAATGGCCACTGACAGTCACCCATAAGTTAGTGGAGGAAGAGCAGGATGAAATTTTGAATTTCCTGCAGCGAAGAAATTTACAAAATCGGCCCGATGACAAAGTGAAGGTAATTTACCATCCTGATTTTATCAATTCTACCAATCCTTTGTTCGGGCTTGACTATGCCCAGTTTGTACGCGGATGTCATCTGGGTATTTTCCCAAGCTATTACGAGCCCTGGGGTTATACTCCGCTGGAGTGCATGGCCAGTGGTGTGCCCAGCGTTACGAGCGATTTGAGCGGATTTGGAGATTACCTGCTCAAAAATTTTCCCGACCACGAAAAGCACGGCATGTATGTGGTGGAGCGGGGTAAGAAAACATTCGACTGGAGTGCCAAACAACTGGCCGGTTTTCTTTACCAATTTCTGACGCAATCGCGCAGAGAACGCATTATGCAGCGCAACAACGTAGAAAACTATTCTGCCTCTTTCGATTGGGAAAAACTGATTGCCAACTATCAGCATGCCTATACCCTGGCCAGTGTGGCGAGAGGGCACACAATTGGTTAAACTCTCGCCATTTTAGGTAGTTTTCTTTTAGCAACAATGATAACTGTCGGAGAAACACTTATCTTGATGATCCAAACAATCTGTGTATGAATCTGAACCTGAAAGCACAACAGCAAAATACGTACGATGCCATTGTGGTGGGCACGGGTATAAGTGGAGGCTGGGCTGCGAAAGAATTAACGGAAAAAGGTTTAAAGACGCTGGTGCTGGAACGCGGGCGCGATGTAAAGCATGTGGTAGATTATCCCACCATGACGAAAGACCCGTGGCAACTGCCTAATGCAGGTCGGCTTACAGACGAAGAGAAAAAGTTTTATCCGGTGCAATCCAGAACCGGTTGGATAGGGCAGGCCAACAAGCACTGGTTTGTGAAAGATACTGAACACCCGTACGAGGAGAAGAAACCTTTCGATTGGATTCGTGGCTACCACGTGGGCGGCCGTTCAATTATGTGGGGCAAACAAACTTATCGCTGGTCGTCCATGGATTTTGAAGCCAATGCAAAAGAAGGGGTGGGTGTAGATTGGCCCATACGCTATAGCGACCTGGCACCGTGGTACGATTATGTAGAGTCTTATATAGGCGTAAGTGGCCGCGCAGAAGGCTTGCCACAATTGCCAGACGGAAAATTTCTTCCGCCCATGGAGTTGAATTGTGTGGAAGAGGTTTTTCGCGACCGTGTGGCAGAAAAATTTGGTGGCCGCAAAATTACCATCGGCCGTGTGGCCCACGTAACGGCACCGCTACCGCACGATCCTTCGCGCGGTGTATGCCAGTCGCGCAATTTGTGCGACCGCGGTTGTCCTTATGGTGCCTACTTTAGCAGTAACGCATCTACATTGCCGGCTGCCATGAAAACTGGCAACATGACCCTACGACCTAACTCGGTGGTGCACTCCGTTATTTACGATGAACAAAAGGGCAAAGCCGTAGGCGTTCGGGTGATCGATTCGGAGACAAAAGAAGAAATTGAATTTTTCGCAAAGATTATTTTCCTAAATGCGTCAGCGTTGGGCAGCACATTTATTCTGCTTAACTCGGTGTCATCGCGCTTTCCCAACGGCTTAGGCAATGGCAGCGACCAACTGGGCCGAAACCTGATGGATCATCAATACCGCGCGGGTGCCGAAGGCAAATTCGAAGGCTTTGAAGACAAGTACTACATAGGCCGCAGACCCAACGGTATTTACATTCCCCGCTTCCAAAACATTGGCAACGACAAGCGTAGCAACTATATCCGCGGCTTCGGATACCAGGGTGCTGCCAGCAGGGGAAGCTGGATGCGAGGCGTGGCAGAACTGGCTGTTGGCGCAGAGTTGAAAGACCTTTTAACGGAGCCGGGAGGTTGGAGCCTGGGCATCACAGGTTTTGGCGAATGCTTGCCGCACCCGGATAACCGGGTAACATTAAACAACGATAAGAAAGACCCGTTGGGACTGCCTACCATGGTGGTGGATGCGGAATGGCGCGAAAATGAAAAAGCCATGCGGCAGGATATGATGGATGCCGCAGCCGAAATGCTGGACGCAGCGGGATTTAGAAATGTGAATACCTACAATAACCCGAACAACATTGGCTTGGGTATTCATGAAATGGGTACAGCACGTATGGGCAAAGATCCCAAAACTTCTGTACTGAATAAATGGAACCAGGTGCATGAAGCGCCCAACGTGTTTGTTACTGATGGTGCCTGTATGACATCGTCCGCATGCCAGAATCCATCGCTTACGTACATGGCCTTAACAGCGCGTGCTGCAGACTTTGCCGTGAGCGAATTGAAAAAAATGAACCTCTAAAAAAAAAGACCATATGACCCGGAGAGAAGTCATTCAAAAATCCGCCCTCGCATTAGGATATGCGCTGTCGAGTACCGCAGTTGCTGGTATACTAAAGGGTTGTGCCGCCAAACCTGATTTAAATTATCAGCCCATATTTTTTACGGAAGACCAGGCGTTGCTGATAAGCGAGGTGGCTGAAATTATTTTGCCACGCACCACCACACCTGGTGCCAAGGATGTGGGTGTGCCCGCCTTTATCGACAACATGGTGAATGAGGTTTATAATAAGGAACAACAAGAACGTTTTGTAGCCGACTTGAATGCCTTCAATGAGGAAGCACGTAAAC
>CAZRQK010000049.1:0-33216 GCA_964602295.1 uncultured Ohtaekwangia sp.
GTTTAGCACATTCTTATTGTGTGCATGGATTTGGAATTCAACAAAAACGAAGATCAACTAAAGTTGCTGTGCTCTCAACTAAAGGCCAAAGCCAAAAAAGTAAAATTGGGCGGAGGCGAAAAGAAGATTGAAGAGCAACATCAAAAGGGTAAGCTCACCGCGCGCGAACGGATTGAATACCTGACCGACAAAGGTTCATCTTTTCTGGAAATCGGCCTCTTTACGGGTGATGGCATGTATGCTGAACAAGGTGGCTGTCCCTCGGGGGGAGTAGTTACCGGTATTGGCTATGTGAAGGGAAGACAATGTGTAATTGTTGCCAATGATGCTACTGTAAAAGCAGGTGCCTGGTTCCCGATCACCGCCAAGAAAAACCTGCGTGCGCAGGAGGTGGCCATGGAGAACCGGCTGCCCATTATTTACCTGGTGGACAGTGCCGGGGTATTTCTCCCCATGCAAGACGAAATTTTTCCTGACAAAGAACACTTCGGCAGGCAGTTTAGAAACAATGCAAAGATGTCGGCCATGGGCATTGTGCAGATAGCGGCCATAATGGGAAGCTGTGTAGCCGGTGGCGCCTATTTGCCCATTATGAGCGATGAAGCCATGATCGTGGACAAGACCGGCTCCATTTTTTTGGCGGGATCTTACCTGGTAAAAGCGGCTATTGGCGAAGACATAGACAATGAAACTCTGGGCGGAGCCACCACCCATTGCGAGATTTCCGGTGTAACAGATAATAAGTTCCCTAACGACCAGGCCTGCCTCGATTACATTCGCAACCTGATGGATAAGTTAGGAGTGCCCCAGCAGGCCGGATTCAGCCGAGCCCAACCGTTACCACCCAAAGAAAAACAAGAAGAAATTTATGGGTTGCTTCCTGCCGATCGCGTAAAGCCTTACGACATGCTGGAGATCATCAAAAGGCTGGTAGATGATTCTGCATTCGAAGAATACAAAGCCCTGTATGGAAAGAGTATTGTGTGTGGCTATGCGCGCATAGATGGGTGGGCCGTAGGCATTGTGGCCAACCAACGCAAAGTGGTGAAAACCAAAAAAGGCGAAATGCAAATGGGTGGCGTTATTTACTCAGATTCTGCCGACAAAGCCGCTCGTTTTATCATGAACTGCAACCAGCGCAAAGTGCCGCTGTTGTTCATTCAAGATGTAAGTGGCTTTATGGTAGGCAGCAAGGCCGAGCATGGTGGCATTATTAAAGATGGTGCCAAGATGGTGAATGCCATGGCGAATTCTACCGTACCCAAATTTACTTTAGTTGTGGGCAACTCTTACGGTGCCGGCAACTATGCCATGTGTGGCAAAGCCTACGACCCCCGGTTGATATTTGCCTGGCCCACGGCACAAATTGCCGTGATGAGTGGGGCCTCTGCAGCGAAGACATTGTTGCAGATTAGAGTTGCTTCTTTGAAGGCACAGGGTAAAACGATCTCTAAAGAAGAAGAACAACAGTTGCTGAAAGAAATTACCGATAGGTACAATGAACAATTGAGTCCTTACTATGCAGCTGCCCGGCTTTGGGTAGATGGTGTAATCGATCCGCTGGAAACGCGGCAAGCCATCTCTATGGGTATTGAAGCAGCCAACCACGCGCCAGTTGAAAAATTTAATGTGGGCGTAATACAAACCTGATGGAAGAAAAGGAACTAAAGGCACTGGTATCTTTACTCGATGACGATGACAAGCAGATTGTATCTCACATCGAAGAGAAGATATTGTCCTTAGGCACCACCATTATACCCTACCTGGAGCAGGAGTGGGAAACCAATTTTAATCCGCAGGTACAGAAACGCATCGAAGAGTTGGTGCACACCTTGCAGTTTGAATTACTGAAAGAAAGACTGCTTCGGTGGTACAATGGCCCAGAGCACGACCTGTTGGAAGGCATGTGGGTAGTAGCCACTTATCAATATCCCGATTTAGATCTTGAAAAGTTAAGACAAGACCTGGAGCAGATTTATTATGAAACATGGCTGGAATTTAAGCCCGACATGTATGCGTTCGACCAGGTAAAAGTGGTGAATGGGGTGCTCTTCAATAAACTTCGCTTTGGTGCCAATACCAAAAATTTTCATTCACCCGGCAACTCTATGATTAATGTGGTGCTGGAAACGCGCAAAGGCAATCCCATCACATTGTGTGTGGTGTACATGCTGGTGGCGCAAAAACTGAAACTGCCTGTATATGGAGTAAACCTCCCTAATCTTTTTATCCTAACGTATAAAGATCCCAATCACACCTTCTATATCAATGCGTTTAATCGCGGGTTGATTTTCTCGCGACAAGACATTGAGAATTACATTAATGAGTTGCACCTGGTTCAGCAGACTTCTTTTTTTGAGCCTTGTAATCATGTGGAAATTATTCGCAGAACGTTACGCAATTTGGTGATGAGTTTTGAAAAGATGGGCGAGCACGCCAAGGCCGAAGAGGTGAAGTTGCTCCTGATTTCCATCTCCGATGGTGGCGACCTGGGTGTTTAAACATCTCTACCCCTCTGGAAGAATAAAGGCGAGTACACAGTCTGTAGCCACACGGTAGCCTAGCGTGGTATTTGTTCTCGTAGAGCCGGCTAGAATAGTTCCCTGTAAAACTCCATCCGAAGCCCGCTGAAAGGGCTGAACCAGTAATTGCGAATTAAAATGCAATCCACGCTTGCCATACAGTTTGTACATAGCCTCTTTGGCGCACCAGTAAATGCAGTGCTTCGCCACATCCGTACCAGCATCGTTTAGTTCGGTAGCCGAAAGTACCCGCGATGCAATGCGCAGCAGCTTGTCTTTAGGCTGCTCTATGTCAATGCCAACTGGTTTTGTGGCGTGCCATTGCACCGCCACATACGGAAAAGAATGCGACAACGAGATTTGCTGATCCAGGTTTTTCAGATAAGGTTTGCCGTGTTCATCTTTATGCAAGCCGATGTAGTCCGAACCAGTTTGTTCAACCACGTATTTTAGCAGGGCTCTGGCTGCCAGGTATTCCAGTCGCTTTTGGGGAGAAACTATTTCTTCGGGCACGGCCTCCATCGAAGCAAATGCCAATTCGTTTTCAGTTTCTGCAATGTGCCACCAGGCCAAAATGGATCCTCCCTGCTTTTCTAATTTGGCCAACGGCATTGTTTATCATCAATTTACCCTCAATTTTAGGAATTATTCTTTCATTTTAAAGGTCGCACAAGTCAATGCAAAAGGTGGAGGTTGTAAAGAGAGGCACATTAACGGGCCACAGAGATGGCGTGTACACGCTAGCGCCTGCCGCCACGCCTTACCACTTTTTTTCCGCAGCGGGCGATGGCATGGTGGTGCGTTGGGATTTACGCAACCCAGAAGAGGGCGAGCTGATTGCCCAGGTACCTCGCTCGGTGTATGCCATCCATCACCTTGCGCAAGTTCACCAATTGGTAGTAGGCCAGAATTTTGAGGGCATCCATCTGCTCGATACGGAATCGAAAAAAGAACTTGCATCGCTGCAGCTTACACAAGCTGCTATTTTTGATATTCTGGCGGTGAAAGATGATTTGCTGATAGCCACCGGAGAAGGTACCGTAGTGGTGGTGGACAGGGAAAATTGGGTGGTGAAAAAGAAAATCAAGGTGAGCGAAAAGAACGTACGCACCATGGCCGTGAACGAACAGACGGGCGAACTGGCGGTGGGGTCCAGCGATGGTTGGATTCGGCTGTACGACTTGGATGCCTACACCTCTAAAGCCGGCTGGCAGGCACACCAAAATTCGGTATTCAGCCTGGCCTATACCCCCAGCCAGCAGGTATTGCTCAGTGCTTCGCGCGATGCGCGCCTGAAGGCCTGGGCGGCCGGCAAAGAAGGCCAGTTGGAGAAGGAGGTGGTGGCACACCTGTTTGCAGTAAATCACATTGCGTTTAGCCCGGATGGCAAACATTTTGTAACTTGCAGTATGGATAAATCGATTAAGGTATGGGATACCTTCGATTTACAACTGCTCAAGGTAATCGATAAGGCCCGCCACGCTGGGCATGGAACTTCTGTCAATAAATTGCTGTGGACTTCGTTTGATAACCAGTTGGTGAGTGCCAGCGATGACCGCACCCTATCCGTATGGAACCTATTTTTTAAACTACAACCGATATGAAAATCACACCGCTAGAAATCCGGCAGAAGACTTTTGAGCGCACCTTGCGCGGTTACGATAAAGACGAAGTAAATGCATTTCTGCTCTCCTTATCGCAGGAATGGGAACGCACCGTTGACGAAGCCAAGGAATGGCGCATCAAATTGGAAGCTACCGAGAAGGAAGTTGCCAAGTTGCGCGAAGTGGAAAGTTCGCTGTTCAGAACCTTAAAAACAGCAGAAACCACGGGAGCCAACGTAATAGACCAGGCGCAGAAATCTGCAGAGCTGTTGTTGCGCGAATCGCAGTTAAAGTGCGAGGCATTGGTGAACGAAGCCAAGGCCAAAGCCAAAAACACCATGGAAGAAGCGGAGATGACCACCCGCCAGATGGTGGAAGAAATGGAAGACAGGTTGAAAGCGCTTACTGAGCAATACAAAGAGTTAGAGTTGCACCGCGATAACCTGCTGGCCGATATGAAGCGCATGGCAGGCGAGACGATAGACCGTGTGGAGCGGATTAAAAACGGTGGCCGCGATTTTAGCCCGGAACAATTGATGGCTGCGGCCAAACGCGAAACCCGCAAAGTACTTTACCCCAACGAGTTTGAAAACGGAAGCCGCAAAGCGATGACACAAGAAACCTTAATGGTGGAAACCAAAGTTGCCTTTGCCGAAGAGCAGAAGTTTCAGCGTTCCTTCTTTGACGACATTCAGTAGTTACTTAGCATGACGGGCAAAGTGATTTTGGAGGGGCTGGAGTTCCACGCCTACCACGGTGTTTATCCGCACGAGCGTTCTTCTGGAAACAAGTTTGAAGTAGATGTGTTGGTGAACACTCACTTTCTGGCATCAGCCTTCCAAGACGATCTGGCGGGCACCATCAATTACGAAGATGTGTACACAATTGTAAAGGAAGAAATGGAGAAGCCATCGAAACTTTTAGAGACCGTGGCTTACAACATCGCTGAAAAAATACTGACACGGTTTGAGGAAGCGTTGTCGGCTGATGTAAAAATTTCGAAGTTCAATCCACCGATTGGGGGCGTTTGCAGAAAGGCAACCGTTATGGTGGAGAAAACCCGGGCTTAGGCAGGGCCGTCTACAAACTGAAAGCCGCGGGCATCGGCCCCATCGTAAAAATCTACCTGCTTGCCTATCACATACATGGTGTGTTTTTTATCTACCAACACAGGTACACCTTCTGCTGTGTAACTCAAGTCCGAATCTTTTGGCTTATCGAAGCCAATGATCAATTGGGCGCCCCCGCATCCGCTGCCACCACGAACGCCAATACGTAAGGCATAGCCTGCGGGTATATTTTTGGTCTGCATAATTTTCTTTACTTCCTCTGCAGCCCGGGCAGAAATCTTTACTGGTTGTAACTGGTTGAACATCTTAAAATCGGCAACTACGGGGTAACAATCATCTTCGAAAATTAGTTAATTTTCCATCAAATAAATTTCGGTATGGAGGCATTGATTGATCTTGTGAAAATACTGGTTCCTGCTTCGGTGGTGCTGTATGCGGTTTACCTGATGGTGCGCTCATTTATTGTGCGCGAAATAGAGTTGAAGAAGCTGGAGATACGCACCCGAAGCATTGAAACTGTATTGCCGGTGCGCTTACAGGCCTACGAGCGTATGACGCTGTTTCTCGAACGCAGTGCCCCACAAAACTTGCTGGTTCGGTTGAATGCACCGGGGTTAGCCGCACGCGATTTTCACCGGATGCTTTTGGATGAATTGCGCGATGAGTACAACCACAATGTTTCGCAGCAGGTGTATATCAGCGAAGGCGTGTGGAATCAAATCAAGAATGCCAAAGAGGATTTAACGTTGATGATCAATGAAGCTTCTTCGCAGGTGCCGGGCGATGCCTCTTCCATCGATTTGGCGAAGCGTATTTTTGAATTGGCGTTAGCGAAAAACGTTGACCCCATGGGCCATGCACTGAGCGAGCTGAAAAAAGAAATTCAACAAACTTTCTGATGATATGGGCAAAACAGCTTTACTGGCAGGCGCAACGGGTCTTATCGGTAAGCAGTTGTTAGACCTGCTTCTTCAGTCCGACCGCTACAGCGTGGTGAAAGTGGTGAGCCGAAAGCCCGTGGAAACGCAACATGCTAAGTTGCAAAACCTGGTTGTTGATTTCGATCAGTTGAGTAATCATACCTCATCTCTTCAGGCTGATGATGTTTTTTGTTGTTTGGGAACTACCATCCGTAAAGTAAAAACCCAGGAAGCCTTCCGTAAAGTAGATTACCAATATCCGCTGGAAATAGCGCGCATGGCGTTTCACCTGGGAGCAACCCAATACTTACTGGTGTCTGCTTTGGGTGCCAACGCCAAGTCTTCTATTTTTTACAATCGGGTGAAGGGTGAAGTGGAAGACGCCATCTCGCACCTGGGCTTTAAATCGCTGCATATCTTTCGGCCATCGCTGTTGTTGGGCCCCAGAGCAGAAACACGTTCGGGTGAAGATGCGGCAAAAGTTTTCTATAAGTTATTCGGTTTTCTTTTCCCGCTTCGTTACAAAGCCATCGAGGGGGTAAAAGTTGCGCGTGCCATGCTGGCATTTGCCAAAACGGAGGAGTCGGGTATTTTCTTCCACGAGTCGGCCGAACTGCAAAAATTCTAAGGATGGTAGCTGTTATTCAGCGGGTTTCAGGCGCGGGTGTTACCATTGCCGGGCAGCAGCAGGCACGCATCGGCAAAGGTCTGTTGGTGCTGGTGGGTATTGAAGAAGCAGACGATGCTGAAGATATTTCATGGCTCGCCAGTAAAGTAGTAAACCTGCGCATCTTCAACGATAGTCAGGGTGTGATGAACATCAGTGTAAAGGAGGATGGGGGCGAGCTAATTGTGGTGAGCCAATTTACACTGCAAGCCAGCACCAGGAAAGGCAACCGGCCCTCCTACATCAAAGCTGCACGACCAGAAAAGGCCATACCCATTTACGAGCAGTTTGTGAATGCCATTCAATCAGAGTTGGGTAAGCCCGTGCAGACGGGTGTTTTCGGTGCCGATATGCAAATCGATTTGATTAATGATGGCCCTGTAACAATCGTTATCGATACAAAAAACAAAGTCTGAGGTCACTCAGTAAGAACTGTGCTCCACAGAAGGTAACGATTAAAACAACGCCAGGCCTACAAACACTAAGTTTGCAAACACATACAGGCTGATAACCATTCGTGCTCCTTTGCGATTGGTTTCTTCAGCCAGCTTAGTATTTCCACTATCATGTTGTTTCAGCGCGATGGCGGATACAAGCAGCGTTCCAAAAATGGCAATGAATGTGAGTGCGTGTAAGGTGTCCACCAAAGTAAAGGCACTCGACTCTGGCAAGATGGAATCAATGATGTATTTGTTACCAACGGCTGCAAACAAACCACCCACAGGCAAACCAAACCGAGGCTCCATTTCGGAAGGATGCGGTGTGAAGCTAATGGTGGCTATGAGGAAGGCAATGTACATGCCCAGAAAGATTTTCATAAAGAGGCCCCACGCATTCCTGTCCAGATCGAGGGTAACGTTAAACGAACTGAAGTCCTGCGGATCGTTATCGCCACTGCCAAAGCCGGTGGGGTAGCTATTTTTTGTTTCAGATACCCGAAACCCACGAATCGTCCAGCCGTCCAGCGCATCATCTTTGTCGAAAGTGCTGCCAGACTCATCGGGCACAAACACCAGGCTGCGGCCATCAAACAACGTATTTTCTATGTGCATTCTTAGCTTCTGGTGGTCGAAAGGGAAATTGTGCACGCTCCAGTTTTGTTTCATGGTACATTTCATTTTCATGATCACCCATGCCTTGCCGTCCAGGCTGTCGGTTATCACTTCCTGAATTTCGATTTCTTTGGCATTGGGGATATCCAGCTGGCGCGAAAAATCGAAGTCGGGATTATCGTAAATAAACCACAGCCAGAACCGCATGGTGTATTCCTTGTCGCGAAAGTTGATGTCGTGCACGCTAATGACGTAGACACCTGCCCGCACGGTGTCGGGCGCTGCATCTTGAGCAGTAGATTTTTGCGAAAGGGCTAGCAACAAAGTTGCTACCAGGGTAATACGCATGAAAAAAGCCATACGCAAATGTAGCGTATGGCTTAATCTGTTGGCCGGATGGTTGCCCTATTTTGTTTCCACCTTCGCCTTCATGCCGGGTGCCCCTTTCACATAAGTTTCCAGCATATTGTCCATTTCCCACAGGGTATGTAAAATAGACTCCTTGGCGCGGTAGCCATGACTTTCGTACGGCAGCAGCACATAGCGTGCGGTGCCGCCATGACCTTTAATGGCATTGTAAAACCTCTCCGTTTGTATAGGGAACGTGCCCGAGTTGTTGTCGGCTTCGCCATGCACCAACAGAATGGGCTCTTTTATTTTGTCGGCATAAGAGAAGGGCGACATTTTGTAATACACTTCTGGTGCTTCCCAATACGTGCGTTCTTCACTCTGGAAACCAAAAGGAGTAAGCGTACGATTGTAGGCGCCACTGCGCGCAATACCAGCCTTGAACAAATCAGAATGTGCCAGCAGGTTGGCCGTCATAAAGGCGCCATAACTGTGGCCGCCCACGCCCACCCTGTTGGGATCTACCACACCTAAAGAAGCGCCATAGTCGATAGCCGCTTTGGCACTGGCTACTAATTGCTCAACGTACGTGTCGTTGGGTTCGGTCTCGCCTTCGCCCACAATGGGTATGGGGGCGTTGTCCAGAATGGCATAACCGCGCACTACCCAGTAAATGGCACTTCCCCAACCGATGCGTGTAAATGAATAAGGCGAACCATCTACCTGACCGGCTGCCTCTTTCGATTTGAATTCAGCCGGGTAAGCCCATAGGAAGGTGGGTAAGGGGCCGTCTTCTTTTTTGTAACCTGGCGGAAGGTAAAGGTCTGCCGTTAGATCAACCCCATCGGGGCGCTTGTACTTCAGCACTTGCTTCTTCACATCCTTCAGTTGTGGGTAAGGATGAGGGAAGTCGGTAACCTTAGTAAGGTTTTTAGTGCCCACTGTGCGCAGATAGTAGTTAGGGTTTTCTGTCAGCGATTCGCGCGAAGTGAGAAATATATTCTTTTTGCTGTCCATCATGCTCACTACCCACTCGTAGTAGGGACCTTCGCACCGCCACAAGCGAGTGGTTTTACCGGTGTTGAGATCCAACTTATCCAGAAAAGGTCTGTCGCCTTCGGGTGAGGCACCCTTGCCGGTGAGAAAAACAGCATTGTTTTGGATGAGCATCACAGATTCTCCAAAGGTATTTTGTGTAGTCACCACATCGCCAGGGGCGGAATAGATATCTTCGTAAGAACGATCTGCGATTATTTTTTTCTTCGATGGATCACGAGGGTCAATCTGATAGGTGCGTGTCTTGCGGTCGCTCCACCAGTTTTCGTAAACCCAGGCAATCGATTCGTTGCCCCAGGTAATGCCGCTGTAGCGCAAGGGTAGCGTTGCCAGCAGTTGCTTGGTACCTGCAAAAGGAGCAGCCAGTTGATATATGTGGTCGCGAATTTCTGCTTTGGCTTTCGGGTCGCCACCGTCTTGTGCTTCCACCCAATACAAAGTGGCGGGTTGGTCGCTGCGCCAACTGTGGTTGCGCGGGCCGGTAATGGTTGCGTTGAAACCGGTGGGCCTGTTGTCCGCCAGGGGAAGGTCTGCCGCTTTGTGCACCAGGTTGCCATTCAAATCGATGATGCGTATGGCTTGAGGAAACAGACTTGCAGGAACAATATATGAATACGGACGCTGAATGGCTTTGGTAAGAATAAGCGTGCCATCAGGCGAGGGGCTATGCGCTGCATAGCTTGCAGGTTGCGAAAGATTTTTTTCTGCACCATCCAACTGCGTTATTACCAGTTGCGACAGTGTATAGAAATCGAACATCGATTCATCGTAAGGATTTTTCAGCAAGTCCTGGTAGGTGCGGTTAGGTGCTTTCTTGCCCAGGTTTTCTTCAATCACAGGGCCTCCCGGGGCACGCGTAGGGGCAGGCATCTGCTTGCCTTCGTTGGCAGCCGCCTTATAAATCAATTGATTGCTCGAGACCCAGGCATAGGGAAATCCCAGCGTGGCATTTACGCCTCTTTGCGAAACCCTTCGTGCTGAGAAATCGGCCAGGTCTATTACCCACAACTGAATTTGGTTGGCGGAGGTGTGGAGGAAGGCAACCTTACGGCTATCTGGAGAAAACTGAAAGTTGCTTACCTGCAGGTTGGATGGCAATCCTTCCACCGTATACTCTTTCATGTCTTTAAAGCTTTTGAAACGTATACCGATGGAATAGATGCCTCGGCTGGGGCCGAAGTTTTCGGGGTTGATGCGCAACCCGGCAATGCGTAACTCCGGCCGCGACAGTTCTTCTATAGTTGGGTAGTCCGACTTATCAAGAAGCGCCATCCAGTTTTTGTCGGGCGAAATGACAGCACCTGGTGTTTGCGGGGCCTCCAACAAAGCAGCGATTTCTTCGGGTGGTCGTTGATACCCATTGTTGCCTTGACCGATCGCAGCGGTTACACTGCAAAGGCAAAGAAATAGTATTAATTTTTTCATAACGTGTACGTTGATTTTAATGAGGATTGGGTTCTGCATTGAGAGGCCGAATATACGGCATGTGGCAAGGGCATAAAACCCGTTGCATTTAGTACGGCAATTGGCGTGTCGGTCGGTTAAAATGTTCTTTGGATGTTGACCATTATTGGTAAAACGGTAGTAATTTCGGGCAACTAAAAATCCTTACCAGCCATGTATCCTCTTTTGTTAGTGTTTCATTCTGCCATACGCTATTTCGTACTCATTTTCCTGATCATCGTTATTGTGCGCAGCTTCATGGGCTGGTCTAAAAAAGGAGCGTTTACCGGCAACGACAACAAAATGGGGACCTGGCTGCTGATGCTTACACACATGCAATTCCTGTTGGGATTGATTCTTTATTTTGTGAGTCCAGCCGTGATATTTGGAGCCAATACCATGAAAGACGCTACCGTTCGCTATTGGACGGTAGAACACATCACCATCATGCTGCTGGCGGTGGTGTTGATTACTGTTGGAAGGGTTACATCCAAACGCTTAACCGTGCCTGCCGACAAGCATAAGCGTATGTTCATTTTTAATTTGATTGCGTTGCTGCTTATTCTAGCGGGTATTTTTATGAGTGGCCGCGGATTCTTCGAGTTGCGTACAAGTTAGTGTATTGATTTTTTCATTGGCTCAGCGGGTGTTTCTTGCTAACTTTACTCAAACAACCCGTTTTTCTAATGACGCGATTCTACTCTCTTTGTTGTCTGTTAGTTAGCTACTCACTTTCTGCCCAGGAATTTTCGCCCCGATATGAATTGGTGAAGTTGGGCCCGCAGGTAAATACATTTTACCACGAGGGAGCCCCTGTTATCTCGCCCGATGGTAACACGCTGTACTTCTTTGTGTCGAACCACCCTGAGAATACCCATGGCAAAGAAAACACGCAAGACATTTGGGTAACGCGTAAGAACGATAAAGGCGAGTGGTCGCAGGCAGAACATTTGGGTGGCCCATTTAATCAGCACAAAGCCAACCAGGTATTCACTATTTTCCCCGATGGCTCCTTGTTTATCCGTGGTGGACGGGGGCGCGATGCGTTGGGCTTTTCGCTGGTATCTGCAGGTGGTGGTGTGTCTGAGTTAGATGTGAAGGAATTTAAAACCATCTGCCGAGGCCGATTCTATGGCGCCACCATGTCTTCTGATCAGAAGCATATGATTCTCTATTTTTCGGAGGCAGCGCAAAGCATTCGCAGCGATTTGTACGTGAGCCACCACGAGGGTGGTAACTCATGGACACGACCTGTTAAGTTGAATATTACTGATGGCTCGGATGAGTTTGGTCCCTTCTTGGCTCCTGATAACAAAACATTGTACTATGCAAGCGATAGGAGTGACCCCAAAAAACAAGGTGGGTCTGACATCTATAAATCGGAACGATTAGACGACACCTGGAATAAATGGAGCAAGCCCGTTAACATGGGCCCACCCATCAACACGGCTGCGGGCGATGCCTATTTTGCCGTAGACCAATCGGGTAACGTTTTTACCTCGCGCGCCAACAGCCGCATAGACGGTGGCAACCTGGATCTGTTTGTATTGGTGCCGAAAGATTTGAAAGTGATGGTGGTAGGCACGGTCATCAACGAGAAGTCGGGCGCGCCTATCTCTGGTGCAGCCATTACATTGACTTATGCCGGTAGCGAAGCCGTTGCACTCAAGGCCAATGCAACTGGTAAATTTGAAACACGGGTTCCTGAAATAGAACAATTTAAGGTAGCCGGTTCGGCAGTTGGTTTTTTGCCGAAAGAACTATCCTTTTCGGTGCCCGCATTGGTGCGAGATACAACCCTGACGGTGGAGTTGCCCTTGACGCCCGTTGCAAAGAAATTGATTGTGCAGGGTACGGTCTATGACTCCAAAACAAATACCGCCATTAACGCCAGAGTAGAAATGGTGCGCCAGTCGAACCGGAGGAACGTATTGAGTACGCGGGCAGACAACGGAAAGTTTGAGCAAGAAGTGAGTGCTTTGGATTGGTACATCATGACGGCTGCGGCAGAAGGTTACTTGAACGCTACCGACAGTGTGCAACTGGAAAATGAAGACCTGACACCCGTTACCAAAGACCTCTATTTACAACCCATTGAAGTGGGATTAACAGTGCGGTTAAAAAACATCTACTTCGACTTCGATAAAACTACGCTGAAGTCTGAATCTTTTGTGGAGCTCAACAAAGTGGTGGACTTTCTGAAGGCCAACCCAAATGTAGATGTTGAAATTTCTGGTCATACGGATAACAAAGGGTCGGATGATTATAATGCCAATCTCTCACAGGGTCGTTCGCAAGCGGTGGTGGATTACATTGTGAGCCAAGGCATTGATGCCGCACGATTGACCGCGCACGGCTATGGAGAGAGTAAGCCGATTGACAGCAACGACACTGAAGAGGGCCGCGCCAACAACCGAAGGGTAGAGTTTACGGTGATGAAAGTTGACTAGGAGATGTGAGTACTAGGATTTGAGATGGGTGTTTACGCGCTCAGCTGAGACTCTTCAAGTATTTCCTTCACTCGTTCCCGGTCTTCTTCAAAAATATGCAGCCTCACCTGGCCGGCCACGAAATAGGCCATCGGATATAAGGTGGCAAGGTTTTCATCGCTCAAAAAACAAGGAATGCCGTACGCATCCAGCTTGGTCTTGGCCAGGTTGGCTTCAATGGCTGTGGCGAAGGTGCTATAGACGATGATGTTATTCAACGCAAATATTTGCTCAATGACAGTTTCTAAGATACCCTGAGTACAGGTGGAAATCAAGTACGCCTCAATTGTATAACCTTTTTTGTGAATCGATCCGTTGCGAATACTCTACAAATCAAAACGGCAGGCGTGGGAATTGTCCTTCGCGAAGTGTACGAAGGCACCCAACTCTCATTTACTCTTTCGCCTCGTAGTTTTTCTCACCCGCCAGTATGGCCACATTCAACAGATTTTCTTTGGGAGGAAATGGGCATGAGAATTTTTCCGAATACGCACAATACGGATTGTAGGCCTTGTTGAAGTCTAACAGCAAGGTGGTGGCACCCGGTACTTTCTTCACATCGAGGTAGCGACCGGCACCGTAAGTTTCTATGGCACTGGTTTGGTCGGCAAAGGCAAGGAACAGGGTGCCCTTGTAAGGGCCCGGATCAATGAGCTCCAGCAACAGTAAACGGTTTTGCACACCATCTAACTTGAAAGTGGCATGTGCGTATTCGAGGTAGCGTTTTTCTTTTCCATCGCTGGTTGCCAGTGTTACCATTTTTTTTTCGGCCACAGGTTCTAAATCAGCCTGAATCCTGAACTTGGTATTGGCTGGAAAATATTTCAATCCCGTAAATTGATCGGCCATGCCTTCGAAAGGCGAACCTTCGCCCGACCGCATAAACTCATCTTTCTCTTCGCGTTCCTTTTGCAACGTTTCGGCATAAGCTTTTTCATCGGTGCCCCCTGTTAGCGAATAAAAAACTACTGCCACAATGGCCACTACACTTACTATAATTAACAGGTTCGATGTTTTCATTCGCTTGCTGGTAAAGATTTTGGCTGCCCCACTTCCCAAGATTGAATGCGCACCCGGTAAATTTCGTACAACCGGAGAAATTCCGGAATGGCCTGATCTGCCAACGGGCCTGGCGAGTTAACCAACACGGCAATACCCAGTCTTTCGTTAGGCTTCACAGCTACCTCGCTTCTAAATCCATTCACATAGCCACCGTGGTAGTTTACTGTGTCGTCTTTAAAGGTTAATACGCGCCAGCCGTGGGCATAATACGAACCGCGAGATCGTTTCCACTTTCTGAAGTGTCGGTTGCGGGCAATGGCCTTCACTTTGGGTGCAAACATTTCTTCTTTGCTCGTTAGCGATAACAGGGTGTCGGTAGGATTGGTAAGTGCCCGAAGCCAGCGCGCCATGTCGCCAATGCTGGCATTTACCCCACCCGCAGGCCCAACGTTGTAATAAGTAGGCGAAATAGCCAGCGATCGCCAGCCCTTTCGCGTGCGCTGATGGGGGCTTGCCTTTTCCGGTGTGCCAAGCATAGCCTCATAGTTCATAGACGACTCCTGCATTTGCAATGGCCTAAATATCTTTTCGGTCATTACCTGCTCGTAAGTTTTACCGGTGGCCGATTCTATAACTTTACTGATGATGCTGAATGCTACATTCTGATAGCTGTAGATTTTTCCGGGCGGCCCAGTCAGATTCAAGTCGCGTAAGTGATAAACCAACGTGTCGAAATGGGCGCCATCATCCACCCGGTCTGTAAAGGCGTGATAAGGCAGGCCTGAGGTGTGCGATAGCAGATGTGCCAACGTAAGGCTATCAGTAGAAGCTTGCGATTTCAGGCGAAAGCCTGGTAGGTAATCAATCACCTTATCGTTCCAACGAAGAATTCCTTCCTGAACCAGGCGCGCGGTAAGCACACCTGCAAAACTTTTCGACACCGACCCAAGCCGAAATATTGTATGAATATCAACGGGTGTACGATTTTCTACATCGCGTAAGCCTAGCCCATTGGCGTAGAGCACCGATGAATCTTGTACTATGGCAACAGCCACCCCTGGCGCCTGGTTTTTATCCAGCGCACGTTGAAGAAAATGCTCGTAGTCTGCCAACAGGGCTTGCCAATGCGGATTGGCTGAATGGGCTATATAAAGCGATGGCTTCTGATATGCCGCAAGGGTATCAGTTAAGGGTGCCCGCAAAGCAACCGGTTGAGAGGCAGTGTGGTCTTCTTTCTTCGTGTAGAACAACAGAAAGAAAGCGCCTACCACCAACACTACAATTATTACTAAGCGCAGCATCCCTTCGATTTATAATAAACCTTCATCAGCAAAGCTATAATAGTTTTTACCGGCCACTATGAGGTGGTCCAGCAGTTGCACCTCCATTACTTTACCGGCTTCTTTCAGTTTGCGTGTCAGATCGATGTCGCTCTGGCTCGCGGTAAGGTTGCCGGATGGGTGGTTGTGTGCCACTATAATGCCCGATGCCAACTCTTCCAGCGCCAGCTTGTAGATAATTTTCGGGTCGGCTACGGTTCCACTCACCCCACCTTCGCTTACTCTCTTCTTTTTGATTACGCGGTGTGCCCTGTTCAGCAACAATACCCAGAATTCCTCGCGCGGTAAGTCCATCAAATCACCCATTAATAATTCAAACGCATCTTTCGAAGAAGTTATTTTGGGTTTGTCGCTTATCTCCAGTTCCTTTCTGCGCCTTCCCAACTCGATGGCAGCCACGATGGTGATGGCTTTTGCTTCGCCAATACCTTTTATTTTCATCAGGTCTTTGGCCGAGAGGCGGGCCAATTCGTTCAGGTTATTATTAACATGCTGTAGCAACTGCTTCGCAACATCCACGGCACTATAGGTGGTGGTGCCGGTGCCCAGGAGAATGGCAATCAGTTCGGCATCAGAAAGAGCCGAAGTGCCTTTGAGCAGCAACTTTTCGCGCGGACGGTCCTCGGGCGACCAATCTTTGATGTTGCGAATGCCTGGCTCTTGTTTTTCCAATAGGGGTTCTTTAGCAGCTTGGAAATTACAAAATGAATCCGATAATGCGGTTGGCAACTGCAAGCGGCCAAGGGTAAAATAAAAAACCCTCTCAACCCGTGTTACCGGGCTGGAGGGAAAAATTCAAATCAAGGGTATCTTCAGGTTAGGCTATCGCCTTTACCTTCTTAGCCAATTTCGATTTCTGGTTGGCAGCTTTTTTCCAATGGATGATGTTCTTCTTGGCCAGCTTGTCCAACATAGAACTCACTTCCTTCAAAAGCGTTTCTGCCTCGCTCTTGTTAGTGGTGGTTTTTAATTTCTTTACAAAAGTACGCGTGGTTTTTGCCTGATAGCGGTTACGAACGCGTTTTGCTTCGTTGGCGCGGATTCTCTTTTCTGCCGATTTATGGTTTGCCATGGTTCTCTTTTAAAAAGGACTGCAAAGGTAAAACTTTGGGCTGATTTACAAAAAGATAGTGCCAGAAAGATGGCTATCGGGGGCGCTATTTGCCCGAAACAACTCCTTCAAATAGCAATACGGTGTGAGGGTCTAATTCCACACTTAACGGTTTTTCCGGGCAGGGTAAGGAAATGCTCACTTTTTTATCTTTAATGCTCACATTTTCAACAATTTGCCCTGATGCCAATTGCAGCCCGATGGGTAGCGTGAAATGGAATGGTGGCTCGGGCTGCACCTGCAAAATTTCCACCAATAGCTCCTTTTTCGATGGCAAATAGCGCCATTTAACCTGCAATTGAGGGTGCCCACCCCGGTAAAGCCATTGTGCGAAGAAAGCATCGAGGTTTTGACCGCTGATGGCCGAGCTAACCCGCTGGAAGTCGGCCGTAGAGGCATTGCCATGCGCGAATTCGTGGTAATAGGCTTTCAGAATCTGGTTGAAAGTAGCGCTGCCCACCTGGTGCCAAAGCATGTGCAGCACCCAACCAGCTTTTTGGTAGGTATTGGTGCTTAATACCTGGTTGATATCAGTAATCGTAGTGTCAATGATCGGACGCTGGTTCTTTTTGTAGAAGGCAAGGACCTCTGCCCGGTCTTCCTGCATTTCTGTCGCTAATCGCGCGCTGCCGTACTTGGTTTCCAGGTAAACTGCTGTGAGGTAAGTGGCAAAACCTTCGCTCAACCACACGTGGTGCCAATCGTTTTCGGTGGCACTGTTGCCAAACCACTGGTGTGCCGTTTCGTGCGCAATCAGCGCTTCACGTTCGTTCTTTCCATTTACTGAATTCTCGAAATAGAAAATGTTTCCTGCATTCTCTAATCCGCCATAGCGGGTTTTGGATTGCACATGCGCTAATTTGGAATAGGGGAAGGGTGCTATGTACTCCTGAAAAAATTGAAGCACTCCGGGCGCCACAGCAAAGTCGCTGAAGCCTTCTGCTTTGTTTTGAGGGTAAACCCAGGTGGTAACGGGAACATCAGCTGGCTCGCCCGACAGTTGAACAGCAAACCGGGCCACCCCAATGGTAACTACTTTCAACGCCACATCTACCTCTTCGCGATAGCGGGTAAGCCTTTGTTGAAAAGGTAAATTGGTTTCTTCTATTTTTTTACCGGTTGCTACCACCTGGTAATGATCTGGAGCAATCACCTCGAAGGTTATCCGTGCTTTGTCGTAAGGATGGTCGATACCCGGGAGCCAATGGCGTGCGCGATCGGGCCAATTATCGCCAAAGAAGGCTCTTTCGTTGTACTTATTGCGACCAATAATCAAACCATCTGCAGGGATTCCGTTGTAGTTGATCGTAAGGATCTGTGAACTTCCTGCAGGAATCTGTTCTGGAAACTCAATGCTGATACGATTTCGCTGATGCTGGAAGCGGAGATTATTTCCTTTTCCATCGGTTACTGTTGTTACATGCATGCCTTTCCCCTCAGTGTTCACATTCATCAAATCGAATTCTACCAGCCTTATGGCCGACTTAACAAATACTGTAATGGTTGCTTTGCCTGTTATTCTATCTGTTGAGTCGTTTAATGAAAGCTGAAAGTGGTAATGTTTCACATCTATGTTGACATTGCGCGGATATGGATCAATAGCCAACCCCCACATCGGTAAAATCAAAAGAGCAAACGTTAGACGAATCATGAATTTTATATAAATTGAAGAGAACAAGATACGCGAGTGAGTCGGTTTTTGAAAAGCTTTTGTTGTGTGATGTGCCTCTTGATTTTTGGTGGATGGGGATTTTTTGCCCACCGAAAGATCAACCGCCTGGCCGTTTTTACACTGCCGCCTGCCATGATGCACTTTTATAAAGGGCACATTAGCTATTTGGAAGAAACATCTGTAAACCCCGACCGAAGGAGATATGCCATGCTTGAAGAGGCACCTCGCCACTATATCGATCTGGATGCTTATGGCGACAGCGCTGTTCATCGTTTGCCACGTTATTGGAAGGACGCGGTAGCGCAATGGCCCGAAGATACTTTGCAGGCCCGAGGTATTTTGCCCTGGCACATACAAAGAGTTTACCTGCAATTGCGCGAGGCTTTTTTGCTGCGCGATCCGGCCCGGGTGTTGAGAATTTCCGCTGAGTTGGGTCATTATGTTGCCGATGCCCACGTGCCGTTACACACCACCAGTAATTACGATGGACAGAAAACAGGCCAACATGGGCTTCATGGCTTTTGGGAATCGCGGCTACCAGAATTGTTCTTTGCTGAGTACGATTTTTTTGTTGGCAAGGCCACATACATAGACAATGTGCAGGTACATGCCTGGCAAGCAATACTTCAATCATCAGCAACTGTGGACTCAGTTCTTTTACTGGAGAAAAAACTCTCGCAATCTCAGGGCGACCACAAGTTCTCTTTTGAAACCAAGGGAAAACAAACCGTGAAGGTTTTTTCCTTCGACTACGCGAAAGCCTATCACCAACTATTAAATGGCATGGTAGAGCGCCAGATGCGCGGCAGCGTAAAGATGATTGGCGACTTATGGTTTTCTGCGTGGGCAGACGCAGGCCAACCTGACCTGTCTGATTGGCACAACTATCAACCCACCGAGGAGGAATTGAAAGCCCGCAAGGAAGAGTTAGAGGCGTGGCGCGCGGCCAATTTGCCCACACGCGATCACGAAAAGGAAAATGAATGAACTAGTCAGTAGTGTACCTGGCCACCAAGGCTTTCCATTCTTCTTCCAGAGAAACGGAAGGCATGCGCTCGCCCGCCCGGTGGTACCAATACAAAGCGTTGCTGTTATCGCCCTCTTTGCGGTGAAGGTAGGCGTGCAAATGGGCGGCTTCGCGCGAGCTTAAATCCTGAACCAACGTATGGGCCTGGTGCCAATCGCCATGGTAGTCGTGCCACAGGGCTGCCAGAATGGAGTTTTCTGTGGGCGGCTTTTCGTCTTGCAAAGAATTAAGAAAAGTGGTTGCTGTCATTCGCACTCGCTTTCGGTAACCTCTGTGCCAGAAGATGTCCAGCATTCATCATACACAGAACAATAGCAGATGGTGTACTTAAAATTTCTAGCCTTCAGGGCTTCCCAAATGCGTTCGCCTAATGCTTCGTCTGCAATCTCGAATGCGATGATCGACTCCCCTGGACCCATTACCCGGCCCTGCACGGTGCTGTACCCAAAATAGTCTGAAAAAGATGAATCTGTGAGCACTTGAAACATTTCGGTAAGGTCTTCCATCGGTCGATCGTCCAGGTAAATGTTTACCTTCTTTATCCTGGCAGGCCCAATGCCTTTGTTCTGAACTTCCAGAAACAGCCCATTGCTATTCAAAGACTTTAGCCATTCAATGTGAGGCCACACCGCTGTGCGCAGTTGTTTCTGCATGATGCCTGCCTGGTAGATGTACACAAATAACGTGGCCGTGCTGATAACGATGGCAGAGAGTGCGACTAACACCTCTGTTTTGAACTTATTCTTGGAAGCCATGGGGTGATTTCAGATTGCAAAATAATGGGAAGCGATGTTTCACAAAAAAGATACTTCAGAAATCGGTTGCAATTTTGGGTAAAAAGATAAATATTCGAATGAACCTAATCCCCAAACGAGTATGAGTTTATTCAACGATCCGAACCGTATACCCGAAAACTACGGAATCAAGATTGCAGCAGGTCTCATTCTTTATTTTCTGGTAATGAAATTCGCAGGACTGGGCCACCATGTGGAACTTCGGTTGCTCAACCTTTTTATTCTGGTGGCTGGTATCTTCTTCGGGCTTAAGAAATTCAAAGAAACACATCAAGACCATCTGAATTACTTCCGGGCATTGGTTACCGGTGTGGCTATTGGTGCCGTTGGCTCGCTGATTTTTGCAGCGTTCCTTTTTGTGTGGATGAAAGTAGATGCCAGCATGATGCAGTCGATTATTGATAACGAGCCCATGGGCCGTTACCTCAACCCTTATATTGCCGCATTCATTGTGGCGTTGGAAGGCGTGTTCTCCGGGTTGCTCGTAACATTTGTTTTAATCAATTGGGTAGATACAGATGATGTGAACGACCCTATTGGCGAGAGTAAGTAAGACTAAAAAACTCGAAGAGTCTCGCGCACAGGTTGGTGCCTTTGCGTGAGACTTTTTCTTTTACTGCTCCGCGTATTGCTGCTTACTTTACTTCCAACTCCACAATGGTGTTTATCTCATCCCACTTAACGCGGGGCACCATCAGGCTTACACCAAATTCGCTTTCCTGAAATTTAATGGTGCTTTTGTCTTTAAACAATTTAGCCGACACTACTTTTTTGCCCAGCTTGGGCAAGGTCAAAACTTCATCGTGCCATTTCAGAATGTGTACGTAGTACTTGTTTCCCTTTTGCGTCATCACGCCCCAATCGCGGGCAGAGAGCGGCCCACCTTTGGTGTCGTAAATGGTTTCTCCGTTTACTTTCAGCCATTCGCCCATTTGTTTGAGTAAAGTGGTATGCTCGGGTTGAATTTTGCCATTGGGCATGGGCCCCACGTTTAAAAGAAAGTTGGCACCATAGCCCGAAGCCTTTACCAGGTATTGAATAAGATCTTTGATGCTTTTGTTACGCGCATCCTGCAAGTTGAAACCCCACGAGTTGTTGATGGTTTCGCAGGTTTCTTTAGGCAAGTCGCCAATTTTTTGTTCGGGTGCAAAGCCGGTGGTGTTATGCCCGGGAAGATCTTTCTCGAACATTTGAAAATCCTCGCCTTCGTACGGTGTAACGTGGTGGTTGCTGCCTACCAACGCTGCCGGTTGCAATTGATGAATCAACTTGTAGGTCTTCTCTAACCTCCAGTCTGCGTCTTTTTTGTCCCACATACCATCGAACCAGATGCCTGCAATAGGGCCATAGTTGGTAAGCAACTCGGTGAGTTGGGCATCCATATAATCCAGGTATTTATACCAATCGCCCTTCTCATCACGGCCGGTGTAGTCAACCCCGGTGAAACCACGCGGAAAATAATCGGGGTGATGCCAATCGAGTTGAGAGTGGTAAAAGAATAATTTGATACCCTGCGCGTGGCACTCGTCTGCCAGCATTTTCAGCACATCTTTCCCGTAAGGTGTTTTCTTTACAATGTTATAATCCGACACTTTGCTGTCGTACATGGCAAAGCCATCGTGGTGTTTGCTGGTAATGGTGATGTATTTCATGCCCGCGTCTTTCACCATCTGCACCCATTCTTTCGGGTCGAAGGCAACAGGGTTAAAGAAGGCCGGCAGTTTCTCATAAGTCTTAATGGGAATTTTCTGGTTGTTCATTACCCACTCGCCATCGCCCAACTGGCTATACACACCCCAATGAATAAACAGTCCGAAGCGTGCGCTTTCGAACCACGCCCGCATCTTTTTATTTTCTTCGGTAGGTTCATATTTCCACTGTGCATGGCTAACCAGCGCACAGGCCAACAGCAGAATCAGTATTTTAAACTTCATGTGGGTTTTGTTTTTAAATTGCGAATTGTTGAAAATACTACATCCGCATGAGGTACGAAAACATAGGTAAAGAACTTTTTACATTGAACCGCAAGCGCCTGGTGAAAGCGCTGAAGCCCGCATCGCTGGCGCTTTTTAATTCCAGCGATATTATGCCAACCACGGCAGACGGCACGATGCCTTTCCGTCAGAACAGCGACTTGTTCTATCTAACAGGCATCAATCAGGAGGAAAGCATTTTGGTGATATGCCCGGACTTTCCGGATAAGAAATACCGGGAAGTGTTGTTTTTGCGTGAGCCCAACGAGATGCTCGAAAAGTGGGAGGGGCATAAGCTGACCAGGCAGGAAGCCGAGGCCGTTTCCGGTATCAGTACGGTGCTGTGGCTGTCTGATTTTCACAAGTGGTTTCACCATATGATGGCCATGGGCGGTGTAGAGCACGTGTACCTGAACACCAACGAACACTATCGGGCCGATGTGGTGGTGCAAACCCGCGATGCCCGCTTCATTGAATGGTGCCAGGCCAAATATCCGTTGCACACTTACCAACGGGTGGCACCTATTATGGCAATCCTGCGCAGAGAAAAACAAAAGCGCGAGATTGACCTGATGCAGAAAGCCTGCGACATTACACAAAAGGGTTTCGAGCGTGTGTTGAAATTTGTGAAACCCGGAGTGATGGAATACGAAGTGGAGGCAGAGTATGTGCACGAGTTCATCCGAAATGGCTCACGTGGCTTTGCGTATACACCCATTGTGGCATCGGGTGCCAATGCGGTTATTCTGCACTACATCGATAACAACCAGAAATGTAAAGATGGTGACTTGTTGCTGCTGGATGTGGCCGCAGAGTATGCCAACTATAACTCCGACCTAACTCGTACCATTCCAGTTAATGGCAGATTTACCAAGCGGCAGAAGGAGGTTTACAATGCGGTTTTGCGCATTCATAACGAAGCCTTTAAAATGCTGCGCCCGTCAACTGTTTATTTCGACTACCACAAAGAGGTGGAGAAATTAATGGAAAGCGAACTGCTGAAGTTGAAGTTAATTGACAAAACTGATATCAAAAACCAAACGCCCGGCCGTGAAGCGTTCAGAAAATATTTTTACCACGGCACTTCGCACATGCTGGGCTTAGATGTGCACGATGTGGGTAACATGCACGAAAAAATACGGGTAGGTTCTGTATGGACCATTGAACCCGGCATCTACATCAAAGAAGAAGGAATGGGCATTCGCATTGAAAATAACGTAGTGGTGCAGCGCGACAAAAATTTCGATTTGATGCGCAACATACCCATTGAAGCGGAAGAGATTGAAGACATAATGAACAGCAAGTAAAAATGAAAAAGGGTATCATGTTGGCGCTTGTATTATTAATTGTTGTCTTATCGGATGCGCACGAATTCTGGATAAAGCCACAGCAATTTTATTTTAAGCCGGGTGATGACATGGTGGCGGACTTGATGGTGGGCGAAAATTTTCAGGGAGAGTTTTGGGATTTGACCCGGCACCAGGTAGTAAGCCTGGAAATGTTTACCGCCTTTGGAAAGAAAGACTTGGTTAAGGAAGTGAAGCCAACAAAGGGAAAAAATATCAATGTAAAGTTGGCAGCAGAAGGAACACATTTGTTTGCCCTGAAAAGCAATGCGGCATTTAAAGAGTTGGAAGGAGAGAAGTTTAATGATTACCTGAAAGAAGATGGCCTTGACAACATTCTTCAGTACAGAACCGATAAGGGTGAATTAGGCAAGCCTTCAAGAGAATTTTATACGCGCTACGCCAAGCTAATAGTTCAGTCAGGTAACAAAACAGACGAAGTGTACAAGCGCAAAGTAGGGTTGAAGCATGAAATTATTCCACTCAACAACCCGGCACTGCTAAAATCGGGCGATTACATGGAATGTAGAATTTTATTCGACAACGAACCTGCACGCCATCAGTTGGTAAAGGTATGGAACTTCATAGGCAACCGGATTTTTTTGCAGAACATCTACACCGAGAACGATGGTTCCATCAAATTCCCCATCAGTAACTCCGGGCCTTGGATGGTGAGCACGGTGCGCATGGAGGTTTCGCAGAATGTGCAGGCAGATTATGAAAGCAGTTGGGCCAGTCTCGTTTTTGGGATTAAATAATTTACGGTAATGAAGCCAACTCTTTTATTTCTATCGCTGGTCGTATCTGCAACTGAGTTATTCGCGCAATTAGAGGTTACCCCCCCCCGGTTCTACATGTGGAATGGGAGCGAAACCGATAGCTTGAACGCGGCATATTTCGAGATTGTAAGAAAAGAGGGTGAAGACTATCTGTTCAGTTCATTTTATTCAAAAACACTCACGCCAAGGTCAACGGATGAGGCTTCAGATCGAAAAAATCATGTTATACGTACTTTTTATTTTCCAGATGGCACTATAAAAGGGAAAGGCGAGTTTATGTTCTCCTCGCCTGATGGACCATTCACTGCCTATTACCCAAATGGATCAAAATTGGGCGAATTTTATTTTACCGCACCAGATGCATCAAAGGGCACTGATTGGCATACCAGAATCTTAAACTACTGGGACTCGTTGGGAAATAAATTGATAGATAATGGAAACGGTTATTGTCAATGTAATCTTTATCCTTTTCGAGATTTAAAAGCCGAGGAGCGCGGTGAAGCGGTAAATGGGGAGAAGCATGGTGATTGGCAGGGAAGACTTGATGGGGGTGAGGTGGAGTTCACTGAAAAATACCGACATGGTGTTCTTCTTGAGGGAACGCAAAAAAGAGGAGGTGAAACTTTTCGATACGATCAAATTGAAAAGTCTGCAATGCCCATAGGTGGCATGATCGCATTTTATCAACATGTGGGTAGGGTTATGAAATATCCCTCAAAGGCCAGACGGCAGGGGGTGCAGGGACGCGTATTCGTGGAGTTTGTTGTAGATAGGAGTGGTAATCTAACCGAGGCAAAAGTAGTTAGAGGTATTAGTACCGAGTGCGATCTCGAGGCACTCAAAGCGGTTCAATCCGCCCCAAAATGGAGTCCAGGCCTTCAGCGTGGACGACCTGTGAAGCAACGCATGGTATTGCCAATTACATTTAAGTTAGGCTAATGAAGACAGATGCATTCTCTTCCGACAAAGCTCCAGAACCTGTAGGGTTGTATCCGCATGCACGCAGGGTGGGCAACTTGCTTTTTCTTTCAGGAGTAGGGCCGCGCAAGCGAGGTTCTAAAGAGATACCAGGCGTAACATTAGATGAAAACAGAAATATTGTTGCCTACAATATTGAAGAGCAGTGTCATTCTGTTTTTCAGAATGTGCGGTTTATTCTTGAAGCTTCAGGCTCGCGCTGGGAAAACCTGGTAGACGTAACGGTTTTTCTCACCAACATGAAGGCCGACTTTGCCACCTTCAATAAAATTTACGCGGAGTATTTTAAAGACAACCAGCCGTGTCGAACTACGGTAGAAGTGAATGCGTTGCCTACGCCTATTGCCATAGAGTTAAAGTGTATTGCTACCATCGATGTGTAGAAATGCTTAACTTTAAAATATGGATGCCATTGTTTTGAAAGACCGGATTACGGGAAGCATGAGCGATGAGGAGTTTCTCTGGTTTTGCCAGGAAAACAAAGACCTCCGCATTGAGCGAAACAGTAACCTTGAAATTATAATTATGTCGCCCGTTACATCTCTGTCGGGGTTTCATAGTATGGAGGTTGCCCGACAGTTGGCAAATTGGGCCATTGCAAATAAATCAGGAATTGCTTTCGATGCTTCTGCCGGTTTTACTTTGCCGGATCGATCAGTCCTTTCGCCCGATGCTTCTTGGGTGTCACTAAAAAAATGGAACTCACTTACGTTGGATGAGAAAGACCGATTTGCACCTATTTGTCCTGAGTTTGTAATTGAGGTGAGATCGAAGTCTGATGCGTTGGAAGATTTGATGGCAAGGATGAAAGTATGGATTAAGAATGGAGCTCAGCTTGCCTGGTTAATTGACCCACGCGAGGAAGTATCACTTATTTTTCGCGCTGATGGTTCCGAAGAAAAAGTGGTAGGCTTTCATAAAAAACTAATCGGAGAGGGCCCCGTTGCCGGCTTCGAACTCGATCTTTCGCTGCTTAAAATCTAAACGGCAAAGCTTTCACCACAACCACATGTACGCGTGGCATTGGGGTTCACAAACTGAAAGCCTTTTCCGTTGAGGCCATCAGAAAAATCAAGTGTGGTGCCCAACAGGTAGAGCAAACTTTTCTTATCTACCAATATCTTCACGCCTTTATCTTCAAACACTTGGTCGGCAGGTAAAATCTTGTCGTCAAAATCCAGGTCGTACATCAGGCCTGAGCAACCACCGCCTTTTACTGATACCCGGATGTTGTGCGCGGGCGTGCGGCCTTCTTGCTGCAGCAATTCAACTATTCGGTCTTTCGCTTTTTCGGTAACGCTGATCATATCTTTAAGAAACGGGGTTCAATACTACACTAAAAACAGTAATGGTGTTGCGGTCTCTGCCGTAATACAATTTCTCTAACGCATCCAGAATGTTGCTGGCGCGGAAGTAAGAAGTGTGCAACTCGCTTTCGCCTTTGGCCACCCATTGAATGGTATACGAGTTTTCTTTCTCCTTGTAATTGGCCACATACTCCCACATTTTCTTCAGCGCATCTACCTTATCGGCTCCTGTTTCAGAATGAAATAGAAACGATTGGTTGTGGCGTGGGTTAATGGTAATAAGGTCCAGCTTCGCCTTGCCATCGTGCGTGGTGAATTCAAAAATCAAGTCGCTCGTGCGCAGGCCCAGGTAATCTTTTATCTGTTGCTGTATACGTGCAGCTTCCACGTGGGCATCGCTGGCTGTTTCTATTACTTTCGGCATAATTACGGATTCAAAACTTAGCCGGGTCTTAAAAAGTTTCCCAACTTGGCCTTAAAATTAAGCAAAACCGATTAAATGGCGTTATGAAGAAACTAGAGCACATTGGCATTGCGGTTAAGAACCTGGAAGAGGCCAACCTACTGTTTGCCCGCTTGCTGGGAACAGCGCACTATAAAGTGGAAGAAGTAGCGGCCGAAGGGGTGCGCACTTCATTTTTTCAAGTAGGCGATGTAAAAATTGAGCTACTGGAGGCCACGCGTCCTGACTCGCCCATAGCAAAATTTATAGAGAAAAAAGGGGAGGGCATCCACCACCTGGCCTTTCAGGTAGACAACTTACCCCAGCACATGCAAACAATGAAGGCCGAAGGATTTACGCTGCTCGCGGATACACCCAAGCCCGGTGCCGACAACAAAAACATAGTGTTTATGCACCCGAAAAGTACCGGTCAGGTATTGGTTGAAATGTGCAGCGACAGATCTTAGAATTTCTTTTTAGGATGCGGGTCTCGCCCAAACTGGATGTCGTTATAGTATTTTGTTTTCTTGCGGCCCTCGGCTGTTTTGTAGTAAGGTTTGGGGCTGGCGCAAGAAAAAATAATACCCGAGATGAAAGCCACGACAAAAAATGCAACTACACGATTCATGATCTTCTTTTTTGATTGACCCTAGATACATCAGCAAACACAACTTTTAGGTACGGCAGCGGATAAGTCTTAGTTTTGCAGGTCGAACGACTCCTTTGGTCGCCAAACGGTAAGTTACACACAGCATGGAAAAGCGCTCTGAAATTGCCCAGTTGGGAGAATTTGGATTGATAGATCGGATTGCCTCAAAATTTGAGCTACGTAATAAAACTTCAAAAAAAGGTATTGGCGATGATGCTGCCGTGGTGGAGGCCGGTGATTCTTATTTGCTTCTTTCCACCGATATGCTGCTGGAAGGAATTCATTTCAATCTGCAATACATGCCGTTGAAGCACCTGGGCTTCAAGGCCGTGGCAGTAAACGTATCGGATATTGCAGCCATGAATGGCAAACCTGAACAAATTACGGTGGCCTTAGGCATTAGCAACCGGTTTTCCTTAGAGGCTGTGGATGAATTGTATGAAGGCATTAAAGCCGCTTGCGAAAGTTTTGGTGTAGACCTGGTGGGTGGCGATACCTCCTCTTCGGCTTCTGGTTTGATTATTTCGGTATCCATTCTGGGCCGTGTTGAAAAAAACAAAGTGGCCTACCGCAGCGGGGCAAAGCCTAACGATATTATTTGTGTTACGGGCGATCTGGGCGCTGCGTACCTGGGCTTTCAGGTGCTGGAGCGCGAGCGCGAAGTGTTTTTGGCCAACCCAGCCCACCAGGCCGATCTTGAAAAATATGAATACTTGGTGGGCCGCCAACTCAAGCCGGATGCGCGTATGGATATTATACATGAGCTGGCCGATTTGCAGTTGGTGCCCACCGCAATGATTGACATTAGTGACGGGCTTGCATCTGAGCTGTTACACCTCAGCCACCACTCTAAGGCTGGCGTTAAAATTTTTGAAGATAAAATCCCGATCGACTCCCAGGCTTTCGATACAGCCGTTGAGTTCCACATCGACCCGATTACCTGTGCATTGAATGGTGGCGAAGACTATGAGTTGCTATTTACTATTTCGCCTGGTGACTATGAAAAAGTTAAGAACCACCCCGATATTCATTTCATCGGCCACATGCACGACAACGCGAGCCAGAATGTGATGATTACAAAAAATGACTTGGTGCTTCCGCTAAAGGCCCAGGGGTGGAACCATTTTGCCGGTTAGGCTTTGGGTAGCAGCACTGTAAATTCTGACCCTGCGCCTTCTTTGCTCTCTATGAGCAACTTGCCGTGATTGAGATCAACAAACTTTTTGCAAAGCACTAACCCCAGCCCTGTGCCTTTCTCGCTAGATGTGCCGCGTTTCAGTACCAGGTGGTCTGATTCAAAAACCCGTTCTACCTCTGCCGGGCTCATGCCTATGCCTTCGTCTTTTACGCGAACGGCTACAAATGCACCTTGCTGCATGGCATCGATGCTCACCTGCTTTCCCTCCGGGGTAAATTTAATGGCATTGGAAACCAGATTGCGCAACAACACATAGATCATGTTTTCATCGGCATTGACAGAAAGACCATCTACATTCATCAGGTTTATGTGGATTTTTTTCTTCTCGGCAGTGAGTTGATACAGTCCCTTAATTTTTTCGAGCATTGGGCCCAGCGCCACCACACAAGGGTGGTAACTGATGTTGCCGGTTTGCGAAAGCGACCAGAATAGGGTGTTGTCAATCAGATCGAGCGAATTGGTAACTGAATTGCGAATGGTGGACGCATACTTACTCAGATCTTCTTTGGTAAGCGCCTCGTTGTTATCTATTAATAATCCGAGGAAACCTTTTAGTGTGGTAAGTGGTGAACGTAAATCGTGCGATAGAATGGAGAAGATCAGATCTTTCTTTTTGTTAAGATTTTCCAATTCCTCGCGCGAGCGTTCAATTTCGCGTGTTCGTATTTTAAGGAGTGTTTCTAAGCGAAGGCGTGCGATTTCAATTGCTTTGGTTCGCCACAGAATAAATCCATAAAGACCGGCCGCGAACACAAGCATACACAGGCCTACAAACCACCAGCTTTGCCAGTAGGGCGGCAGAATAGTAAACGTTGCTTCTATTTCATTCACCTGGCGTGTGGGGCTGCTGGCGCGAGCGCGAAAAGTGTAGTCGCCTGGCGGCAGATTGGCATAGGCGGAAGATGATAGATCGGTGGACGCTATCCAGTTCTGATCGAACGGGTCGAGTTTGTATTCAACAAAATACCGCGGTGGCTCGTGAAAATCGGGAACGAAGAAATCAAACTGCAAAGAATTTTTCGCGTAAGCCAACTGCAGGGGTTGGGGCTTTTCAATAAGCGAATAATACGATTGGTCGGCAACGGGGAATGACAACACCTTTAAACCGAGCAATCGTATGCCGAGATTGATTTGAGGCGGAGCAATTTCTGCCGGATTGAAAACATTGAGGCCATTGATACCACCCAATAGTATATTGCCTGTGGCGCCCTGGCAATAAGCCAATCTGTTGAACTCTTCGTCTTGCAAACCTTCGCCCACCGAGTAATGTACATACCGATTTTCCGCAGGAAAATATTGCGACAAGCCGTTGTTGTGCGGCATCCAGATGGCTTGGTTATTATCAGGTAGTGTGGCATACACGGTATTGTCTGGCAATCCATTGTCGGTGGTAAGGCGGCTCACCAGCATGGGCTTGGGTTGCGTATGGTCTATGATATAGATGCCATGGTTAAAAATACTAAACCATAATCGGTTTCCTATTTCCTGTATCGACAAGGTGAGCAGATTCGAACTGTCGGACCGGAACTTTTGCTTACGCAGATCGATGGAATAAAACTCTTTTTGGTCTGCATCGGAGTAGACGAAGCCCGTATTAACTCCAATCCATAGTCGCCCTTGTTTATCTACTGCTATGTGCGAAGCGTGAGCAATATTTCGTTCGCCTCCAAAAAAATCTGAACCCTTGGTCTTTTTGTTGTAACGCAAAACGCGTCCGCGAATGGTAAAAAACAAATAATCGCCATGCTCCAAAATTTGACGGATCGGTTGCCCTGTCGTTTGTTTCAATAAGGGCAAGAATGGTGAGAAGCTTTTCGTTTGTTTATCAAACTCCAATAAACCAGCAGAGGTGCCAATGAGCAGCATACTGCTATGCCAGGGATGGATGAATAATGGGGCCACAAATGTGCTGATGCCGGGAACGTTAACTTTTATTTTTTCTGTCTTGTTATTTTTCAGGTCAACTATGTTCAAATAACCGTCCGAAGTCGCCACGTAGATCAAGCCACCCACATCCTCATAAATGCCGCGAGTGTTGTCATCGCTCAAAGACAGTGGATTCCCTGGCTCGTACTTAATGTGCTGAAATTTAATTTTCTCGCGATCGTATTTATTTAGCGGGCCGCCAGACCCCACCCAAACTATGCCAGACTTGTCTATGCAGATAGACGTGCAATGGTCGCTGGATAAAGACCCTGCTTCTTGCTTTTGATGGAACAGATGAAGAAACTTATCTTCGGTTCGACTGTAAACAATCAGTCCATTACTTTCTGTCAGCATCCAAACTAGTTTATGATCATCTTCGTTGATTCGTAGTACGGAGCTGTAGAAAGGTTTTTGCTTGGGCGAGAATCGCCTAACCAACTGATGAGTTGCGGTATCCAACACAATTACGCCATCTCTTTCAGTGCCAATCCACAGGTGACCTTCAGCATCGATGTGCAACGATTGCGCACGCGTAGCGTTCGACAAGTATTCATAAAATGGCGATAATGAAATTCGCTTGCGTATGGCTCGTTCATCGAACACCACAATTTCGTTCAGGCAGCCGGCCCATAATTGGTTGTTTACCGCAATCAAAGAGGTGGCGCCCAATTTGGCAAACTCGGTATTACCTCTCACCAAAGAGTCGTTGCGGAGTTGGTAGATGCCACCCGCAAATGAGTTTACCCATATTTTACCATCGGCAGTCTGGGCGATGTTGTTTATGATAGGGTTTTCGTGGGCCGATGGCAACTTTTCTAACGCATTGGTTTTGTACCGGTACTGCAACAGGCCTTGGTATCTTGTGCCGATCAAAAGCCGGTTGCCCACCACATCCCACATCAATTTGGTAATGTCTCTGCGTCCGAAAGTAGTTGAGTCTGGCAGAATGAGGTTGTAGGCTAAAAACTCCTTGCCATTGTAACGATACAGCGGATTTTTGGCCACCCAAATCATCCCGTAAGGGTCTTGAATGATGTCTTCGGTTAGCGAAGACTGAATGGTGCCCGTTACCGGTATTTGGTCGAAAAGAATTTTATCGGGCAAGGTTTGCCCTTGCAACAGGTTGATGGTGAATAAAAAAACCAGGAACGACAACAACCACCGCATAGGCTAATCTTCCGGGTAGGGGATGTAGACAAAATTGGTAAATGCCTGATCTACAACAAAAAGACAACAGAATTCATCGGGGTCTTTGTAGGTATCCTTAAACTCCTGCTCTTTATCTTTTGCTACCAGTTCTCGCTGCATAAACTCATCCAGAAAAGAGGCGTAGTAATTCCAGTTCAGTTCCAGATCATGTTTGCTTATCAGAAGTTGCCCAATGGGAATGTCGCCTTTAGAGATAGCGAAGATGGGCACATCGAATCCTGCTTTGCGTATTTGATAGCTTGCCTCTTTCAGCGTATCGGCCACCTTCACAAAATCTTCGGAAATAGTGCCCAGGTATTTGCCGTTCAGGTCCGGATCGTTCATCATAGCAGTTAGGTAGATCGCGAAAATAGCAGATCGGTTGGCTATATAAGCGCTCATGTAATATTATTGAAATGGTGTGTCATTTAGGCTGGTAAAATTTAGATTTGCCAAAACCCAAAAACCATATGAGAGCATTTTATACGGTGGCGTTAGTGAATCTGTTGATGGCTGCGGCCCTTCATGCACAGCCTACTTCCGAAGCCGTTTGGCGGCAGTCGTTCGAGGTGCGTAAAAACCTGGCGGGCCAATCTTTACTGAAGGAATATCCGGTTAGAAACATTGGACCCACGGTGCAAGGAGGGCGTATTATAGATGTAGAGGTTAACCTGAATGATCCTAAAGAATTTTATGTAGGCTACGCATCGGGTGGTATTTTTAAAACAAAAAACAATGGCATCACTTTCGAACCTGTTTTCGATCAGGTAGATGCGCTGGGCATTGGCGATTTTGCATTGTCGCAGACAGACCTCAACACATTGTATGTAGGCACAGGCGAAAAGAACGGCAGCCGTTCCAGCTATGCCGGTTCGGGTATGTACAAATCTACTGATGGTGGAAAAACCTGGAGCCACCTGGGCCTTACCCACACGCAGCACATCAGCCGCGTGCTCATTCACCCCAAGAACAATGAAGTGGTGTGGGTAGCATCGCTGGGTGCGCTCTACACACACAACCCCGACCGTGGTATTTACAAAACTACCGATGGTGGCAAAACCTGGAAAAAGACTTTATTCATCAACGATAGCACCGGAGTTTCTGATTTGGTGATTAACCCGGCCAACCCCAACCAACTGTGGGCCGCCACGTGGGAGCGTACCCGCAAGGCATGGAACTTTAAAGGCAATGGCGCTGGCTCGGCTATTTATAAATCGGATGATGGTGGTGAAACCTGGACCAAAGCGGTAAATGGTTTCCCTCAGGGGAGTCACGTAGGGCGCATTGGCCTGGATATCTGCTGGAGCACGCCC
>CAZRQK010000050.1:0-32372 GCA_964602295.1 uncultured Ohtaekwangia sp.
CAGTATAGGTGAGGTAATCACGGTCGAGCAGGTCTTTGTAGATGCCGTTTGCTACAAAAATATCGCGAAGGCCATCGTTATCCATATCAAACAACAAGGCACCCCAACTCCATTCTGTGGCCGCCACACCTCCCAGCCTTCCTATCTCCGCATAACCTCTTTCACCTATAGGCGTCTGCAATACATTGCGTGAAAACTGGTGATGATATCCATTTTGCACACTGAGTTGGTATTTATCCCAATTCTCGAAAACTGTTTTCAATTTCCTGCGATGGAGGGAATCCGGCAGCATCTCTGTAACAAAAAGCTCCTGCCGTCCATCATTATTCAAATCAGCAAAATCAGCCCCCATAGACCCCATGCTGATAGATGAAAAATAATGGGTTAAAGACTCAGTAAATGCACCTTTCTGATTGTTGAGATACAAGTAGTCTCTTTCGAAAAAATCGTTAGATACAAAAATATCCACCCAACCATCGGTATTAAAATCACCTAAGGTGATACCGAGCCCAAATCCAATGTTACTGCTATAAATGCCTGCTTCAGTTGAATAATCCACAAAACGGCCATTCTTATTCAAAAGAAATTTATTGCCGCCCATTGGGTCGGGAATTTTACGTTGGTCTTTTACCAGATCGTAAGCGCCAACCGGTTTGAATGAATTGGTTAGCAGGTAGCAATCCAAGTCACCATCCCTGTCGTAATCAAAAAATGCAGCTTGAACAGAAAGGCCTTGGATATCTAACCCATACGCTTTTGCTTGTTCTGTAAAAGTAAGGTCTTTATTATTGATGAATAACGCATTGGCCCTATTGGGCGACTCGGGGTCTCCGGATTTGCATACATAAATATCGAGCCAGCCGTCTGCATTTATGTCTACGAAAGTGACCCCGGAGGACCAAACGTCTTCACACGCCACCCCTGCCGAAACGGTAATATCGCTAAAAGTAAAGTTGCCTTGGTTCAGGTAAAGTTTATTGTCTACCTGGTTGCCGGCAAAATAAATATCAAGAAGTCCATCATTGTTGATGTCGCCCAAGGCCACACCGGCACCGTTATAAAAATTTCTATAGGTATATGGATTGAGTCTGTCTGTGAAAGCCAGGCTATTGGAAAAGTTGAGCCCGCTTTGCTGCGTTATATCTTGAAACAATTTGCTATTGCTCCCGGTAGGGCCGACACAGCTTGCCAGTACAAAAAGCAGAAAATGAAGTAAAGCGATTTGTCTCATTACGCGATAAAAAGAAATAGCGTCCAACAAGTGGACGCTATTTCAAAATTACTAAACCTGAAATTATTAGTTATATCCAGGGTTTTGAGTCAAAGGGTTAGCAGTGGTAGCTTCTGCCTGCATCTGTTCGAAAGGAATAGGGAACAGGTTCTTGTAAGTATCATTGTGCGCAGGTTTTTCCCACCATGCGTTACCCCAAGCACCGAAGCGGATCAGGTCTGTTCTGCGCAACGCTTCCTGGAACAATTCGCGACCACGTTCTGCCAGCAAGCTGCCAGAAGTTAAAGTAGCGGCTGTGAAAGGAGCTACACCAGCACGCTCGCGGATGGCATTGATAGTCGTAACGGCACCACCCACGTTACCAAGTCTGAATTGTGCTTCTGCCTTGTTCAGAATCACTTCACCAAATCTCAATAGCGGGAAGTCATTGTCCATGTCAGGATTTTGGCCAATTTTGAAACTGAACTTACCTAAACGCGCACCCGCCTGGCGCGAGCCATTAGGAGCCAGTTCGTTGATCCGAGGAGTGTAGTTAATTTCAGCACCATCAGGGTCGGCCTTATCGAAAGCCAAATCCAGAATCGGGCTGCCATTTACATCTGTCTGAGCACCTACAATGAAGTTAGCGGCTTTACGTTCGTCACTATTTTCATAGCTATTGTAGAATTCTTCCAGTGTAGAGTAGCCATTCCAGGGCTGTTGCGCCAACCGGTAGGTCAGCTGACTTGGATAGTGCAACGTCATTTGCGCGAAGTTCATACCCGTACCAGTGGCCTCATCAAATGGTGCCACAAAAATGTGTTCAGGATCATTAACGTTACGAGGAGAAAATACATCCGCGTAATTAGCAGTTAAATTGTAATTACCCGAGTTGATCACTGCATCAGCCGCATCAATCGCCTTTTGCCATTCGGGGGTACCTTTGTAAACTTCCGCATTCAAATACAAACGAGACAACAGCGCATTGGCAGCACCCTGGCTGGCACGGCCATAGTCACCCCGACCGGCAGGCAGGTCAGGAAGTGCCGCAATCAATTCGTTTTCAACGAAGCTATACACTTGAGCGCGAGTAGCTTGGGGAGCGTCCACGCCTGGTTCTGTCACAATCTTAACCCGACCAAACAGGTCAAGCAATCTCCAGTAGAAATAGGCACGCAAAAAACGAATCTGAGCCACACCAGCGTCAGAAAGTTCACCATTCTTCAATAGGTCATTACATTGGAAGATACCATTATACGTATCAGTCCAAGCACCATTGATTCCACCCAAACCGGTAGATGCAAATTGATGGCGGTGCATCACCAACCAAATACCTCCATCGAACCAGTCGCCACCTTTTTGGGTAATTACGGCCTCGTCAGAAGAAATTTCCTGCACAGAAAAATAGCCACCGTGGTTGGCCGTGCCATTCAGCACACGCGCGAACGCATCAGCTAATCCATCGTTCGGAATCACACCGTTCACGTTGTTCTTTTGGCCAACGCCCGGGTTAGCCGGATCAAAATCTTTGGTGAAATCGCCTTTTATCTCTTCGTCCAGATCGGTACATGCAAAAGCACCGAACATGAAGGCGATTGCCAAACTATACTTTAAAAAGTTTTTCATAATCATTCCTCTTATTTTTTACAGTCCAATGTTAACACCAAACGTAAATGTACGCGAAGTAAAGTAGCTGTTTCTGCGGTCGATGCCAGGAGAAAGCACATCAGGTGTTATTCCGGTAAATCCACCGTTATCAGCGCTACCAAAATCCTGTAGAACAGGCTCGGGATCTATACCAGTGTAATTGGTAATCACAAATGCATTCTGCACGTTGAAATATACACGCATGCTCTTCAAATGTTTAGAGGGCTTGATGTTATAACCCAGTGTAATGTTATCCAACTTGAAGAAATCTGCTTTCTCTACATACAACGAACTATACTGGGCTGAGGTAAGACCAGATACGGCCTTATCAGTCGTAATACGGTTGTATGAGTTAATGGCACCTGGATCGATGGGCTCGTAGAAAGCACGGAAGTTGTTCACCAGGCTGTGGCCGAAAGCGCCACGGAAGAAGGCGTTCAAATCCCACTGTTTGTAGGTTAACTGGTTAGTCCAGCCCAGTTCCATGGTCGGGATACCAGAACCTAACTGCTTGAAGTCTCCATTAGGATCGAGAGCGGCACCAGGATTTGAAATCACCTGCCCGTCTCCGTTCAAATCTTCAAAGCGAGGCGCTCCGTTACCTTCCACACCGGCAAATACGGGGCCCCAGATCTGACCAATCTCCTCTCCTACTTTCGTCCGGATCATGAATGTACCATTCTGACCAGGCGCACCCAATTCAGCACGCATTTGTTGATCGACAATGTATTCCTCCAAAGTAGTTTTGTAGCTGCTCAGCACAATTCCAGGATTCCAGGTGATTTCGCCAAACTGGAACGAATTGTAGTTCAATGCCAATTCAATACCGTTGGTTTTCAGAGCACCCTGGTTATCAAAAATGGTACCGGTAGGATAGATACTAACAGGCGCGTTGTTGTTCTGCAGAATGAAATCCTTCACATCTCTGGTATAAACATCCAACGAACCAGTCAATTTAGAACCAAGACCGAAGTCGACACCGAGGTTGATCTCTTGCTTTTGCTCCCACTTCAGGTCAGGGTTGGCATCGCGTGTTTTAGTAACGTTACCGCCACCCTGAAACCGATACTCATAGAAATCTTGAGCCAAACCCGATTCATTGGGTAATGAGCCGGTAACACCATAGCCAACACGTAGTTTTAAAACGTCTACGTTATTCAGGTCAAGATACTGCGTTAAGTCTACACCCAAACCCGCTGCCGGGAAAGTACCCCACTGGTTTTCAGCACCTAACTTGGTAGAACCTTCTCTGCGCAACGAAGCGTTGAAGAAGATGGCATTGTTGAATGTCAGGTTCACACGCGCAAATCCCGCTATGATGCGGTTGTTGGGAGAACGTTGACTCGAAATGTTTACCAGGTTAGCCAAACCTGTCAGACGGTCGCCCGCATTTTCAAGGGCAAAATAGCCGAGGTCATCGCTGGGGAAGTTACCCAGTTCAATAAAGATCTCTTCGTAGGTATCTTCCTGAAAGGAATAACCGGCTGAGGCGTCCAGGTTTACATTGTTGAATGTCTTACTGTAAGTACCGTAAGCCTCCAACAAAGAGAAGGTGCGGTCAGAGGTAAATCTTCTGGCCAAACCGCCACGGTTCAAGCCGCGGAAAAGTGAGTTACGAGAGTAGTATTCACCGTTCAGGTTGTTCTCAAATTGCTGACCGTAGTTTAGAGTAAGGGTCAGATTGTCAACCACGGTATAGTCTACCTTGGCATTGTAATTAATATTCTTTCGTTTCCCCTCGTTCGTGTTCTGATCAATGATTGCTACTGGGTTGAAGTTGTCGAAAAGAATCGCTTGGTAGTAGTCGCCATTTGAAAACCGAATGGGCGCGGTGGGGTTAAACAACACTGCATAGCGAAGCGCTTCATTGAAGGAGAAGCTACTGTTACGGTTGGTCAACGACATATTTAGGTCGAACCGCAACTTGTTGTCCAATGCGCTGTGGGTAAGGTTAGCGCGTGAGTTGATCTGATCGAAACCAGATTCGCGCAAAATACCTTGCACGTTACGGAAGTTGGTAGACAAACGGAACGTGGTAGACTGCGTTCCCCCTGCTATCGCAACGTTATGTACATTAGTAATACCCGTGCGAGTTACTTCGTCTTGCCAATCTGTAACTGAACCTAAATCGTTACCACCAGCAGCAATGTACTCACTAGCCGACATATTGGGTTGTCTACGTTGGATAGTGGCTGCAGCGACATAGCCGTTGTATGTAGTTTGAAGTCCACCCCCTTTGTTCGAACCACGCTTGGTAGTTACCAGAATCACACCGCTTGAACCACGGCTGCCATAGATAGCGGCAGCGGAGCCGTCTTTCAATACGTTGATTGATTCAATGTCGTTGGGATCTACGTTATCCAAAGAAGCGCCAATAACACCATCGATTACAACCAAAGGTTGGGTGTTGGCACCCACCGTAGAAATACCGCGCAAGCGGATGGTAGAGTTTGTATTGGGGTCGCCACCACGGTTGTACACACTCAGGCCGGGAACTTTACCCTGCAGGAGCTGAGTAGGATCGTTGATGTTACCACGGTTAAATTGCTTCTCATCAAGCGCCACCACCGAACTGGTAATTTCTTTCTTTTCCTGAGAGCCATAACCCACCACGACAATTTCTGATAATGCAGTTACATCAGAAGCCAATGTTACGTTAATGGTGGATTGTGTACCTACTTCTGCCTCCTGGCTGGCATAGCCTACAAATGAAAAAACGAGGGTCGCATTCGCCCCCACCGTAATGCGGTAGTTACCATCCGCATCCGATACGGTACCGTTGCTGGTACCCTTCTCAAGAACGTTCGCTCCCGGGATGGGCGAATTGTCGTCACCCGAGAGAATCTTACCGGTTACCACACGGTCCTGGGCGAATGCCACCGAAGCGACAAACACCAACAACAGCGTAGCAAACCTGCACTTCGACAGATACAATCTAATCATACTGGTTTTTGTTTGGGTTTATAATTATAGTTTACTAGATGAGTTTTCGTTCGTTGAATTATTTACTTTCGCCAAGATTAACTGCATGTTAACCATCAATAATAGGCTGAATTTGTCGCTTCGTTGCTGTTTTTCAGCTAAAATTCCACGAAAATTTAATGGAAACGGTTCCGCAAACGTTTCCGAAACAATGATAAATTTAACAAAAATTACCCCCCCTTCAACCCTTTAGTCAAATGAAGTTCAACCAGGTTACCATTAAAGACATCGCCCGCGAATTAGGCATTTCACCTTCCACCGTTTCGCGCGCACTCAAAGACCACCCTGATATCAGTGTGGAAACCAAAAAGGCGGTGAACGAGTTGGCCGAAAAACTGAACTACCAACCCAATATTGTGGCGCTCAGCCTGCGCCAGAAAAAAACCAACACCATCGGTGTCATTATACCAGAAATTGTACACTTCTTTTTCTCCACCGTCATCAGCGGTATTGAAGATGTGGCCTACGAAGCGGGCTATAACGTGATTCTGGCACAGTCCAACGAATCGTTCCAGCGCGAGGTAACCGATATGAAAGCGCTGTTCAACAGCCGGGTAGATGGCATGCTGCTTTCCCTTTCGCGCGAAACCACCAACTTCGATCACATCGAGTCCATCATCTCCAAAGGGGTGCCGATTGTTTTCTACGACCGCGGCTATAATAATCCCAACACCAGCAAAGTAATTGTGGATGACTATGTCGGGGCCAAAGAAGCCGTACTGCACCTGGTAGACCAGGGCTGCCAGCGCATTGCCCATCTGGAGGGCGCACCCAATCTGATTTTGAGTAAAGATCGCTTGCGCGGATACCAGGATGCATTAAAAGAACGGGGTATGGAAGTAAACGACAATTATGTGGTAGCCTGCCTGGGTTCATTCGAAGAAGGTAAAAAAGCCACTAAAAAACTGCTGGCCATGACACCCCCGCCCGATGCCATTTTCTGTAGCAACGACCCTATGGCCATGGGATCGATGATGGCCATTAAAGAGAAAGGACTGAAAATTCCCGATGATGTGGCCGTAGTGGGCTTCAGCAACTGGTTTTTTGGCGAAATCATGGACCCGTCTCTTACCACGGTAGATCAACCCGGTTTTGAAATGGGGCAAGAGGCAGCGCGTTTGCTGATTCGCCACATCGAGATGCGTGACAAGGACCAGGGCGACCCGACCCCCGAAACAAAAGTGCTGAAAACACGACTGATCATCCGCAACTCATCGCTGCGCAAGGGCGCGAAGAAAAAGTAAGGCGCAATCGTTTCCGGCATTTTCGCTTAACAATTTAGGTTAAGTTGAAACAGGTGTATTTCTTTAGGTTATCAACTTCTAAAGAAGAATATGGCTTTAAAAAAATACACCCAACCTCTTTCTATCGGTGCACTCACTGCTTTCGAAAAAACCCAATCGGGCATCAAAGGCCGCACCGACACGGGGATAGCGGTCGAAATTCAATTCTATACCGACAAGGTGGTGCGGGTGGCCTGCTCGCGCGAAGAAATGCCCGATTCGTTTTCTTATGCCGTGGTAGGCACTCCGCAGAAAGTAGATTGGCAATTGAGTGAAACAGCCAGTCAATTGACGCTTTCTTCTAAACATTTGAAAGTGGTAGTAGGGCGTCAGCCTGTGCACCTCTCATTTCAAACGCCCGATGGCCAGATACTGAATGAAGACGAACGCGGCCTGGAAACCGCGTGGATTGGCGAACAGGTAACTACTTACAAAAAACTACAACCGGGAGAGCGCTTCATAGGGCTGGGTGAAAAAACTGGTGCACTCGACCGCAAGGGCCATGCATACCAAAACTGGAACACGGATGCTTACGGCTACCACGGTGGCTCCGACCCGCTCTACTGCTCTACGCCATTTTATATCGGTCTTCACCAACACCGCGCCTACGGCATTTATTTCGACAACTCTTACAAAACGTTTTTCAACTTCGGAGCCTCCAACAACCGATTCTCCAGCTTTTCGGCCGATGCAGGCGATATGAATTATTATTTTGTTCATGGCCACAGCGTAGCCGAAATCATTGAACAATACACCTGGTTAACTGGTAGAATGGAAATGCCACCGCTGTGGAGCATCGGCTACCAGCAATGCCGCTATAGTTATTATCCTGATAAGGAAGTAAAAAGCGTGGCCCGCACTTTCCGTGAAAAAGATATTCCGGCCGATGTCATCGTGCTCGATATCCATTACATGGACAAATACAAAATCTTCTCGTGGGATCCGAAGAATTTCCCCGATCCGCAAGGCCTCATCGACTTCCTGGCAACGGAAGGGTTTAACGTGGTGTTGATGTGCGACCCCGGCATCAAAGAAGAAAAAGGTTACGCCACCTACGAAGACGGAGTAAAGGACGATGTATTTCTGAAATACCCTGATGGAACTTATTACACCGGTCAGGTGTGGCCAGGCTGGTGCCATTTTCCAGACTTTACCAACCCTGCTACGAGGGCCTGGTGGAAGAAGCAGTTAAAGCAGTACTCCCAACTTGGGGTAAAAGGCTATTGGAACGACATGAACGAAATTGCCACCTGGGGACATGCGCTGCCCGAAAACCTTCAGTTCGATTTTGATGGAGAAACAACTACTACGCGAAGGGGACGCAACGTGTACGGCTTCCAGATGGCGCGCAGCACCTACGAAGCCGCCAAAGAATTACTAAAGGGAAAACGACCTTTCAACCTTACGCGCTCCGCATTCTCTGGCATACAACGTTACGCTGCAGTGTGGACAGGCGACAACGTATCGTACGATGACCACATGCTGTTGGGGGTGCGTTTGGTCAATAGCCTGGGCCTTACAGGTGTGGCCTTTGCAGGCTACGATGCCGGTGGTTTTGTGGGCGATGCCAACACACAACTGTTTGCCCGATGGATTTCCATCGCGGCCCTCTCGCCCTTCTTCCGTGGCCACACCATGATTAACACACGCGATTCGGAACCGTGGTCGTATGGGGAAGAGGTAGAGCAAATCGCACGCAACTTTATCAAGTTTCGTTACCAACTGTTGCCCTACATCTACTCGCTTTTCAAAGAAGCAGCCGCTACTGGCCTGCCCGTGCAGCGCACACTTGCCATCGACTATCCGTTCGATGACCGCGTTTACAACCACAGCTACCACAACCAATTTATGCTGGGGCCTTCCATATTGGTTGCGCCTGTAGAAAGCACAAAAAACCTGATGAAGGTATTCTTACCCAAGGGCACGTGGTATTACTTATATACAGGTCAAAAATATGAGGGCGACCAGGAGATATTCATGGAATGTCCTATTCATAAATTACCCGTCTTCATCAAGGGGGGTGCCTTGCTGCCCATGAAAAAAGTGGGTAAGAACACCCAGGCAGAAACGACCGATCTCTTTTTACATTGCTACCAGGGCGAAAGCGGTGCCTTTACTTTCTACGAAGACGATGGCGAAAGCTTCGATTACCAAAAAGGTGTACATGCCCAACGTGCCATTCAGTTCAATGGCCATCAACTAACCTTGGGCACTACCGAAGGAACCTATGCTTCACCATACAAAAATCTTACGGTGGTGCTTCATGGCTTCCCGAAGGTTTCACAGGTGCAATGGAAGGGACAATCCTACGCGGTGAGCGAAAGCGAGTTCTCCTTCTTCACCCCTCTTGAAAAATACGATCCGATTAATGACCCTGAATGGATGGGCGCGGAAACCATTCAGCGCTGCACCCTCCCTTACGATCGCCAAGCCATGGATATTCAAATATTAATCTAAATTGAGATCAGTCTCCATTGTAGTTTCCTGTTACGAACCCACCCATGAGTCAACCCACGTACAAACCCCAACTCAGCTTCTGGCAAATCTGGAATATGAGCTTTGGCTTCCTCGGCATACAGTTTGGCTTTGCGTTGCAAAACGCCAACACCAGCCGCATCTTTTCATCGCTGGGCGCCAACCCTGACGAGCTGCCCATTCTTTGGCTGGCTGCGCCCGTTACGGGCCTGTTGGTGCAACCCATCATCGGCTTTTATAGCGACCGAACCTGGCACCCTACGTGGGGAAGGCGCAGGCCTTACTTTGCCATTGGTGCGCTGCTTGCATCTTTCGCACTTTGCCTCATGCCCAACTCCATGGCTTTGTGGATGGCGGCCGGTGTGTTGTGGATCATGGATGCCTCCATCAATGTAAGCATGGAGCCGTTTCGTGCTTTTGTGGGCGACATGCTACCTCCTTCGCAGCGCACTACCGGCTTTGCCATGCAGAGCTTTTTCATTGGCATAGGTGCTATCGTTGCGTCCTTCCTTCCGTGGATTTTTACCAACTGGTTCGGCATTACCAACACCGCCACAGACGGCCAGGTGCCCGATTCGGTGAAATATTCTTTCTACCTGGGTGCGCTCATTCTATTCATCACCGTGATGTGGACCGTTTTCAGCACCAAAGAATACCCACCCGACAGAAAAGCGGAGGAAGCCCTGCGCAACCGCGAAAAAAGGCGCATTGACGATGAGGCTTATCACCAAAAAAAATTTCAGTATCTAGGATTTTCGCTGCTATCGGGTGGGCTACTGATAGGGGTGGCCATTTACCTGAGTGGCTTTGAAAAAGAGTTGTATGTATTGGCACTGGGCTTAGTGGTGTTCGGCCTTACGCACCTGGTAGCCTCGGCTTACATCCGTCAAGACAGGTCCTATCTCGGCCTTGTACATATTGTAAAAGATTTTCACGGCATGCCCAAAACCATGATTCAATTGGCCTACGTGCAATTCTTTTCCTGGTTTGCGCTGTTCGCCATGTGGATTTATACCACCCCGGCCGTAACCAGCTATTTGTATCAAACCAACGACACCACTTCTGCCGCATACAATGAGGGCGCCAACCTGGTGAGTAATTTGTTTGGTGTCTACAACGGTATCGCTGCCATTGCGGCTTTGTTTTTACCTATTCTCGCCCGCTACACCAGCAGAAGAATAACGCATATGATTGCATTGGCCTGCGGGGGTGTAGGTCTGATTTCGTTTTACTTTGTAAGCAATCCTTCGTACCTGTGGTATTCCATGATCGGTGTGGGCATTGCCTGGGCCAGCATTCTTTCCATTCCGTATGCCATGCTTTCAGGGTCTTTGCCTTCCGAGAAAATGGGATACTACATGGGCGTGTTTAATTTCTTCATCGTAATTCCACAAATAGTGGCCGCCACCGTGTTGGGTATCTTGCTGCGTTATGTTTTCAATGGAGAGTCGATTTATATACTGGTTACGGGTGGCGTAGCTATGATTCTGGCGGGCTTACTTAATCTGATTGTAAAGGATGAAGATGAAGTAACTATTGTCTAGTTGATGAAGCTGTTTGTTCTAAGCTGCCTGCTATTTGTTGCTGCACCCACTTTTGCCCAACGTTATCTCCAACTTCACGCCCGGCAAAAGGCCTTGCAACAAGCTGCCTCTACTGGCGACACGGTTGCTATAAATCGCTTATGGGAGGTGATGCAACAAGAAGCGAAAATTCCCCTCATAGAAAATGATTCCGTTTATTTTCTATATAGAGGCGCGGCTAAATCGGTACTGTGGGTGGGCGATTTCAATCAGTGGGGCTACGATAAATCCTTCGCCAGCCGCGGCACAAAACTAGGTAACACTGATGTGTGGATTTGGAAAACCTCTTTCCCTGCCGATGCGCGACTGGATTACAAAATTATTATTGATGACACGAAGTGGATTCTGGACCCGGTAAATCCCCATACACAATGGTCGGGTGTAGGTGGAGGAAGTGTAAACTCAGAGTTGCGCATGCCGCTCTACAAGCCCGATGAGGTAACAGTCTCCCGAAACGTGCCGAAAGGGTCGCACAGTAACGATCGGTTGCTGAACAGTAAAATACTGGGCTACCAGGTAACCTATACCCTTTACCTCCCGGCCGGGCATACAGGCGAAAGACTTCCAGTGGTTTACGTGACCGATGGCTATGAGTATACCCATCCGCAGCTAGGTAATATGGTAACCATTTTGGATAACCTGATTGCCGATCAGAAAATCAAACCCATTGCGGCCGTGTTTATCGATCACCGCGAACCCGTAAACCGATCGAACAACCGCAGGATGGAAGAGCTGGCCATGAACGAACGTTACCTGCGTTTCTTTGCCGATGAGTTTATTCCACACATAGAAAAGAACCATCCCGTTGCCACGGAAGCCACGCAGCGGGCCATATTAGGCAACTCGATGGGTGGACTTAATGCCGCCTATTTTGTGTTCGCACGACCGAACCTGTTTACCATGGCAGGCATCCAATCGCCCGCGTTTTACACCAGGCCGCAGATCTATTCCATGTGCGAAGGTGCCGATAAGCATCCCATCAAAATATCTATGACTTCGGGCCTGATTAACGACACCAGCGAAGGGGGCCGCAGAATGAAAGCATTGCTGGAAACGAGTGCCTGTCAGTACAACTACCGCGAGGTAAACCAGGGCCATTCGTGGGGCAACTGGCGCAACCTGATAGACGATATTTTGGTTGATCTGTTCGCTCCCTGATGCACCACATTGCCTTTTTAATTTAAGGCATTGAATTTGTTTCTTTGTACCACAAAAGCTACCCCATGAGGCTACTGTTCGCGCTGTGTTCCATTTTTGGCTTATTGATGATGGATGCCTGTAGTTCGGGCAAAGCCGCCTACAAGCAAGGCGATTATTCTGAAGCCGTGCTTACTGCTGTAAACCGGCTGCGTCAAAATCCAGATCATAAGAAATCCAAGGAAATACTCAGCCTCAGCTACCAGGCCGCCATCGATTACCTGGAGACAGACGCACAAAATCAAATCGCCTCTAACGCCAATTTCAAGTATGCCAATGCCGTTCGAGATTATGAGCAGATCAACCGACTCTACGAAGCCATACGCACCTCACCAGGCGCCCTCAAGGTAATTCCGCAACCAGTGAGCCGGTACAAGGAGCTGACCGATCTAAAAAACAAGGCTGCCGAAGAAAGCTACGAGGCCGGCATTCAGGCCATGATGAAGAGCACCCGCAACGATGCCAAGCAAGCCTATTTTCATTTCTCCGATGCCAATGCGTTCGAGCCCGGCTATCGCGAATCGATTGAAATGATGGAGCAAGCCCGGTTTAATGCTACCCTGAAGGTGGTGGTAGAACCGGCCCTGGATAATATGTACGATTGGAATTTTGAACCCGTGGTGTTTGGATACAATGGCAACCAGTTTGTGAAACTGTATACGCCCGCACAGGCCGCGGAGCAAAAGCTACCCAAGATCGATCACTTCCTTAAAGTGGTGGTGAACGGCTTCAACGAAGGGCGCCCGAGTATCAGCAAGCGCACCGAAGACAAAACCGACAGTGTGAAGACGGGAGAAAAAACCGTGAATGGCCAAAAGGTGCCTGTGTACCAGAAGGTATCTGCTAAAATCACCATCTTCGAAAAGAAGGTTACCGCGCGCGGCTCGGTGTCTCTGCTGGTAGTGGATGGCGAAAGCAAGGCCGAATTGCAGAACCAGGAAATAACCAGCGACCAGACCTGGACCGACTCGTGGGCCATTTACACGGGCGATCTGCGTGCCCTGAAAAGTGGCGACAAAAAACTAATTGAAAAACGAGAGCCCAATGTAGGGCGCGACTACCTGCGCAACCAGGTTAAAAGAGATTTGGACAGCAAGGTGGCCAACGCCATTGCTGCCTTCTATCGCAACTACTAAAGCAGAAATGTAAACCGGCAGACATTCCGCCCATTTGAGCAAAACCAAATCGCGGTTGAACTGGTTAAAGGTGGTAAAGAAATGCCGGATAATCGGCCGTTTTAGGAATTAAAAGACCAAGCAATGAAATTGATTACAACCGTGGTCGCCATTGGCCTTTTTATGGCTCATGCGGCTTGTTCTCAAAAAAGCAATGAACCAAAAACTATGAGTTCAACCAATTTTGAAGTAGCCACCCTGGGTGCTGGTTGCTTTTGGTGCACAGAAGCGGTGTTTCTGGCCGTGAAGGGAGTAACCAAAGTGGAGTCAGGCTATTCGGGAGGCAAGGTGAAGAACCCTACCTACCGCGAAATAAGTACAGGCCTTACCGGCCATGCGGAGGTAGCACAAATTACGTTCGACCCCAAAGTGGTTTCTTTTGAAGAGATTCTGGAAATTTTCTGGAACACCCACGACCCTACCACGCTGAACAAACAAGGGGCCGATGAAGGCACCCAATACCGATCCGTTATCTTCTATCACAATGAGGCGCAGAAAAAAACGGCCGAAGCGTACAAGCAGCAGCTAACGGCAGCCAAGACTTTCAGGAACCCGATTGTAACGGAAATATCGCCTCTTATTAACTACTACCCGGCCGAAGACTACCACCAGAATTATTATGCGCTGAACCCCAACCAGGGCTATTGCCAATATGTAATTCGGCCGAAGGTGGAGAAATTCAAGAAACAGTTTAGCAGCAAACTGAAGTAGCCTTGTCCATTCAACGGCTGGCTGTGTAGATTCAACTGCTTCCGAAATCGTTTTCGGTAGAAAAAAGCGAATTTTTACAGTTTATTAAGAATTTTGCTGCAACCCTAAGCTAAGCGTTCCCGTTCAAATGGGCATAGAGTAGAGTAAATCTTCTCATAGGTTTAGGTTTAGGTAACAAAAAACCCCTTCAGTCGGAAGGGGTTTTTTGCTTTTATCTGGTTAGTGTATTCAGGCAGTTGCCGTTGCTTTTTTCAGCGCGGTAATGTCGAACATAATTTCCATCACCTTCACCACTTCACCATTCTTGTTGCGCAGGGGCGAGTAGCTGCCGCGTATCCACACCATCTCTCCTTTCTTAGTCACGCGCTTAAATTCACCTTTCACCGAGCGGCCATTGGCCAGATCGCGCCAGAATTGGCGGTAACCGTCTGAGCTGCGGTCGTCTTTGTGTACAAAAAGGCGGTGGTGTTCGCCCTGTATCTCGCTCATGCTGTAGCCCATCATATCGAGGAAGTTGTGGTTGGCTTTTAGAATGTTGCCTTCGGGATCGAACTCCACAATGGCCAGCGACTCGTTCATGGCACGCAGCGTTCCTTCTGTTTCCGACTGACCACGCTGCATTTCTTCCTGCGTGGCTTGCAACTCTTCCATGTTCTGGCGCATTTCTTCTTCCTGGGCACGCATTTGCTCCGTCATCTGCTGCGACTCTTCCAACAGGCGCTGCGTGCGCGCATTGATCTTCACAGACGAGATCGTAGACGCAATGCTCTCAGCGATCTTCTGCACAAACTCAATTTCATAATCCTTCAGCACATTGAAAGAAGCCAACTCTACCACACCAAATATCTGGTCGTTCACTTTCAGCGGCACAATTAAAATACAATTCGGGTTGGCATCGCCCAAGCCAGAAGTGATGCGGATGTAATTCTGCGGCACGTCTGTCAGGAAGATTAAATCCATCTCTTGCCAGCACTGGCCGGCCAAACCTTCACCCCGGTGAATTTTCTGGTTCAGGTATTTCTTCTTGTCCCAGGCGTAGCAGGCCGTCATCGACATGGTAGGCTCATCGCCTTCGTTGTCGTCAATAATATAGAGCGCACCCTGGTTGGCTTTCAGGTACTTCACCAGGTTGCCTATAATTTCATCCGACAGTTTTTGCACATCGTTGTTGTTGGTACGCAAAATCTCGCCAAACCTGGCCAACCCTTCGGTGGCCCAATTGCGCTTCTTGTCCTCCTCGGCCACGCGGGCAAGGTTTTCGCGCATGTTCAGCAGGGCGTTACCCAACACATCGTGCTCGCTCAGCGGCTGAAAGTTTGAATCGTATTTGCCATTACCAATGTTTTCGGCAAACTGTGTGGTAGCCTTCAAACCCGACACCAGGTTATCGGTGGCCAGGGCCATCTCGCCAATTTCATCGTTGCTGAATTTCTTGTTCTGGTCTTCCACCAACTCGCCTTTACCCAACTTCACCACCACGTCTTTAATATAAAGGATAGGGTTGGTGATGGAGCGAACAATGTAGTAGGCAATCACGAAGCCGAGCGCCACAATTACGCCACCCAAAATCAGCGTGTAATAATACAATTCGCTGGTAGACTGGATAATCTCCTGATCGGACTCTTCGGTAATTTTGTTTTGAATCGCCACGATTTCATTCAGCCGCTTGATCAGGTCTGCCGACTGGGGAATAATCTGGCTTTCGATGGCATCTTCTGCCAACAACTTGGTAAGGGGGTCTTCGTAGTTTTCGAAGGTGATGAGCTTGTTCATCACCTGGTCTTCGGCCGTAGCCATCATATTATCGAAGTTGGCAAAGACGGTGTCGATCTTTACGCGCTGGCTGTCGCTCCAGTTGGGCATCAGTTTGGTGATGCGTTCCTTCAAGGCGGGGTAATCGAAATCTTTGATTTGACGCAGGGCTTCTTTGTCGTCTGTGTTGGTTTGCAGGTACACCCAGTTGGTGATCAGCATTTTCGATTGAGTAACCATCAGCACAAATTCGTTGATGGCTTCTTTGGAAGGTCTGGCGTTTTCTGAAGAGAACTTGGTAGAGTTATCGATTACGCTGCCCTTCCAGAAAATAACGGCCACCACAATTACGGCCAGCAAAATAAGGGAGAGGAACCCCATAAAGATTTTGGTTCCGATAGTGAGGCGCAATTTTCCTTTCATTGCACTGTTGTCGCTCATGGTGTAGAGATATAGTTAAAAATTAAATTACTATTCCGAATCGCATCAATTCTGTGGAGGCTTTCAGGCGCTGCTTGTTCAAGGCCGCCTGATTGATTTCGAAGGCAGGCTTGCCGTCTTTTTCCACAAAATTGATACAGCTTCCTTTCTGTGCGCTGCCTGTTTGTTCTGTAACTACCAAGGTAGCCTGTTCGCCCACCTTGGTCAGCACATCGGCCAGTTGGGTAGTTTTATCGGCAGGCACAAAAAGGATATTGCATTTCTTGATGTCTGAGAGGCTGGTGAGTTGCGACACTTTAATGGTTCGCTCGCCTACTTTTTTTGTTTGCGCCATTTTGCGCAACTCAGGCAAAATGGGCGAATCGCCCAGCACATGTATTTCGAAATCGCCTGCACTGGCATCTTCGGGCCACTGTACATATCGCGTAAAGCTGTACATAAAAACCCCATATAGCTGGTAGTTCTGGGCCCACGAGGTGCCCACGGCTGCCAGGTAAAAAGCCACTACCAGACAAATTCGCTTCATGATCTAACTTTCGGGTTACTTCGTTTGTTGATTGAGTAGATCAAAGTTCAAAATTAGGCGCTAAAAACGAACAAAAATGGAACAATTCTTTGGATTTCGCACATCAAAAAGGTTAGGCCTCAATTGCCCTATTTGTATGGCGGACGACCGAGAGATGGTGCCCAAATGCGCAATTTTGACTCTTAGCATATTCACAAATTAACTTCAATACGATGCGTTTCACCTATTTCTTACATGCAGCCCTGTTGGCCACCACATTAACGGCTTGCGGACAAGCCGAACGGCCCCATGTAAACAGCAAAAAAAGTTACCTCACAAAAACTGAATCGGAATGGCGAAAACAGCTCACCGCAGAGCAGTTCTACATTCTGCGCCAAAAGGGAACAGAGCAAGCCTTTACAGGAAAATACTGGGACAACCACGAAAAAGGAACCTACTTCTGCGCGGGCTGCCACCAGGCATTGTTCGATTCAGAAACCAAATTTGAATCGGGCTCGGGCTGGCCCAGCTTCTACCAACCTTACGACTCGGTGGCCGTAGACCTGGTGCGCGATACCAGCTATGGCATGATACGCGATGAAGTGGTGTGCAGCCGCTGTGGCGGCCACCTCGGCCATGTGTTTGACGATGGCCCAGCCCCCACGGGCCTGCGCTACTGCATGAATTCGGCTGCCATGGTATTTGAAAAAACAGGGAAGAAAAAATAATCCCACATGGGCGGCCGATTTCCGCTTTAACTCAAAATCTTTTCATTTTTTTTCAGGAGGGTTGCTGTGATATCAGCGCTGGCGCTCGTGCATGAATTGCCAACGCTTATGTAGTTAGCGCAGGCGTTCGCGCATCCGCTGCCAACGCCTGTGTTATCAAACTGGCGCTCATGCATCCGCTGCCAACGCCTATGTTGTCGGCACTGGCGTTCGCGCATCCGCTGCCAACGCCTGTGTTACCAAACTGGTCCACAGCGTCTGTTGGGTCTGCGTAGGGGTGTGTAGCGATGCACTGCGTTTTTCGCTATCATTGCGCAGCATGAAATCGCTTGGTTCGTTACAATTGCCTGCTGGAAAGAAAATCTACTTCGCTTCCGATTTTCACCTGGGCGTTCCCTCTTACCCGGCAAGCCTGGCACGCGAAAGAAAAATCATTGCGTGGCTAGAGTGCATACGTCACGATGCACACGCCATCTACCTGATGGGCGACCTTTTCGATTTTTGGTTCGAATACAAGCACACCATACCCAAAGGCTTCACACGATTTTTAGGTAAGCTGGCAGAATTGCGCGATACCGGCACGCCCATCTACTTTTTTACCGGCAACCACGACATGTGGATGTTCGACTACTTCCCGCAGGAACTGGGCATACCCATTCTGCGCGATCCGCAAGAACTGATTGTAAATGGGCAACGCTTCCTCATCGGCCATGGCGATGGTCTGGGCCCGGGCGACAATACGTATAAGGTGCTGAAACAATTTTTCGACAGCCGGTTTTGCCAATGGCTCTTTCAATGGATACATCCCAACATCGGCATGGGCATTGCTAACTACTGGAGCAGGAAGAGTAGAATTAGTAACAACCGCAAAGAAGAAAAATTTCAGGGTGAGGAAAATGAGTTTCTGCTCTCCTACTGCCGCCAAATGGAGAAAACCACACATTTCGATAATTACGTTTTTGGACACCGCCACCTGCCACTCGATTTAAAGGTAGGCGAAGGCAGTCGCTATGTTAACCTGGGCGAATGGGTACATTTTAGCACCTATGCCGTTTTCGATGGGCACCGCCTGGAACTAAAAACATTTGCACCATGAACCGCGGGTGTACATTCCAAAAAGTTGTTGTTTTTTTATTGGGGCTTGTTGCAACGTGTGGTCTGTGTACCAACACCACTTCGGCACAGACGCTGCTACACAGCGTACAATTACCAGGACCAGTTTTTACTGGTGGCCTCGACAGGCCGGGCGATCTCTACGTGGTCATGCAAGGCGGAGAAATTCAAAAAATCAGCAAAGACGGGCAGTTGTTGGGAAGAAGGCCGTATACAAGTACTCCCACCTTGTTCGATCCGCGCGATGGCGTTTTGGCATTCGCTTATTTCCGTGCTTCCAATAGCTTCGAGTTTTTATCTGCCGACCTTGCCGATGCGGAAGGTCATCAATTGGCACCCGAGTTTGCCATCAATCCATGGCTGGTGTGCCCCACTAAAAATGAAGTGTGGATTTTTGACAAGGCCGATTACAGCTTAAAAAAAACCGGAGGGTCCTTTAGCTTGATTGAACGTGAATTTGCATTGAAAGGGATTTCGCCTGCCGACAGTCTCGCCTTTACCTATATGCGCGAGTATCAAAACTTTCTTTTTCTGTTGTCGCCTGAAAAAGGAATTCTGGCCATCAATTCGTTGGGAACTGTTACGCGCACTTTAGGCAAACCAGGCCTGCGCGCCTTCCATTTTTTAGGTGAAGAAGTTTACTTCCACGAAGGCAACCAACTCCATTTGACGGACCTGTACACCTCAGAAACCCGCATCATCACACTGCCCTACCCTTGCGATGAAGCACTGCTGAGCGATGAAAGACTCTTTTTGATCAAGGGAAACAGGTTAGAAATATTTTCCTACCGGCCCTAAGAAATCTGCAAAAAGGGCCACTATTGTGTTCATTTTTGAACATATTTGCGCGGTCTAGTACATGAAAATACCCAAAAAGGGCGTTTTTTGGCCTCCTGCATACTGGCATAATTTTTCGTTTTAAAGTCTCGCTAAACCTGATCTGAACGTGAACGAAGGCAAAATTTTAATGGTAGATGACGATGAAGATGTATTGCTGGCAGCCAAGATGCTGCTGAAGAAATACAACTACCACGTCATCATAGAAAAGAACCCGAATAAAATTCCATTTCTTTTAAACAACGATACGTACGATGTGATCTTGCTGGATATGAACTTCAGCAAAGACACCACCAGCGGCAAAGAAGGCTTCGAATGGCTGGCCCAAATTAAAGAGCGCGACCCACAGGCGGTGGTGATTATGATTACCGCTTTTGGAGATGTGGAAATGGCCGTACGTGCCCTAAAAGAAGGTGCTACCGACTTTATTCTGAAGCCTTGGCAAAACGAAAAGTTGATTGCTACTATTTCTACGGCCATCAAACTAAAGAAGTCGTACAACGAAGTAGATAAGCTGCGCAAAGCCAAGCAGATGCTGGAGGAGCAGATCAGCCAGCCCTTTCGCGACATCATCGGCCAAAGTCCCGCCATCAAAGAAGTTTTTGCACTCATCGACAAAGTGGCAAAAACCGATGCCAACATTTTAATTTTGGGTGAAAACGGAACCGGTAAAGAATTGGTGGCGCGTGCTATCCATCAAAAGTCGCTGCGCAAAGACAACTCTTTTGTTGCAGTAGACATGGGCGCCATCACAGAAACACTTTTCGAGAGCGAACTTTTCGGGCACAAAAAAGGTGCGTTTACCGATGCACGCGAAGACAGGCCTGGCCGTTTTGAATTGGCCAACGGAGGCACTTTGTTTCTCGATGAGATCGGCAACCTGAGCATGAGTCTGCAAAGTAAGTTGCTCAGCGCCTTGCAGTCGCGGCAGGTAACGCGTGTGGGCTCCAACACCCCTGTTGAGGTAGACATACGCCTGATTTGCGCCACCAACATGCCCTTAGCACAGATGGTGCAGGAGGGCAGATTCAGACAAGACCTCCTCTACCGCATCAACACGGTGGAGGTACACATTCCACCGCTCTGCGAACGGGTGGACGATATACCCATGCTGGCCAACCACTTTCTGAACTATTACGCCAAAAAATACCGCAAAGAGGTTTTGTCTATTTCGAACGAGGCCATCACCAAATTAAAGAAGTATGCCTGGCCTGGCAACGTGCGCGAATTACAACACGCCATAGAACGCGCCCTGATCATGGCAGACTCGCCTACGCTTCAAGAAAGCGACTTCCTATTCAGCCGTAAAGCCAACGATTCGCCTTCGGCCGATACGCTGAACCTGGATGAAGTAGAGAAAGCGGCTGTCATCAAAGCCATTCAGTTACACAATGGCAATATCTCCAAGGCCGCAGAAGAACTAGGACTTACCCGCGCATCGCTCTACCGCAGAATGGAGAAGTATGGAGTTTAACTGGAAATCGCCCCTGGTTACACGGGTAGCGATTCTGGTGGCTACAGTTTTTGTTTTTGCTTTTCTATTCCGACTGAACGAATTCAACTGGCTGCTAACGCTGGCATTAGGAGGAGCCGTTTTTTTTCAGGTAGCCCAACTGATCAAAGCAGTGGAAAAATCAAATGAAGACATCACTTCATTCCTGGATTCCATCCGTTATGACGACTTGAGCTCCTCTTTCAAAACCGACAGCAAGGATCCTTCGGTGCAACGCCTGCACCAGGAAATGAATGAGGCGCTGAACAAGTTGCGCAACTCGCGCAGAGAGCGCGATTCTGAATACCAGTTTTTCAAAAACATCGTGCAGCACGTGGGTATTGGGTTACTCACCTTCAAAAAAGATGGCACCATACAGATTATTAATAGCGCGGCCAAACGTTTGCTGCGTGTAACGCGTGCCGAACACCTGGACGATCTGAAAGATGTAGGCGAATCGTTGATCGATTCGTTTCTGAAACTGAAAACGGGAGGGCGTGAGCTGGTGCGTTTGAAAAATGGTGATGAAACGATTCAACTCTCTGTTTATGCCATAGAGCTTACCCTGCGTGGCGATGAGGTGAAGCTGATTTCCATGAGCAACATCCAGACAGAACTGGAAGAAAAAGAAATGGAAGCGTGGCAAAACCTGGTGCGTGTGCTTACACATGAAATCATGAATTCCGTTACACCCATTTCGTCTCTGGCGGGTATTGTGGAAGAAGAATTGGAAAAAAAGATACAACTGAACGAAGCGATACCCCGCGAAGATCTGGACGACATGCATTTGTCTTTGCAGACTATCAGCCGCAGAAGTGCCGGGCTGATTCGTTTCGTGAAAGAGTTCCGCAACCTATCGCACATACCCAAACCGCGGTTGGCTGAAGTGGCTGTGAAGCCGTTGCTGGAAGAACTGGCTATGCTGCACAAAAAAGAACTAGCCGATAACAACATTGCCATTGTGGTGAGCGTAATTCCGGATAACCTGTTTATACTGGCGGACAAAACCATGATCGAGCAGGTGTTGATCAACCTGATTAAAAATGCCATCCAGGCTTTTGATGAACAGACCGACAAGAAAATTGAACTGTTGGCCGTGGCCAATGAAAAAGGACGCGCAGTTATTTCGGTAAAAGACAATGGCGCAGGTATTGATACCGAAGCGCAAGAGAAGATCTTCATACCGTTCTTCTCCACCAAAAAGACCGGTTCGGGTATTGGGTTAAGTCTATCCAAACAGATCATGCGCCAGCACGAAGGCCGCATTACCGTGAAGTCGAAACTGGGTGAAGGCACCGAATTTATACTGCGCTTCTAACTGAAGCTGCTCCGGTTGGCTCCCATTAAAATTTGCAGAATTGTTATAGCTTTGACGTATTATAACCCTGCTATGCAAGATGTAAAGAAGCGGATATCTGCTATCCTCATAGAAAAATTAGGTATCCCCGAATCGGAAATTACACCCGATGCAAGTTTCGTAAAAGACCTGGGCATAGACTCTCTGGATTATGCCGAACTGGTGATGGAATTCGAGCAGACCTTCGATATCAAGATTCCCGATGATGATGCCGAAAAGATGCAGACCATCGGCCAGGCGGTTGAATACATTGAAGGAAAACTGAAAGGCGGTTAGCCTAATTCAAAATAGCTGCAAAAGCGCTTCATCTTCTCTGCCGATTTCAAAAGGAAAGGCTCCATGCTGCCGGTGCCTTCCAGGGGGCGAATAAACCATCCGTTTTTATCTTCATTCCAAAAAACCAGGTGCTTGTCGGAGTAGACCAGTAAGATGTCCATCTCGTAGATTTCTTCCCCGTCCTTATCGAGTACGCCCGTGAACTGCAATAAGACGTGGTTCTTCTTTACCAATTCACCCTTACTACATTCAATGCTGTTCAGCCGCATCAGCAACCGCGACTCACGATCCCACGCCTTGAACTTGATTTTACGAGGCACATAATCCGCTTTCATGCGTTGCAAACATAGGCAGAATTTTCACGCATCAGAAGCCTTGGGTGGTTGCGCGAAATTCTTGAAGTTTTAATAACATGTTTTCTAATAATCATCCCTTTGTTTTTTCCTTCCTTCGCCCATCCGTCAGGGCATAATCGGAATCATCTATCTTTACGGGTTCCCTGTCATGCAGAAGGTTCTGTTCATCATCAATAAATTTTCAGGGGGTGGCTTTCGCGAGTCGCTCGAAGGGCGCATCATCGACTATTGCGCACAGCAGGGCTGGGAATGCACCATTGAATTTACCAGGCAGCGCGGTCATGCCGTGGAATTGGCGCAACAGGCAGTAGCCGAAAATATGAGCCTGGTGGTTGCCACCGGGGGCGATGGCACCGTGAACGAGGTGGCGCAAGGTCTTGTAAACACAACCGTACCTATGGCCATACTTCCCAAAGGCTCGGGCAATGGGCTCGCCCGACACTTGGGATTGCCGATGTCTTTCCATCGTGCATTGTTACAATTGCACACTCTGGTGCCAGTGCCCATCGACACCCTGGCAATCAACGGGCACTTGTCTGTCAATGTATCGGGCATAGGTTTCGATGGCCACATTGCCAACCTGTTTGGTAAAGATGGCAAACGTGGCCTGGCCAACTACACGCGCCTTACGCTACGCGAGTTTGTGCGTTTCCAGGAATTTGAGAGCGAAATTGAATGGGAGGGACAGGTAATGCATAGCAAGCACTTCTTGATTGCGCTCGCCAACTCATCGCAGTTTGGCAACAATGCGCGTATTGCTCCGCTTGCCTCCGTGCGCGATCAACAGTTCGATCTTTCTCTGGTGCAAAAAGTACCGCTGCACTATGCGTTGGGCTTCGCCCGCAATATGTTTACCGGCAGGTTAGATAAGTCGCGGTTCGTTGCCTTACACAAGTCAAGTAAAGCCATTATTAGGTTGCAGCGCCCTATGGCATTTCATGTGGATGGCGAAGCGATGGAAGCCGTCTCCCACTTCGAAATTCAGGTAAATCCGCTCTCACTTCGGGTGTGCGTTCCTAAAAATGCGCAGCCAAAAATTTAGTCTAAAATACCGCAAATGGTGCTAACCCTGGCACCGCCAAGTACCGTTTAAAATAGGTCTAAAATCAACACACACGCTTAAACTCATCTCTTTATGAAGAAATTATTTACAGCAGCACTGCTAATGCTCACCTTCACCGCATGGGCGCAGCTCACCCTGCCTCCCAGCGGCAACAACCAGAAGGCCAAAGTAAGCCAATGGATTGGCCCTGTAGAAGTAAGTATTGCCTACAGCAGCCCGAATGTTACCGCACCCAATGGCACCGACCGCACGGGCCACATTTGGGGCGAGCTCGTTCACTACGGTTTTATCGATCAGGGTTTCGGCACTTCCAAATCAGCTCCTTGGCGCGCGGGTGCCAACGAAAACACCGTCATCAGCTTTTCGCATCCCGTAAAGATTGATGGCAAAGACATACCCGCAGGCGCTTACGGTTTGTTTCTGGCTGTGGAGAAAGATGGCCCCTGGACGTGGATACTCTCCCGTAACTCAACAAGCTGGGGCAGCTATTTCTATAACCCTTCCGAAGACGTGGTGCGCGTTGCAGCCACACCACAAGATGCTCCCTTCACCCAGTTCCTCACTTTTGGTTTCGAAGGCCGCAATCCCAACAACACGACTGCCTACCTGCAGTGGGAAAGTAAAAAAGTGGCATTTAAAATTGACGTACCCAACGTAAACGATTTGTACCTGGCCGGTATTCGCAACGACTTGCGCAGCTCTCCCGGTTTCGACTATCAAACCTGGATGCAAGCCGCACAGTTTTGTGTGAACAACAACACCAACCTGGAAGAAGCCCTTACCTGGGCCGATGCCGCCATCAGTATGCCTTTTATTGGGCAAGAGAACTTCAATACCCTGCAGACCAAGGCCATGGTGCTTACGGCACTGAAGCGCCACAGCGAGGCAAACACCCTGATGGACAAAGCCATCAAGTTGCCTACTGCCACCGTGCAGGCTGTACATCAATATGGTCGCGCACTCCTTACACAAGGCGAGAACAAAAAAGCATTGGAAGTATTTCAGTATAATTTCAAGGCACACCCTGAAGAAAAGTTTACCACTTACGTGGGATTAGCCCGCGGTTATGCCGCCAATAACAACACCAAAGAAGCCATCAAGAATTGGGAACTGGCCATCAAAAACATTCCAGATAATCAAAAGGGCAACACCGCTCTCTACGAGGCAGAATTAAAGAAACTAAAAGAAGGAAAGTAAAAATACTTTCATTGCGTACCGATGCAAGTCGAGAGAAGCAATCTCAAAGAGAGATTGTTTCGATCATTCCTCTCTGGCAAAGACGCGTTGGGTATTTTTGATATGGCCTTTTAGATAGCAAACGGAAAGTGAACGAGGCGTCAGTCGGCCTGTTTCCAGGCCGACTGACGCCTCTCTTTCAATCAGATTTACGCCAGGCTGCTTACCAACCTATCAGATACCATGGTGCGCGGATCATCCATTCCGTCTTTGCCGTCTGAAACGGGTAAGGTGAAACGGAAGGTTGTCCCCACTCCTTGCTCACTGCTCACGGTTAACCGTCCCTGATTTTTTTCAATAAACTCTTTACACAACAACAAGCCCAGGCCCAAGCCCTTTTCGTTCTGCGTGCCTTGTATAGACCACAATGAATCTTTCACAAAAAGGCGCTGCATATCTTCGGTAGACATACCTATACCCGAGTCTTCCACCGAAATCTGAATCATGTCTTCTTCCCAGTCTGCAGCCAGGCGCACAAAGCCACGGGCCGAAGTAAACTTCAACGCATTGCTGATAAGGTTACGCAGCACCAGCCGAATCTGTTCCTTGTCGGCAAAAGCAGTAATCTCAGGGCTAATGGTATTGATCAATTCCACATCCTTGGTTCGGGCCATCTCCTGATACAAATCAAAGACTTCTTCGGTAAGCAGGTAAGGTTGAATGATACTGGGGTTGGCCTGTATGCCCTTCAATTGCGACACGGACCAGTTCAGCACGTTATCCAGGTTATCGTAAATGGCATCAATTTTCTTTCTTAAATCACCAGAAAAATGTTCAAACTCCTGTTGCGACATGTTCTTGTTGCCGATCAGGTTCAACAAGCCTTTCAGGCTATTCAACGGACTTCGGAAATCATGACCGATGATGGAGAATAATTTATCTTTCGTGGCATTGAGGCGCGTTAACTCCTGCCGTTTGTCTTCAATCTCGGCATTCTTAACAGCCAGTTCCTCTTTTTGCTTCTGGAGTTCTTTGTTTACCCTTTTGGACTTCTGGAAACCATACAGCAGCAGTATCACCAGCAGCAGGGCACAACTGGCGGTAAGAATAGTAATGTACAACTGCATACGTTGTGTACTGATTTCTTCCTGTTTCAATGCAGCGTCTTTAGTGAGTAACTCAATCTCTGCCTGCTTCAGGTTCAGATCGAATTGGCCTTGCAGCAACGCTATCTGCTCTGAGTTTTTTTCGGTATAAATAGAATCGTGTAAAACCGTATACCTTTTCAAATAAGCGTAAGCCCGGGCATGGTCGCCACGCTTGCTGCAAAGTTCTGCCAGCACCTGGTAAGTGCGCTCCAGTTCTTCGGGGTAGCCCATTTCAATCGCTACTTTTTCATTTTCTTCCAGCAGCACTTGGGCTTCGGTGAGTCTGTTAAGTGCTATGTAGGCTTTGGCCAAGCGGTGCGTAGTGGCTGCCCTCATGCTGTTATTTCTATTTTTCTCCGACATGGCGATGCCACGTTGGTACAATTGTATGCCTTCACGGTACTTGCCTTTCTCCGTCCACACATCGCCCAGGGTGCGCAAAGCAAAAGAGGTAAGATAGCTGTCGCGGATGTGCTCGCTGGCTTTCAGCGCCCTGTCGGCATAGGCTGCTGCAGAATCTAACAGTTGGCTGCCCATCAGGTACATGTAGGCCATGTTATTCAGTGTTCTGGCCTTCAGCTTCCCATCGTTCAGTTGTTCGGCCACCGCGAGGGCCTTGCTAAACTCAGCCAGCGCTTTATCAAATTGTTTTTGTTCGAAGTAGACGGCTGCCATGTTATTGAGGCTGCGCCCCAATTCGGCCTTGTCGCCAATCGCTTCGGAGATCTTAATCGCTTGGATGGAGTATTCCAGCGCTTTAACAAAGTCGGATTTGCGGTAATGAATCCATCCCATGTTACCCAGCGCCATCCCCTGGCCACGCGGGTAGTTTAGCTTTTCCGCCAGTGCCAGCGCATCGCGGCTGTAAGCCAGTGCCATTTCATGATCGGATTCTCGCAGAGAGGTGGCCATGCGGTTCAGCAGGTTCACCCGTGCGGTGTCTTCCTTTATTTTAGTCTGAGCTTGTAAATGAAACGCGCCTAAACAGGCAAAGCCTGTGCATACCGAAACCAGGATCATGTAACGAATGGCCCTCATTGGCAAAAAATAGCGGTTTTACTGGGTAAAAGTAACGCAACCGTTTGCCCCGAATTGATCAATTTGGGGCTAAATCTTACCTGATGGCCAATGAGGGAAAGTTGAAAAAAATCAGAAATTGGGCATTTAGCCCGCCCTTTTCACCTTAAAGCCTTCATTTTGAAGGTACTGCTGTACTTTTTCGCGCACATCGCCCTGAATCAGTATCTCGCCTTCTTTCACAGTGCCGCCTGTTCCGCAGCGGGTTTTCAGTTTCTTAGCCAAGGCCTCCAGGTCGGCAAGGGTGCCTATAAAGCCGGTGATCAGGGTAACTTGTTTGCCTGCACGGCCACTCTTGTCGAGCATCACTTTCAACTGTTGCTGCGAAGGAGGCAAGGTGGCAGCTTCTTCTCCACCCTGGTATTGGTAGGTGAAGTCATCGCTGGTGGAATACACCACCCCTTCGCGCTTCTTCCAATCGTTCTTGCTCATATAATTGATTTATAGAGAAACACAATGTTCAGTATCATCAGTAAAAATACCACAATCCCCAGGTTAACATGAAACTCCACGCCTTTGCGAATGATGAGGCCCAACAGACAGCACATGACCAACATGATGGGCGCAAAGCTAAAATTGCGGTAGATAGTACCCAGGTTGTTCACCACGAAACTTCCGTTGTAGTTCTCTACTTTGATGAGGGCCGAGAAAAGCGAGGAAGTATAAATTTTCAACTTTGAGTGATGGGGAAAGTTTTCCATCTCGCTCATCAACACCGGGAAGTGATGCCCTTTTTCTGTTACCAACAAATCGTGACGTTCCCGTGGACGCACTTTCGATATGGTATTGACATCGGTAACCACCGTTTCTTCCCACACGCGCGCAGGCAGGCTAAAGTCAATCATCAACACTCCGCTCCACACGCAGCCAAAGTAGAACAGCAACTGCGAAAAGCGCAGCATGCTCTGCAAGAATAGGGTGCGATCGGACGGGCGCGTATAACGCGCGGTCGGCCGGGAATAGGCTTCCTGCCAACTGGTGTTCAAGCCGGGGGTGCGCAGCAACTGGTCGTACTTCCATTTTTTGTCGGGGTCGCTCAGTACCTCGTAAGCTTCGTTGATTTCCTTGAACAGTTGTTCCGCTTCGCGCGAAGGATTTTTGTCTGGATGGTAACGCACTGCCAGCTTTCTAAACGACCGCTTGATTTCCACTTCGGTGGCCTCGCGGCCCACGCCTATTATCTGGTAGTAATCTTTCATTACCGGTTAATCCGTGAAAATAACGAAATGCCGGCAGCCTTCGTTTGGCAGGCCAACAAAAAACCCCGCATCATGCGGGGTTCTTTCATTGGCATATCAGTATGAGAAGTTACTCTCCTCCACCGCCAGCCTGCACTTCGTACGAGCTGAGCATGGCTCCGAAATATTCGCGGTTAAGGCGCGCAATGTTGGTGATCTTGATACCCTTCGGGCATTCGGCCTCACACGCTTTGGTGTTGGTGCAGGCACCAAAACCTTCTGCATCCATTTGGGCAACCATTTTTTCAGCACGCTCTTTGCGCTCGGCCTGCCCCTGTGGCAGCAGCGCAAATTGCGATACTTTGGCGCCCACAAACAACATGGCCGAGGCATTCTTACAGGCCGCCACGCAGGCGCCACAGCCAATGCACGTGGCAGCATCGAAAGCTTCGTCTGCCACTTTTTTGGGAATGGGAATTTCGTTGGCATCGGGAACACCACCGGTGTTTACGGATACAAATCCCCCTGCCTGCTGAATACGATCGAACGCTGAGCGATCTACCACCAGGTCCTTCACAATGGGGAAGGCTTTGGCGCGCCACGGCTCTATGGTAATGGTTTCGCCATCTTTGAAAGAACGCATGTGCAACTGGCACGTAGTGGTTTGCTGCGGCCCGTGCGGGCGACCGTTGATGTACAAGCTGCACATACCACAAATGCCCTCGCGGCAATCGTGGTCGAAGGCAACGGGTTCCTCCCCTTTCTTCACCAGGTCGTTGTTCAAAACGTCCAGCATTTCCAAAAACGACATGTCGGCCGATACGTGGTCGTGCTGATAAGTTTTAAAAGCGCCTTTGCTGTTCTTGTCTTTTTGTCTCCAGACTTTCAGGGTGATCTTCATACTCTATAATAAGTTGGTGTGAAAGCACATGGCCTGCTGCCAGGCCACGGCTTCCGCATATTATTTATAACTTCTTTGCGTCAGTTTAACATTTTCGAACTTCAGCTCTTCCTTGTGCAATACCTCGGGTTGGTTTTCACCCTGGAATTCCCATGCAGAGACAAAAGCAAACTCATCGTCTTTGCGCAACGCTTCGCCATCAGGCGTCTGCGATTCTTCACGGAAGTGACCTCCGCAGGATTCTGTGCGCATCAACGCATCGTCTACCATCAGTTCGCCCAATTCAATGAAGTCGGCCACGCGCATGGCTTTTTCCAGTTCCTGGTTCAACTCGTTGCCGCTGCCCAATACATTTACGTTGGTCCAGAATTCGTTCTTAAGATCCTGGATTTTCTTTTTAGCACCTTTCAAACCTGCTTCGCTGCGCGACATGCCGCAGTAGTTCCACATGGTGAGGCCCAGCTCGCGGTGCAGTTCATCAACTGTTTTCTTTCCTTTGATGCCAAGTATTTTGTTGATACGATTGTTTACATTCTCAAGTGCCTCCTTGAACTCGGGGCGGTCGGTGCCCACCTTCTCATAAGGCAAACCCGCCAGGTAGTCGCCAATGGTGTAAGGTATAACAAAGTAGCCGTCTGCCAGGCCCTGCATCAATGCAGAAGCACCTAAACGGTTGGCTCCGTGGTCGGAGAAGTTGCATTCGCCCAGCGCATACAAGCCCGGCACGGTAGTCATCAGGTTGTAATCTACCCAGAGGCCTCCCATGGTGTAGTGCACGGCAGGGTAAATCATCATCGGGCCTTCGTACGGGTTGTCACCTGTAATCTGCATGTACATGTCGAACAGGTTGCCGTATTTGGCTTCTATGGTTTTCTTTCCATCGCGTTTGATGGCATCGGTGAAATCGAGGAATACCGCGAGGCCTGTTTTACCTACACCGCGGCCTTCATCGCACACATATTTGGCATTGCGCGAAGCTACATCGCGGGGCACCAGGTTTCCGAAGGATGGATACCTGCGTTCGAGGAAGTAGTCGCGTTCTGACTCGGGTATGCTCATGGCCTCTTTAGCCGTAAGACCCGGCCGTGCTACTTTCGGCACCCACACGCGGCCATCGTTGCGCAGCGACTCCGACATCAGCGTAAGCTTCGACTGGTGATCGCCAGTAACGGGAATACAAGTAGGGTGTATCTGCGTAAAGCAAGGATTGCTGAAGGCTGCACCTTTTTTATGCGCCCGCCAAGAAGCGGTTACGTTAGAACCTTTGGCGTTCGTAGACAAAAAGAATACGTTGCCATAACCACCGGTGCACAACAACACGGCATGGGCACTGTGCGATTCGATCTTTCCGGTTACCAAGTCGCGGGTGATGATACCACGGGCTTTGCCTTCTACAATCACCACATCAAGCATTTCGGTGCGGTTGTACATCTTCACCTTGCCGTTGGCTATCTGGCGATTCAATGCCGAGTAGGCACCCAGCAACAATTGCTGCCCGGTTTGGCCCCTGGCATAGAACGTGCGAGAAACCTGCGCGCCCCCGAAGGAGCGGTTGGCCAGCAAGCCACCATATTCGCGGGCAAAGGGTACGCCTTGTGCCACGCATTGGTCAATAATATTCACACTTACTTCCGCCAGGCGATAGACGTTGCCTTCGCGGGCCCGGTAATCTCCACCTTTAATGGTGTCGTAGAAGAGGCGGTACACGCTGTCGCCATCGTTCTGATAGTTCTTGGCTGCATTGATACCCCCTTGCGCAGCAATGCTGTGCGCCCTGCGGGGGCTGTCCTGAAAACAAAATGCCTTTACGTTGTAGCCCAGTTCTGCCAGCGAAGCTGCAGCCGAAGCCCCGGCTAAACCGGTACCCACCACAATCACTTCGTACTTGCGCTTGTTGGCAGGGTTCACCAACTTCAGGTTAAACTTGTGCTTGGTCCACTTTTCTGCTAAGGGTCCTTCCGGAATTTTTGAATCAAGTTTTATCATAGAACTAGCGAATGCGGTTAGTTAAAGTACATGCTTAGCGGGATCCATGCGAACAAGGCCGGCACAACGATCGCGAAAGCCTTACCTACAAAGTTGATAACAGGATTGTACTTCATATGGTTTAGACCCAAGGTCTGAAAAGCGCTGGCAAATCCATGCCACAAGTGAAAGGCTACCGCCACCATGCAAAACACGTAAACACCCACATACCATCCTTTTGTAAACCAGTAGTCTACGGTGGAGTAAATGTCTCTGTATTCGGAGCCATCGTAAGCGACTTTGGGCATGTCGCCAAAGTGCATCTGGGCCCAGAAATGATTCAGGTGAGTGATTAAAAATGCCAGTACAATGGTACCCAAAATGCCCATGTTGCGCGATGCCCAGATAGACGATTTGCCACTGGTAACTGCATAACGTTCAGAGCCGCGGGCTTTCCGGTTGCGGATGGTGAGCACCAGCGACATGCCCACGTGCAATAAGATGAAGAAGAAATTTCCTTTGGATATGGTTTGAATGAGTGGGTTGGTGCTCATAAACTCTGCATAAATGTTGAAGGCACGGCCGCCATCATCTTTCAACAACTGCAGGTTGCCCACCAGGTGCACGGCTAAAAACAAAACAAGAAAAAGCCCGGTAAGGGCCATGAGCAACTTGCGGCCAAGCGTACTCGTGAAGAGATCTATTATCCACTTCATAGTTAGGTATGAAAAAGCGTTAGGATTT
>CAZRQK010000051.1:0-32250 GCA_964602295.1 uncultured Ohtaekwangia sp.
AAGGCGTGGGGGTTCGAGTCCCTCCATCCGCACCAAATCTGTTCTTACCCGAACCGGGAAACCCAAGGGTATTGTTTATAAACATACCCATAGTAAAGGAATTATTACAATCAATCACAATGGCATTGAACATCACCCTCGAAAAACAAAGCGTAACAGACGGCCTGATTAAGGTAAAACTGCAGGAAACCGATTACCTACCCAAAGTAGATGAAAAAGTGCGCGATTATGCGCGCAAAGCCACTATTAAGGGCTTCCGCCAGGGAAAGGTGCCTACCGGTGTAATCAAGAAGATGTTTGGGAAATCCATTCTGGTAGAAGAAGTGAACCATCTGGTATCGCACGGCATCAGCGATTATATTAAAGAACAGAAGCTACGCATTCTGGGCGACCCGCTGCCCAACCAGGAAAAAGCCAGGCTGATTGATTGGGATACGCAAAGAGAATTCGAGTTCGAATTTCAGATTGGTATGGTAGAAGATTTTACAGTAGAACTTTCCACGAAAGTGAAAGTGAAATCGCACCCCATTGAGGTAAACGACAAGGTAATAGATGAAACAGTTACCGACCTGAAAAGAAGATTTGGCAAGGTTACCTACCCGGAAACAAGTGAAGCCACGGCTGCCCTTTCGGGAGATGTAACGGGCGAAGATGGCATTGCCAAAACTGCCTACCTGCAGATTGAGAAAGTGGAGAATAAGGAGCAGAAAAAATTTATAGGCCTGAAGAAAGACGATGAAGTTGAATTTGATGTAGAGAAAGTTTCTGGCGATGAACAAGTGATTGCACAACTGATAGGCGTTACGCCCGATGAGGCCAAAAAAGCCAAAGGCAAATACAAACTTAAAGTGGCCTCCATTACGCGTGTGGAAGAAGCCGAGGTAAACCAGGAACTATTCGACCGCACGTTTGGCAAAGATGCCGTAACTACCGAGGCTGCTTTTCGCGATAAGATAAAGGAAACCATTTCTGAAAATTACCAGCGCGAAACCAACCACCTGTTGGATCACGAAATTCAGCACTACCTGGTAGACCACACCCAAATAAACATGCCCGAAAATTTTTTGAAGCTGTGGCTGAAAAATACCAGCGATGGGCAGGTGAACGATGAAGTGCTGCAGAAAGAATTTGGCACGTACCAGGAAGGCCTGAAGTGGGATTTGATCAAGAACAAAATTGCCGAAGAGCATAACCTAACCGTTGAAACGCCCGATGTGCGGCAACGCGCTAAAGAAATAATTGCCGAACAATTTGGTGGCCAGGCTATTATTGAACAACTGGGCGATAAGATGGATGCCATTGCTGACAACTATCTATCTGGCCAGGATGGCAAAGGCGAAAATTTTATGCGCATTTACAACCAACTGCGTCACGAAAAAATAATGAAGCTGGTGCGCGAGAAAATTACCATTACCGAAAAGAAGGTAACGCTGGAGGAGTTCAGAAAAATTGCCGAAGAACACCGCCATTAAGAACTGAACCGTTACAGATATTGTTAGAAAGGGGCTTGCGCAGAGCCCTTTTTTATTTGCAAAATCTTATCCAACTTGACCATTCAACGCAATAAACTTTCAGCTGGCTGCGTCTGTACAACGAACCAATCAAAAAAAGTAAAATACAAGTACTATGAATCATAACAACGAATTCAGAAAGTATGCTGTGCACCACCTGGGCATGAGTGGCAACACCGTAGACAGCTACGCGCAAAAGATCGAAAACATGACCCAATACGTTATAGAAGAGCGCCCCGGAAACTTTCGCGCTATTGACGTGTTTACCCGTTTGATTTCAGACCGCATTATTTTTCTGGGCATGGGCGTAGACGATCAGATTGCCAACCTGCTGATTGCCCAATTGCTCTTCCTGGAATCAGCAGACCCTAAGAAAGACATCATTATGTACATTAACAGCCCGGGGGGCTCTGTGTATGCCGGTTTGGGTATTTACGATACCATGCAATACATTAACCCCGATGTGGCCACCATCTGCACGGGCCTGGCCGCTTCTATGTCGGCCGTGTTGCTGGCAGCGGGTGCCAACAAAAAGCGTTCTGCCTTGCCCCATAGCCGCATTATGATACACCAGCCTTCTTCAGGTATGCAGGGAACGTCTAAAGACATGGAAATTTCTTTGCGTCAAACCGTAGAAGTGCGGGCCGATTTGTACAAAATTCTGGCAAAACACACCAGTAAGACCTACGAAGAAATAGATCGCGACAGCGACCGCGACTACTGGATGCGCGCTACCGAGGCCAAAGAATATGGTATGATTGACGAGGTACTGGAACGCAAAAAATAAACAGGCCTTTTTTGCGTGATTTTTTTGGGGTGCCAATGTAGCATTAATTGAATACCTTTGTGGTTTCATTGGCACTCCAACCCTCGTTTGATTAATTAAAGCACCATGGCAGAAGTTACTTGTTCTTTTTGCGGCCGCAACAAAAAAGATGTAGACCTGATGATTTCGGGTATACATGCGCACATTTGCGACAAATGCGTAACGCAGGCCAGCCAGATTTTGCAGGAGGAGAAAAAGAACAAAGTAGAAGCGGGCGCCCTGCCCAATTTCAAGCTGATCAAGCCACGCGAAATCAAAAAATTTCTCGATGAGTACGTAATAGGGCAAGACGAAGCCAAGAAGGTAATTTCGGTTGCCGTTTACAACCACTACAAACGCCTGATGCAGCGCAAAGCCGATAGCGATGTAACCATCGAAAAGTCGAACATTATTATGGTGGGCGAAACGGGTACCGGTAAAACCTACCTGGCACGCACGCTTGCCAAAATTTTGCAGGTGCCATTTTGCATTGCCGATGCCACCGTGCTGACAGAAGCCGGTTACGTGGGCGAAGATGTAGAAAGCATTCTCACACGCTTGCTGCAGGCTGCAGACTACAATGTAGAAGCAGCAGAGCGCGGCATTGTGTACATCGATGAAATTGACAAAATAGCCCGCAAGTCAGACAACCCATCCATTACACGCGATGTAAGTGGCGAAGGTGTACAGCAGGCGTTGCTTAAGCTGTTAGAAGGAACTTCTGTGAATGTTCCACCCCAGGGAGGGCGTAAACACCCCGATCAGAAAATGATTACGGTAAACACAGAAAACATTTTGTTTGTGTGTGGTGGCGCGTTCGAGGGTTTATCCAGGTTTATTGCCCGCAGATTAAACACCCGTCCGTTGGGTTTTGCTGCCACCGCGGATAGTCTGCATCCTTCAGACATCGACACGAACAACCTGCTTCAATTTGTTTCTGCACAAGACCTGAAAAGTTTTGGCTTGATCCCCGAGTTAATTGGTCGCTTACCGGTGGTGTCTTTCTTGAACCCGTTGGATCATGCAGCCCTGCGCAAAATATTGACGGAACCCAAAAATGCCCTTGTAAAACAATACAAGAAATTGTTTGAGATGGAGGACATTGAAGTTGAATTCAAAGAAGGCGCGTTGGATTTCATTGTAGAGAAAGCAGTGGAATTTAAGTTAGGCGCCCGCGGCCTTCGCTCCATCTGCGAGGCCATCATTAACGATGCCATGTTCGACTTACCTTCGGAAAAAACAGTGAATAAGCTGGTGATCAATCGCGCTTACGCGGAAGAGAAGTTCAGCCGTTCGCACTACAGCAAGCTGAAAGTAGCATAACGCACTTCTAGTCTTTGATTCTTCACTGGTAATTTCTGTAGTAAATCACTAAACAAATGTGGCTCTTTTAGCCCTTGTCTTTTGTTACCAGGGTTTTAATCATTCTTTCTGCTGCATTTTCGGAGGCTGAACCTATGTCCAGCTTTGTGTACACTTCCTGATAGCCTTGCAACACTTTGCGTCTGTGAGCACCTTCTTCCACCAACCGATGAAGCTCAGCGTCCACGTTTGCAGCGGTCATCTGGTGTTGCAGAAATTCTTTGATCACCTCGCGGTCGGCCACCAGGTTTACCAGCGATATGAATTTTACTTTCACAAACCGAATACCAATGGCATACTCAATGGCCGCTGCCCTGTATATCACTGCTTGAGGAACATTGAATAGGGCCGTTTCTAAAGTTGCCGTGCCCGAGGTAACGATGGCAGCACGGGAAACAGACAACAAATCGTAGGTGCTTTCGTACACAAATTGCACAGATGGAATATCCCGCAAAGGTTTATAAAGACTTTCTGGCAGCGACCTGACGGCTGCCACTACGAATTGATATTTTGGATTTTTCTTTACCACCTCAGCCATTACGGGGAGCATACGCTCCAACTCTATTTTACGGCTACCGGGCAGCAATGCAACGATAGGCTTTGTATTTGTTAGCTGATTTTGTTTCAGGAAATCTGCAGATGCGCGGAATGCCTTCACGGCATCCAACACGGGGTTGCCCACATATTCCACCTCCCAATCAAATGACTTAAAAAATTCCTGCTCGAAAGGTAAAATGCAAAACATCTTGTCCACACTGGCCTTTAACTTCCACGCACGTTGCGTATTCCATGCCCACACCTTAGGCGAAATGTAGTAAAACACTTTCAGCCCCTTTTCTTTTGCAAAACGGGCTATGCGCATGTTAAAGCCGGCATAATCAATAAGTATGATTACATCGGGCTTAAAGCTGAGGATATCTTTTTTGCAGAAGTTAAGGTTTTTAGAAATAGTGCGAAGGTTGGCCAGCACCGCCACCACGCCCATGAAGGCCAACTTCTGGTAATGTATAGAAAGATGCATGCCCACCTCCTTCATGTAGTCGCCACCAAAGCCTCTGAACTGTCCACTCTCATCGCGCTTGCGCAATGCCTTGATCAGATTGCTGCCATGTAAATCTCCTGAACGTTCGCCTGCAATGAGATAATAGCGCATTACGAATGATGAATTAAGAAGGACGAATGAAGAATGCGCACTCTACTCACCATAATACTCAACGTAATTGCGCGGAGTTTCATAAAGCCGAAGACAGTGAAGCGAGCCATATTTGCTGATAGACGAAATCCGAGGAGCCAATATTTTCCAGATCTCGATCACCAACGTTTCGCAACTGGCCAGTTTATCTTTCATAAAGGGCACATCGAGGTTCAGGTTTTTGTGATCGAGCTGGTCGATTACCTCAACGCGGATGAGCGTGCTGAGCTTTTTTAAATCTATCACAAAACCTGTATCGGGATCGGGTTGGCCCTTCACCGTAACAATCAACTCAAAGTTATGGCCGTGCCAATTCTCGTTGGCACAAGGGCCAAACACGTCCAAATTTTTTTCCCTGCTCCAGGCAGGGTTATACAGCTTATGCGCTGCGTTAAAATGTTCTTTTCTGCTTACGTAAACCATGGCAAAAACTGCACAAATATACATTAACTTGGCCCAAAAATTTCCCTATGATCGTTGTTACCGGGGCCGCAGGTTTTATTGGTAGTTGCCTGATCAGAAAGCTAAATGAAGAGAATTTTAATGCCATTGTGGCGGTGGATGAATTCACGAACCCGGCTAAACTTAAGAACCTGGCCCACGCGCGCCTGAAGGAAAAGGTAAACAGGCATGAACTGCCCGCATGGCTGGATAAAAACCATGAATTGGTAGAATTTGTATTTCACATAGGTGCCCGCACAGACACCACCGAATTCAACAAGTCTGTGTTTGATGAACTCAATGTAAACTATTCTAAAGCTATCTGGCAAAAATGTGTAGACTATCAACTTCCCCTGGTGTATGCTTCTTCGGCCGCCACGTATGGGTTAGGCGAACAGGGGTATATAGACGATGAGCAGAAAATCTCTCTGCTGAAGCCTCTGAATCCTTATGGCTGGTCTAAACAAGAATTTGATGTTTGGGCACTAGAGCAAAAAAACAAGCCCTTTTTCTGGGCAGGGCTGAAATTCTTCAACGTATATGGCCCCAACGAATACCACAAAGGCAGGATGGCATCCGTTATCTGGCATGCTTTCCACCAGATTAACAACACGGGCAAAATGAAATTATTCCGCTCGCACAACCCAGCCTACGCAGACGGAGGGCAGATGCGCGATTTTGTGTACGTGAAGGATGTGGTGAACGTTTGTAGCTTTTTGATGCATCACCGTAAGAACAGCGGCATCTACAATCTTGGTTCTGGTAAGGCGAGAACATTTTCGGATCTGGTTCGGGCCGTATTCAATGCCATGAACAAAAAAGAGGAAATAGAATTTATCGACACGCCTATCGACATACGCGACAAATACCAATACTTCACGGAGGCCAACATGCAAAAGCTTGCCTCCATCGGCTACAACAAACCATTTGCTTCTTTAGAGGAGGGAACCACCGACTACGTAACACATTACCTGCTGAAAAATGAGTACTACTAACTTACCGCACCACTAAAAGAGGTTGAACGTAAGTGCGGGTATGTACGCGGTATTTCACCCAATACAAACCGGCAGGAATTGAACGAATGTCCACTTGCGCGTGCTCGCTTCTTAATACCTCACGACCAAGCTGATCCAATACTTGTACGGTCTCTACATTTTGCCCTGCTACAGAAAAATAATCCGATGCCGGATTAGGATACAATACGTGCGGAGGCGACTCATTTACTGAAGTAACCACGAACTCCTCAGAAACACGGTTGCAATCCTGGTTATAAGTCACCACAAAATAATTGCCTTCTTGTCCATCGAAAAAAAGCGTTCGGCCGGTGGCGTTCTCTACTTTTTCATTGTTGTAATACCATTGGTATTTTTCAGCCGGCTGTAAGCTAAACAGCTGTTCCCCGTTTTGCACCACCACATTTTCTGCCAGCGAATTTGATTTGGGAATAACCGCGCGGACTACCCGATCGGTTTCCATACCTCTTTGCACTTCAAACTCTACGTCTACGGCTGCGTCATCATGCAATCTGATGGCCACTTCGGGTAGGGAAGCCATTTCTGAGTTAGTTCCGGCCGTGATCCGCCACTGCCATTGATCAGGGTCGCCCATACTTTTATCCGAAAATTCGGCTACGCTTCCTGCACATGGAAAGTTGACTTCAAAATCCGCAAAAAGTACCTCCTCGCAAGGCAACTGCTTCCAGTTAGTCGCATTGGCTAACTGGCTGTTAGGGCCTGCATTGACCACTGCGGTGCCAGTAGCGCTCAGGTTGTTGACTGTGAGGAAATCGAAACACAGTTTCCTGCGATCAAGAAATTCTATGGCCGATAGATCGCCACCCTGCAGTGAGATGGGATTTTGTTCAGTAGCAGGTAAGGATAGTGTGCCGACTCTTAGCGTTCGATTATCACCTACCTTGAGCGATTGGCCTGGCTGCACCGCTAACTCCTTCATTTCAAATTGCCCGTCTACGAGCAATGCATTCTTTGCCTCCCAACTTTTGAAATATCCTTCGCCTAACAGCGCCACCTCACTTGTATTTACGACAGCACCATCCCACTCGATATTGGTTAAGTCCAAGATGGCAAATGTACCTTCTACCGTCAATTCGGTATTCTCTGTGACGAGTGTCAATGCGTCTCCATCCAATTCCAATTTTTCAGTTATTGATAAACGTGTGCCTGTTAAGTCTAACGTTCTTTGTTCACCCGACACCGATAGCACATTCTTCATTTGAATGATTTGATTTTTTAGTACCAATAAGCCCCCATCTAAGACGAGAGTTTCGGCATCCAAAATGCCCGCCCATTGCCACTGACCGCCAGCAAAAATTAAAGCTACGTTTTGTGGCGCTGATGTGGAAAAATTAACACTTGCTTCTCCTTCTGATTCGAAAACAATTTGGCCGCTTTGAAAAATGGAGTGGGGTGACGAGAATGACCAATCATTATGAACTATTAAACGCCCTTCCGGCATTTCTACCACCGCAGGCTTGGTACAAATCCATCTGAAAGAACCTACCTCCACATTATTATTGACGGTAATTACCGACTGCCCATCCGAGTTTACAGAATTCTCATCGAAGATGACACGATCATTGCTGCCTGGTACAGATTCAACCGGCATCCCTCCCGTTGACAAAGACCAGTGGTTCCCATCGGTCCAATTTCCGGTTCCGCCCACCCAATAATAGTCTTTTGGGGCATCAAGCGCCTCGTAAGAAAGAATTAAACTAAAAGCCTGCCCATCATTGCCCACCAACTGGCCCTTGTGCGTAACAATCAAACGGTATTCTTTTGTATTTGCGGCTGTGATTTCAATCTTCTCTACATTATCCCGAAAATTATCGCCTCTGGTAGCCTGACGCGATGGATTGATAGGGTCTAACATCCACGGTTTTTGTTCCATGCCGTCCGCATCGATCAATCGAATGTCTAAATCGTTCACCAGCATGGGTGTAAGCGGATCTAATGATGGCTTAAGTGGAACTCCAGGCGGATCGGTCCAAGCGATGGTTACTGCAACCTTTCCTGCACCGGCTGTAAACAACCATTCCTTGGACTGTCCATTTTGCAACGTGTGCTCTTCCACCCGATGGGAAGTTCCATTCTCCTTCATCAGGACCGAGGCGGCTGCCGCGGCATCCGCTAATCCCCAACCAAAACTATAGTCCGGCCCAGGGAATGGGCCTGCTTCTTTTACCGTATGTATGGCCAAAGCTTTTAACGTGGCCGATTTCATTTTGCCACCTCCGTGCAGTTTGCCGTACAACTCTTGCACCAGCAACAAAGAGCCCGCCACGTTGGGCGTTGCCATGGAGGTGCCTCCTAATGTGGTGTATGTATTTTCCCCCGAGGCGCTCAGCGAAAAAAGATCGGTACCAGCACCTACTAAATCGGGCTTGATGCGTCCATCATCGGTGGGCCCCCAACTACTGTAGTCGCCCATCACCACACTACCGGGCGCCACATAATTCAACACTTTGTTTACTGCTCCAATGGTAAAAATATTCTTGGCCACTGCATCGGGTAAAATACAATCGTAACCCGTGCCCGCATTGCAATCGCGCGGGCGCGAACCATTCCCGGCATCCGCCCTGTCGTTGCCTACCGCCCAAAACATGGAGTAGTAAGGAGCCAGATAAGCAATTTTATCTAACGTTTTGGCTTGATCCCCATAAAATCCAAAACGATAATCCTCTTCGCTGCTAATGGTCAAATCACCTTGCCAATCCCAACCACCGCCTACGCGCTGCCAGCCGGTGGCGGTGCCATAGGAATGATTGGAAAAAAGTAAAGATGATTCATCGGATTTCGCCAACGCAGTCATCACCGCTTCATCGTTTCCAAAATGATACGTGAAGGCTTCTGCTGCAGGGGCCATGCCTTTTGCCGGTGCATTTATTCCGCTGGCAATGAGTGTACCTGTTACGTGCGTGGCATGATCTTTCGGCACACTACCCTGACGGGAGAGCAACCGTTGCTGAAATTCAACATGGTTGGCCACCAGGCCATCGTCCCAAACGCCTATGGTCATGCCATCGCCCAATAATTGAAGCCCTGATATTTCAGGTGAATGCAATTGGGCGGCCCCCGTGGTGATGGCGGCCTCGGCATTGAGGGGCACGCGGTAAAGTGGCTGGCCGTTGGGCTGAATATCTATCATCCATAGTGAATCTGCATGTGTTCTCCCGCGCTGGGTTTGGCGGAATAATTTTACACGCTCTTGCGCTGCCTTGTAGTTGGCCTCTAGTTCCTCTCTGAGCTCATCCAACCGCGATGGCTGTTGCGCCATGCCGTAGCCTGAAACAAAAATGAGCAAGCCTAAAAAGTAACGTAACATTTGCTTTGGCCAAGAAAAACAAAGTTAGGGGTGGTAGGGGTATAAAAAAACAGGCTGCCGGGGCAGCCTGTTTTTGAACTTACATTAAAATTAAGAGATTAATTACCATATCCAGGGTTCTGCTGAGCAGCCAAGGTAGGGTTGTTCAAAATCTCTGTTAATGGAATAGGCCAGATAAACAGATCGTTGCTATATGCTAATGCGTGAGAAGTACTGAACTCACCAACAACATATTGATCCTGAGATGAGATGGAACGAGTCTGGGCTTTGGCAGGAACGCCATTCATTCTTCCTTCACCTGACAGGCGGTGGATATCAGCCCATCTGCGGCCTTCCGCCAGGAATTCAATTCTGCGTTCATTGAAAATACCCTGCAGTACACCATCCTGGTTACCACCTAGTGCAGCCAGATCATAAGATGTAGCAATGCCACCGGTGATGGCGCGGTCGCGGACAGAGTTCAAAAGTGTAATGGCACCATCCAGGTCGTTGGTACGAGCGCGCGCCTCAGCGGCATTCAATACCACTTCTGCAAAGCGTATAAGTGGGGTAGGATCGGCCAACTCTTCAGTATCAGGATATTTCCCAGTAAAAATCCCTGTAGCTGCCTTGACCGTTAGCAGCTCTCGCCTCAAGTCTCCAGTTACCCAAAAGGCCTGCGTCCAAATTACTGGACTAATCTTCACAAGGCCTCTTCCACCGGATTCTGGACTACCGTACATCCTAGACAGAGCGCCATTTACACCAGGGTTCGATACGTTGGAGTGCTGCAAAGAGAATATGTTCTCTGTAGACGTGCCTGCACCAAAAGGCCCTTCTACACTGGCCGTTAACTGGTAGGTAGAGGCAATCTTGGCATATTCGGTCAATACACCCGCCCAATCACCCATGTGCAGTTTAACACGCGTCTTTAACGCGATAGCCGCTCCTCGCGTAGCACGGAATGGCCGTCCTGTTGTGCCCAACAACTGTTCTGCCTGATCAAGATCGGCCAATACTTTAGTATACGCCTCTTGCACCGTTCCTCGCTGAACAGCCACTCCGTCAGCTACCTTGCCTGCGTCATCAATAGCAAAATCCCTGTAAGGAACACCAAGGGCTGAAGGATCATCCATGTAGGGACGGCTGAAATGAATCAATAGCTCGTGGTGAGAGAGCGCACGTAAAAACAACATCTCTCCACGGTAGCCATTTCCCACCTCTGCGGTAATAACGCCCGCGTCTACCGCTCTTTGAACGCCTTCAATCACTACATTGGCCCGGTTAATCAGACGGTACAACGAAATCCACATACCATTGTTATTGGCAGTAGTCGGTGTCCAAGCACCGGTATAAGTGATTTCATAAAAAAGCTGGTCATTATACATGTCCTCACCTCGCATATCTCCCTGCTGGGTAGAAGCGGCACCAAAAGGATATCCCCTCTGCACAGCGCCTAAATAAAAACCCTGCTGGGCGGCCTCATAAGCGCCAATTACAGTGTTGAGCACCAACGCGGGATCGCTAAAAGCCGTGCTTTCAGGAATACGGTTAGCAGGATCGATATCTGTAATGTCGCAGGCATTCACTGCAAAAAGCAGCGCTGCGGCTGACACTATTTTTGAAATTCTATTCATTTTCATCTCAATTCAATTTTGAATAGTTAATAATTAGAAACCAACGCTCACACCAAACGACCATGTACGAATGATCGGAGCTGTGTTCCAATCCACACCAAATTGCAACTGGTTGGCATACTGGTTCATTTCAGGATCTAGCCCTTTGTAGCCAGTGATAGTAAGCGGGTTCTGCACTTGTGCAAATGCGCGTGCACTCTTAATGCTGCCCTTCATGAAACTGTTGAGTACGCTTGCAGGCAAGCGGTAACCTACGATGATATTCTGCACACGCAGGAAGTCACCTTTCTCTACAAAGCGTGAGTTAGAGGAGTTGGTTAGCCACATGTTGGCATCCTGCCCGTTGTACAGCTTGGGGACATCTGTTTCCTGACCTGCTTCGGTCCAACGATCTAAAATTGTTGCATGGTTGTTGGCAAAGCCTTGACCCATCAGACCACGAAGTGTTTCATTCATGATATAATTACCACCTGAGTAGCGGAAGAATATTTCAAAATCGAAATTCTTGTAGGCCAATTGATTATTCCAACCTCCCGACCACTTAGGAAGTGTGTTTCCAAGGAACGCGAGGTCCCCAGAACCCAAAGCCGAAGTGGTTTGTGACACATTAGCAGGGTTAGCAGGATCGTATACACGCCATCCTAAAGAACCCGCAGTCAGGTTGTATTGTGCGATAGAACCATCGCCCTTGTAGTACATAGGATTGCCGTTGGTAGAGTTAACACCAGCCCAGCGGTAGCCATACAATTCAGCAATAGAACGGCCAACTTCCGTTCGATTAAAAGTACCTGTGGAAAGGGGACTCACCAGTGACGTAACTTCGTTCTTAATGTAAGTGAAATTGAAATCGGTATTCCAACGGAATGAACCTCTCTCTAACACCTTCGTTCCAATGCGCAACTCCACACCCGAGTTAACCATGGCACCAACGTTCTGTGAAATGGTGTTGCCTGGAACGCCCAAAGATTCGGCAACGGGTGCGTCCAACACCATGTCTTCAATGTTGGTGTTGAAATAATCAGCTTCAATGGTTACTCCACCAATCACGGTGTTGAAGCCCACGTTGAACTTCTTGGACACCTCCCACTGAATAGCACGGTTTGAAATCTGGGTTAGGGCAATACCAGCGTTTGGTCCGTACAGCACCGCGCCAAAACCACCAGCATAAACCAATGTACCAATCTCTGTATTACCTACTTCAGCATAAGAAGCACGCAATTTCAAATCGGTAATTAATCCGCTATTGAAGAAATCTTCATCGGACACACGCCAGCCGATAGAACCACCAGGGAAGGTACCTCTGCGGTTGTCTACGTACAAATCTGAAATACCATCATTACGAACTGCAAAGCTCAGCAAGTACTTGCCTCTGTAAGCGTAGTTGATACGACCAAAGTAAGAATCGAAACCACGTTCAGAAAAGCCGCCACCGATCGTCTGGTTTTGGAAGGAACCCGTGATCAAGTTTTGTTGCATAAAAAACCGATCCGAAAATGCAGAAGCACTTGCTGAAAAATTGTAATAAGTGGTTTTCTGGTATTCCACACCGGCCGTCAGGTTCAGGCTGTGTGCATCATTAATTACCTTTTGGTAATTTAATGTATTTTGCCAATTCCAACGATACGCAGGATTAAATGTTTGGATCACTCCGCCATTAGGTCGACCATCACCGTGTCTGGGATCTAATGACCGAAAATCATCAGCCAACGTAAGGTCAACGCCAATTTGAGAACGCGCAGTAAATCCATCTAAGATTTCCAGTTCTGCATAACCATTCCCAAGTATTCGATTTGTTCGATTTCGAAATGTGTTATTTGCTAAAGCAAATGCAATATTTGGAATATTGTTGTCTACTCCCACGGTATTATTACCCCTACCTAAAGCAGCACCATCAGCCGTTGTATTAAATCCATCAAAAGCCGTATTCGCAGGATCAAAAATTTCAACATTTGGTAACATCCGTGATGCGCTGTAAACCACTCCAGAAAGTGCATTGGCACCGTTATTCAAACCGTTGATCTCCTGGAATGAGTAGTTAAGGCTGGTTCCAACTTTCACCACTTTACCAATTTTCTGATCGATGTTGGCGCGGAAAGAGTAGCGCTTCAGATCGTTGCTGATAACGGGCGACTCCTGATCTGTGTAACCAACGGAGAAAAAGTAGTTAGTTAAATCTGTGCCTCCACTCATCGAGATGTTGTGTTGTTGTGTCGCACCATTTTGAAATACATAGTCTTGCCAATCGGTGTTGGCACCAGCAAAAGCTGCTGCAGCCAGGCCTGCATTGGTTCTTTTTTCGTTGGCGATCTGAACAAATTCATCACCATTTAACAGATCGAAGCGGCTTACTTCCTCATTGAAACCGACCGTGCCGGTGTAGTTCACCGAAGCCTGACCTTTGTTACCGCGCTTGGTGGTAATCAAAATTACACCGTTGGCAGCACGTGAGCCGTAGATAGCCGTTGCCGAACCATCCTTCAATACTTCATAAGACTGAATGTCGGCAGGGTTGATGTTCGCCAGCGGGTTAGAAGGTACGATGCTAGAACGATCGTCTGTAACCACTGGCACACCATCGATCACCACCAGAGGATCTGCACTTGAGGTAAGCGAATTAACACCACGAATACGAATAATGGGGCGTTGACCTAGGATACCACCACCTTGTGTAACCTGCACACCCGCTGCACGACCCGCTAACTGCGAATCAAATGAAGGCGTAACCAGGTTTTCAACATCCTTGCTTGCAATAGAAGTTACAGAACCTGTCAGTTCCTTGCGCTCCTGAGTACCATAACCTACCACCACAACTTCGCTCAACTGAGTTACATCCATTCCCAATGCAACATCTACAGTCGTTCTTTCACCGATGGAGACTTCTTTGGTTTCCAAACCAATGAAAGAGAATACCAATGTTCCACCAGAACCAGGAACACTCAATCTGTACCCACCGTCTGCATCGGTGGTGGTACCGGTAGTTGTACCTTTCAGCACAACGTTTACACCGGGAATCGTAGAGCCGTCTTCGGCAGAGGTAACCTTACCAGAAACCGTCCGCTCTTGTGCCGTGGCGCCCAATGCCAAAAAACTGAGGCATATGGCCAGCACATTCCTAAACCGTAAAAATTTACCCATAGAGATTAAGTTTTGTTTAAGATTTTATTGAAAAATCGGGGGCGAACCTAAACACAAAAAAATTTGCTGACAAGCGTTTTTACCCAAAGAAGAGTGGCAAAAAATGTTCTACTAATACCTAAAAAAGTGGTATTTCCGTTGTTTTTCAGCAGGAAAGCGCTCGTATACAGTGGCTTGGTTATGTAACCCCTGCGCTATGTATTCGCAAAACTTCAATGAAATTCTAACCTGGACCTGGTCTGAATGGTGAATACAGCCTTTTACCGGGAGCCCCAATTCGAACCAAAAAACAAAAAAGCTGCCCCCATAAAAATGAGGAACAGCTTTTTTTCGAACCCTAACCTATTGAGAAACCTAACTTATCTAGTAACCTGGATTCTGCTGGCCCGCCAGCCCCGGGTTGTTATCTACTTCGCGTTGGGGGATGGGAAGGATTGTTTTGTTAGCGCCAAATGCGGCATTGGGATTGCCTGCACGCAACGGAAGACCCCTGCGCAGCAAATCCATTCTGCGATGCCCTTCAAAAGCCAACTCCTTCCAACGTTCATTTAAAACAGCCGTAACAAAGGCATCTTTACTCGCAAAGTCACCCAACGACCACGCTGCCAGACCTGCGCGCGATCGCAGCACATTCATTCGGTCAATTAGCTCTTGAGAAACCGCATTGTCGGCCTCCGCCTTTGCCTCTACATAGTTCAGCAACACTTCGGTGGTACGAATAACGGGTGAATTGTCTGCATTGTTGATGGCATCGGGCCACTTCGTTGTGAACTGCCCCGGATTGTTATCCGCTCCAGTTCCAGAGCTCCTCAGCGCGTAGCGAAGGTCGCCTGGCTCCTCAGTATAGGCCGCGACCAGTTGCGGAGAAAACTTACAATCACCGCGCCCACCGTTCGCAGCTGGTCTGTGCCAAGAGGCCCAGCCCCCAGTGCCAGTTCTTCCATTATCTATGTTAGAATTCTGAAGCGCAAACACATCTTCGGTCGTATTTTTTGCGGTCCAGAACGAATAGTTGGACGCGGGAGCATACAATGAAGTTGCGTCCAGCACCGCTTTGGATAAGGCGGTAGCTTCCGTCCATTCTCCCCGATACAAGTGAAGTCGCCCCAGCAGCGCCTGAGCGGAACCACGGGTGGCTCTACCCCTCGTCAACAGTGAAGATGAATAACTTGCCGGAAGTGAGTTGATGGCATCATTTAAGTCAGCTCTGATCAAGTTGTGTACTTCATTAACTGTCGAACGCCCGGGAAATTGGACGTTGGTAGGATCAAAGGGCTCCGTTACAATAGGCACCCCAAGATTCGTTCCATTAGACACCTGGAAAGGCTGCGCAAACAGGTTTACCAGCTGAAAGTAGGCGAGTGCTCTGAGGAATTTTGCTTCGCCTATGAATTGCGCGCGCTCCGCATCGGTAAACAGTAGATCGTTCACTTTAGGCACGTTGGCAATTACATCATTTGCCCTCATAATTACCCGGTAATGTTGCTGCCACATTCCCGACACGTTTCCATTGGTAGAAATACCATTAAAATCGCGCAGTTCCTGAAAGGTAGGGAATGATCCCACGAAGGACGTGTTGTCGGCCATGAAGTCGCTGACGATTTGCGGCATGGCCCCGTTCATCTCTAGGGGTTGGCATGAACTGTAAACACCCAGCAACGTACTCTGCGCTGCCAACTCGCTAGCGAATGCCCCGCTTGAATCAAGCGACTGCTGTGGTAGCAAGGCAATGTCGTCATCACACGCAGAAAACGCCAAGGTTCCCGCGGCAATCATCGATAATATTTTAATTCTGTTTTTCATTTTTTGTAGCGTTAAAATTTAGAATCCCACGTTTAGACCAATCGTGAAAGTTTTCGCCTGAGGTAGCGCAAAGAACGATTCACCCAGTACCTGATTGCTCTGGCCGCTGGCAGATACTTCGGGATCGGGTCCTCGGAAATCTTTGCCCTTGATCGTCAGGAAATTCTGAGCCAACACATACACACGCAACGATTCGATCGCCCTTGTTTTTTGCAACAACGACTTAGGAGCATTGTAACCCAGAGTAACGGTTCTCAAACGCAGGTACGATCCATTCAGCAGGCGAAAATCAGACAACTGGTTGAACCGCCCAGCCCCAGCGGTTGCTCTATTCAAGCCGGGAGCGAACGCGTTGTCACCGGGCTGGCGCCAATAATTGAGCAGGTCAGTGCTTTTATTGAATGTTCCTCCCATGTTCTCGGTAAAGCCCAAGCCGTCAATCAACACTTTATTGCCGTAGGAAAAGTTAAAAAAAGTGGTGAAATCAAAGCCTTTGAAGCGCAAAGTATTGGTAAGGCCTCCCGTAAACTTGGGAATGGCTGATCCAACCACAACCCGATCGTTGGCGACAGGCGAGATGGTAGGTTCTCCATCGCGGGTTAACCACTCCGCTTCGCCCGTTTCAGGATTTACCCCCTTATATCGAATGAGGTAGAAAGTGTTGAGCGACTCGCCCACAATGGCGCGCTGTGCCGCGGAACCCGTGAGGAAATCACGGCCTTCCGGATCTTTGTTAGCTGGCAACCTCAATACCTCATTCTTGAGGAACCCAATATTAAAGGTTGTTGTCCAAGTGAAATTGCCACTGGTAATGTTGGTTGAGTTAATCTGAATGTCAACTCCGCTGTTCTTCATTTCGCCCACATTGGCGGTTGCAGACGGGAAGCCGGTGGTGAATGGGAGCGGTACGTTGGCCAGCAATCCCGTTGTATTCTTCACAAAGTAATTAACGTCAATGTTGAGTCTCGATTTGAGCAGCGAAGCAGAAAGTCCCACGTCAAATTGTGCAGTCTCTTCCCAACTGAGGAGCGGGTTGGGCACTTGCGAAGGAATCAGTCCGGGGGTTCCGGCATAATCAGCAGCAGTTCCCGCTTCGTACAACGGCAGGGAGGAAAAGTTTCCGATCCGGTCGTTACCCGATGTTCCATAACTGGTGGTGATCTTCAGCAAATCGATTGCCTCAACACTTTCTAGAAACGACTCCTCGGATACGATCCACCCTGCGGACGCTGCCCAGAAATTTCCATATCTGCTTCCCGAGCTAAAGCGCGATGATCCATCTCTTCTACCGCTAACCTCTACCAAATACCTATCCATAAAACGGTAATTGAGGCGTCCGAAATAAGAGGCTAAAGCCCAAGCTGTCCCGCTGGCATCAGTTGTTGTTTTAGTGGAGGCGGACGCTACATTCTTTAGGTCATCACTCGCAAAACCGGTTCCCGCTACGGTTATATCATCATACACCGAAGTCTCGAAACTTTGGCCCAGCAATGCAGAAAAATTATGGTTCTCTCCAAATGTTTTTCCGTAGTTAAGGGTATTGGTCGTAAGCCACTTGTAGTCTTGAATGATGCCCCGAGATCCAGACCCGCCAGGTGTTACAACGTTTACGCTTCGAGCCTTCTGCTCAGACTGCACCAAGTCAATTCCTAACTCTGAGCGCGCTTTCAGTCCGTCCACAATGCTCCATTCGCCAAAAATGTTACCTGTCTGACGGAAATATTTGAATTGGTTAGTGTTGAGCGCCTCGATAGCCAGTACATTAGCTATGAATCCGGTGTTTACGAAATTACCATCGGTATCGCGTGGCAACACCGTAGGGCTCTGAAGGTAAGAAGAGGTCAGGGGCGCAAAGGTATTGTTCTCAACACCGATACGGTCGCTTTGAGTGTTGGAGAGCGCATAATTGACACCGAACCTAATTTTATCACTCAGGCTATGCTCCAGATTGAAGCGCCCAGATAATCTTTTAAGGTCATTGCCGATGGTGAAGCCGCTCTCGTTGTAGATACCAGTTCCAACAAAAAAGCGAGTCTTATCTGTTCCTCCGGTAGCCGAAAGGTTATAAGAATTAACGCGTCCAGTTTGCAGCACATTGTCGACCCAATCAAACCCCTCATTATTTGGAAACACGGGAGCAGACAGCCCACGGGCAGCATTGTATTCGGTGATAAAGGTTTTGTATTCATCGGCACTCATGTAGCTAAGCACATTGGTGGGTTCCGACCATCCCGTTTGGTAGTCGAAATTCACGGTGGTCTTTTCGTTCGTTGCTCCACGCTTCGTCTTGATAAGAATTACCCCATTTGCTCCACGCGAACCATAAATGGCAACTGCCGAAGCGTCCTTAAGAACTGTCATGGACTCAATGTCATTAGGATTCAGGTCGATCAAAGGGTTTAGCGCAGCCGCACCACCTTGCTGGTTTGAATAGGCACCATTGGCGCCATCGTTCAGCGGAACGCCATCAACCACATAAAGTGGAGACCCTCCGCCAGAGATCGAAGATGCGCCTCTTATTCGCACAGACGAAGCTCCACCTAAAACCCCGGATGAATTCACCATCTGTACACCTGCGGCCTGGCCTTGCAGCAACTGCTGCGGACTTACTACCGGCATGTTACGGAAAGCATCGCTCTTTACAGTGGCCACCGCTTGAAGGTTATTGCGTGTGCTTTGTTCACCATAACCAATTACCACCACCTCAGAAAGTTGGGTAACGTCCAGCCCTAATTGTACATCAATAACTGATTGTGTTCCAATGCCTCTTTCTATGGTTGTAAATCCAATGAAAGAGAATACAATAGTACCACCAGAGGCCGGGACAGCGATTTGATATTTCCCGTCTGCATCGGTGACCGTTCCGGTTGCGGTTCCTTTCAGAACCACGTTTACACCTGGCAGTGGCGAGCCGTCTTCTTGCGACACCACCCTACCAGTAATCGAGCGCTCCTGGGCCCAGCTTATCACAGTGCAAAAACTGAGAAAGAGAGCCACTGCGCCCTTACGCAGTAGATTTGTTAACATAATTTTTAGTTTAGGTTTAAAAATTAAAAAACTCCGAAGCGAACATATGTTCGGAAGCGGGCAAAACCTATGAATATTCCGTAAATGGTGTTAGACAAAATAGCTACAAATAACCCGTAATGGGTTATTTTTTAACTAAAGCGCCAATTTGATAGCGTGTTTAATTGGCTACCCTAAACTCGATCCTTCGGTTCTTTTGGCGGTTTTCCTCTGTATCATTGGGAGCAAGAGAGCGGGTGGCACCATAGCCCATTTGCTTTAAGCGGTTGCTTGCTATCCCCTTCAATTGAAGATATTCGGCTACAGCCTGTGCCCGCTTCAGCGAAAGGTTTTTGTTATAAGCGGCATCTCCGGTATTGTCGGTGTGGCCACTGATTTCTACGCTAAGTGTTGGGTTGTCGTTCAAAAACTTTACCACCTTATCTAACTCGGTGATGGATTTTGGCTTCAGCTCATACTTATCCACATCAAAAAACAGGTTGTTCAATACCACCGAAGCACCTGTCCGCACCGCATCCAGGTCGATGTCAATGGTCAACTCCCCCTGATTGTATTTGAATTGGTAACTGAAGTGAAGGTTTTGAAACAGATAGCCCGGTGCGTTGACATACAACGCGTAGTCTGAGCCTTCTGTCAGCACAATCAAGTAACGGCCGGTAACAGAATCAGAATCAACCAGTGAAATGGTGCGGCTGTTCTCCAGATTGATCAACTCGATATGCGCCTTTATCGGCTTCTTGGTTTCGCGATCGCGCACCACACCTTTTACCACATTACTCTTGAATTTCAGCTTAAAGCCATCGGGCACGTAAAACTGAAATATCTTTGAAGAACCAAACTGGTCGTTCTCCTCGTGCGAATAGTAGCCCTTCTCGCCATTGGCCGTAATGAACAGAGAAAACTGATCTTCATGGTTGTTGATCGGGTAACCAAAGTTAACGGGCTCGCTCCAAACACTATCTGCCCAATCCGACCTGAAGATATCATAACCCCCAAAACCCGGTCGGCCATCGGTGGCAAAGAATAAAGACACACCGTTGGCGTGCACAAAGGGCGAAATTTCATTGAAAGGTGTGTTGATGACCGGGCCCATGTTCTGTGCCTTGCTCCATTGGGTTTCATCGAGTTTATAGGCCATGTAAATATCTCTGCCGCCTATGCCGCCCCTCCGATCGCTTACAAAATAAAGAATGCGCCCATCGGCCGACAGCGATGGTTGCGACTCCCAAGCAGCCGAGTTAACAGATGGCCCCATGTTAACCGGTACTGTCCATTGCTCACCTACTTTTCTACTTTCGAACAAATCGCAACTGCCAAAGCCACGTCTGCCCTGGCAAGAGGTAAAAATCAAAAGCCTTCCATCGGCAGAAATAGTGCAAGTGCCCTCGTTATAGGGCGAGTTGATTTTATCGGACACGGAAACCGGCTCTTGCCACTTTCCATCTTCACGTGTGGATACTACCAAATCTTCATCGTGCTCGTCTTGATACCCTACTCTTCGGGTGAAAATCAGCTGCTGTTCATCGGCCGTTAGCACCGGGAAATACTGCATGAGAAAACGATTGACTGTATCGCTTAATGGACCATTACTGAAAGGGATCTGTTTCTTATTGGTCAGTGCAAACTCCGCGCTTTTTTTCCAAAGCAACGCCTGGGCAATTTTTGGTTTACTCACCGACTCGTTGGCCAGATAAAATTCTGTGTACCTTTTGCATTTTTCATAATCGGCTACCCGAATGGAAACATCAGCCAGTTCGAACGCAAATGCTTTTTGCCAACGCATGTCTCTGGTTAGCGCCAAGCCGGCCTCAAAGTTTGTGACAGCCTCTTCGTTTCTGCGTTGTGCTCTGTAAATCAACCCCAACCTGAAGTAAGCCTCAAAAAAATTCTTGTCGCGATTTAGCGCTTCGGTAAGCTGTGCAATGGCTTCTGCATGCTGCCCTCGTACGCGATAGTTATCGGCCAGATTATATAATTCAATTGCCTTTTTATTTTTTGTACTCAAGGTTTGAGCCATTGCATCCAAAGAACCAACTACCAGGACAAAAAACAAGAACGTTATTCGTATAATCATCCGATAAAACTAATGAATATTAGAAACATCCGCCTCGGGCGCATTCCATTCCATCAAGGCGTTTATCAATTTAAAGGAATCAAACTGGCCGATATCGGTCGCCCTTATTTTCACCTCGCGTATTCTGCCAGCCTTTAGCAAATCTGCACGCATTGTGCCTTCGAGCAGAAAAGTTTCGGGTGTAAACCACTCATCGCCTTTTCTAAAAACAATGTTGGCATAAAACGTATCGGTTACCATTCCATTTTTTATCATCAGCACATCGTCAAACCCTGCTCGTTGTTGCCACAGTAACTGAAGTGGCGTGCGGTCTTCCCATTTGTGTTGGTAGTCTACATGGCTGGCCTCCACCAACTTCAACGACCGCACAGGGCGAATGGTATAGGGCTGAAACTCGATTTGAAAATTTTCGGCTGTGTATAGTACCCGGCACTTAAACAATCCCTCCGATGGCATCGGTGCTATTGCCAACGCCTCGGCCAACGACCAGGTTCGCGTAGTGCCCAAGGATGTCAGGGCACGATCCATGCGCGCCTCATGAAGAGACAGCCGTTGAAAATTTCCATCGCGCACACATATCGATTCAATCAACCGGTACATAAATCTTGGCTAAGGTCTCATCAAATTCTTTACCAACCTCGCTTTGCGTGGTAATTCCACCCCCACTTCGGTAGTAAAAGTCATTTCCACGCTGCTCGATGAATCGAATCATCACACCACTGTCTAAATGTTGCCCATCAAAATAGCCACATACCCCTGTATAGTACCCCCGTGGCTCTCCCTCCGCTTCGGCAATAATCTTTACGGTCTTCTCTTTGGGTGCGCCACTTACCGAACCCGATGGCAACAGCGCCTCCAGCAAATCGCCAACAGCAAATCTATATTCCTCGCGCAATACACCTTCTATTTCTGAACTCACTTGCAACAAAGTTCTTTCACGGCTACGCACTTCCTGCACATAACGGAATCGATTTACTTTCACGTGTTCTGCAACCGTACTCAAATCGTTGCGAATCAAATCTACAATGGTTACATGCTCTGCTATCTCTTTCTCATCGTTCAACAACACCTGCTGCGCATTGGGAAGTGCTGCATCCAACGTTCCCTTCATGGGGTATGAGTAAATCTTACCGTCCATCAACTTCACAAATATTTCGGGCGAGAAAACCACAAATTGATCTTTTAACCATAACCGGTAAGCAGCATGGCTGGAAAAAAAGCAATCGCGCAAGGTGCCCCTTAACTGAATTTTTGTTTTAGTGGTAAGATTGGTAAGAAATGAATTTCCATGGTGGAGCTGCGCCTTTACGAAGGAGAACTTTTCTTCGTAAACTTTTTGATCGACCGGAGATGTGTTGATGATAGCAGGTACCGATTTAACCTCTTCTTTTTTTGCATTGGTTTTTCCATTGATGTGATAGAGTACATTTTCACTGTCCACCTCCTCTATCGGCCATGCCAAAGGCTTTTGCTGTTCAAAATCGATGATAAAGATAAAGGGCTGTTGCGCCTTGCTCCATGCATTCAGTTGTTCCCTGAATCCACTTTCCATACTCAGGGAATGTTCATGTACTTATGAACTTGAAGCGAAATCTTCCACTTCGGGTGAGCTTTCACGTAGTCTATTATCAATGGAAGCATTTCTTTCTCTTTCGACCACTCCGGTTGAAGAAAAAGTTGGCATTCTGCGCCCACCTGTGCCGCGTGTTCCTCCGCCCAATCAAAATCGCTCTTGTTGTATACAACCACCTTAAGTTCATCCGCCATTGCCGCAACGGATGGATGGGGCGCCAGAAATTTTTTTGGAGAAAAACATACCCAATTCCATTGGCCAGTAAGCGGGTAAGCGCCTGAAGTTTCGATGTGGGTGCGCATGCCTGCTTGCTGCAGAGCGCTGGTTAAAGCCTCCAGATTGTGCATGGCCGGTTCACCACCGGTAATCACTACTATTTTTGTTCCACTGGCCTTAGCACGGTGCACCATGTCTGCCACTTCCACACTGGGGTGTGCATGCACATCCCACGATTCTTTTACATCGCACCAAACACACTTCACATCGCAACCACCCAGACGGATAAAATAGGCCGCGCTCCCCTGAAATGCGCCTTCACCCTGGATGGTATAAAAATCCTCCATCAACGGAAGGGCTTCCACGGAATGGTGTGTGGCAACAGGTGGCATTGTATTTTCTATGCGTCCATGCGCGCTTCAGCGGCCTTCAACGTGTTGAGCAACAAAGAGGCAATCGTCATCGGGCCTACTCCTCCAGGAACAGGCGTAATGAACGATGCCTTGGGTGCCACATTCTTAAAGTCTACATCTCCCTTTAGACTAAACCCACTGGCTTTGGTGGCATCGGGCACACGGGTTGTGCCAATGTCAATAACCACTGCTCCATCCTTCACCATGTCGGCTGTAATCAAGCCCGGCTTGCCAACGGCCACCATCAGGATATCGGCCATGCGGGTGTGGCTGGGAAGGTCCTGTGTGTACTTATGACAAATCGTTACCGTTGCTTTACCATATTCGGTCAGCATCATACTAAGTGGTGCACCCACCAAACGGCTGGCACCCACCACCACACAATGTTTTCCTTTGGTTTCGATGTTGTACCTGCGCAGCAATTCCATTACACCAAACGGTGTGGCGGGCATCAACAACGGATGGTTTGATGTAATGCTTCCGAAATTCTGGTTGGTAAATCCATCGACATCTTTGTCGGCCCTAATCTTTTCAGTAATCTTGTCAACGGAAATGTGGGGAGGCAGTGGCAACTGCACAATGAAACCGTCCACGTCTTCATCGTGGTTTACCTGGTCTATGTGTTTCAGAAGGCGTGCTTCAGAAATAGTTTCAGCAAAGCGGAGCAGCGAATAATGGAACCCCACCTCTTTGCAAGCCTTTACTTTACCATCTACATAGGTAGTGCTGGCACCGTCATCGCCCACCAGGATAATGGCCAGGTGAGGCAATTTTCTATCCTGCTTCTTTAACTCCGCTACACGCTGCGCAATTTCTTTTTTGATGTCGGCAGCTACTTTGCGACCATCGATGAGGGTGTAAGGTGCGGTATCAGTCATTTTAACGCAATTGGAACTCCGTAATGTAAAATTTCTGCAGCTAAGGGATTGTCCTTGTTAAATTCCTTTTCTGAAATAGGATGTGGCTCTATTCTCGCATCAAATTCTCTCCGTACCCTCATCAAAGTCAACCTTGTGTCAAACAAATCGAAATTACCACCCAAAACAACCGCAATATCAATGTCACTGTCAGAGTGATAAGTACCCTTGGCAAAAGAGCCGAACAAAAAGGCCTTTTTTACAGGATATCTCTCGCCTAAACGTTGAACGAAAGACCTTGCTATCAGTTTAGCTTTTTTTTGATCCATTTCCTTACCTTTTTGATCTCAAGCAACTGCTGTTCTGTAAATGACTTTGTGCATTTTTTCCTGAAACTCTTGCTTTTCGGAATCATATCGGGCACTTATGTTAAAAGTTGTAATCAGATCAAATAGTACCTTTTGATCTTCAGACCACTCAGTCTTCGTTCCCTCAGCTAACTTAAGCAAATTATGTGTAAAGGGTGCGTGTTTTGAATGTTGCTTCATAAACAACGCCTTTAGTAATTTTTCGACTACCAGATGACCAATAAATAAACACCATGCGTAATCCTTAGATCGGAAAAGATTATTCATGGTTTTATAATCTTTGTCAGAAGACTCGATCCAATGAGAGACGGCTCTTCTTACAGTTTCTTTATTCACCAAAAACCGGTTAATCAATTTTCAAAACAGCCATGAAGGCCTCCTGCGGCACTTCTACTGTTCCGATCTGGCGCATGCGTTTCTTTCCCTTCTTCTGTTTCTCCAACAACTTGCGCTTACGCGATATGTCACCACCGTAACACTTAGCCAACACGTTTTTACGAATGGCACTCAATGTTTCGCGCGCCACAATCTTTTGACCGATTGCGGCTTGTATGGCCACTTCGAACATATGGCGTGGTATCAGCTCTTTCAATTTTTCGCACAGCTTGCGGCCCCACTCGTGCGATTTGCCGCGGTGCACAATGGCAGAAAGTGCATCTACTTTTTCACCATTCAACATCACATCCAACTTCACCATGTCGCTTTCGCGGAAGCCAATCAAATGGTAATCCAGCGATGCATACCCGCGCGAAATGGTTTTTAATTTATCGAAGAAGTCGAACACAATTTCGGCCAGTGGCATTTCGAACGTAAGCTCCACCCTGTCGGTAGTGAGGTAATTTTGGTTGATGATGGTTCCGCGCTTGTCCATGCACAAACTAATGATCGGCCCTATGTACTCCGACTTTGAAATAATCTGTGCACGGATGTAAGGCTCTTCGATGTGATCGGTCTTAGTAGGATCGGGCATCTCGCTGGGCGCGTTAATGTCTTTTACCGTTCCATCAGTAAGATAAGCTTTGAACTGTACAGAGGGCACCGTGGTAATCACCGTCATGTCGAACTCGCGTTCGAGGCGTTCCTGAATAATTTCCAGGTGCAACATTCCCAAAAAGCCGCAACGGAAACCAAAGCCCAGGGCAGCCGATGTTTCAGGCTCCCACACCAATGAGGCATCGTTGAGCTGCAACTTCTCCATCGATGCACGCAACTCTTCAAACTCGCTGGTTTCTACCGGGTAAATACCGGCAAATACCATCGGCTTCACATTCTCGAAACCTTTAATGGCCTCACCTGGATTGTCGGTGTGCGTAATGGTATCTCCCACGTGTACTTCGCTGGCCACTTTAATGCCGGAGATCAAATAGCCCACATTACCGGCACTGATTTCGTTGCGCGGTTGTTTGTCCAACTTCAAAACGCCAATCTCATCGGCACCATATTCTTTGCCGGTGCTCACAAACATTACTTTATCGCCTTTCTTGATGCTGCCGTTAAAAACACGGAAGTACACTTCGATACCGCGAAACGAGTTGAATACCGAATCGAAGATCATAGCCTGTAACGGTTTCTTGGTATCTCCTTTGGGCGCTGGAATACGACTCACCACGGCTTTCAAAATATCTTCGATGCCGATGCCTTCTTTGGCGCTGGCGCGGATTACATCTTCGCGTTTGCAGCCCACCAAATCCACGATTTCGTCCGTTACTTCTTCGGGCATAGCATGTGGCAGGTCAATCTTATTCATTACCGGAATAATCTCCAGATTATGCTCCAGCGCCAGGTAGAGGTTGGAAATTGTCTGTGCTTCAATACCCTGGCTCGCATCAACAATCAGCAGGGCTCCTTCGCAGGCCGCAATGGAACGCGACACTTCGTAAGAAAAATCCACGTGGCCAGGCGTGTCGATCAGGTTCAGAATGTATTCCTTCCCATCGAGTTTGTAGTTCATCTGGATGGCGTGGGCCTTGATGGTAATGCCCTTTTCACGTTCCAGATCCATGTTATCGAGTACCTGCGCCTGCATCTGGCGCTCGTTGAGCGTACCGGTAAACTCCAAAAGGCGGTCTGCCAGGGTGCTTTTACCGTGGTCGATGTGTGCGATGATGCAGAAGTTGCGTATGTTTTCCATGCCCGTCAGTCAATCCTGAGATTTTCAGGCCGCAAAGGTATGAAAAAGAGGGCTCTGAGGCGGGTACTGCCCCCGAATTAAAATTCACCATCCTGGTCCCGAATCAGCTCCTCAAACCATCAACCGAATAGCGACCGGCCCCGGTGAAGAACAACACCACATAACTAAGCAAGAACAGAACGGCATTCTCCTTCTCTTTGATGGGATCATCGCCATGTACCACGAAACAGATCATCACGAAAGTGAAAATAAGGGGTACCAGTGCTGCCCTGGTAAACAGCCCTAAAGCCAACAAAATGGAACAAAAGAACTCGGCCAGTACCGCGCCCGACAATGAAAGGGTGCTGCCAATGCCCAGCGGGTCGGAAAAGCGATTCATGCGATCGGTAAAGTTGGCCAGCTTGGGCCAGCCGTGGTACGCTACCATCATCAAACCAACCACCGCTCTAAAAATGAGCAGACCTACATCTACCGACACGGGTCTGCTGGTAAAAAGCTTTCTCCACATACTACTCGCTCTTATAAACCACTCCGTCCTTCATCACGAAAGTCACCTTCTCCATGGTTTTAATGTTTTTGGTGGGTTCTTCGTTTACCGCCACAATATCTGCCAGTTTGCCTTTTTCTAAGGATCCTATCTTATCGCCCATACCCAAAATATCCGCATTTACCTGCATGGCCGCCAGCAAGGCGTCAATGGCAGGCATGCCACCCTCTACCATGTAGCCAAACTCGCGGGCGTTTTCACCGTGTGGAAACACACCGGCATCGGTACCAAAGGCAATCTTCACTCCACGCTTGTAGGCTTTGGCAAAATTTTCCTGAATCTTCGATCCTATCTCAATGGCTTTGGGTACAACCAGCGGGTGGTAGTAACCGGGAATCTTCGCGTACTCGGCTGCCGATCGCCCTGCAATAATAGTGGGCACGTGGTAAGTGCCTTTTTGCTTCATCAAATCCATCACCTCTTCACTCATCAAGGTGCCGTGTTCAATGGTAGTAATACCAGCCAACACTGCGCGTTTCATGCCTTCGGCTCCATGTGCATGTGCTGCGGTGTGGAATCCATAATCTTTGGCTGCCGCAACAATGGCATTCACTTCTTCTTGTGTAAACTGCGGGCCGCTGCCATCTTTGGCCACGCTTAAAACCCCACCCGTTGCTGTGATCTTGATGAAGTCGGCTCCGTCTTTGTAGCGCTGGCGCACTGCCTTGTAAGCATCCTCCGGGCCGTTGATAACTCCTTCCTTCGGGCCGGGATCGCCCATCAGGTCTTTGCGTGCGCCATTGGTGGGATCGCCATGTCCACCTGTACTGGCTACGCCTTTGCCAGCGGTAAAAATGCGTGGCCCTACAATGGTGCCCTGGTTAATGGCGTTGCGCAGCGAAATGTTTACTCCCGAGCCGCCACAATCGCGCACGGTAGTGAAGCCGGCCATCAGGTTTTTGCGTGCATAAATGGTAGACTGAAATGCCACATCTGCTTCGTTCTGTGTATAGCGTTTCACCAATGCATCTTTGCTCGTTTCGCTTTCTATATGCACGTGCATATCTATTAACCCAGGCATTACTGTTTTTTTGCTCAGGTCAATCAGCTTGTCGTCTTTGCCGGGTTTGGTAAAACCCTTGTCGATGGAGACAATCTTATTTGCTTCCACTACAATGGTTACCTGCGACTGCAACTCTTTGTTGCGCCCGTCAATCAGGGTGCCGCAGTGAATGAATGTTTTTTGAGTATAGCCTGTTAGGGCAGTAAATGCAAGTAAAAGCAGCAGTGCGAAACGTTTCATGGGATTTCAGGTTAGTGCGTTAATGTTAACCTAAAATCGGTGAACGATCAACCTCGTTTTAGAAATTTGGCAGTTAATTGCTTCAAGTCTTCTTTTTCGTTGGATGCCATTACGGCACGCACATGCAACATCATATCGAACATTACCTCCTGGTCGTAACCGAGGCGCGAGGCGATTTTGGAACAGAAAAGTATTTCCTCTTTGTACATGCGTTCGTCAATCTTCATCAGTTGCACCAGGCTGAAGATGTATTCAAACTTCTGGTCGTCCGTTAGGTTGTTCGGCACAATTAATTCGTGACGCTGGTCGAAAAGTGGTTCTACCTGATCGGGATAGATGCCGTTGGCCCTGCCGATGTTAATGACATAATTCCGTTCGCGTTCCGCTACGGTGCCATCAATCTGTGCCAGGTTGATGAGCAATTTCATTTGAGAAAGATCGGGCATGGGTGAAGCGTTTTAACAAAAATGAAAAATTCCCGCTGAATAAAAATAAAAAGTATTTCGATTACCTTACATTCATAGCACTCCGATGAACTTTCTGGCACATTTGTACCTGTCTGGCAACGATCCGAAAGTGATGGTGGGCAACTTCATTGGCGATTTTGTGAAGGGCCGACAGGCAGTAACGCGTTTCGAAGCAGGCATTGCCCGTGGCATTGCCTTGCACCGCGCCATCGATGAGTTTACCGACAATCATGCCCTGGTGCAGCAAAGTAAAAACCGGCTTCGCCCGAAGTACCGGCATTACTCGGGTGTGATTGTAGATATGTTTTATGATCATTTCCTGGCCCGCAACTGGCACCAATTTCACGAAGAAATGCTCCCTGATTTCGCTGACCGATCTTACCACCTGCTGCAACAGCACGAACCTGTGCTGCCACAAGAAGTAAACTGGATGTTGCCGTATATGATTAAAGGAAACTGGTTGGTGAACTATGCGCGGGTGGAAGGTGTGCACCGGGCACTCAGCGGCATGGCGCGCAGAACGCCTTACGAATCGAAAATGGACGAAGCCACTGCAGACTTACGCGAGCACTATGATTTTTTTGAGCATGAGTTTCTGACCTTCTTCCCCCATCTTAAAAGTTTTGCCGACAACTACATCCAAACATTCACTTCAAACTAAGCTTCGGTATAAAAAAAGATGCGCGGATCCTTAGCGCCTAAGGATTGCAGATACTCGACCACAGGCTTTGCTTCTTCTCCGCCTTTGTTGGCATGGTGCAACATGGTAAAACCATGAGCCCCCATAGAATTTAGTAAGCCTGGATTGAAAGTAAGTACATTCTTAACCGTTTCCAGGTGGCCCAGCATACAAGCCAGGTAAATGTTATAACGCGCGCCTTTGCTTAGCAGATAAGCGGCAATTTCTTTGTTACCAACATGGCCGGCTGCCTCTATGCCCGATTCAAAATCTCCACCTCCCCAATCGGTAGAACAATGAATTAGCCGCGGTTCATTTTCAAGCATTTCTTTTACCCGGTCAATTTTAGCGTGCGAAACACCGACAAATTCTCTTACCAATTCCGGCTTTAATGGATCGGGTTTTTCCTTTTGTTGATTCTGACCCGATGTAAAAGGAGAAACCAAAAGAAGGCCACTTACGCCAGCCAATGAACGCTGCAGGAAGTGATGACGAGAAATATTGTGCTGCTTTTCCATAAGGGTTTGGTTTATGTAGATAGGTAGTGAACGAATATAAGGCCCATCGCGACCATCTCAATTTGGGTGATTTTGCTGAAAGGAGCAGGTTGGTGACGAAGTGTATCCCACGCATTTAAAAGGAAAAAGCTGGTGCTTAACCGGCTTTTTCTCAAAAGGCTATCTTGAAGAAATTACTTGATTTCCACGGTAACTTCACTGCTTTCGGCTCCATTCGAAAACTTCACTTTGTATTTTCCTTTTGCCGCATACTTCAATGTGCTTTCCGAAGTGGGTTTGGCTCCCTTTTTGGCAGGTGCTGCCACTTCATTCACTTTCACATCCCACGCAAGTGTATGAAAGCCCATCTCTCCACTTGCCGTTAGTGTTCTCATCAGTACATTTTTTTCATCGAATATCTCCACTCTCACAGCAGGTGCCTGCTTGCCCACATAATAGAAAAAGCTGGCGCCTGGCTCATTCGCCTTCGACCACTCAAATTGTTTCTGCCCCCAACGCTCGCTGTGGCGAATGTTTTCAGGCGCAAAAGCAACTACCGCCTTTGATGCGCCTCCTTCTTTCAGGGCTTGCAGCGGCTTTACATCGGCCACTATCACACTTCTGCCATGCGTGCCTACCACTAACTCGTTGTCGCGGGGGTGCACCAACATGTCGTAGCTGGCCACATTCAGCATTTGATTGAACAAATGCCATGACTTACCAAAATCCAGACTTACGTACGTGCCATTGTCTAACCCACAATAAAGCAAATCTGCATTTACCGGATCCTGGATGATCACGTTGGCCACAGACTCGGGCAAGTTACTTTTTAGGTTGGTCCATGTCTTTCCAAAGTCGCGGCTGGCGAAAACATAAGTTTTAAAATCGTCTTCGCGGTAACCATTCAACGAAACAAACACAGTGCCCTCTTCATGTGCCGAAGCCGACACACTGCTTACCCACAAGTTGGCGGGCAAACCTGTTAAAATGGATTCCCAACTTCCACCTCCGTTTTTACTTACCCAAACGTTGCCATCGTCTGTGCCCACGTAGAGCAACCCAAACTTTAATGGAGACTCTGCCAAAGTACTGATGGTAGAAAAAGGCACATTGCCTTGCGTTTTGTTTTTGGTCAAATCATCGCTAATGGCTTCCCATTGTTCAGCTTTGTTCATACTGCGGTATACCCGCTGCGAAGCGATGTAGACCACATCCGCATTGTGTTTGCTGAGTATCAAGGGCGTGCGCCAGTTCCAACGGTTGGGCTGCAGGCCTATGTCATGGCTGGGTGTAATGCGGGTGGTCTTTTGCTTATCAAGTTCCAGCTTAAAATAATTGCCAAACTGAAACCCTGTGTAGACCAATTTGCTGTTACGCGGATCGGGCGCTACGTACATGCCATCGCCTCCAAAAATTTCTTCCCAATGTTTGCTTCGGTTCGGTACCGATTTCGATGAACCACGCAACACGCCATTATCTTGCAGACCACCGTACACATTGTAAGGCGTTTCCATGTCTACGTTTACGGTATAGAATTGCCCCACCGGCATGTTGTTGATATGCAGCCAGGTGTCGCCCTGATCGTAAGTTTGATACAAACCCCCATCGTTGCCCATCAGCATGTGCTGTGCATCTTTGGGGTTGATCCACAGTGCGTGATGATCGCTGTGCATGGTGCCCAGGGTGTCTATCTCCGTCCAGGTTTTCCCTCCATCGGCCGACTTTAGCATGGGCACACCATATATAAACACATCTTCAGTGTTGGCAGGCGATACGCGCAATTCGCCAAAGTAGTAGCCGTAAGAGTAATAAACGCCATCTATGTTGAAGGAATGGGTACGTTGCCAGGTGGCGCCCCCATCATCCGAACGGTAAACCTCTGCACCTTTTATTTTTGTGTTGAATAAGTTGGCGTTGGCATCGGCACCAAAATACTCGGCAATGGCCCGATG
>CAZRQK010000052.1:0-18730 GCA_964602295.1 uncultured Ohtaekwangia sp.
TCATATTGCCTTCAGCTCAAACGTCAGTTTGGGTATTGCCTTCCACAGTTGACTGCGTATGTCTTTCATTTCTTCGAGTACTTTACGTCCATGCGAAGTAGTGGCATAAATGCGCTTGCGCTTGCCGCCACGTTTCGCGGTAGCTTCTCCGAACTGCGAGGTGAGAAAACCTTTCTCTTCCATTCGCTTGAGGGCGGATTGAATGGAGCCCACGCTGAGTTTTTCCTTTAGTCTCGATTCCAGCTCGCGCTTGATTTCAACTCCGTACGCTTCTTGTTGAAGTGCGGCAACGGTAAGGAGCACCAGTTCTTCAAATTCACCAAGCTTTGTTTTTTTCATCGAACGTATCGTTTTTTAGATATATCGTAATTTAATTTTCAATGCCTTTCAGAAACTTTGAGCGCTGGCAAATCTTCTAGATGTCAACACTTTTGCAAGCCAGAATATCAGACTAACCAATACAAGTACTACCGGAATCATTAATAATTCAGGTTTGCGAATGGGTGCTGGAAATACCTGAGGTTGCCCTAGAAATAATGATGCCGTGGCGATGAGAAGAGAAAAGCACATTCTCCACAAGTGGCGCAGCAACCGTTGTTTGCCATCAATACCAGCACGCAAAATGACTCGGATGTCCATCAGGCCTGCCATCAACGCTACTGAACCAAAGAAGAAATAAAACCCATAGAGAAATCCGTCCTTAGTACCGCCTTCACTCATCAAAGCCTCGTACCCAAAGTAATAACCGGATGCAGCTATCAAGAAGGCCATCATAGACGAAGCAACTAATGGCCCTTTCATTTTACTTTCGTTTCTTCTAACGGTTAGCCATGCCGTTATTACCAGGTAGCATGTAAGCGCCCCAACAATTACGGAGATCATCTCCGGAACGAAGTACGCACCGTACGCACCGATGACCGACATGATCAACATCGAAAAGAAATATGCGTTGCCAACCTTGATGTGCCAACCCGATCCCTTACGCAACGCCATAGCGGCAACGCCAGAGAGCAACCCGACTGTGCCCGTTACGATGTGGGCATAAACGAGGAGAGCATTGATCGCATAATCAGACTTCATATCATTAAGTCACTGCTATATTATTCGTAATTGCAGTAAATATGGTTACACTATTTCACTCGTAATTGCAGTTTTTTATGAAAAAAGTTTTGAATGAGGCTTTTTATTCATTTCTAAGCCACTTTGTGGGGTTGGAACTTGCCACCCGAATGGTCTGCGACCAAACAATCAATAACCCCAAACCGGCTATCAGGGCGATGGCAGTGATCAATAATGCAGGCGTGATTTGAATTTTGTAGGCAAAGCCTTCCAGAAATGCATTCCCTGCAAAGTAGCTAACAGGCACTCCAATAAGCATGGCGACACCAATCAATGCCATGAACGATTTACTGAGCAGCAGCACCACATCCATTACGGTTGCACCCATCACCTTACGAATGCCTACTTCCTTCACACGAACCTGTGCCGCATACATGGCCATACCTAACATACCTAAACATGAAAGTGAAATAACCAGGAACGTGATGTATCCCAGTATCACCAGCACATCGCTCATGCCCGACTGCCGGTAGGCATCATCAATCTCCTCTTCCATCATGGCATACTCCATGGGGTGAACAGCATCAAATTTTTTCCAGATCGCATGCATAGATTGAACGACAGCCTCCTTCTGAGAAGGTTCAATATGGGCACTCAGGTAATGGATGGCACGGGTGTTATACCGAAATGCCATAGGCCCGATTTTATTATTCATGGGTCGGAAATGAAAATCTTTCACCACACCAATTACTCTGAGCAAAAGTGTATCGCCCGCATAGAGGGTTTCTCCAATAGCATCAAGCGGTTGTTCAAAGCCAAGTTGTGCTGTGGCGGTTTCATTTAAAATAATTTCACGCTCCCTGCCGGTTTGCTCTTCTTCGCGAAAATTCCGTCCCGCTAAAAAGGTAAGCGACAGGTTGTCGATATAGGGATCATCCACCATAAAATGGCGAACGACTAATGTCTTATCTTCTTTGTTTCGTTTGTAATCATCGGAACCATCGGCAAAAGTTCCCAATTTGTGAGATACGCCACCCACCCGAATCACACCGGGAATTGTTCTGATTTCGCTCGCAATCTTTTCATAGGGCACACCTTTCAAACTCAGGTTGAGGTTATTCTTTTGTTGAATTCCATAATCAGAAGAAACCATAAAGTCTATTTGCTGATACACTACCGCCACCACAATTACAAAAATAACCGTGAGCGTAAACTGAATGACCATCAGCATTTTTCGGAAGGTAAGTTTGGAATACACTTTTGCGTTCTGCGCGTTCTTCAACACGTTAGATGGTTTGAACGCAGAAAAATAAGTAGCCGGCAAAACGCCCGCCAGTATACCCACGATGATGGCAAACAACATGAACACGGCATAAAGCGAAACATCTTCTTGCAATGAAATGAAGAAGTCCTCGCGCAGTGATAATTCCAAAAATCCGGTCTTCAAAAATTGCAAGATGATATACGAGAATAGCAGGGCAATCATTGAAAACACGACCGCCTCTCCAACAAATTGAAAGAATACCTGGTAGCGGTTAGCGCCAACCACTTTACGAACTCCAATCTCCCGTGCACGGGATAATGATTTCGCAATGGTAAGATTGGTGAAATTAAAAATGGACATCAGCAAGACAACTCCACCCAACACACTAAGGAAGATTAAAAAGAATGCGGGCAGCCCGCGACCCAATTGCCCCGATAGCTCAGGGCCCGGTGTTATTTTACGTAAGGGTTGAACAGAAAATGAGTAGGATATTTCCTTCCCGTCAGACTTCAAGCCGACACCATACTTTTTATTGATTTCCGAAAGTGCCTGATCAACTTCGTTTACATCATGGCCTTCTCTCAATTTGATGTAGACATAATTATTGTAATAGGCGCTCCAATTATCCACCGTTGTGTTTATTGCTTCGCTTTGCTCCAGTGCCTGAAGTGTACTAAGGGAGCTTAATGCTTCAAAATCAAAATGGGTCTTACCGGGCATTTCTTGAAGCACACCGGTAACTGTAAAACTTCCAAGCTTTCCTATGGTAAGTGTTTGCCCAATTGGGTCTGCCGGGCCAAATATTTTTTCTGCACTTTGTTGCGTGAGCACCAAACTATTGGGTGCATGCAATGCTGATGAGGCATTTCCTTGTTGCAGCGGAAAGTTGAATACCTCGAGAAAAGAGGGATCAACAAACAAGCCTTGCAGTGGAACCGTACCATTTTTATAAAACACATCTCCATATAATTCGCGGTTTATGCGAACTGTATTTTCAGCAAATGAATGCTCTTCTTTTAAGACCTGGCCTACGGGTAATGGAGTTGATGCAAAATCAATAGTGCCCCAATCGGGGTGCAGTAAGTGCGTATTAATTCTATAAACCCGATGCGCATCGTTGTGAAAATTATCAAATGATAACTGGTCTTGAATAATCATGATAATGAGCATACCCAACGACATGCTCACCGAAAGACCGATAAGGTTAATGAGTGAGAAGCTTTTATTGCGGAAGAAATTCCGCAGCGAGGTGATGATAATGTTTTTTAGCATAAGATTCGGTTGAAGGCTTGCTCCACTATGCCAAACTTCGATCCAGTATCAATTAACGCAGATTTCAACGATTGTGAATTTGGCCTTGTGCGAAAGTGTTTCCTTTTTGTTCACAAGCGGACGGTGCCATTTGAAGCTTGACCTCTCGGCTAAGCAATGTTGGCTAAAATACCTCATGTAGAATTACAAATTAAGAGCAGATCGAACAAGATCTAAGTGAGCGTACTATTACCTTTTTGTACTTCGCTTTAAAAAGAACAAGACATCGTAACGCAATCACACGCCACCCTCAATTTGATAATGTCATTGATTGATAGGAACTTTAAAGCAATACCCGGTCGAGCTCGAATTGAGGGTTGATTTCGTGTCGCTATTAATAACCAAGCTGGCTTCAAGCGCGTTCTAATAATTTTTCACCCCCAACCTAATATCTTGATCAAAAACCATACATTTAATGAAGTTACATTGATTTCGGACTCCTCGACCAACTGCATATTCCTTCCTTTATGAATCCGTATGGAAATAAAAAACTCTTGTTGGTTGAGGATGTATTTGCGCTGGCGGTGGTTGAAAAGTATGAACTGGAACAACGCGGATATCTCGTTACCCATGTTGCTGATGGCCAGGAAGCCTTTGATGTTGTCGTCAACAATAATGAACCGATCGATCTCATTCTCATGGACATCAACCTCGGTGATACGATGGATGGAATTTCGGCCGCTAAGTTGATCCTGGAGAGAAGGGAGATGCCCATCCTATTTCTTTCTAACCACACTGACGCTGACACGGTAACAAAAACGGAAGAGGTTACCTCATATGGTTATGTGGTGAAAGACAGCGGAATAACCGTATTGGATGTATCCATCAAAATGGCATTTCGGCTTTTCGAAGCCAAACAGAAAGAGAGGGATGCCAACAGAAAGTTGGAATTAAGTTTAGTTAACGCGGAAAACGAAAATGAAAGCCTGAGAGCCTTTTCGTTTCTATTTCAAATTAATAATGTGTTAGGGCCGGTTGCTAATCCGGAAGACACGCAGCAAATAGCCGAGCTTTGCCTGAATTATTTTAATGCAGACAGATGCTACTATTGCGAACTGATTGGACAGGATGCAGTTATTCGAAGAGATTCGACACGAGGCTCTTTATCGTCCGTGGCAGGGACCTATCCCTTGAGCGCCTTCCCTATTTTCAAATCTGTTGTGGATGGCGAGAAACCATTTGTGGTCGAAGATGTTCATTCTACTCACCTATTGGATGAGCCCCTGCAAAAATTGTGTGCCAGCTTGGAGATTATTTCATTTATTGATGTGCCCGTTATTAAAAAGGGGCAACCTGTAGGCATACTCTGCATTACGCAAAAAACGGCAAGAAAATGGCGCCAAAAAGAAATAGAATTGGCGAAAGAAATTGCCGACAGGTTTTGGATGGTGGCTGAGCGTATACGTATTGAAGAAGAGCTCATGCAGGAGTTGACAAAGAAAGAAATATTGATAAAGGAAGTTCACCATCGAATCAAAAATAATTTTAGCAGCCTCCTGAGTATTCTTAAAATACAGTCGAAAATGATTACCAGCGAACAAGGGCTGCAAGTCATTAATCAATCCATGGGGCTGGTTGAATCGATCAAATCGGTGTATGAAAATCTTTTAACGTCTACAGACTATAAGCACCTTTCTCTTAAAAAGTACATTGAAAAGCTGGCGTATTCCATTGTGTCCCTTTCCGCTAAGAATATTACCCTGAATATGCAAATCGAGGAGATTGAGGTTGAGGAAAAGGTTATTTTCCCGATGGGTGTCATCATCAATGAACTAATCACTAACTCTATAAAGCATGGCTTCCATTCCACAGAGCGCGGAATAATTTCAATTTCAATTTCAGTTGTCAATGGTCTGGCGAAGCTGCGTTATCAGGACAATGGCGTTGGATTTGATGGTAACTCCATAGCTCAAAGCAGCGGGCTTGGCACAACCCTGATCAAGCTGTTTACGCAGCAGTTGAAGGGTACCTCCCGTTATGTGTCTGACAATGGGTTGAGGTTCGAGTTGGATATACCTTTGCGTTCTGCCTAATGGGTTTGTTTCGCGCGGACTTACGACTATCCAATGGGCTCGCCTTCAACAAGTGCCAACAGACCTATGGGCTTACGTTGCTTCACCAAAGCATGCATGGCTTCTTTGTTGCCCTCATACTTCTGTTCCTTGAATACTTCTGCCGGAAGACGGTAAAACATACACCAACAGCCACCACAGCCACCCTTGTCGCCCATCAACTGTTCAAAGTAATGCCAGGAAGCGGGTTCAAGTTCTTTGAATTCCATGGTATTATTTACCGATCCATTTTCTTACGAGCCCAATCTGGCCGAGGTGGTAAATATCGTGCTGCAAAATGCCGTCTATTAGATGTGTGTTCGTGTGTCCATCGCGAAATGGCTCCTTCAAAAATGTATCGGGCGTTTTTTGAAGCAAGGCAATGAGGTGCCGCTGGCTTTCGTTCCATTCTTTCAACAACTTTTTCCAGCCTTTTGCTTTCAACTTCTCGAGAGGAAGCCAGTTCTCCTCACTTTTCATCGATCCCTTGTATTGATGATCGCCTTCCAGTTTTTTAATAAGTGGCAGCCGCCAATAGATGCAGTGGCTCAGGAGTTCGGCTATGCTATGAATGTTGTCTGCGGGGCGTGTAAAGGCTTCTGCCTCTGTCAGGTCTTTCAGCTTTTCGTTAAAGCTATCGCCAAACCAGGGCTCGCCATCGAAAATGGCTTCGAAATGTTGTAGGTAGGGTGCAATCATACACAAAGAATTTGTTGTTGAAAGTTAAAGTTAACCGGCTGGTAATTCAACCCACCTTCAAAATCTTGCTAAAGTAGAAGGACACTTTTTTGTTCACTGTGCTGTTGGTTAGTTTTGAAATATGAAACCTGCGGAACTACACGTACTCCATCAATCCGACTTCTACCGCATAACGGATTACAGGTGTAATTGTGTGGAGTGCCATACTTCCGCAGAAGAATATACGCGGTCGTTCAATCTTTGTTTTGTTCGCTCCGGCTATTTTGAATACCGCGTGTTTCGCAGAAACCTGGAGGTACACGTGGGCCGCGTGCTAATATCAAAACCAGGCTTTACCCATTACACCCACCATATTGCCAATCAACCCGATATTTGCTCCGTTTTCTACCTGGCCGATTCTTTTGTAAAATCAACGGAAGATTCATTTCCTGCTGCCACATGGTTTTTTAATAACCGCGAGGTGCAATCGCTCTTACTTCATTGCACACCAGAGATCGATTACCTCCATCATCGTATCATTAATCAAAAAGTGCACGGCCAGACCGATAGGTTGCAAACAGATGAATGGGTGCTGCGATTGCTGGAAACGATCATGCACACGCTAACCAATCAGGCTCCAACACCCGTTGCTCCGGGTTTAAAGCGCTACCACTTGGCCACGGTAGAAAGAGCTAAGGAATACATGCTTACCCACTTTAACGAAAACATCAGCTTGCAGACCCTGGCCGACCACTGTTGTGTAAGCATTTTTCACTTCGCACGCATATTCAAGTCAATCATGCAAGTAACTCCCTACCAATACCTCAGTCACATTCGGCTAAGTCATGCACATGTGCTTTTGGGATCTACCGATGCTGGTATTGCTGCCGTTGCTTTTCAATGCGGCTATGCCAGTGCCGAACATTTTGCTACTGCCTACCGCCAGCACTTTGGCGTGGTTCCCTCTCTGCACCGAAGGCAAATCAATTAGCAAGAATTTGAAGGAGCTGCGATTGAACGCGGCTTAATTTTGCCTGGCAAACTTATTAACACATGGCAAAACTTATTCTCACAGCATCCCTCACATTACTATCGATCTGTCACATTTGGGCACAATCCGATCTGGAAGAGTTGAAAAAACTCAATGCCACCTTCATTCACAATTTCGTTACCAACGATACCGCCTCACATCAAAAAATACTTCACCGCGATTTCGTGTGCATTTCAAGCAACGGAAGAGTAATCGATAGAAGAACTTACCTCAATGCCTGGGCGCATGGTTTTGACGGTTATGTGTATTGGGACTATCGCAATGAAGAGATCAGTGTTTTCGGGAATATGGCCTTGGTAAGGGCTATTAATAAATACATCGTACGCAGAAACGGAACGGAGTATACTGGTATGTCTATCTACACCGATACCTATATCAAGGAGAACGGAAAATGGCTTTGCGTCCAGGCACACCTCACAGAAGTGGCGCCCGCCCACTTTCCAGGAAACGACCGCATTGTTCGGGCGTACCAGTTTTAACTAAGCATTTCATTTCAGCAAGTTTCGGGTTGAGTAACCCGTGCTGTGCCATTCTCTTTGCAAGAAAAAAAGTCATGCGATCTATCATAGTTTTCTTTCTGCTTTTCCATTTTTCAATGATGTCGGCCGCGCAGGAGCTCTTTGCCCCTGGCGAGAGGAAACAACTCAAAGCGCAAGCCATCGAAGGCGACATAGTTATTGATGGTGCGTTAACAGAAAATGAATGGCGGGACGCACCACTTGCTACCGACTTTACACAAATTGAACCTGGGCAAGGCCTCGCTTCGGAAGTAAAGACAGAGGTGAGGCTGTTGTACAACGCGCGATACCTGGTTGTAGGAGTGATTTGTTATGAACCAGAAGGCGTTAAGGGTTTGCGTGCGCCCGACTTAAAGCGCGATTTTTCCTGGCGCGCGCATGACACGTTTGCCATCTGTCTCGATGGTTTCAATGATGAGCGCAACAGCATTGCTTTCGCGGTAAATCCCTACGAGGCGCAGAAAGATTACCTCTCTTTCGATGATACATTTTTTGATGGTGATTGGAATGGACTGTGGAAAGTACGGACCACCCGCACCGACTCAGCCTGGGTAGCTGAAATTGAAATTCCGTGGAAAACTTTGCGCTACCCGAAAAATGTAGAAGACCTGCAGACGTGGGGTGTTAACTTTCTCCGGCTGCGCAGGTATTCTAACGAAATTTCTGGATGGTCTCCCTACCCACGTTCTTTTGGTTTTAACAGAATGGAGTATGCGGCAAAACTGGTAGATCTTCAATTGCCTGCACCTTCGGCCAACGTGCAGGTAAATCCCTATGCTTTGGTTGCTTACAATAAAGATGCACAAAGAAATTCTTACGATGTGAAACTGGGTGGAGAAGTGAAGTGGGCCGTTAACGCCAACAATATTCTGGACTTTACGGCCAACACAGATTTTGCCCAAGCCGATGCCGATGTGCGTGTAAACAATATCTCCCGGTTCTCGGTATTTTTTCCGGAGCGGAGGTCTTTTTTTCTTGAGAATGCCTCGCTTTTTGGTTCGGGATTGATGCCCAATGAAAGCATGGGTGGACGCATGATTTTTTTGCCTTTCTTCAGTCGCACCATTGGATTAAGCAACGGTAATCCTTTGGCGTTGGATGGCGGTGTGCGGTGGGTACATCGGTCGCTGAAGGAAAACTTTGGTGTAATGACTATGCGGCAGCGGGCCACTGACGAAACACCGCTCACTCATTTTGGTGTGGCTCGCTATTCCAGAAACGTGGGAAAACAAAACCGCCTGGGTACACTCTTAACTTTAAAACAAGGTGTTAACACCAACCATGTGGCGGGCTTAGATGGTTTTTTCCGATTGGGAAAGGCACATGCTATTACGGGAATGATGCTGCGTTCGCAAACAGCTCAGGATGCCGGCTGGGGTGGGTACGCACAATATCTGTACACTACTAACACTGTTCAAGCTTGGTGGACTCAAACATGGGCTACCAAACAATTTCAACCTGAGATGGGTTTTGTTTCTCGTCAAGATGTGATTGCCACAACACCGGGTGTATTTACCAACCTGCGTGGTGCATGGGTGCCATGGAAGAAGATGATACGCGCATACAAACCTGGTGTTACGGCCGAATGGTATCACACAGCATCTACCGGGCAGTGGGTAGAGCGCGAGGTAAAATTGTATCCTCTGTGGCTCGATTTTCAATCTGGCGCTTACATGGGCTATTCGCTGAGCAATACCGATCAGAATTTACTCAATCCATTTCAACCGTTGGGGATAACCATTCAACCCGGCACTTATCAATACCAACGACAGTTGCTCTTTGCCGGTACGGATGCTTCGCGCAAAATTTCCGCAACCTTACAGCAAGAATGGGGAAATTATTTCGATCGCAAGTTGGCCACTACCGATGTGGGGGTAGGTCTTGCCCCCTGGCCTTACGTGTCGATGCGGTTGGGTGTAAACAGAAATTATTTTAGTGAAATGGATACTGAAAAATCAGATCACGAAGTAATTCTGTATACCTCCGAACTCAGGTTGGCATGGAGTCCGCGCCTGCAGCTAATCGGTTTGTACCAACACAATACGCAAAATAAACTCAATGCCTATAACATTCGCCTGGCGTGGGAGTACAAACCACTCTCTTACGTATATGTTGTTTTTAATAACCGCTCTTTTGAGGGCACCACGGGAAATGTGCAGGAGCAGAATGGAATTTTTAAGGTGAGTTACCTTAAACAGTTCTGAATGGTGTGAAGTTAGGCGGCATGCTTACATACGCGTGGTACGGTTGCGCAGCACAAAATCTGCCAGCACCAGCGCAGCCATGGCCTCTACAATAGGTACTGCGCGTGGCACCACACAGGGGTCGTGGCGGCCTTTGCCAGAAACGGTGGCTTCATTACCTGCTTTATCAACAGAAGGTTGATCTTGCATAATGGTAGCTACCGGTTTAAAAGCTACGTTGAAGTAGATATCCTCACCGTTGGAGATGCCTCCCTGCACACCGCCAGAGTGGTTGGTGCGTGTGCGGATGCGGTCGCCCTCTTTATAGAAAGTGTCATTGTGTTCCGAGCCTCTTAGTTGCACGCCTGCAAAGCCACTCCCATATTCAAAACCTTTCACCGCATTAATGCCAAGCATGGCTTTGCCTAACTCAGCGTGCAGTTTATCGAAAACAGGTTCGCCCAAACCAACGGGTACATGTTGTATCACGCAGGTAACAACCCCACCAACGGTATCGCGGTCTAACCGCACCTGGTCAATGAATGAAATCATCTTTTCGACTGTAGCCGCATCGGGGCAGCGTACGATATTGCTTTCTGTTTTGCTGAGATCTAATTTGGAGTAGTGTGGTGCCTGTATGGTGCCCACTTGCGATACGTATGCCTGAATGGCTACACCCTGCGACTTCAAAAATAATTTGGCAATGGCACCGGCAGCCACGCGTGCGGCAGTCTCCCGTGCCGAACTTCTGCCCCCGCCACGGTGGTCGCGCACTCCATACTTTGCCTCGTAGGTGTAGTCTGCATGCGATGGCCTGAACGTATTCTCTATGTGACTGTAATCTTTGCTGCGCTGATCCTGGTTGTTGATTACGATGGCTATGGGCGTGCCAGTTGCCTTTCCTTCGAACACGCCTGAAAGAATTTGAAACGCATCATCTTCTTTGCGCTGGGTTGTTATTTTCGATTGGCCGGGTTTCCTCCTATCGAGTTCCTGCTGAATGAAGCTTTCATCGATAGCAAGGCCTGCCGGGCAACCGTCTATTACCACACCAATAGCAGGGCCGTGCGATTCGCCAAATGTTGAAATTCTGAAAAGAGTGCCGAAGGTGTTGCTCATTGCTTAGTTATAGAAACCAAAATTTAGGATTCCCGGTGTTACTTCCAAATGATGTAGAGCCGGATTTTTCTCTAGGCTGGTTTCCTGATTAAGATGAAAAGAGAAGCCGCCAACATGAGCACCACAAAGCCTGAAGTAATCCACGTTACCCAGCCAGATGACTGAAGCTGCTGAAGTGAGTTGTCAGCAGTCTCTATCCGATCGTAGAATGAGCCAGGGTCGGTGCTTTCAATAGCCAGGTTTTTTTGACTTTCGCCTGTAACTTCTACGGTTTGTTGCGAGCGAAGCGTGTCGTACTTTTCGGTGTAAGGATTAAAAAATACCCATTGGAAATAATTGCCTAAGTCATATTGCCCAGGCTCTTTGGGAATCATAAAGTAGCTGAAAGATTTGGAGCCATTAATACGCCCGTTTTCGCGATTGATGCGTTGCTTCATGTTGGGTTCGTAGAAGTCGAAAGCCTGATCGTTATTTAATGCAGGTTTGGCAATGGATGAAATATTTCCTTCGCCATATACGGTAAAGTCATAGCTTACGCTTTGGCCGGTGGTGAGGTGGGTGTTGTTTAATCTTTCTTCCAGCCGGTAGTCGCCTACGGCAACGGCATCGCGCAACGGATGGGGTGGCAATTCCTTTACTTTAATTGTCCGCTCTTTCGAGTAGAACGTTTTGAAATCTTCTTTCCGGTTCTGCCCGAAGAAAGAAGGATTTTTGGCCACTTTGAACTTAATCATCTCCAGGCCTACGCTCGGAAATTTTACCTCTTGTTTATTTAAGGGGAAAAACGTGGCCTGATATATTTTATATTGCGTATAACCCTTTCCGTTGATGTCTACCGCTTCGCCCTCTATGTTTTCTATGTTGAAATTTTCTTCCCAGCAGTTGGCGGGGCGTAATTTTTTCAAAATATCTGCCAATTGTTTGCCCAGGTTATGAAACTGCATGGGAGCCCGGTTGTTGTCGGCTACCAAAAATGATAGCGTAGTAGTAAAACCTTCACCCACATATACTTCATCTTTATTGGTGGTGAAGGCCAGGAAAGCATCTTCTTTGACGTCAACAAATTCTGGCTCGCTCCTCCCGAAAAATTCTTGCGCAGGGTCGCGTTCAAAAAGGCTGCGGAAGGGGTCGGTGGAGCGTTGTTGCACGGGTGGTCCCACTTTTACTTTTTTCCCTGTTACCGAAATGCTCTGGTCGTTCACCATCATCTTGAAAGAAGGTATGGTAAACGTGCCTTGCTTGGTAGGGAAGTAGGTCATGATAACCCCTTGCGAGGAGCTAATTTGCCCGTTTACCATGCTGGTTTGCGATTGCGTAGAAGTGCCGCGTTTGCGGAATCCCTCGATGTCGGGAAAATTGCCGTAACTCTTCAGGCGTTCGTTCTGAATGGTTACGGTGATGGTCCAGGGCTGGTTTTCGCCAATTTCATCGGGCCCCAGTTGTACCGAAATTTGGTTCGATTGGGCATTGGCAATCCACGAAAGGCATACTAAGAAAGCCAGAAATACCGTTTTATGAGTGATATGAAGCATTGCAATTATTTGCGCAACAAGTTGCGGTGACAAAAGTAAAATTTCCTTCGGGAAGTTAAACTGGTTTTGTATTTTCATGGTTACAACGCCAGACGGGCGTCTTCATTTTTTAATGTTAATTCCAAAATTTCTCAATGAAGAAAATGTTGAACTATTTCAAGTCGATACTCACCCGCGTGAGTTTTGATGCGCGCATCTTCGAAAAAGAGTTGCGTAAGGCAATCAAGTCGTTGATTGGCGATGAGGTGCAGGAGCTCAAAGCATGGTGCTATGCTAACTTTGGGAATCAACACGAGGCGATTTTGAATCGCTGCTTCGTACGAGTAGGCTGATTAAGAAAATTTAAATTGAAATGACTAAAAAATCCCGCAGCCGCGGGATTTTTCTTTGACTGGTAGTGAAGCCAATTACCTATTGAAAGGATGACCAACAAAACACAACTGTACGGCACATCAAAAGGCCAACTGGCCGTTATCACCCTTCTACTCTTACTATCGATAGTGGCGGCCATGATACTTTTCTTCAAATCACCAAACAATCAGACGATTTTGCGTTGATAACTGTTGTGTTAACATCAGGGCTGGATATGGTTTACATAGTGAAGTTATTTCAACTTCAAGTGTCCTCTGAAGCAAAATGGCGGTGGTTTATAACATTTCTGCTTGTTCATTTTTTAGCCATACCTTTTTTTTGGATAAATGCGTTACGCGAGCCAAAACAAGAGTGGCGTTAACTACAGACGATCCTCATCCTTAACAAACCGGATGTTTCGCTGAAACCCTTCCCAACCGGTTCGCTTCACAGCCGATTTCTTAAAGATTTTTTGAAAAACTTCTTCTGTCAATTCCTGCCAGTCGCTGGAAGACATTTCGCGCAAATCGGGATGAGGCAGAAAACGCTTTTCAGTATGGGGTTGCGCAAAGCGATTCCACGGACAAACCTCCTGGCAAATGTCGCAACCAAAAATCCAGTTTTCGAATTTGCCTTTCATTTCCGCAGGAATTTCTTCTTTCAACTCGATGGTGAAGTAAGAAATGCATTTGCTGCCATCTACCACATAGGGCTCGCCAATGGCATCTGTTGGGCAAGCATCCATGCAGGCCGTGCAAGTGCCGCAGTAGTCTTTTACCGGGCCATCGGGTTCCAATTTCAAATCAATAATCAGCTCGGCCAGAAAAAAGTAGCTGCCCATTTGCCGGTTGAGCAACAAGCTATTTTTGCCAATCCAGCCTAAGCCACTGCGTTGCGCCCAGGCCCTTTCCATTACCGGTGCCGAGTCTACAAACGCGCGGCCATTCACCTCGCCCACAGCCTCCTGAATGCGCCAGATAAACTCCTTCAGCTTCTCTTTAATTACGAAATGATAATCTTCGCCATAGGCATAACGCGCCACCTTTAACTGGCCTTCCAATTCTTTTTCAGGAAAGTAGTTGTAGATAAGACTCACCACCGATTGGGCACCTGGCACCAATAGGGTAGGGTCTAACCGTTTGTCGAAGTGATTTTCCAGGTATGACATCTTGCCCTGGTAGCCGCGCTTCAGCCACTCTTCCAGCTTGGGAGCCTCGTCTTCTAAAAATACAGCCCTGGCAATGCCACAGAATGAAAAGCCCAGATCGTGGGCAATTTTTTTTATGAGTTTTGCATCGCCATTACTCATGACAGACTTTTAGAATCAAATGAGTTGAAATAATTTCAGAAGATTCTGGTCGACAATTTTAAGCTCACTGGTGCCAAGCGACCCCAGTTTGCCAAGCGCAAGACTCTTATCAAGAGTGGAAAGTTTACTTAAGCGAATAAGAGAAATGGATTTGAGTCCATTAGTTGAAGAGGGATTCACCGTTAGGTCGCATTCATCAGCCCACTTCTGTTGGCTGGTAATGAACGCAACAGTCAAATCGTATTCTGAACTAACCAAAACCAACGCTGGTCTATTTTTCTGACCAGATAGGTCGGTGAAAGGAAAGGGGATGAGTACAATATCGCCCTTTTTCAATGGTATTTTTCCTTTAAGTCAGCCACCGAATAGGCTTCTGGCTCAGCCTCCAGAATTTTATAAATTTTTGATTGTGATGTTAAGCCTTGGATGCCCTCCGTTACCAACCTGGCATCAAGCCTGGCAAGCAGGAACTCAGCAAAATCTGATACTTCTACCAGATGTTGATCCGGCAGTTTAGAAAGATTTTTTATTGTTTTATCAATTAGCTGCTCCCGGCTCATTCAATTTTTTTTTAACCAAGTTAGAAAACAATGAGAGTTTAATCAAAAAGCCCGGGCCCCCGCACGGTCGGAGGCGGAATACGCAAATGCTTATAAGCCTTTTCGGTTGTTTCGCGCCCACGCGAAGTGCGTTTGATATAACCTTCCTGAATCAAAAAAGGCTCGTATACTTCTTCAATGGTTTCTGCTTCTTCGCCCACGGCAGTGGCAATGGTTGTTAAGCCAACGGGGCCGCCTTTGAATTTTTCTATGATGGCACTTAGAATCCGGTTGTCCATGTCATCGAGGCCATTCTCGTCTACATCCAATGCTTTCAGGGCCATTTGGGCGATGTCTTTGGTAATGGTGCCATCGCCTTTTATCTGTGCAAAGTCGCGCGTGCGCCTCAGCAGGTTGTTGGCGATCCGGGGCGTACCGCGGCTTCTCCGTGCAATTTCGAAAGCGGCATCTTCTTCAACAGGGGTGCCCAAGATGCCTGCCGAACGCTTCACAATCCGCGTAAGCAAGTCTGAATCGTAGTATTCCAGCCGGGCGTTGATGCCAAAGCGTGCCCGCAAAGGCGAAGTGAGCAACCCGGCTCGTGTGGTGGCGCCAATCAGTGTAAACGGATTGAGGCCTATTTGCACCGACCGCGCATTGGGACCTGAATCCAGCATAATGTCAATCCGGAAATCTTCCATGGCCGAATACAGGTATTCTTCCACTACCGGGTTCAGGCGGTGTATTTCGTCAATAAAAAGGACATCGTTTGTTTCCAGGTTCGTCAACAATCCAGCCAGGTCGCTGGGCTTATCGAGCACCGGCCCCGAGGTGATTTTGATGTGCGACCCTAGTTCGTTGGCAATGATGTGCGAGAGGGTGGTTTTTCCTAATCCGGGAGGGCCATGTAACAATACATGGTCCAACGATTCGCTGCGCTGTTTGGCGGCAAGAACAAAGACTTTGATATTTTCGACCACCTTATGCTGGCCGGTAAAGTCTTCGAACGAAAGTGGCCTCAGGGCCTTTTCTACTTCCTTTTCCTGGGCACTCAGCCCCTCCGTATCTCCCTTTAGGTAATCTTCGCGCATGGGTTATTGCTAGCTCACATTAAAAACCAAATTACAGAAAACTTTTCCGGTTCGGCTAATCGATATCTTTCAAGCAGGCAGCCCAACATTTTATAACTTCGCCAAATTTTTCTGATGAGCAACCGTACAAAAAATGCTATTTATTCTCTTTTGCTGATCACGGCAGTATTAGCTGTATGGAAGTGGCGGCAAATCCGCAACCCCGACCCTGTTCGCATAGAAGGAGAAACGATGGCCACCACCTACCATGTTACCTATTTCGATGAAGACCAGCGCAACTTCAAGAGCGCTATCGATTCCTTATTGATTTTGGTAAATCAGTCGATCAATAACTACAACCCGGCATCAGAGGTTTCAGTTTTCAATAAGAGCAGTAGTGGTTTTCGTTTCGAACTGCCGTACTTATACCCTCCGTTGCTAAAGGCGCGCGAGGTGGTATCGGCCAGTCAGGGTGCGTTCGACCCTACCGTGATGCCACTAGTAAATGCCTGGGGCTTTGGCCCGGCCAAGCAAGCAATGCCGGATAGTTCCCAAATAGATTCGCTATTACAAATGGTGGGTTTCGAAAAAATTCGCTTCAACGAAGACAGCATATGGAAAACCGATGCGCGTGTGCAGCTTGATTTTGGAGGTATAGGCCAGGGTTATGGGGCCGATGTAATTGCAGATTTTTTAAAAGGGGAGGGAATTAAAAACATGCTGGTGGAGTTAGGTGGGGAAGGTATGGCGTGCGGCATCAATTTGAAGACAGGTAAACCCTGGCAGTTGGGTATTCTCGATCCAGGTTCAACGCCTACACAGCAATATTTCAGGGCTTACGTTTCCTTAACCGATCGATCTTTCACCACCTCGGGGAATTATTTTAACTACCGCGAAGTAAACGGTCAGAAATTTTCGCACACCATCAACCCGCAATCGGGCTACCCGGTGCAACACAACCTTTTAAGTGCTTCGGTTTTTGCTGCAGACTGCACCACGGCCGATGCGTGGGGTACGGCACTGATGGTAATGGGATACGAAAAAGCAGTGGAGACTTTGAAGGCCAACCCGCACATAGACGCTTTCCTGATTTACTCTACGCCTGAAGGAAACGCTACCTTTGCTACGTCAGGAATTCAAGCTTCTTTAGAAATAATCGAAAATTAAAATATGGCGCTTAAACTGTCGGTTTTGTTTTTTACACCGCTTTTGGCAGGGCTGCTTATCTATGTTGTTACCACTACCAAAACCTACAACTTTAAACTGCTGCTGGTATTTGCAGGCTCGTACCTGTTTGGAATAACGGTAATACATATACTGCCAGAGTTATACAGGCAATATGCCGAGGTAGAGCTGATTGGTTTGTTTGTTTTAGCTGGTTTTTTTCTGCAGCAGTTTTTGGAATATTTCACCTCGGGGGTAGAGCATGGACATTTACCCGGGCACCATCACCATGGCGAGGATCACCACCATCACATTCATCCGGAGCCGATTTCTGCGTTGGTATTGTTGGCAGCACTGTCGGTTCATGCCTTTTTGGAAGGTGGCATGCTGGCAAAGCCACTCACCATGGGGCCACATTACGATTTGAATGCGATATTGTTGGGCATTGCTCTTCACCGCGCTCCGGCCGCTTTTGCTCTTATGACCGTGCTAACCATTCAGCTTCAATCTAAATCGCGGGCGTTGCCTTACCTTATTGCATTTTCGGCAGCTGCACCAATTGGTTTGTTAATCAGCACTCATTTTGTGCAGACAGAAATCTTATCCGAAGCTGGATTGGTGTATTTGTATGCGCTGGTGAGTGGCAATTTTCTGCATATCTCTACTACCATTGTTTTCGAGAGTAGCCCGGAGCATCATTTTAACGCACGCAAGCTGGCCGTGGCCGTTGTAGGTGCGTTGGTGGCAGTGGTGGTGGAGTATATTATTTGAGTTACCCCGCCTTCATGGCCGCAACCAATTGGTGAACAGATTTGGCATCTTTGAAGTTGGTGCCCATTTCTTTTCTTAGCCGGTCGAATTTCGCTTTATCCTTAACGAATATTTTTTCAAGGTCTTTTTTCCCTCGAATGGGGTTTAGCCGGGTGCCATCATGTAAAAACAAAGCAGAAGCCTTCATTAGTTTTTTTTCAGTAGATCCTCCACTAACGTATCCGTTTGTGCTTGGTTCGCGCAGGTAAACGTAGTGCTGCAACATCACGAAAGGATAGGTGGGTGATGCTTCGAATGTTTCGAACATACCCTGCATGGCCATGTCTTTATAATAGAACTTTGTTGCCGGAAGAAACCAACGCTCCTGGTTTAGCAGTTTAATTGTTTTGAAGTTGTCGGGCGAGATAAACATCTCCTTTTCCTTGTACATCACCTCTGCGGATGAATTCAGGAGGTTTAACTTCCCTTGGTTGAATTGCGCTGTTCCGCTTGCAAAGGTAATCTCCATCGGAATCCACGCTTCTGCCAAATACTCAGAACCAGTTACGTTAGCAGCAGATCGGGGCGCACGGGCTTTGGCACCATAAAAATTTTCGAATTGAAGTTGTGTTTTGAGTTGATCGTACCCTTGCGAAAAAGCTGAAAATGGAAATACGACTAAACTGACAAAAACTAAAATCGCTAATCTCATGACTGATGGTAGGTTTTTGAAGTTGCTATTTAACAGTTTTACCTCAAATTCTAAACGTTGGGGTAGAGC
>CAZRQK010000052.1:18740-27799 GCA_964602295.1 uncultured Ohtaekwangia sp.
GGGTAGAGCAAATGGATTCAAGTTCTGTCTTCTCGCGAGCGAATTACATGGTTCTGATTTGCCGTTAGTTGACAAATCATTGTCATTTTGGCTCGTTTTTTCAATATTTAGTAGAAATTGATCGTCTGTTTTTTGCGGTAAATAATTTACAGGAACACAATTTATGACACCCATTCAATCATTAGCCGGCTACCAGAAAACGTATGCAAAGAGTGTGAATGATCCTGAAGGCTTTTGGGCCGAAGTGGCCGAAGGCTTCACCTGGCGCGAAAAGTGGCAGAAAGTGTTGGAATGGGATTTTCACAAACCAGAGGTGAAATGGTTTGTTGGTGGTAAATTAAATATTACCGAGAACTGCCTCGACAGGCACCTTGCCTCACGGGCGAATGAAGTGGCACTTATTTGGGAGCCCAATCATCCACATGATGAAGCGCGCCACATAACTTATAAAGACTTATTCACACAAGTGTGCCGCGTAGCAAACATGTTGAAAGCCCACGGAATAAAAAAAGGCGATCGGGTTTGCATCTACATGCCTATGATTCCGGAGACAGCCTACGCGATGCTCGCCTGTGCACGTATCGGGGCGGTGCACTCTGTAGTGTTTGCCGGTTTTTCATCAGGGTCTTTGGTAGACCGCATCAACGATTCGCAATGTAAAATGGTGTTAACAACCGATGGCGCCTTTCGTGGCGACAAAACCATTCAATTGAAAGCCATCGTAGATGAAGCTCTTCAGCAGTGTCCATCGGTAGAAAAAGTGATCGTAGCAGAAAGAACCAGATCCAAGCCTACCATGAAGCCTAACCGTGATATTTGGTGGCACGAGGCCGTTGCCACTGCAGACGAATCCTGTGCAGCCGAAGAAATGGATGCGGAAGATTTATTATTCATTCTTTACACTTCTGGTTCAACAGGCAAGCCCAAAGGCATGGTACACACGTGCGGGGGGTACATGGTGCAGGTGGCGTATACTTTTCAAACCGTATTTCAGTATCAGCCCGGTCAGATCTACTGGTGCACCGCAGATGTAGGCTGGATAACAGGCCATTCATATATTCTCTATGGGCCACTGGCCTCTGGTGCTACCACGTTGATGTTCGAGGGTGTGCCTTCCTGGCCAGATTGGGGTCGCTTTTGGCACGTGGTGGAAAAACATAGAGTAAACATTTTTTACACGGCCCCCACAGCGATACGTTCCCTGGAGAAAGCTCCTCTCAGCTTTGTAGAGCAATACGATCTGCATTCGCTGAAAGTACTAGGCACCGTGGGCGAACCCATCAATGAGGAAGCCTGGCATTGGTATGATAAAAATATTGGGCAAGGCCGATGCCCCATCGTTGACACCTGGTGGCAAACAGAAACAGGTGGTTTCATGATTTCACCCATCGCTAACATCACAAAATTAAAACCGTCTTTTGCAACGTTGCCATTGCCTGGTGTGCAACCGGCAGTGATGAATGAAGCCGGTGAAGAGCTGATAGGCAATGGTATCGAAGGCCGGCTTGCCATGAAATTTCCCTGGCCTTCTATGGCAAGAACCATTTATGGCAATCATCAACGTTTTAAAGAAACGTATTTTTCCACCTTTCCGGGAAAGTATTTTACAGGAGACGGATGTAAACGCGATGAAGAAGGCTACTACCGCATTACGGGTCGCGTAGACGACATCATTATTGTGTCGGGCCATAACCTTGGAACTGCAGAGATCGAGAGCGCCATAGACGAGCACTCTGCTGTATGCGAAACTGCCGTAGTGGGATACCCCCACGATGTAAAGGGACAAGGTGTGTATGCCTTTGTAATTTGTTATGAGAAGCCGCGCGAAGAGGAGAATCTTCGTGTAGAAATACGTGAGTTGGTATCGAAAATAATCGGCCCTATTGCCAAGCCTGATAAGATTCAGTTTGTGAGCGGGCTCCCCAAAACACGTTCTGGTAAAATAATGCGAAGAATTTTACGCAAGGTGGCCGAAGGCGACACAACGAATCTGGGCGATATTACTACTCTGCTCGACCCGGCTGTGGTGGAAGAGATCAAAACTGGAGCCTTGTAAAGATCGCCAGGCGGAGGGGTACTTCTATCACTTTCTTTTGCTACCTTAGGGTTACGAGTACCCGGTAATGGGCATTAAGTTTTTTACCTGAGTCTTATGCGTTGGCTTAATCTATTCCTTGCTCTACCGGCAAGCATTCTGCTTTCTGCCTGCATCGATACCTCCGACTATGAGTTGGATGAAGTGGCTTTGTCGCCTTCGTTGGCACTGCCGCTTGTTCAGGGCGAAGTTTCTATACGCGATCTTATTGGTGATGACAATGCTGCTAACGTAAAAATTGACAGCGATGGACTGGTTTACCTTTCTTACGAAGAAGAATTGATTTCTCAGGGTATAGAAGAACTGTTCGACATTCCCGATTTAAGTCTGAACCGGAGCTTCATTATGCCGGGCGGTGTTCTACCTCCAACGAATCGGTCGGTAAGAACAGATAGTCTCACACAAGAAATCGACCTCAATCTTTCGCCCGAACAACTGGATGAGTTGGGCTTGAAACAAGGACAACTAAGTTTCTCCACTTCTGTGGTGCCAGCCAACCCACAACTGGATTATGAAATCAATGTCTCCTTGCCGGGATTTGTTAATCGCAACACCAACCAATCCATCAATCTGGCTGCCCGTGGCAATGGCAACTTCAATCTCAGCGATTATACGGTTGCACTGAACGACAATAAGTTCACATTAAAATTGGTGTTGGTAATCCGCAGCCATGCAAACCCTATTACGGTGGCACCGGGCACATCAGTTAATATACAACTACAGTTTCGTTCACTGGATTTTCGGTACATCCGCGGTTTTTTCGGGTTTCAAACAGCCTCTTTGCCGGCAGAAACCATTGATATGGATGTATTCGAGAATGCGTTTGGAGAGGCAGAGGTATCGCTGGCAGCACCTAAGCTGGAGCTTACCGTTGTTAACGAATATGGCGTACCCGTTTTGGTGGATTTTCTCGAGTTGGAAGCAAGAAAGGCAGGTGGCTCACTGGCGGTGTTAACCAATCCTGTTAACCCGGTATTACTTACCTCGCCTGGTGTCCTGGGAGAATCAGCTGCCACGGCAATCAATATTGTAAATGTCAAAGAGTTGCTGGACTTTGCACCTTCACAGTTTTATTATCGCTCCGAAGCGCGAATCAACGAGGGTGTCAACTCAGGGGTAAACTTTCTGGCCGACACAAGTAAATTGAAGGTAAGGATGAATGTGGAAGTTCCGCTCTATGGCCATGCATCCAATATCACCGTACGCGACACCGTGGAGGTAGACTGGTCGGATGTGGATCAATCGCAAATAGACAATGCATCCTTTAAAATCAAGTTAATCAACCAGCTTCCGCTGGATGGTACCGTTCAGTTTTTTTTAACGGATGCAAGATATAATGTAATAGGTACGTTACTGAACGAAAATCAAACCAATATCATCACAGGCAGCACCGTAAATGCCAATGGCGAGTTACAGGCTGCTGGCATTTACGATCAGTCAATTGAGTTAGACAAAGAGAAAATAGATAATATTTTTAGAGCGAAGTACCTGGTTGTAGCCGCTGTTTTTTCCACCTCGCGCGGGGCAGCGGGAAATCTTCCTGATGTGAAGTTCAAGGCCGACTATACGTTGTCAGTAACGGCAGGAGTTTTAGCTAACCTTAAACTCAACGTGTCGTTATGAAAGGCCGCATCCTTCTCCTTGCCCTCTGTTGCTTTCTGGTGAAAGTTACTCAAGCGCAGATAGAAACCACCTCGTACCTGATGAGTAGCCTGCCACAATATGTATTGGCTAACCCAGCCTTTGTGCCGCGCTACAAATTTTCTTTGGGTCTGCCCGTGCTGTCATCATTTTCATACTCTTATTCCAACAATGGATTTACCTACAACGACCTGGTGAGGCGCGAGAATGGCACATTGATAGCAGATCTTTCTGAATGGGCAAAAAACCTGCCCGAGAGAACCTACATAACAACGGCTGCACAAACAGACCTGTTTCGATTGGGGCTGCGCATCAATCCAAAATTATACCTCACAATGCATAGTTCTGTAAAAGGCTACGGGCGTTTTTTGATTCCAAAACAACTAGCGGCATTGCTGGTAAACGGTACATCGCCCTACATCGGCCAGACCTTGAATATTTCTCCAGAACTACACATGACCTCATACCTGGAAAATGCGGCAGGACTTTCGATGAAACTTACAGATGAATTAACTGTTGGAGCCAGGGTTAAGTTGCTTCATGGTTTGGTAGCTGCGGATACAGAGACTTCGCGTTTTGGTATTTCGCTGGATGAGGACTACCAGATTACTGCAACGGGAGACTTTAAACTAAGAACCTCAGGGCTTTATAACTTTACCCAGTCTGACTATTCGTTTGCGGAAGAAAGAAAAAACTATTTTGATAACCGGGGCTGGGGTGTTGACTTAGGAGCTACTTACGAGTTGATGGATAAATTAACGGTAGCTGCCAGTTTGGTCGACTTGGGGGGCATCAGGTGGCGTAACAATACTTTTGAGTACTCGCTGGAAGGTGCAGCTTATACTTTTACCGGCATAGATGTCGATCAATTATTAGATGGCGATGCCACTTATATGGAGGCCCAGCTTGATTCTCTAGAACGCGAATTTGAAATCCAGGAAACGGACGGAGCTGCGTTCCGCTCGCCACTACCGGGCAAGTTTTACCTCAGTGGCCAATACGAAGTAATGAGAAATTTCACCGTGGGTGCCCTCTGGTTTAACGAAAAGTACAGAGGACGCTTTGCCACCGGTTTATCTTTTATGATGAATAAAAATTTTGGAAGAGTACTCAGTACCTCTCTGAGCTATACCATGAGCAACCGGTCGTTCAATAACCTGGGCGCAGGTATTTCATTTAATTTTGCGCCTGTTCAAATTTATCTGGTAGGCGACAATTTGTTGCGCATGCCCCTTTCGCTCGCTGCCAATCAAAACCTGAATTCATTCATCAACAACACGCAAGTGTTTACGTTGCGTGGGGGTATCAATTTTGTGTGGGGCTGGACCCAGGCAGATGGTTCAACCGGTCCCAATAAACGCAACGCCAACCGCAGGGCTAAGAACAGCCTGAAAAAAGCCGATCATATTAAGGTAAGACAGAAGAAGTAGGTAGAAGGATACCTTTTTTCTCTATCTCCGTTGCAAAAGGATTGTCTGTATCTCCGGTATTAAAGAAGTGTAATTCTAATCCCGGATATTTCGATACGATTTTTACAATTGGTTCTATGTCTACTGCTCCACATCCCGTAAAGCGATCATCCCAAAGAGCAAGATCAACATCGCTGTGGCTGTGGGGCCTTCCGTAAGCATAAGATCCAAAGAGAACGGCCTTGGTTGGGTTATAACCAGCGGAATGCAAATCTTTCAGGAAGTTGCTTACCAATTGATTCAAAGCTGTTCTTGTAAGCATATTCTTAGTTTGTCAACTTTTTGAGAATGCTCTTTTACATATTGTGAAGAAGCGATGGAATAAATCTTCCCTTTATAGTCGGGGTAACGGGTATCAATATTCCTTGATTGATAATTGCGAGGTAATCATATTCTGAAGCGGAAAGATTCATTTCACTTTGATTGTGAAACATTTGAAGTTCATGGGTACGAGGAGGAATGTTGTCAACATTGTCCTTCACCCAGTGTGCTTTCAATAGCTTTTCTATTACCAGATGCATCATAAACAGCGCCATCACAAACTGCTTGCCATCCATCAGGTATAGGGCAGTCTCCCAATTTTTGTCAGCCTCCTGTTTCCAGTAGTTGATGTGCTCTTGCTTTGTCACGAGGTAAAGTTAACGAATAATTTCAGCCTACTTTTCTGTTTGATGGCTGGTAATAAAAAAGCCCGGTCAAAATCTGACCGGGCTTTTATAATGTAAAACTGGGAATTTAACTGCCACATGCTTCGCACGCGTCTGGGTTATCCAGCGAACAGGCCATGTCCGACATTTTTTGATCGTAATCGGCTACGGGGCGTTGTTCGTATGGTAAAACCTGTTGCGCTTCGTTGGCAGTGGCCACCGCGGCAGCTACGGCTACGGGTTCGGCAACTGCGCTACCTTCGGCTGCAGCTGGTTGTTGAACAGCAGATTTGTCAAGCGTGAACTTAATGGCATCAGCAGCGGCATTGGTGCGCAGGTAATACATGCCTGTCTTCAAACCTTTCTTCCAGGCATAGAAGTGCATAGAAGTGAGTTTGCCGAAGTTCGCGTTGGTTAAATGTATGTTCAGACTTTGCGATTGACAGATATAAGCACCACGATCGGCCGACATATCAATAATGGCTTTCTGAGAAATCTCCCAAACAGTTTTATAGATGTCCTTAATGTTTTGAGGAATTTCGGCAATGTTCTGCACAGAACCATTGGCCGCAATCAACTTCTGGCGCATGTTCTCATTCCACAAACCCAACTGAATCAGGTCGCGCATCAGGTGTTTGTTGGCCACGATAAATTCACCCGAAAGGGTTCTGCGTGTGTAGATGTTCGAAGTATAGGGCTCGAAGCATTCGTTGTTACCCAAAATCTGCGAAGTAGAAGCGGTAGGCATCGGAGCCATCAACAAAGAGTTGCGCACTCCGTGTTGCTTCACCTCCTGCTTCAGTTTTTCCCAGTTCCAACGGCCGCTCTTAGGTGTTACACCCCACATGTCGAACTGGAAAATTCCTTTCGATACGGGTGAACCCTTGAAGGTTTCGTAAGGGCCATGTACTTTCGACAGTTCCATAGATGCTTCCATGGCAGCGAAATACATGGTCTCGAAAATATCTTCATTCAAGCCGCGCGCCTCATCGCTGTCGAACGGCATGCGCAGCATGATGAATGCATCGGCCAAACCCTGCACACCCAACCCGATGGGGCGGTGGCGCATGTTCGACTTGCGTGCTTCTTCAACCGGGTAGTAGTTGATGTCGATCACCTTGTTCAGGTTGCGCGTGGCCACCTTGGTAATTTCGTACAACTTCTGGTGATCGAACTTGCCATCTTCTGTAACAAACTTGGGCAGGGCAATAGAGGCGAGGTTACAAACAGCTACCTCATCGGGAGCTGTGTACTCAATAATCTCAGTACACAAATTGCTCGACTTAATGGTGCCAAGGTTTTTCTGGTTCGACTTGCGGTTGGCGTGATCCTTGTAAAGAATGTAAGGTGTTCCGGTTTCGATCTGTGACTCCAGCACTTCAAACCACAGGTCCTGTGCTTTTACCTGCTTGCGAAACTTGCCTTCCTTTTCATACTTCTCATACAAACGCTCGAAATCCTCGCCCCAGCAGTCTGCCAGACCGGGTGCTTCGTTGGGGCAGAACAGCGACCACATTTCGTTGTTCTCCACGCGTTTCATAAAAAGATCGGGAATCCACATGGCGTAGAACAAATCGCGCGCACGCAATTCCTCTTTGCCGTGGTTTTTCTTCAAATCGAGGAAATCGAAAACATCGGCATGCCACGGCTCGAGGTAAATAGCGAAGCTGCCTTTGCGCTTGCCACCGCCCTGATCTACGTAGCGGGCCGTCATGTCGAAGTTGCGCAACATGGGCACGATGCCATTAGAGGTACCACCGGTGCCCTTGATGTAAGAGCCTTTGGCGCGCACATTATGGATGCTGAGACCGATGCCGCCTGCCGATTGTGAAATCTTGGCAGTTTGCTTTAAAGTATCGTAAATGCCATCAATGCTGTCGTCCTTCATGGTAAGCAGGAAGCACGAAGACAATTGAGGCTTGGGCGTGCCTGCATTAAACAAGGTAGGCGTGGCGTGGGTAAACCACTTCTCCGACAAGAGATTGTAGGTTTCGATGGCTGCCGGAATATCTTCGCCATGAATGCCTACGGCCACCCGCATCAGCATGTGCTGGGGGCGTTCTACTACCTTGCCATCAATTTTCATGAGGTAAGAGCGCTCCAAGGTTTTGAAGCCAAAGTAGTCGTAGCTAAAGTCGCGGTCGTAAATGATCGCTTCATCCAACTCGGCTGCATGGTCTTTAATGACCTTCCAGGTTTCCTTCGATACCAGCGGAGCGTTCTGACCTGTTTTCGGGTCTACATACTGGTACAACCGCTTCATGGTATTGCTGAAGGACTTGCTGGTGGTTTTGTGCAGGTTCGACACCGCAATGCGGGCCGCCAGCTTAGCAAAATCCGGATGGCGGGTCGTCATCGTGGCCGCTATTTCGGCAGCCAGGTTGTCGAGTTCCTGTGTGGAAACGCCATCGTAGAGGCCATTGATCACTTTCATGGCCACTTCAACCGGGTTTACAAATTTCGGATCGAGACCATAGCAGAGTTTTTCGATTCGAGCAGTGATTTTATCGAACTTAACGGACTCTCTGTGTCCGTCACGCTTTACTACAAGCATCTCTTAAATAGGGTTGTTTGGGTGAACAGTTGAAAAAATGATCATGAATGTATTAAAAATCTTCGTTCAACGAAAACTTTGGTGCGCTTTCTTTTTCGGTGCTCTTCATCACCCCTGCTTTTTGATATTCGGCCACGCGTTTTTCGAAGAAATTGGTCTTTCCGCGCAAGCTGATCATATCCATAAAGTCGAACGGGTTGGAGGCGTTGTACACTTTCTGGCCCACCAGCTCGTTGATGAGGCGGTCGGCCACAAACTCGATGTATTGGCACATCTGGTCGGCATTCATGCCAATCAGGTTTACCGGTAGCGCATCAGTAACAAACTCTTTTTCAATTTCCACGGCATCTTTTATGATTTCGATGACGCGCTCTTTGGGAAGTTTGTTTACAACGTGCTGGGTGTACAAGTGGCAGGCGAAATCGCAGTGCAGGCCTTCATCGCGCGAAATTAATTCGTTCGAAAAGCTCAGTCCGGGCATCAGTCCACGCTTTTTCAACCAGAAAATAGAGCAGAACGAACCGGAGAAGAAAATGCCTTCAACAGCTGCAAAAGCAACAAGGCGCTCCTGGAAGTTGCCTTTGTCGATCCAGCGCAGCGCCCAATCGGCCTTCTTCTTCACGCAATCCATGGTTTCGATGGCGTGGAACAGC
>CAZRQK010000052.1:27809-29719 GCA_964602295.1 uncultured Ohtaekwangia sp.
AGACAGGTATTGCACCTCAGACACGAAGTGTTCGGCCAGGTTTTCGTTCACAATGCCATCGCTGGCCGCAAAAAAAGCCAACACGTGCGTTATAAAGTGGCGCTCACCGTCATTCAAGTTGGCCCAATCGCGCAAATCGTGACTCAGGTCAATCTCTTCGGCCGTCCAGAAGCTGGCCTCGGCCTGTTTGTAGAACTTCCAAATATCGTGGTGGCGGATGGGGAAGAGAACGAAGCGGTCTTTGTTCTCGATTAGGATGGGTTCAGGGGTTTGTTGGTTGCTCATCAGACCAAATGTTTTTAATAGTTATATAAATGAAACAGCCACACGAACCGAGTTTTCGGCCCGAGGCTTGTCAATTTCTTCTTCGTTTTTCTCGCGGATGCTGGTAGAATGGAAATGAGTTCGTACCAACTAATCGAGCTGACAAATATTTGAAATGATGAACGAAAATCAAAAGTATGTGGAGCACCAAAAACAATGGCAGCACCACTTGTTTCTTGGCCTTCGTCTTCAAAGAAATTCATTCTCATACACTTATCGCGATGCGATGAAGTTTGAACTGAACTGAAGATTTTTTGAAAAATTTTCTGATTGCTTTTTTGGTGTTGAGCGTGCGCCAAGAAACCGGATGGTGCCCCCATTTTTTGGCTGAAAAAATGCGGACGCAGCGCCAGGGGCTACCTCCTTTCACCAGGTCATTTGAACTTACCGGCTACGGCTGGTGGAGAAATCCGCCAAGACGGGCACGGCAGCGCGGCCGTAACGATGGAAAAGTGCTGAAAACAGCCCGAATTCCCGGCTTTTTAATATCACAGAACGTTCTTTGGGTTGTTGATTTGATTTTATAGGAGGTTCGCCTATCTTTGCAACCCATTTTAAAAAGCCAAAATCATGTACGCAATCGTAGACATTGCTGGAAAACAGTTTAAGGTGGCTAAAGACCAATATATCTACGCTCCCAAAATGGAGGGCGAAGCAGGCGCAGCCGTCAGCTTCGACAAAGTCCTTTTGGTAGACAACGAAGGTAAAGTAGAAGTTGGCGCCCCTACTGTAAAAGGCGTAAAGGTGTCGGGAAAGATTCTCGAGCACGTAAAAGGTAACAAGGTGATTGTTTTTAAGAAGAAGCGCAGGAAGGGCTATGCCAAGAAGAATGGCCACCGCCAGCAATTCACCAAAGTTCAAATCGAAAACATTGGTTAATTAATAACGACTTTTCACTTATGGCACATAAAAAAGGAGAAGGTAAAGTAAAGAACGGCCGCGAGTCAGAAAGCAAACGCCTTGGCATTAAAGTATTTGGCGGCCAGAAGGTAGTGGCTGGCAATATTATTGTGCGCCAGCGTGGCACCAAGCACCACCCCGGCAAAAACGTGGGTATGGGCAAAGACCACACCTTGTTTGCTTTGGTACCCGGCACGGTTACGTTTAAGAAAGGCAGAGCCAACAAATCGTTTGTTTCGGTGGTAGCCGAAGCGTAGTCGCGAAGCCTGATTTTATAAAATTTGCAAAAAAGGCGTCTGAAAGGGCGCCTTTTTTCGTTATTAGCCACAAGTTTCTCCTACCACTATTGGAGGTATTTTTAGTCTGTTGAAGGGTAATTTTCTAGCGAATTCGAGCGCTGGAAGTCAAGAACTTAGGTCGCCAGCCCCAATTTTCTGCGCTTTTTTTCATTGTAGGCCGAATTTTTAATGGAGAGAAAATCCAAATGGAGTATTTCCTTTTTTGGATTTATACCATAATTTGGGGGTCTAAATCTTATTCCTAATCTAAACCTAAACCTATGAAGAAGTTTTTACAACTATGCTTCGCATTCGTTTTTGTGGCCAGTTCAGTCTGGGCGCAAGAGCGGGTAGTGTCAGGTAGGGTGACCTCCACGGAAGACGGGTCTCCCTTGCCTGGTGTAAACG
>CAZRQK010000053.1:0-18827 GCA_964602295.1 uncultured Ohtaekwangia sp.
GCCATAGTGTGTAAAACCCACTACTATTTCATTGCCACTGTCGCGCGCCAATTGCATGCATAGTGCCAGGGCTCCATAGGATTCCTTGTATTGCCCTTTCAGCGCACGGATTTCTCCCAGCGACTCCAACGCCACGCAGTAGTTGAAAACAGAGGGCGTGTTAATTTGCCGGTAGCGATCAACCGATTGCAAAGAATAAACCAGGGCCGAATCTATCTGCCGGGTTTTAATGTAGTTCCATGCAATGGAGTTGGCTACCGATGCCTGCCACTCCAGGCTGTCGGTCTGCAGAATTATGGCGTAGGCCACTTTCAGGTAAGGTATTGATTCGCCATAACGATAATACTGTTCGTACAGGCTGCCTATTTTAAGTGACGCCAACGCCAATAGTTGCGTGTGATGACTTTCTTCTGCCAGTCGCAGCGCTGTAAAGTAATTCTGAAGCGACTCTTGCACCGCTGATGCCTCTCGAAACTGGTCTGCCCGCACTAGGTGCTGATGAATGGCCCTAACCACTGTATCCGGTTCTGTGGACTGCCCCTGGATATCAAGTGCGAGCAGCGACAGGAACAAACAAGTGCGCAAAACCATGGTTGTGTGGTGTGAAGATACGCGATTGCGCCAACGGCAGGCAGCACCGTCAACAGGTTGCATATTTGCGCAGGCCAACAGCGGAAATAGGTCGACCAATGCAGGCCCCCGCACTTTTGGGGCAACCTCGCAGCATTTGGCTTGCCTAGTGGGCAACCTATGGTAGACGTGGACGCCCGCGCCCACCTGGGTGATGCGTGTTTTGGGCAAGTTCCTTTTGGTTTTTAAAAAAAGGCTACCATGCAGAAGAAATTATTAGTGAGACGTTTTACGAGGGCAAGGTCAATTATCACGATGAGATTGTTCAGACAAGTGGAAATCTGCGTTATCTATCGTTCGACATGCCCGTTCTGAACATCTCGAATAGTAAAGACCGCTTTTTTTTTGGCAACTATAGTGTATATATGTAAAAGTGTTCGTAGTTAGTACAAGCGTTCTGTTGATAAAAACGGTAGCTGACATGATGAAAAAAGTAACAAACTTGACAATGAGATTTATGCTGCTTCTGGTTACAACTTTGATTGTGAATTGGGTTAGCGGCCAAGACCAAACGGTTAAGGCGCATTTGGACAACCAATTGCCCTATTCGGAAATTCCGGCTAGTGCGGAAAAATATACCGCTGGCAATGTTGCCTCGCGACTTATTGACGGTCTGGCGTTTCGTTTTTTTTGGGCGACAGATGGATTGAGGGACGAGGACTTGACTTTTAAGCCCGATCCCGAAACGCGTTCGACAATCGAAACGATCGAACACATCTATGAGATGTCTGTAATGATTAAGAACGCAACCACGCAAACTGTAAATACTTCAGATCAAAGTCCCTTGCTTCCATTTAACGAGATGCGAAAAATAACACTCAAAAATTTTCAGACGGCTAGTGAAAAATTACGACACAGTACAGATGAAGAGTTGGCGTTATATACCTTGAAGTTTAAACGTGGAGGTCAACTGGTTGAATTACCATTTTGGAATCATATTAACGGACCAATTTCTGACTGTTTGTGGCATACTGGTCAGATTGTATCTTTTCGAAGGCTGTCAGGTAATCCGTTTTCTGATAAGGTCAATTTGTTAAGTGGCACATCGGGCAAATAGACCAAAACCCAAAGTTATACCCACCACTCAGGTATAAGAAGGGAGTGGCTCATCTGGGTGCAAGATGGTTAGAGCAGAAGACCGATCAACTTTACCTATCGTTAGACATGCCCTTCAGAACATGTCGAATAGCTTACGTCTTCCACAGTATCCTCGATCAAAGGCCGGGATGAAGGCAAAAAAAAACCTGTCTGCCAAAGCAAACAGGTCTGTATCATGTGTTAATCGAAATTAGTTAGCTCCCACTTCAAGCGTAACATCAATGGTCATCGTTACGGTATAATCCATAGAGCCTGTTGAATTGCCTCTGAATATTAAATCCATGTTCCGGTCGTATTGATTGCTGTTGGGATCAAAATAGACCCCTTCAATAAATTGAAAAAGTTCATTACTCATTGCACTTTCCAAATTATCAAATTGTTCTTGTAAAGTACCTGGGTCAGGAGAAAAAGTTAGGGCGTTCTCCCTTGCGTTTTGAAATCTAAAATCTACATCAGTAGGAATGGCGCTGCCACCAGCCAGATTATCTACTACCGTAAAGGTAATTTCATTCACTTTGGCACCTTTAATTTTTTCCTTGTTTTCTAGAAACTCTTCAGATTCAAGGTCAATCTTTTCCGTAAGGTCAAAGTTTCCTGCAAGATCAGATTGGAATCTGACAGTTTTTACTACCTCAGAAGGTACATCAATGGTGAGTTCGTCAGTAACATCCTCGCAAGAGATAGCTGTAAGGCTGAATGTGCCCACAAAAGCCAGGGCATACAGAAAGAGTTTTCTAAAAATGGTCATGTTTTTGGTTTAAATTTTGTGCAAATGTAACCTTTTGCACACAGGTATTCAAACAGGTTTTGTTTATTAAAGGCACGTAAGCAAGACTTGCGTCAATCTGATAACTTACTCGCCATCAGTAGTATGTATGTGTTTCGTTTTTTGTTTAACGCCACTTGCCATTAATGACGTGCTGGCGATTATGTGCGATAACAGGTTGAACACCACTCATAAAAATTATGACTTCACCGGTGATTCCTTTTATTACCTTTTCTTCCTAATCGTTCGTTATGAAGAAAATTTATTTACTGCTGACGTTGTGTGTTGGGCTCACCGTGGCCGAAGCACAAACCGTTGATCCTTCGTTTTACAGCAACTACCAATGGCGCAACATTGGTCCGCAGCGCGGAGGCCGTTCGCTCGGTGCCTCAGGCAGTCCGGGCCGGCCCAACGAATACTACTTTGGCGCCACGGGTGGGGGGTTGTGGAAGACTACCGATGGCGGGCAGGAGTGGCAGCCGGTAACGGATGGAAAAATTTCGAGCTCTTCGATTGGTGCTGTGGCGGTGGCCGAAACCAACCCCGACATTGTATATATCGGAGGTGGTGAAACGCAGTTGCGTGGCAGCATTACGCAGGGCGATGGCGTGTACAAAACCACCGATGGTGGCAAGACGTGGCGGCACCTGGGTTTGAAAGAAACGCAGGCCATTGCGCGCATTCGTGTGCATCCTACCAATCCGGATATTGTTTATGTAGCCGCGCTAGGTCACCCTTACGGGGATAACGAAGAACGCGGTGTGTTCCGCTCTACTGATGGCGGCAACACGTGGAAAAAGGTTTTGTATGTGAGTCCAAAAGCCGGTGCGGCCGACCTGATCATCGACCGCACCAATCCAAAAATCATCTATGCATCTACGTGGCAGGTGTACCGCAAAACCTGGAAGATGTGGGGCGGTGGGCCCGATTGTAAATTGTGGAAGTCGGAGAATGGGGGCGATACGTGGGTAGATATTACCGCCAACCCCGGCATGCCGGCAGCGCCTATTGGCAAGATTGGCATCACGGTATCGCCAGTGGATAACAAAAGGTTGTGGGCGATTGTGGAAGCAAACGAAGGTGGCGTGTTTCGCAGCGATGATGGCGGTGCCACCTGGAAAAAAACCAATGATGAACGCAAGTTGCGCCAGCGCGCCTTTTACTACTCGCGCATCTATGCCGACCCGTTGGATCGCGAAACGGTGTATTGTCTCAATGTAGATTTTTTTAAGTCGACCGATGGAGGCGCAAAGTTCGAAGAGATTAACACGATGCATGGCGACCACCACGATCTGTGGATAGACCCCAACAACAACCAGCGCATGATTTTGTCGGACGATGGCGGGGGCGTGGTGTCGGTGAACGGTGGCAAAAGCTGGACAGAGCAAGACTATTGCACCACGCAGCTCTACCATGTTACCACTACCAGCCACGTGCCTTACCATGTGGCCGGTGCGCAGCAAGACAACTCCACCATCGCCATTCCCAGCGATGGTTGGGATCATATGAACGTACTGGGCGAATGGGGTTATGATGTGGGTGGTGGCGAGAGTGGCTACATAGCGCCACACCCTACCAATCCTGATTTGTATTACGCGGGCAGCCAGGGCGCTTTGCTTACGCGATACGACCGCAGCAATGGCCAAATACGCGACATACAAGTGTACCCGCGCTTTTTCTCGGGCGAACCGGCCAGCGCCTTACCCGAGCGTTGGCAGTGGACGTATCCCATTGTGTTTTCACCCAAAGATCCCAACACACTTTATACGTGTTCTCAACATGTGTGGAAAACTACGAACGATGGGCAAAGCTGGGAGAAGATCAGTCCTGACCTGACCTATGCCGACCCCGAAACACTGGGGCCTACGGGTGGCGAGATCACCAAAGACATGAACGGTCCGGAGATCTATGCTACTGTCTTTGCGCTGGCGCCTTCGCACCACGACATCAACACGATTTGGGCAGGGTCGGATGATGGCAAGATCCACATCACCCGCGATGGCGGCAAGAAGTGGACCGACATCACACCGAAAGAACTGCCGAAGCATTCGGTGGTGGCCATCATCGATGAATCGAAGCACGCAGCCGGTACCGCTTACGTGGCGGCCTTCCGCTACCAGGTAGACGACCGCCAGCCCTATGTGTACCGCACCCGCGACTTTGGCAAAACATGGACGAAGATTGTAACGGGCATCAAAGACGGGCACTTTGCAAGGTCGGTGCGCGAAGACCACGTGCGGCCAGGCCTGTTGTTTTTGGGAACCGAGCACGGTGCCTATGTGTCGTTCAACGCGGGCGACACGTGGCAGAGCCTTCAACTCAATTTACCTGACACGCCCATCCGCGACCTGGTGGTGAAAGACAACGATGTGGTGCTTGGTACCCATGGCCGCGGCTTCTGGATATTGGATGACATCAATCCCTTACGGGAGATCAACGCGGAGAAGTTAAATCAGAATGTGGTGCTGTTTCAACCGGCCGATGCCATCCGGGGCGTGTACGATGCCGTGTTTCAATATTATCTGAAAAACAAAGCCGACTCGGTGGTGGTAGAAGTACTGGATGCCAACGGTGGACTTGTTCGCAGGATAGTGGGCACCAAGCCGCAAGAGAAAGCAGCTGCAGGCGACTGGTGGGGCAGGGGCGAGTCGAAGCCTACTACGGCCGCGGGGTTGAACTCGTTCAGTTGGAACCTGCGCTATCCGGGCGCCACGGTGTTCGATGGGATGATCATGTGGGGTGCACGACCCCAGAACGGCCCAAAGGCACCCATTGGTAAATACCAGGTGCGCCTTACAGTCGGAAGCTTTTCGGAAACGAAAACGTTTCAGGTGAAGCTTAATCCGAATCTGAAAGGCATTTCCGAAGCAGACCTGAAAGAGACATTCGATCTCGCCATGAAAATTCGTGAAAAAGAAAGTGCCAACAATGAAGCGGTGATACGCATACGCCAGGTGCGTGCGCAAGTGGAGGAACGGATGAAGGAATTGAACGAGGCGGCCTTCACTACGCAGGCGAAAGATTTTGTGGCGAAGATCACGGCCATTGAAGAAGACCTGTACCAGACGAAAAACCGCAGTGGTCAGGATCCACTCAACTTCCCCATCAAGTTGGGTAACCGCATCTCTGCCGTGCGCAGAAGCCTGGAAAGTGGCGACAACAAACCAACGGCAGGTGTATACAAGGTTTTCGATGAGTTGAGTAAGGAGTTGGATGCACACTTGCTAAAACTCGATAACACCATGAAGGCAGGCCTTGATGCGTTGAACCCGTTGTTGACGAATAGGCAGATGAAAGTTATTGTGGATGCGAAGAAGTAGAGAAATATAAATGGGTACCTGCGTGATAGTGGCAGGGTCTTGTCGTGGGTTTATCGACAATTTTGGTGAAAGGCGAGCCGTTGTACAAGCCGCAAGACGAGGAATGGTCGTTGCCGGCACTTAGTGCTTACCTGGCAGCCTTGCAAAAGAGCAACAGCCAGGTATGGCACGCACGCAATGCCTACACCTTTGTGCTGCGCTCGGTTCGTGAAGACACGAGTCTGGTTGTATTAAGTTAATCGAGTTCCTTTTATTTTTTACGTCATGGCGAGGGCGCAGCGCAGCAAGCCCGTGGCCATCTGTTCGAATGAAACCCAAAGTGTGATCAAGTGGGGCACGGCCTTCTGCGCCTTCCTCGGGATCGCGGCTCGAAGGCCGCGATGACATTTCATAGGAGGAGGTGTGCTACTTCTACGTGCGCCCTTTCTACTTCCTTGTCATGCCGAACGGAATGAGGGGGAGATAAGCGTGATCCGGAATCCAGTGCCGGCAGGGCATCTCATGCAGATGTAAGGTCTGCATCTTCCACGGGATCCCGGCTCAAAGGACGCTCCCTAACATACATTTATTAAAATCCTGTAGAGAAGAAATGGCAGATGGTCACAATAAACCATTTCCAGAATTATCGCAATTGGCTGTAAACGGCCGGCTTGTGGAAGTTAGCAACTTCTTGATGCGTGATTACTTCGCAGGGGTAATCACGATGCTCCGGAAGTCAATTGGGCCGTGGTCGCCTTGCAACAGAATTGGGCCAGGTTCGCCCTCCTTGCTATCGATGGCGCCACCGGTGATGCCGGGTATTTCCTGGTTGCTGATGATAGTGACACCGTTGGCCACCACGGTTACCATGCGGCCTACCAATGTAATGTCGTAGGTTTGCCACTCGCCCGGGTCTTTGGCCACCATCTCGCTGGGTGTTAAGAAACCATAGATAGCTCCCAGGTATCCCTTCCAAGGGTCTTTGCCTTTGTCGTCTTCAATTTGCACTTCGTAGCGACCACGCAGGTACACGCCACTGTTGCTGCCTTTGTCGTAGCGAAACTCTACATGCAACTTAAAGTCGGTAAACGCCTGCTCACTTACCAGGTTGGCCCCCGACTTGGGACTGCGCAAGATGCCATTCTCAACTATCCATTGGTTGGTGCCCATGGCACGCCACCCTTTCAGGTCTTTGCCATTAAATAACGCGATGGGTTCACCCCACTGTGGGGCATTGGTTTTTTTCAACTTGGGTGCGCGCACACCTGTCCACGGATAGGATTTGCCATCCGTATATACCATGGTGCCCTTCAGTTGCTCGCCCGATAATTCGCCAGTAAAATCCATGTTGCGGTTACCCGGTTCCCACTGGGGTGGGATGGAGAAGTTGAATTTATTTCCATCTACGTTCACCACAGCAATCGGCCGGGCACTGCCAAAGGCATAAACAAACTGACCTACCAACGTGGCGCGACCCGAATGTTCTATTTCCAACCAGGACGGAAGCTGCTGACCATCTTTTTCGATAACGAGATCCCATCGGCCTTCCAGCGGATTAGGTTGAGCCTGTACCGCTGAAGTAAGGCACAAGGTTGCTACCCAGAGGGAACTAATTGCGGCTGGTTTCATAGCGAGTTTTTTTTGATGGATGTGAAAATAATGATTTTGCAAGTAAGACAACAGCCTCATGGGTGGGCGGTGTGTGTGGGCAATCAGTGGTTGGTTCTTTGAAATTTCTTACCTTAATTCCGACAACCGCTTAACTCTTTTCTTGTGAACGCTGAAACGATTATCAATAAAGACCTGATCTTGCGCGAAAGATTGGCCCTGCAAAGAACCATTCTGGCCAATCAAAGCACCTTTCTGGCATTTCTAAGAACATCCATGTATTTCCTCATGGCTGGTTTGAGCTTGAGAAGTTTGTTGAATGTGGAAAATGCCCTTACGTTCGAAGTGGTGTTGTTCGGCATTTCTGGTCTGGTGCTTTTGATCGGGATTGTCAACTTCTTTGTACATCAAAAGCGGATTGCACGCAGCGAGGTACACATCGGCCATTACAAAGAAGAATACCAGAAGACCTGATTATTTCGCCCGGCTGAATTCAACTCCATCAAAACTCACCTTTGCCACTTTGCCATCGGTGCCAATGGTGAAGGTGCAATTGGCTTTCCCATACCATTTCTTTTCGTACCAGCCGCGGAACGTATCATAGTGCCAATGGGTGAATGTTGCTTTTAAGTGATTATTGGCCACGGCTGTCAGTTCGTTGCCATTTAGTGTAACGACCACCTCACCATAGAGTGGATCGGTATACGTGCCGGCATAGGCATCTAAGGGCAAAGTTGTATTAGTGCCTGTAATGCGTTTGGCTTCGAACTCTTGCTGGCGTTTCTCCCAACCGGCTTGAATGTTACCATAGAGCTTCAGTAGCTCCGCACTCCAATCGCGCGTGCCACCCAGGGCAAACAAGTCGAACGCTTTGTACATCAGGGCGTGTCGCACCTCAGCGTGATCGTAGTTACCAAACACATAAATACTCAATCGTGCTTCGGGCAACTGGCCATGGATGGCAATGGCACCCGCCAGGCTACCCGTGTGGAAGTTCACCTCCTTGCCTCTGTAATCGTGCTGAAACCAGCCCAAACCATAGGTGGTCCAGTTGGGTTGGGTCAGTTGCATGGTAGGGTAGAACTGACCGGGCGGCACGAGCACCTGGGGCTTAAACATCTCTTTCCACGTTTGGGCTGAGAGCAGGCGACCACCTGCATATTTGCTACTGTCGAGCATGCAGGCTACCCACTTGCTCATGTCTTCTATGCTTGACCACACGCTGCCAGCAGGGCCAATTTCATCGGCACTGGTGTGGGTAATCACCGAGATGGTTCCCTCCACTTTATAATGCGGTTTGGTTTGATTGCTGTCTTTCACATCCTTTAGAAATGGTACGGTACGCGTCATGCCTAAAGGTTGGAAGATGCGCTGACGAATGAAATCACCCCAGGGTTGGCCGCTCACTTTTTCTATCACCTCGCCTGCCGCGAGGTAGAAAATATTTTGATAGATGAAACCGCTGCGCAACGAGTAGCTGGGTTTTACATCACGCATTTTGTGTAAAACCTCTTCCGAGGGTATATCCATGATATCCCACAGAAAGTCAGCATTGCCAACGCCTGTGTTGTGGGTGAAGAGGTCGCGGATTTTAATTTCGCGCGTTACGTAGGGATCGTATAGTTGGAATTCGGGCAGGTGTTGAATGACGGGATCTTCCCACTTTACCTTGCCCTCGTCTACCAGCATGCCCATGCAGGTGGCTGTCATGGCTTTGGTGGTAGAGGCGCAGGCAAACAATGTTTGTGCGTCCACCGCGTTGTTGGTGCCAAGCTCTCGCACGCCATATCCTTTAGCCAAAAGCACTTTCCCATCCTTCACCACCGCTACAGCCATACCGGGCAGTTGCCAGTCTTTCAGCGCCTGTAGTGCGTAGGCATCGAAGGTTTTTACTTGTTGCTCTAGTGTGGGCACTTTCTGGGCTAGCGCAGGCGCAAGTGCAAGCAGTAACAGCGGGGCACAGAGGCGGAAGAAGCGGAATGATTTCATATCACGAGTGGATGTGGTGTTTTTTGTTGGTGATTAAATTATTGACTGTCCATTCTACTTTTCGTTCGAATGGAAACTGGCGTTCGAGGCAATCTTTCTTTTCGCAGATGCGACAGGAGAAGTCGAGACAGCCATCGGAATGCACGAATAGTTCCAACGAGTCGCCAAATTGTGTGCGTACGAGCCGGGCAATAGTCTCTATCTCTTCATGGGCTTCATGCACATTCAGGTACCAGGGCACGGTAAGGTGTGCATCGAGGTGCAGCGTGCCACCAAACTTGATGACTCGCACGTTGTGCAGGTCTATCCAGTTTTCCTTACGATTGTTGTTGAGCAACTTCACCAGTTGCTCTAGTAATTGCAGGTCAGACTCGTCCATAATGCCCGCAACAGAATGGCGCACAATTTTCAGCCCTGTATAGAGTATAACACCACTGAATACCAAGGCCACTACACTATCGAGCCACTGTATTTGGGTGAAGTAGATCAACACCAAACCCGCCACAATGCCGATGGTGGAATAGGTATCTGTTTGCAAATGTTTGCCACTGGCCACTAAGGCAAACGAATTATTTTTTTTACCTGTGCGAATGCTGACCGCGCCTGCAACGTAATTCACCACTCCTGCAAAGGCAATTAGCGCCAGCCCATAGTCAAGTTGATGCAAAGGCGTGGGGTTGAACAGCGATTGTATGGCTTCGATGATGATCAGCACTGCGGCCACGCAGATCATGGTGCCTTCTACGGCTGCTGAAATAAATTCAATTTTTCCATGCCCATAGGGATGATCTTCATCGCGGGGTTTGGCGGACACGTAAAGGCTATATAAACCGAAAGCGCCTGCCACCAGGTTCACGATGCTTTCGAGCGCATCGGTAAGAATGGCAACTGAGTGGGTAAGTAGCCATGCGGTGAATTTGATGATCAGTAACAAAGCGGCCAGCGCCACCACCCCTTTTTGTATGCGTATGTTTTGTTCTGCCTGCGTCATGCCTTGCTCTTTTTCCAGATTTGATAGAGCGCAGGTATGGCAATGAACACCCACACAATATTGATGAACGTGGACGGATACGCTCCGTAATAAACGGTGTTAACAATCAGCAAAATACCACCGGTGAGGTTGAGTAGTTGAAAGAGTACGGAATTGGATTTGATTTTCTGAAAGCTGTTGAGGCCGTAAGCCGCAATCACCTCCACGGATCCGATCCATCCGAGTATGTCTACCAGTAACTGCATAGGGAAGAACGTATCGAAATCAGTCTCTCATCTTTACCCGTAACACGTACATGTCGTTGGTAACGAAAAGCGTTTTCTCATCCCCCGAAAGGGCAATGTTAGAAGTGGGATTGTCGAGTTTGATTTTGCCAAGCAGTTGGCCGGACGCATCGAAGATAGCGACACCACCTGGCCCGGAGGCGAACACGTTGCCCCGGCTGTCGATCTTGAACCCATCGGGCAACCCCGGCTGACCTTGTGCCGTGGGCGTGGCATCGAAGAAGATGGAGCCACTCACCACGGTGGTGTCGGCCAGTTCGTATTTATACCAGGTGGCTTTGGCCGGATCGGAGTTGGCTACGATCAGGTGCTTGCCATCTGGCGTTAAAGCTATTCCGTTGGGGCGCGTGAGTGAATCTACCAGCAGGTACACCTGGCCCTCTGAGGTTACTTTATACACGCCCTGAAAGGCAATTTCGCGCGTGGGGTCTTCCGCCTGCTGTGGCAAGCCATAAGGCGGGTCAGTAAAATAGAAGTTGCCTTGGGCATCTCGGCAGGCATCGTTGGGGCTGTTGAATTTTTTGCCCTGGTAGTTATCGGCAATAGAGGTGAATACTGGCTCGGGTTCGTTCAGTTCTGCGTCCATGATGGCCAGCCGTCTGTCGCCATGCTGGCAGAGTACCAGCAGGCCTTCATCATCCAGTAGCAAGCCGTTGGAGCCCGGCTCGCGGCTGTATTCGCCAGAGCCAGTGAAGCCCGATGGGTGCAGGTATTCGCGTACGCCTTGTGTTTCGTTCCATTGGTAGACTGTGTTGCGCGGCACATCGGAGTATAGCAGGGTCTGCATTTCTTCCACCCACACCGGGCCCTCGCTCCAATCGTGACCTTCGGCAATGATTTCAGCGCGGGCATCGGCAGATAGAATGGCATCCAACGCTGGGTTATAGCGTTCTATGATACCGGTGGTTCTTAATTCTTTACCACCACAGGCGGTTAACAGCACCAGAAAGGGGAGTAGCTTCTTCATCGGTTTTGGTTTTCCGATGGAAGTTAGGAAAATTATTATTGCATACGCCCCTTACGCAGTGAAAGAAAATGCAATCCATACGCCAATGGCACCAGAAACGCAGGGAGAAAGATGAACGGAAACTTTAACACAATGGTGTTGGCTGGCTCTTCCATGAATACACGGAATGGCGTGGGCATACTTAACAGCGCAGTGCCTACAATATTAACAAGCAATACCAGACCGATCAGGTTGTAGATAAATATCAACTGGCGGTTCTTGTGAAAGAAGAAGCCTACTATTCCACCCAATACGCCAGAAACAATGTCGAAGTTGCGGCCTTCGAACGTCATTTGTATGGGTAGCAGGTGTTGGACGAAGAGCGCCCACAGCAATATTTCCACCGCTATTCTGAATACCTGCATCGTGGCCAACACGGAAGCCGGTATGTGCACGAGCATGTCGCGGGCGGTGGCTGATAAACTAAATAATACGATAGAAATGAGGGGCACCAAAAGAATGGGTGCCGCGTTGGCAGGAAACCAATCGAAACGAGACGTCAAACCCGATAAGGAAACAGCCGAGACGAACAGAGCCCAAACGCCCAACGCCAACAGCAGCCGTTTACGTACGCTGGCTTTTCTTTCTGCGGACCAGGATGTGGCGGCAATGGCACGGAAAAAGTATTTCAGTAGCGCGTAAAAGAAGACCAGCGTAAGCAATAAAAAGCCAAGGCCGGTAAGCAGATAAGCAGTATTCATAATGCAATGGGTTAAATCAAGTTACCCATTCTACGGCTTCCGCAGGCGGGGGCTGGTCACAAAAATTGCTATTTTCTATTACCGGCCGCGTATTGCGTAGGCAGCATGCCTGCGTGTTGGAAAAATAAGCGACTGAACGAACGGGCGTGCCCGAAGCCCAGTTTGCGTGCTACCTCATTTACTTCAGCATTGGGTTGCAGCAGCAAGTCTTTGCTTTTGACGATGCGCAAGCGGGTAACATATTGATGGGGCGTAATGCGATGAAACTGTTTGAATAACCGAAGGAAGTGAAACTTCGACAGGCAACTTACCTGTGCCAGTTCATCCAGCGAGAGTGGTCGTTCGGCAAAGGCATGCATGTAGTCGGTAGCGATGATGAGCCGCTTCAGTACTTCCTCTCGTGTGCTCTTTTTCAAAACGGATAACTGTTGCCCTTTGTGGCGCAGATCTGTTTCGGACTGCAACAATTGGCGCAGCACCAGAAACAGTAACTCTTCCCGCTTCAGGGTGCCTTCGTGCTGAGTGGCTACCAATTGGCTCAGCAACCAATGTAGGGCGTGCGGCTTGGGGTGTAGCTTTTGGTGGAAGTGCAGCTTAAAACCATGGGCAGTGTCGGGCTGGCTGAGTAAGCGTTCTGTAGCGCCATGTAGGCTTGCCCACGCTTCTTCGGCCCAGTGTTCACCAAAATGGATGTTCAGTGTTTCTGCAGGATGTTGTTTTTCAATTTCCAGTGTGTAGCGTTGGCTGGCGTTGGTCACCACAAATTCATGGTGGGTAACGCGCGTGCGTTTTCCTTCTGTTTCCACCCAACTTTGGCCACTCAGGTTGGTAAACAATGACAACGGACCTGGAATATTATCGCGGTAGGTTTCGCCTGCCCGCACGTTTAGAATCACTGTGGGCCAGCCGGTGTGGCTTAGCGCCTGGTTGTTCCACCCGCGCTGATTGGCGAAGCGACTTTCCGCCTGCTTTTTGAGCCAGGCCAGGTCTGGAAACGACTGACAGAACATGTGCGGTTGAACGGAAACAGACCCCTGCAGGTTATGCGTGGGTGCCGAAACGCTGGTGCACTTTTTCTACGGTTTCCTTATTGTCGGCCATTACCAATAAGTGGTCGCCTTCCTCCAGCACGGTTTCTCCGGAAGGGCTCAGGTATTTGTTTTTACGGTGAATGAGCACGATCAATGCGGTGCTCGGCAAGTTTACATCAACCACAGGTTTGCCAACAACGGGCGAATCGTGCAGGATGTCCAGTTCCATCAATTCAGATTTCTGGTCGTCTTTCAACTCAATGTCGAGCGGGAACTTGCGCTTTACTTTTTCAGGCACCTGTACATGCAGCCACCTGGCCATCAGCGGAAGCGTAGTGCCTTGTATCAAAACAGAAGACACGGAAATAAAAAACACCAGGTGAAAGATAGTGGCTGAATGTGAAACACCGGCCAGCATGGGAAAGGTAGCAAAGATAATAGGTGCGGCACCACGCAAGCCCACCCAGGAGATGAAGAGTTTTTTGCGGACGTTCAGGTCTTTGGCAAATGCCAGTGAGATGAACACAGAAATGGGGCGTGCCACCAAAATAAGAAAAAGGGAGATGAGTACGCCTTCTCCTAAAATCGGGGGAATTTGCGAAGGAAATACCAGCAGGCCCAAAGTCAAGAACATGATGATCTGCAGCAACCACGCCTGGCCATCATAAAACCTGATAAGACTTTTTTTATGGATCACACTCGCGTTGCCCACCAGGATAGCGGCAATGTAAACAGCCAGGAAGCCGTTGCCACCAACGGTGTCGGTAAATGAGAAGGTGAAGATGACCAAGGCCAACACCAATACAGGATAGAGGCCATCGGCATTCAGTTTTATTTTGTTAACCGTCCACACAATGAGTTTGCCAAAAGCGTAACCTGCCACTGCACCGATGATCATGCCTTTAAAGAAACGAGGGATGAGTGTGAGGAGCGAGGCATCCTCATGCGTGATGAGGTATACAAAACTGATGGTAAGAAAATACGCCATCGGGTCGTTGCTACCGCTCTCAAATTCCAGCAGCGGTCGCAGGTTTCCTTTCAGGCCCAGGTTGCGCGAACGTAAAATAGAAAACACTGCTGCTGCATCGGTAGACGATACAATGGCACCGAGCAGCAAACCCTCGTACAAACTGAAGCGCAGGATTAAGGTAGAGAATAAACCCACCATAATCGCGGTGAGCAAAACTCCCAGTGTGGAGAGTGAAATACCATCTTTCAAGACAGGGCGTATGCTTTGTATTTTGGTTTCCATACCCCCCGAAAACAAAATAAAAATCAGGGCGACTGTACCCAGAAATTGTGCCACTTTAGGATCGTTGAAATAGATACCCCCTGGCCCGTCCGAGCCGGCCAACATACCTACAATTAGAAAAAGTATGAGTGCCGGAATGCCAAAGCGGAAAGAGGTTTTGCTGGCAATAATGCTGATGAACAACAAAACCTATCCTAACAGAAGTACATTTTCGATTGAAAAAGTCACGCAGTATGTTCTTGGTTACAGTCGCCCGGGATTAGATCAAGCCATTTTGATCATCACAAATAAAGCGATCAAGCCCAGACCCATCAAGATAACGAATCCAAAACGCGCAATAAAGTCCATTACTTTTTTCATACAGCAATTTTTTGCGAAACGGGCACAAGCACCCATCTCTTTTTTCGAAATGATTTTAATTGATAGAGAAAAACCGGAAGGCTGCTAAAAGAGGCGAGCCTTGGAGGGGCATGCTAAGGCGCGTGGATGGTGGGATGAACGTAGAACGGATTTTGCTGGTAGCCATTGCGTTGTAAGGCTTCGCCAGCCGAAATTTCTTCCTTCGGCAGTTGAACCCAAGCAGGTGCAAAAAGCGCAAGAAGGAAAATGCCCTTAACAGGGATGTTGGTTTCTGTTGGAACCGGAACCTGGCTGATGGAGAGCAACTCGTGAAAGGCGGTGCTCTGTGTTTTGCGGATGGTTGCGCGACTTTCTGCCGGCAGCGAAGTAGACATCGCCACCAATAGCAGGCCCAGGTTCAGCCAGGCTGCTATGGACAAGCGACAGTACTTCATCATAAGGGCAAAGGTAAGCAATTGAACCGATCAAGAGATCAGTTTCGCCTTCTCCGGATCCCAGTTGATTACCTTTTTGTCGAAATAACTTTTGTTGGCAGCCAGCGAGGGGCCGGCCGCGCGCATGCCAAAGAGGGCATCTTCTACAATGGGTTTGCCTTCGCGTATGCCCGCGTAGAAATTCAAGTGGTGATCTAGGTTGGCGCTGTAGCGCTGTGGTGCCTTAAACTCCATGTCGGGTTCGATGATGGCCGGCTGTGGTGCCGGGTATTTAGCCTTGTACCACTTCTCATACTCCTTTTGTTGTGCTTCGGTAAAGGTGTGGAACGAATCCCAACCTCCGTAACCGGGCTCTTTTCGGATTTTTTTGCGCAGCACTTTTACGGAGCCCCAACCTAACTGGATCATGCCATCGGTACCGATAATACGCAAGTCTTCACCATCTTCGCTGCCGTCCACAAAGTTTACACGCATCTGCAGTGTAAACTCCGGGTGTTTTGGCGTGCCCGGATAGTCGAAGAGAGCAGCAAATACATCGGGCACATCGCGGCCGTCTTTCCAATACCTGAGCCCTCCCGTTGCAAAGATGCGCGTAGGGCCGTTGGAGCTGGTAACGGTGTGAAGACCTGAAAATAAGTGCACGAACAAATCGCCAGCCATGCCCGTGCCATAATCCTGGTAGTTGCGCCAGCGGAAAAAGCGTACGGGGTCGTACGGCATCTTGGGGGCATCGCCCACAAATTTATCCCAGTCTACTGTATTGTTGGCGGCATCGGTGGGTATGGAATATTGCCAGGCACCGTTGGCACTGTGGCGGTCGTTGTAGGTTTCCACCAGTACCACATCGCCAATTACACCCGACTCAAAAAGCTCTTTGGCTTTTAACGTTACGATAGAACTTACACGCTGGCTGCCTATCTGCATTACCTTTCCCGATTTTTTCTGTGCAGCAATCACGGCTTCACCTTCTTCCAACTTGTGCACCATCGGTTTTTCGCAGTATACGTGCTTGCCTTTGTTGAGTGCTGCTATCGACATGTGGTCGTGCCAGTGGTCGCTGGTGGCAATAATCACGGCATCTACGTCCTTACGATCCAGCAGTTCCTGGTAGTTTTTGGTGGTGAAAACATCTTTGCCATATAGTTCTTTGGTGCGGTCGAGGCGTCCGTTATACAAATCGCACACGCCCACCAACTTTACTCCGGGTACTTGCATGGATATTTCCAGGTTGCTAAAGCCCATGATCCCCATGCCGATAACGGCAATGTTTACCTGGTCGTTGGCAGCATACTTTTTGGTTAGATCATAATGCGGGGCCTCCAGTAGGGTACTTTCCTTTTTGGTGGCTCCCAGCAGGCCGGGGGCTGCGGCCGAAGCGAGGGCGGTACCCAACGCTTTCTTTACAAAATTTCTGCGTGTGGTTTTAGTTGACATAAGGCGTAGCAATAATTAGGTGCGAAAGGAAAGGTAAACAATTTGTTAAAAAATGCCGAAGCCAAATTATGTCAGCGGACGGAGGAGAGAAAAATAGTAAATGGGCCAGCATGGGCGTTCACCTCATCTATTTGCTTCGGCCGAAAGTGAGCAATAGAATTTTTTGGGTTAATTTGAGCGGTTAAAGAAAAATTTAAACCCGCGTATGAGTTCTGTGTTGGAAATTCCGAAGCGCCCGGTGCGCCATTTGTTACCCGAAGATTTTACTGTAACCACCTGGGAAGCCCTCAAGCCTTATTTTGATGATTTACTGCAACGGCCTATTGAAAGCCTGGCTGATTTGAAAACCTGGCTGAGTCACCGCAGCGAGCTCGAATCGGTTATTTCTGAAGACATGGGCTGGCGCTACATACGTATGACCTGTTATACAGAGAACAAAACATACAGCGATGCGTACCAGGATTTTGTGCAGAACATTCAGCCCCAAATGGCCCCGCTGTCGGACCAACTGAATAAGAGAGTGCTGGGCTCGCCCTACCTGAAAATGCTCGAGAACCAGGAAGGCTATAACATGATGGTGCGCAACCTGAAAAAAGAAACAGATATTTTCCGTGAGGAGAACATCCCGCTCTTTACGGAAATCACCACCGAAACACAAAAGTATGCGCAGCTATCGGGTGCTATGTCGGTGGAAGTGGAAGGCAAAGAACTTACCCTGCAGCAAGCAGGTGTGTTGCTCATGTCGACCAACCGCACCTTGCGAGAGGAAGTTTACAGAAAGATCACCACCCGCAGGCTGGCAGACAAACAAACATTAGACGATTTATTTAGTCAACTGATCGACTTACGCCATCAGGTGGCCACCAACGCGGGCTTTGCCAATTTCCGCGATTATATGTTTAAAGCCTACGGCCGCTTCGACTATTCACCCAAAGATTGTTTCGACTTCCATCAATCCATTCAGTCGGAGGTGGTGCCCATGCTGAATGATCTGGCACGGGAGAGGAAAGAACAATTGAAGGTTACTTCTTTGCGCCCGTGGGACAAGGCCGTGGATCCGGAAGGACGCGATGCCCTGAAAGCTTTTACCGATGGCAAAGACCTTACCGAAAAATCCATTGAATGTTTCCGCAGGCTTGATCCCTTCTTAGGGCAATGCCTCGCCATCATGAAAGAAATGGGGCACCTGGATCTGGAATCGCGCAAGGGTAAGGCGCCAGGGGGTTACAATTATCCGCTGGCAGAAATGGGAGTGCCCTTCATCTTTATGAATGCCACCTCCACCTTACGCGATATGGTAACCATTATGCACGAAGGTGGTCATGCAGTGCATAACTTTCTTACCAAAGACCTCGCGTTAAGCGATTTCAAATCACCACCCATGGAAGTGGCAGAACTGGCATCTATGTCTATGGAGTTGATTTCCATGGATCATTGGAACATCTTCTTCCCCAACGAGGAGGAGTGCAAGCGTGCCAAGCGCGAACACCTGGAAGACCTGATAGAGACTTTGCCCTGGGTAGCCACCATCGACTGCTTTCAACATTGGCTCTACGAAAACCCAACCCACAGCCAGGCAGACCGGAGGCAAACATGGGAAAAAGTGTTTCACCGGTTTTCTGATCGGGTTACCGATTGGAGTGGCCTTGAGGAAGGCAAAGCCTACCTGTGGCAAAAGCAGTTGCACTTGTACGAGGTACCTTTCTATTACATTGAATATGGTATGGCGCAATTAGGTGCCATTGCGGTGTGGCGCAACTTTAAGCAAAATCCGCAGTCGGGCTTGCAAGGATATATGAATGCCCTGAAACTGGGCTATCTGCGCACCATTCCGGAGATTTATGCAGCAGCAGGTATTCGCTTTGATTTTAGCCAGGCGTATATAAAAGAGTTGATGGATTTTGTTCGGGCAGAACTGGCCAAGATTTAGCCACGCCATTTATC
>CAZRQK010000053.1:18837-28927 GCA_964602295.1 uncultured Ohtaekwangia sp.
CATTTATCCAGCAATTGACTCAAGGTATTGGCCTCTTCTTCGGTGAGGCCAACGCTTTCGCGCTCCATTTGGTGAAACGGCTTGTCGAGCCGGGCCAATAGTTCAAGTCCTGAATCGGTAATGCTGATTTCGCCTGCACGCCTGTCGTTAGGACATTGTGTTTTTTGTATATAGCCTTTCTTCACCAAGCGGTCTAGCAAGCGCGGAATGTCTGAGTTTTTGTCGAGCATGCGTGCCTTTATCTCTACACCCGAAATTTTGTTGGGGTGCTGCCCGCGTAGAATGCGCAGTATATTGAATTGCTGCGGAGTGATGTCGTATTTTTTGAGGAAAGCCAGCAGGTTGCCCTGCATCCAGTTTGCAGTAAACATCAGGTTTACCACTACTCGTTGATACGGGCTGCGAAAAACTGCTTCCTTAATTTCATCTTCAATTTTCATATAAAAAAAAGGGGGCTGTAACACCCCCTCACCATCCCCTCATCCTAAAATTACGAATTACGCTTTCTTATTCAATTCAATTTTACAGCTGATGGCTACTTCATCGCTTACCACAGCGCTACCATCCTGCAATTTATTGGCCCACTTTACCCCAAAATCCTGCCGATTAATTGTTCCAGCCAGTTTGAAACCTGCCTTCACACCGCGGCCCGTATCGATAGAACCACCATAGGTCACATCGAACTCTACATCTTTGGTTACCTCTTTCATGGTAAACTTGCCTTTCAACTTATACTTGCCACCCTCTTTCACCAAAGTGCCTTTGAACTTAATGTCTGGGAATTGTTCTGCATTGAAAAAGTCTTCCGACTTCAAGTGCTTGTCTCTGTTTTCATTTTCGGTATTAATGGAGCCAACCTTTGCGGTGAACTCTACTTCCGCACCGTTAAAGTCATCCGACTTGGATAATACCGTGATGTCGAAATCATCGAATTTGCCTTCCGCTTCTGCTACCACCATGTGGGTAACGCTAAAGCCTACCTTCGAATGCGATTTATCCAACGTCCAGGTGGTTTGAGCCAACACGCTGCCAGAAAGCAGCAGACCTACTACAAATGCGTTCAGTTTTTTCATTGTTAAAAATATTTTGATTTGGTTTTGCAACAATAACAGTAATGACCAGATATATGTTTAAACATATATCTTTATTTTCGTAACTAGCTGATATAAAATAAGATAGAGTTGTTAAGGATTTGCAAATGAGCTGGCCTGAGCCTAAGAACGGGTCAATTAGATATTCAGCCAGTAGGTAAGTTTTACGACCAATGCCCGCAATTTGGGGCGGCCGATCATCAGTATTTCGTTGCCTGCACTTTCAGCATAATAGTTATCGGTGTAAACCAAAAACAGATCTGAAACGGGCTTGAAGCGCCACTGTAGACGCGAATTGATGTTGAGATTTTTGATCTGGCTGTTATACTGTACAAATGTGGTCCAGAATAGGTTTCTTGTGAAAGTTAAATCTGCCCGCGGCCCGATAAGAAAAAGGTTAGCACTATTATAAGGTTTTGGGAGGCGCAGACGGTTGTACGTAAAGTCGATGGAGGCAAAACCCCAGGGCTGGTATCGATACGTAATAGACCCATCGAAGTTGATGCGCTTTCCATTGAAGTACCCGCCAGTACGTGTACTCACATCGAAGAATAATCGCTTTCGAGCATCGCTGGTGAAGTTGGCAATCAACACGTTGTTGGCGTATTCTGTGTTTTCTTCAAGCTTCAATCCATCGGTGCCGCTGGGGTCGAAGGGGTCGAACAGGTAGGTGTATTCCCTGCGCAGCCGCATGTTGAAAAGAGCTGTGGAGCGGAATCGCATACGATACATCAGGTTGACGTCCCAGTCGAGGAAGCCAAACCGTTGGTTACCCACCATATCAAAATCGAAACCTGGTCCGTGGCTTTGAAGGGCACCTCGTGAGGGGTAAAAATTATACCAGGTGGTAGAGGCCAGTTGGCGAATATCTGTTCGCCTTACAAACCCTACTTCAGGGCTGTAGTTGGCGCCTACTTGTCGCGTTAGCACGTACACATTCCACCGCACTGTGCTGTAGTTCAGAAAACCACCCATCGCAAAGGCGGAGTCGGGTCGAGAGTCGTTGAAGGCGCGGTGGTAAAATGCCTTGCCAGTCCACACGTTATTTTTAGATGCGAGGTTGTAGTCAACACCTGCCATGCGATCGTATTGTGATGGCCGAGTGGTAAAGTCTGCACCGATGGAATCCTGAAAGGCCTGCTTGTTGACCAGGATGACACCGATATTGGAACGGGCGAATACTTTTTGTTGCAACGTGGCTACCGTGTAGTTGGTGGAGGGCAGGCCGATAGAGCGATCTTCGCCTGCTTGCATGTTGAGCAGCCCAACGCGGGTATTGTTGTTGATTTTGCCGCTGAGGCGGGCACCACCGTAGATCGTGTTTTGAATGTTTTGTCCTGTGGAAGAATCGCGCGCGATGCCGATCCTGCGCGAGAAAAATGGCCGGGTGCCGTCCAAGCCGAAGTTAGCAAACAAGTCCGCATTCTCGAGAAAGAATTGCCTGCGCTCCGGAAAGAAGATTTCGAACCGGTCGAGGTTGGTAACTTGTTGGTCTACTTCCACCTGCGAGAAGTCGGGGTTTACTGTCAGGTCGAGGTTCAAGGCCGGCCCGATACCAATTTTGGCATCGCCTCCGAACTGTACCGAGCCCTGGTGGGGTTCGCCCTCTTCGAAATTGCGACTGTTTACACTGGCCGCATAGGGTATCACCGCCAGGTTGGTGCCGGGCTTGGCAAGCGGTGCATCCCACACCAACTCCTGGTTGAAAGCCATATTCACAATATCGAAGTTGCGCGGTATGGGCGACCAGGTCGAGCGCTCGGCATACTCGCTGTCGATGCGGTAAAAATTGATATTCCAACTTGTTAGCCCTTCTTTGAATCGGAGCGTTTTGAAAGGGATCGCCATCTCGGCCACCCAGTGGTCGTCATGAATTTTAGTTTCCGAATACCACTTGTTATCCCAGTTCAACGAGAAATCATCGCGGCCGGTGCCGCCCCCGTTGGCAATTAAGCCCTCGCGTTGTACGCCAAACGGATTGACGCCAAAAACAAAGCCGTTGGTGCGGTCTTTGAAGGTATCAAACACCACCGAAACGCCATCGTTGGCCTCGCCACGGAAATCCCTGCGTAAAGAGGGTGTTACATAGCCGCGGGGCCCGAGGTTTTTCATTACAGCACCGATGTAGAAAAAGCGATCATCGTAGGTAACGCGTACTATGGTGGGGGCAATGGCCTCCGAAGTATCGTAGGGAAAATATTGATGAAAGCGATCGGCCGTTTGCGCCTGTTGCCAGTCTTCTTCCGAAAGGTCTCCATCTACCACGATGGGCCCTTGCGCCTTTTTGATGTGCAGGCTGCGCTGGCCCCAACCGGGAGTAACCGCGAGCAGCCAACAGCAGAACGCGGAAAGAAAAAAACGCATGCGTTGAATTTAAAAATAGCTGCAAGTATAGGCCAAATTGTGATGGGTGAGGCCGTGTTTTTGATGAGTGGAAAATCAGCCGCCCAGGTACAGGCCAGCAGTCAAAGCACGGTAGTTGTTGCTCCAGATGCACGTGTTGCCTTCATACAGGCAAAGGTTGCCGGTTTGCAGTGGCGAGCGCGTTCGGCTCCATTCAAACAACCATCGCTCCTGCGGTTTGCCGGGGCGCGCAAAGAACGCGAGCGTACGAATGGGGTGCCAGCCGGCCGCAAGGGCTTGTTCGTTCCATTGTTCACCCTCACGGGTGGGCAGAATCACTGCCATCCGACCTGCCGGCTGCAGCAAACGATCGGCTGCCTGCAACAGATCGGCAGCCGAGAGGGTTTGCGCATGCCGTACCTGCTGCCTTGCCTCCGAAGGCGGTAACTGACTGTTGGAAAAGTAGGGTGGGTTGCAGACCAGCAGATCGTAGAGGCCGCTGGTTCCGAAATCCTGAATGCGGCTTTGATGGATGTGTACCGACAGGGGCCAAGGCGAAACAGCCACATTTTGCTGCGCCTGTTGTGCATCAGCCACGCGCATTTCCACCCCGTCAATGTATGCCTGGCCCCCGGTGCGCTGGGCAAGAATCAACGCGATGACGCCTGAGCCGGTGCCCACATCGAGTGCGCGTGTTACGCCCGCCACCGACACCCAGGCTCCCAGCAATACCGCATCGGTGCCCACTTTCATGGCGCATCGATCGTGTTGCACACGAAATTGCTGAAAGTCGAATGCCTCCTTTCTTCTGCGGCTCATGGGCACGCAAGGTCTGGCTTTTTCTTCTAACTTTCGATGCATAACCAACGCTTTATGAGTTATCCATCCGATCTCGCCATTGCCCAGGCCGCCCGACTCAAACCCATCAAGGAAATAGCTGCCAAACTGGGCATTGCCCCAGAAGACCTGGAGTTGTACGGCAACTACAAAGCCAAGCTACCGCTGAAGCTAACGCAGGAAGAACGCATCAAGCAGGGCAAACTGATACTGGTAACTGCCATGACGCCCACGCCCGCAGGCGAAGGCAAGACCACCACCTCCATTGGCTTGTGCGAAGGCATGAACCGCATCGGCAAAAAAACAACGGTGGTATTACGCGAGCCCTCGCTGGGGCCGGTGTTCGGCATGAAGGGGGGTGCCGCGGGTGGCGGCTACTCGCAGGTGGTGCCCATGGAAGACATCAACCTGCACTTTACAGGAGACTTTGCTGCGGTAGAGAAGGCAAACAATTTATTGGCTGCCTTGATTGACAACGATATTCAAAAGCCGGGAGGAGGATTGGGCATTGACCCACGCACGGTGGAGTGGAAGCGGGTGATGGACATGAACGACCGGGCACTGCGCAACCTTGTGTCGGGGTTGGGCGGAAAGAACGGAGGTATGATACGCGAAACGGGTTTCAACATCACGGCAGCTTCCGAAATCATGGCCATTCTGTGCCTGGCCAAAGACATTGAAGACCTCAAGAAAAAAGTGGGCAGCATCTACGTGGGCGATACCTACCAGCACCAGGCTATTTTTGCCCGCGACCTGAAAGCGGAGGGCGCTGTCACCCTGTTGCTGAAAGATGCCATCAAACCCAACCTGGTGCAAACGCTGGAAGGAAACCCAGCGATCATTCACGGTGGGCCGTTTGGGAATATTGCTCAAGGGGCCAACTCCATCATTGCCACGCGCATGGGGCTGTCGCTTTCGGATTATGTGGTAACCGAAGCGGGTTTTGGTTCCGATCTGGGTGCGGAGAAGTTCATCGACATCGTCTGTGGCTATGGCGGCTTTTCGCCCCACGCCATGGTGCTGGTGGCCACCATCCGGGCGCTAAAATACCACGGTGGGGTACCGCGCGAAGACCTCAAGAAGCCGAATGTACAGGCAGTAGAACGCGGCTTCGTGAACCTGGAGAAACACATTGAGAACACCAAAATATTTGGTGTGCCGGCTGTGATTTCGCTCAACAAGTTTGTAACCGATTCAGAAGAAGAATTGCAATGGGTGATGCGCAAGTGCGAAGAGCTGGGGGTGGATATCGCGCTCTCTGAAGGGTGGGAGAAAGGCGGAGCGGGCATGGAAGACCTCGCCAAAAAAATCAGCCACGCAGCCGACAACTTTCATGGTAAATATTGGCCGGTGTACGATTGGAAATCATCGATCAAGGAAAAGATAGAAACCGTAGCCGTTAAAATTTACGGGGCGAAAGGCGTGGAGTTCTTACCGAAAGCCAAACAAAACCTGAGTAAGGTCGAACGCATCGGGCTCAACGGTGTGCCGGTGTGCATCGCCAAAACACAAAACTCATTTTCAGACGATGCCAAGAAACTGGGTCGCCCCAAAGACTTTGTGATTACCGTGCGCGAGATTGAAGTGGCTGCAGGAGCGGGTTTTGTTATCCCCATTACGGGAGACATCCTGCGCATGCCTGGCTTGCCGAACGAACCGGCCGCTCTGGGCATGGACATCGACAACGAAGGGCGGATCAGTGGGTTGTCTTAATTATTGTTAACTTTACTCTATGGAAAATTTTGTACTATTTCCAGCATCAATCAAACTCAGCGAGAAGGAGGCAATGATAGTGCTTGCGTGTTGGGCCTATTCGCAAGGAAAGGTTTCATTGGGTAAAGCTGCCGAGATGGTCGGATTATCTAAACGCGAATTCATGAGTAGATTAGGGGAATATGGATTTTCTATATTCAATTATCCTGCTGATGAGATTGAAAATGATCTAAAAAATGCCCAGCGTCATAGTCTCTGATGCTAGTTGCCTTATTTTACTAGAGAAAATCAATCAGCTTTCGATACTGGAACGTGTTTTCGGTAAAGTGGTAGTGACTGACATAGTGGCTGAAGAGTTTGGAAATCAGTTACCAACTTTTATAGAAGTTAAGCAATCTCCACCCTTCGGTCAGATTTTGAACATGGGAGTTACCATTGATGACGGAGAGGCCAGTTCATTGGCACTCTGTCAGACTTACGAAGATCAAGTATTACTCATTATTGACGACAAAGCAGGACGAGGATTGGCTGAACGTCTTAAGATTCCAATTACCGGAACTTTGGGTGTCCTTCTTGAAGCCAAGCATAAAGGTGTCATAACATCCCTAAAACGGGAACTTGACAAGGTAGCGGCAACCGATTTTCGTATTTCACCGACTCATGTTAAATGGGCATTAAAACTAGCGGGAGAATGACAGGCAATAACGCGTATTCTGTCACGAGCATCCAACTCACGCGGATAAACGGAAGTAAAATTATCAGCAAACCCGACCTTGTTGCCACCGAGGAGCCCCTCGAAATCCGGCTGGGTTTTGGGAAGCATGAGCGCGAGCAAAAAAGCCTAAGCGTAACCATGCGCACTCCGGGTCATGATTTTGAATTGGCGCTGGGATTTCTGTTCACCGAAGGCATCATTCGCTCGATGGATGATATTGAAAACGTGAAGTATTGTGAAGATGTGGGGCGTCAGGAGGATAAGGGGAATGTGGTCCGCGCGGAGTTAAAGCCTTCCGTTACTTTCGATTGGTCAAAGTTACAACGCAACTTTTACACCTCTTCCAGTTGCGGAGTGTGCGGTAAATCATCGATCGAGTCGGTGCAACAAAATTGTAAGGTTATCAACTCCGAAGTACAAATTACCTCTCAGTTGGTTGTTTCCTTGCCGGATAAATTAAGGAAGGTCCAAATGGTTTTTGAACATACGGGTGGTTTGCACGCAGTGGGTGTGTTCGATACTGCTGGCGAATTATTGTGCTTGCGCGAAGATGTGGGGCGCCACAATGCGCTGGATAAAGCGGTTGGCGCGCTGCTACAAAAAAAAAATATTCCAGCATCAGCATGTTTGTTGTTGGTAAGTGGCCGCGCCAGTTTCGAGTTGGTGCAAAAAGCCGCTATGGCGGGTTTTCCATTGATGGCCGCGGTGGGTGCACCTTCCAGCTTGGCGGTGTCGTTGGCGCAACGCCTGCAACTTACACTGATTGGTTTTTTGCGGGGTACTTCGTTCAACGTCTATTCCGCCCCGGAGCGGGTGCAACCTTAAAGACCCCGCGCTTCGATTTTTGTTAACTTAGCACATCATGAAAGAAGCCGATCCGAAGATACATCCTCCTCAGCGCGAAGCGGGTGGTTTGGCGGCCGTAGCCAACTCGTTCAAACACATCGCGCGAGAAGCGGGCTTCATTGATGGAACCAAGGCGCTGCTGCAGGTGAACCAGTTCGATGGGTTCGATTGTCCCGGTTGTGCCTGGCCCGACCCCGATGAACATCGGTCGGTGGTGGAATTTTGTGAGAATGGCGCCAAAGCCGTGGCGGAGGAGGCAACCACCGCAAAGTGCGATGCAGCATTTTTTGCCAAACACCCGGTGGAGGAAATGCAGACGTGGACGGACTATGAAATTGGAAAAAGTGGCAGGTTAACGGCCCCCATGGTGTTGCGTGCCGGTGCCACACATTACAAACCGATTTCGTGGAAAGACGCCTTTCAATACATAGGCGCTAAATTAAGAAGCCTTGCCTCGCCCAACGAGGCGGTGTTTTATACGTCAGGACGCACCAGCAACGAGGCGGCCTTTCTCTATCAGCTGTTTGTGCGCATGTATGGCACCAACAACCTGCCCGACTGCTCCAACATGTGCCACGAGTCGAGTGGGGTAGCGCTAACGGAAACGGTAGGTATTGGAAAGGGATCGGTAAAACTCGAAGATTTTTACCTGGCCGAAGTAATTGTGATCATGGGGCAAAACCCGGGTACCAATCACCCGCGTATGCTCACCGCCTTACAGAAAGCAAAGGCCAACGGTGCAAAAATCATTACCATCAATCCGTTGCCCGAGGCGGGCCTCATCGGATTTAGGCATCCACAAAATCCGCTCGATCTGATCGGCAAGCCCACCAGCATTACAGATTTGTGGTTGCCGGTGCGCATCAATGAAGATGTGGCCTTGCTGAAAGCCATGTTGAAGAAATTGGTGGAAAAAGAAAACGAATCACCCGGAAAGGTTTTCGATATGGAGTTCATCCAAACTAAAACCACGGGTTTTGAGAATTTGATGACACACCTTAATCAGGTGAATACGGCTGCACTTATTCAACAAGCCGGGGTGGATGAAAAACTGGTTGATGAAGCGGTGGCGTTGCTGGCAGCGAAAAGTAAAATCATTGTATGCTGGGCGATGGGCCTTACGCAGCACAAAAATGCCGTAGACAACATCCGCGAGATTGTAAACCTGTTGCTATTGAAAGGCAGTATTGGAAAACCCGGTGCAGGCACCTGCCCGGTTCGCGGTCACAGCAATGTGCAGGGAGATCGCACCATGGGTATTTACGAGAAGCCCGGTAAAGAATTTCTCGATAGGCTGGAAGCCAACTTCAAATTCCAACCACCGCGCGCCAACGGGTACGATACAGTGGAGACCATTCAGGCCATGGCGGATGGGAAAGTAAAAGTTTTTTTCGCCATGGGTGGCAATTTCCTTTCCGCCACACCTGACACCGAGTTTACTGCGCAGGCACTTACCAACTGCGAATTAACAGTGCAGGTTTCCACCAAACTGAATCGCAGTCATTTGGTTACCGGCAAAGAAGCCATCATACTACCGTGCCTCGGTCGCACGGAAGAAGATATACGAAACGGCAAGGCTCAGTTTGTGAGTGTAGAAAATTCAACCGGGGTGGTTCATCAATCGAGGGGTAACCGCAAGCCTGCCTCCGATCAATTACTGAGCGAAGTGAGAATTGTAAGCGAACTTGCGAAGGCAACGCTAGATGCTCAAAGTCTGAGCTGGAGTGAGCTGGCGGATGATTACGATCGAATCCGCGAGTTAGTTGAAAGGACCATTCCTGGGTTTGACAACTACAATGAACGCGTGCGCAAGCCTGGAGGTTTTTATTTACCTAATGGCGTACGGGCAGGAGAGTTCAAAACCCACACTGCCAAGGCTAACTTTACCATCAACGCAGTGGCCGAACACACCTTGGGCGAAGGAGAATTCCTGATGATGACTATTCGAAGTCACGATCAGTATAACACCACCATTTATGGTTTAGACGACAGGTATCGCGGTGTGCGGCAGGGGAGACGTGTGGTTTTTATGAATGAATGGGATGCAGCGGAACTGAAATTGAAGAAGGGCGACCGGGTAAACATCATCAGCCGCTATGATGGGGTAGTGCGTACGGCCGACAACTTTGTGGTAGTACCTTATCCTATTCCGAGTAGAAATTTAGCTACGTATTTTCCCGAAGCCAACACATTGATTCCTTACAACCACTTTGCGCGCGGTAGCCAAACGCCTATTTCAAAATCGGTGGTGGTGCGGGTTGAGTCCGTACACTCAACCTTAGCCAGCTAGTTGGTATACATTTTTCTCCCAGTGCTCCAGGCGTGGATGCATAAAGCGAAACCATACGGGTGGTATCAGTGCCATCAAAATCATGGTGGGATAGCCGTATGGTAACTGCGGGCTTTCATCGTAGTGCTTCAGTACCTGGTAGCGTTTGTGCGCGTAGGCGTGATGATCGGAGTGGCGTTGCAATTGAAATAAAAAGAAATTACTGATCAGGTGGCTGGCATTCCACGAGTGCATAGGGTTCACGCGCTCATACGC
>CAZRQK010000054.1:0-28808 GCA_964602295.1 uncultured Ohtaekwangia sp.
CGCCGTCGAGGAGGTTCTCGACGTGGTCGGGTAACTCCATGCCGTATTTGTTGTACACCACACCCCCCTCAATACCTGAATTGTTGGACGAGATCGATCCGCGTTGTGCATACAACGGAGGTGTAACCTGGTTGTTGGGATATCCGCGCAAGCCAATAATTTCCTGACCTAACACAAAAGAGTTGAAGCCACCCGCCAAACCATCGCCACCCAGCAAGAAACGACCGAACGGACCTGCTCCCAACGTTTGATTATAAGAGCCAATTAAGCCCATGTGTGCTTTGGTTTCCAGCACCAGGCTTCTTCCATTGGGTTTGCTGCTGCCAACCAATTTCAAATAAAACTTGGCATCGAACATCCACTTGTGCATCTCTACCCACTTGAATTTTTCATTTACATCGTAGATGAAGGAGGGATCGCGCCACGAAGAGTAGGGCGGGGTAAGTTTAAGACTAAGCGAAAGAGAGGAACCTGCCGTGGGGTACATAGGATTATCGATGCTGTTGCGCGACAGGGTGGTTTCCAGGGCCAGATCGTACGTGCGGCCGCGTGCAGGCAGGGTGTTCGATGTGAAATAGTTCTGATAATTGTAAACCAGGAATGACAGCGAATTAACCAGCGTGAAGTAGTTGTCGGGCCATTCTAGTCTACGGCCAAGACCTACCGTTACACCGCTTTGGCGCAGAGATGAGTTGTCGTTGAATTCAAACCCGGATGTTGGCAGGCGGGAAACGGAATGATTCAAGCTTACCGTGAATGAGTTTGGCTTGCGCCCGCCTAACCAGGGTTCGGTAAATGCAAAGCTATAGCTTTGGAAAGAACGGCCGTTGGCCTGGGCACGTAACGACAGTCGCTGCCCATCGCCCACCGGCAGTGGCCGCCACTTCTTCAAGTTCGGAACATTGCGCACTGAAAAGTTATTGAATGAAACACCGAGTGTTCCAACAAAACCGAAGAAGCCTCCCCAGCCACCTGATAGTTCAATCTGGTCGTTCGATTGTTCCTCCAGCTTCCATTCAATATCTACGGTGCCATCGGCAGGGTTGGGCCGTATGTCTTGTTCGATTTTTTGTGGATTAAAGAAGCCCATCTGCGAGAGCTGCTGTTGGGTGCGTATCAGGTCTGACCTACGGAATTTTTGCCCGGGAACAGTGCTGAGTTCACGTCTGATAACGTGGTCGCTGGTGCGCTCGTTACCACTGATAATCACCTCATCAATCGTGGCCTGGTCGCCTTCAAAGATGCGCATTTCCACATCAATCGAATCGCCCACCACCGCTACCTCTACCGGCACCACCCGGAAGAACAGATAACCATCGTCCATATACAACCCGCTGATGTCGGCACCTTTCGGGTTAAAGGTGGTTTTCCGGTCAATCATTTCTTTGTTGTACACATCACCTTTGTTGATGTCGAGAATCTTATTGAGGGTGGCAGCGGAGTGAACGAAGTTGCCGGTCCAGGTGATGTTCCGGAAGTAATATTTTTGACCTTCAGAAATTTTGAAAAGCACATCAATACTTCGGTCGTCATAATTCACCACCGTATCCGAAAGTATTTCAGCATCGCGGTAACCTTGCGAGTTATAGTACTCAATCATCTTTAGCTTATCCTCTTCAAAATCGGATGCAATAAATTTCGAGCCGCTAAAGATGTTAAGTTTTACGTGTTGGTTCACAAATTCTTTCATCTGGCGCCAGCTCATGGTGTAGCTGGAGTCTGCCAACTGGCGGGCATGGCGTGCACGGAAACCGAAAATGCCGCCAAGTACCGCGCGGTGCAGCGTAATGCGGGCATATTCGTGCGTCTTTTTCAGCTTGCGCTTCAGGGTGGTGGAACTGATGTTGTCGTTGCCTTCGAACTTCACTTCGTGTATACGCACTTTTTGCTTCAGGTCTACATCTATGCGCAGCCGCACGTTGCCCCGGTTGAGTGTATCTGACACGGGAATAATTTTTACTGCAGTGTTCAAAAAACCCTTCTTCACGAAATGTTTTTTCACTGTGAGTTCGGCATTTCTGATCATGGCATCATTCACAATTTTGCCTTTGATCAACGTGAGGTCTTCTTTCAGGGAAGACTGACGTCCTTTAGATATACCAGTGAAATAAAAATCGGACAAACGCGGCCGTTCGGTAAGCCTGATGGTCAGAAATACGTTGGTGCCTTCTACTTTGGCAATTTCTATCGACACATCGCCCACTAGGCCGTGTTTCCACAACTTACGCACCGCATTAGCAATTTGATCGCCCGGTATTTTTACTTTATCGCCCACCTTCAAGCCAGTGAGGGATACAATTGCATTCTTGTCGAGTACTTTCAGGCCTTCCACTTCTATGCCACCAATGTAGTATTCTGCGGGGTTGGCGTAGTTAAGCGTGGACGCGTTGTTGGCGGGGTTCTGCGCCCTGTCACGGTTTCTTCTAAACTGGCCGTAAGAACTCACGGAAGAAACCAATATCCAGAATGCGCTAAAAAGTAAAATCCTCTTCATTGAAAAAAATACTAAACCGTTCGTTCTAAAACTTTACCAAATCTTCTTTCTCTTTTCTGATACGCTACGATGGCCTCGTAAAGATGTTCTTTCCTGAAATCGGGCCAAAGCGTAGGCGTTATGTATATTTCTGTATAGGCAATCTGCCAAAGCAGAAAATTACTTATCCGTAATTCACCACTTGTTCTTATCAACAACTCGGGATCAGGCACACCAGCAGTTTCTAGCCTGCCGGCAAACATCTGCTCGGTTATTTCTTCTGGCTTCAATCTTCCTTTTGCTACTTCCTCTGCCAGGTGCTTGGTAGCTTCTACAATTTCCCAACGGCCGCTGTAGCTTAAAGCAATGATAACTGTTAAGCCGGTGTTGTTTTTTGTCGCCTCAATGGCGTCAAAAAGGTTGTCCTGGCAATTCCTGGGCAACTGAGGCAAATCGCCAATGGCGCGTAACCGCACTTTGTTCTCGTTTAGAGATTTGATTTCCTTTTTGAGCGTGCTTACCAACAGCTCCATCAAACCGTCAATTTCTTCTTTGGGCCTGCCCCAATTTTCGGTACTAAAGGCATAAAGAGTCAGGTACTTAATGCCCAGTTCCCCACAGCCTTCTATGACCGCCCGAACAGCATCCACCGCATTTCTATGCCCGAAAATGCGTGCTGCCCCCTTCTGCTTGGCCCACCTTCCGTTGCCGTCCATGATAACGGCAATGTGTTGAGGTAAATTATGGAGGTTGATATTTTCCTTCTGGGAAGTCACAAGGCAGCAAAAATAGCCTATTTTAATAACTTCTCAACACAGCTAAAAAACTTGTAATCAGCCTATTTCAGTTGTTTTAGTAGGGGTTCTTGGCGCACGGAATATCGTAGAAGGTGCGCGTAAGGCTGAGCGACAGCAGGAAGTAATTGTCGGTGTCGAAACGGTTGCCGTATTGATAGTTTTTGAATGATGGATCTCCGTCAGAAATATTGTCGAGGTAGTCAAACAATGTTTTACGAATCGTGAACTCGAACGCCAGGTACCATTTGGGATTGAACACATACTTCATGCCGCCCCCCAGCGGAATGGCCATTTGAATATTGCTGTACTCTGCATTTTTATTGGGTATGCCCGACATGCCAAAAAGTGCAAAGCCGGAAGTAAGGTAAGGTGTGAATCGCAACCTCCGTTTGCTGTCTCGCCAATCCAGAAAATGATATTCTGCTGTTGTGGCGGCTTCTAATAGGAAGATGTTGAAGCCGGCCCTGCGTTGAGTAGCAAAAGCATCCAAAGGCTTTTCGCTCCCTCTCAATTTGCCACCCGACAGGCTTGCTTTGAAGCTAATGACCTGGCTGCGGTTATACCTGTAGAAAAATGTAGCTGCAGGTTGGGAATAGCGGAAATTATACGTGCGAACCAAGTCACCCGTATAGTTGAACGTTCCCAAACCAAACCCCAACTCCGAACGTTGCGAAATTTGCGCGTTGCTACTGATAGCGATAAAGGCAAGGCAACAAGTGGCAGCAAGGCGCAACGTCATGCGAGGGGTTTATCTGAATTTGGCGCGGTGGAATGTGGCGCCCAGAATATAAGTAAGCCGAATGCTGGTAACCATGTAAATATCGCGATCAGACTTGCTGCCGCGCACATTGCCAATGCCATCCGGACCCAAATATTCCTCACCATAACCAGACTCAACTCTGTAAGTCTGCCCATCTCTGCCCACATACGTTCTGGTGCTGGAAGCCAGGCCCAACTCGTTCGTTCTATACGACATTGCTTTTGCCAAAGGGCTATCAAGCACGCCCAAGTCCACATAGTTCTGGCTTACATCGTCCAGGTAGTCTGTAAAGGTATAACGGAAGGCAAGGTCACCCCACAAGTCCATCACTTCGTTTATACGTAAACGAACACCTATACCAAATGGTATTGCAAATTGAAGTGAGTTGTAAGTTTTTATTCCAAAGTTGGCATCAGTTGGTTGCAATTGGGCATTTTGTCCTTCTGTACCCAACTCACGAAGGTTTACCCATTGACCTGCTTCTGCGAGAGGATTACCCTGCAGGTCGGTAGCTGGCGCCAAAGCCTGGGGGTTGTGCAGAAATGCCGCGGCACCAATGAAAACGTAGGGTGTCCATTTGGCGCGGCTAATATAATTGCCATTATTTTTAAAAAGGTCGAACACGGCCACCACTGATAGCTCCTTTATGTGATTGCGGAAGGACAGGTTACGCTTGTAGCGAAACACGCCATTCTCCAGATCATTCTTATCAGCAGAATCATTATCTGCACCTTTCAAAACGCCATACATAAACTGGGCCTGCAGCGTGTAACGTGGGCCAAATCGGTGGGCAAACGAGACACCAAAACCCGGCTTGGTGAATGAAATATCTGTACTTACCCGCTGGGGCCGCGGGGCCAAATCGCCATAGTAGTTGAGGGCATTCACCGAAAAGCCCAGGGCATTGTAAATCTTATCTTTGCCGAAATGCGACTTTTTGCCCCTAAAACTGGCAATCCGCTTATTGTTACGCTTGATATTTTTTCGGTTCATCTGACCGAATGCCTCCTCACCGGAATGCACTAAAAAAAATACCACCAAAGCCAACCACAACTTTCTCATAGTAAACACATTAACAGAATCACAAAAGTAAACATAAAATACCAAAGATGGTGAACCGGTAACCGGCTTACTTTTAGTTGCGTATGTCGAAACCCCAGTTCAGTTTTTGGCGCAGGGTTTTAAAATAATGGTGGCCAGGCAGCACCACCAATTTCACTCCAAATTTTTCTTTGGCAATTTCCAGTTTTACGCGGTCGTCTATGGTTTCGTGGCGCGAATCCAGCGATACAAGAAACTTCTTGCTGCGGCCCTCTACCTGAAATGTCACCCGCGAGCTGTCGGCAATTACAATCGGGCGGGCCGTAAGGTTATGGGGACTAACAGGCGTTATTACCAAGCTTTGTGAACGAGGATAGACCAAAGGGCCACCACAACTTAATGAATAGCCGGTAGAGCCGGTAGGCGTCGAAACAATCAGGCCGTCCGACCAATAGGAGTTAAGTAATTCATTGTCCACGTACACGTGCACGGTGATCATGGAAGAAGTGTCTTTCTTCATGATGGTGAAGTCGTTCAACGCAAAGGAAAGGCCATCGAACAACGCTGGGCTTGATTTCAGACTAAGAACTGTTCTATGATCTATTTCAAACTCTCCGCTCAATAATTTGCCTAGCGCGGCCTCCATGTCATCGCGGTGCGTGGTGGCCAGGAAGCCCAGGCGGCCGGTGTTAATGCCAAGTATGGGGGTTTCGGATTTACCTACGTACAGCACTGACTCTAGCAGGGTGCCGTCTCCACCAATAGACAAAAAAAAGTCGAGAGGTTTCAGATTATCGCCCTGCTCAAACGTTTTCAGTTTCATTCGCTGCACGCGAACCGACTTAACCTGGCGGAGAAATTTTTCTGATATCCAGATTTCTGCCTTGTGCGCAGCCAGCCACTCTACCACCGACTCTACAAATCGTGAAGACTTGCTTTGAGGGTCTTTTCCGTGGATGGCAACTTTCATCAACCAGATTAGTTGAAAGCGACTAACTAAATATTGAGGTAGCGCATCAGCATATCGATGCGGTCTTTATCGGTGCCGTTGTTCTCGCGGTTTTCCTGGTAACGGCCAATTACCCTAAAGCCAAAACGCTCTAACGTGGCTACAATTCGCGACAAATCTTCCTGATTGATTTTCAACGTAAGTTTTATTTTACCTTTGTCCATCATGTCTTCCACCAGCATGCTGCTGATGATTTTTGCATTGTTTTCTTCCACGTAGCGAGCTATCTGCGCCAGGGAATAATCAATCAAATCCATCGATAGTACCAGGATACCACCCGGCATCTGCACCATGGCCGATTGGGCGAATGAGGTCATTACATCCTGCACGGTAATCAACCCCAGGTACGTATTGTCTTCATTCAGCACGGCCACAATCTGCAACTTATTTTCGTTGGCAACACGCAAGATGTCGAACACGTGCGTTTCGGGGCGCACATAACATTCGGTGCCCTCCAGTTCGAACTGCTGCAACGGTCGCTCTATGTCGTTCGATTCGAGAATGATTTCTTCTGAGATAAATCCCATCAACCGGCCCTCGCTCACCACGGGCAAATGGTTACATCGAAATTCTTCCATCCACACAATGGCCTTGTGGGCATCGTCCGTCACTTTGAGTGGCGGAATCATGTGGTTGATCAATTCTTCAGCAATCATTTTGTCTTCACTAAAAACTCTTCCACCAGTTCGTTAAAGGTTTCGGGGTGTTCCATCATGGGCGCGTGGCAGCACTTGTCTATAAACTTCAGCTCCGATTTCGGTATCAGCCTGTTAAACTCGTGTGCCACCATAGGTGGTGTAATGGTATCGTTTAATCCCCAAACCAGCAAGGTGGGAACCTGTATTTTAGGTAAATCGTTGGCCAGGTTGTTGCGCTGGGCCGATTTGGCAATGGCCACAATGCGCATGCACTTGGGTATGCTCTTGGTAGTTTCAAAAACCTCGCTCACCAAATCATCCGAGGCTACCTTGGGGTCGTAAAACGTGTAAGATACCCTTTCGCGTATATAGTCATAGCTGCCTCTCCGCGGGTAAGAGCCGCCCATGGCATTTTCGAAAAGGCCAGAGCTGCCGGTAAGTACCAGGCGCGCCACTTTCGTGGGATTATGCAGCGTGTAAAGCAAACCCACATGGCCGCCCAAGGAGTTGCCCATGATGATCATATTTTCCAGTTTCTTCGCCTCCACAAAATCTTCCACAAAGCCGCGAAGACCTTCCAAGCCAGCTTCTTTGATGGGCATTTCGTAAATGGGAAGCATGGGAATGACCACCCGAAAATGCGTTGAGAACCGGTTTACTACGCCTTCCCAGTTACTGAGCGCTCCGAACAAACCATGTAACAACATCAGCACCGGGCCTTTGCCTTCGTCCACATACCTGAAACCACCTTGTTCCTTAACATTCAAAGCCATGAAAACCCAGTATTTTGGAGATAAGTAACTAAAAAAAAACGAACCTTAGAACACGGGAAAAATTTCCTTCAGAAAAGGCAGGAATTGGGCCAGCCACCCGGCTAGCTCAGGCGCCAGGTGGGCGGTGAAGGGGTATAGCCAGGCGCCCTCTGTCCATTCTTCTGGTGGGCTGATTTTCAGCGAGTCGGCCAGCCAAAAAAGTATGCTGGCAACAAACAGCGTTTTGAAGGCGCCCAGAAAGCAACCCATGATTTCATCTAACCGGCCTAAAAAAGTTTTGTCGATGGATTGGCGCAACAGCTTGCCCAGCCATGTAACCAGCACCATAATAATGATGAAAATTGCCGCAAACGACAGGTAAGGAAGCACCGACCTGTCGGCATTAAAATGCTCTTGCAGAAAAACCATGCCCGCGCCCATCAGCTTAAAGGCGCCAAATACGCCCAACACCAACGCAACGAAAGTAAAGAGGCCCATCAGAAAACCATCGCGGTAGCCTTTGTAGCCACCTATCAATACCACCACAATGAGGGCAATGTCTATTTTGCTCAAGCAGCCAACAGTTTTTTAACCAGGTCGGAAATCATTTTGCCATCGGCCTTACCGGCCATTTGCTTGGTGGCGGTGCCCATTACTTTGCCCATGTCTTGCGGCCCTTTGGCGCCAACTGCCTCTATGATTTTTTTTAACTCTGCCGTTATCTCTTCTTCAGTAAGTTGTTTGGGCAGGTAGCGGCTGATGATTTCCAACTGAAACAACTCGCGTTGTGCCAACTCTGGGCGGTTTTCTTTCTGAAAAATTTCTGCCGACTCTTTGCGTTGCTTGGCAGATTTGGTAAGCAATTTCATTTCTGTATCGACAGATAGCTCCGTGCTGCCACCTTTTTCGGTTTCGGCCAACAATATTTGCGATTTGATGCTACGCAGTGCTTCCAACTCTTCTTTGTTTTTGGCCAGCATGGCTTTTTTGATGTCGGTGTCGATCTGTTGCTTCAGGCTCATACCTAAAAAATGTTTGTGATGTGAATGCGGGAACAAATTATTCAACGAATTTTGGAATAAACAAATTCGTGTGACCCGGTTAAGTGTAAATATTAATAAAATAGCCACGTTGCGTAATGCCCGTGGCGGCAGCAACCCCGATGTGATCAAGGCTGCCATAGACTGCGAACGGTTTGGCGCACAGGGCATCACCGTGCACCCGCGCCCCGATGAGCGCCACATCCGCTACAGCGATGTAATTGCCTTAAAAAAAGTGGTGACCACCGAATTCAATATTGAGGGTTACCCCGATGAACGCTACCTGCAATTGGTGAAGGAAGTAAGGCCCGCACAAGCCACACTGGTTCCAGACGGGCCACATGTTATTACATCCAATGCAGGTTGGGATACAATTGCGCATCAGGAGTTTTTATCCTCCATTTGCCGGGAAATAAAAAGTTGGGGCGTACGCGTTTCCATTTTTGTAGACCCCAAAGAAGGCATGGTGCGAGGGGCGGCCCGGGCAGGTGCTGACCGGGTAGAACTATACACCGAGCCCTATGCTTCGGCCTACCACCAAAACAGAGCGGCAGCCGTTGCACCTTACATGGCAGCCGCACAAACTGCCAAAGAAGCAGGGTTAGGTTTAAACGCGGGCCACGATCTGGACTTGCACAACCTGGCATTTCTCCATCAATCTATTCCGTTTTTAGACGAAGTCTCCATCGGCCATGCATTGATTTGCGATGCGCTTTACCTCGGCCTCGAGAATACCATACAGTTGTATTTGCGGGCTTTGCAGCCAAAAGCCTGACGTTTTCAGTGGCAAAAAATAACGGTTCAGTAACCCGAAACGGGGATTCAAGCATTCTTTATTGGGGCGTTCCAACCCAAGCGGTAGGTTTGGTGTCAAATCAGGCGAGTATGATGACCAGACGTAAAATAGCGGTAGCCCTCGGCATTATCATTGCCATTGTGGTGTGGCTTTCTACCGATCTGCTGGGTATGGTGCCCTAACCTTATGCCATGTCGGCCACCCGACAAGCCAGTACGAGCCACGCGCTACCTTTGGCTAAATAATCATTCAAACATGAAGCGTCTTTTGCCTTTATTCGGGCTGCTATTTGTTTTTGCGGCCGCCTGTGGACAGAAAAGTGAAATCTATACCACGGCCAATGGGGCCATAGATGGCTACGACCCAGTGGCTTACTTCACAGAAAAAAAACCCGTTGCCGGTAGAGCAGAAATCACAGCCGTGTGGAAAGAACAGACCTGGCGATTTGCCTCGCAAAAAAACAAAGAGTTGTTTGTGGCCAACCCGGAAAAGTATGCGCCCCAATATGGAGGTTATTGCGCTTATGGTATGGCTGGTGGCTATAAAGCAAAAACAGAAGCCGATGCGTGGGCCATTGTAAACGATAAGCTTTATCTGAATTACAATAAGAAGGTGCAGAAAGATTGGCTGGAGCAGAAAGCCGGAATGATAGAAAAGGCAGATAAGAACTGGCCTACGGTGCGAACAAAAGAGTAGCTGAACGACTGAAAGTCTAGTCTTGAAATACTTCGTTTAAGTCGACCACAAGACCCGGCAACGTATGCGATTTGATCTTTTCTGATTTTACGTAAGGCTTCAGCAACCCTTCAAATTTTCCTTTACTGTTTAAGGTGTACACCAGCACCGTGCCGGAAATTGGGTCAACCACCCAGTATTCTTTTACTTTACTTTTCTCGTACACATCAAACTTCTGCCTCAGGTCTTTGGCAGACGTGTGGGGAGAGAGAATTTCTATGATCCAATCGGGTGCGCCCAGGCAACCGGCAGCATCAATTTTGGTGAGGTCGCAGATTATGCAGAGGTCGGGTTGAACAACGGTGTCGATAAATTCATTTCCTTTCTTTCGGGATTGTGGCAATCGCACATCGAAAGGGGCAATAAAAACCTTGCAAGGCTTTTTCTTTAAGAAGGAGGCCAACTGCAAATACAATTCGCCCACTACCAATTGGTGTTTGCTTGAAGGTGCAGGCGACATACGGTACACCTTACCGTTAATCAGTTCAACCATTTCGTCAAACGTCCAGGTCAGGTAGTCGGCATAGCTGTATGTTCCTGATAAATCGGGTTCCTCGACTTTCATGAGCTACCACTTAATAAACATAAATTTACAAAAAGTGAAGGAGGATAAATCTTCCTATCGAACACTTTATAACACGCTGACGCAGCCAAAGTGCAATCCAAATTTTGGAACTTGAGCCACTTGCTAAGACCTCGTTATTTGAATGACATTATTGCGGCTTCAGCAGCTTGTCAATATCTTCATCGCCTTCCAGGTTGTTCATCTGCGTAAGCACCCACGGATACCTGCGCTGAATATACTTTGAGGGAGGATTCACCACATACCTCTTTGGGTTAGGAAGGCAGGCGGCTATCATGGCGGCTTGCGTGCGCGTAAGCTTGGAAGCAGATTTCTTGAAATACACTTGCGCAGCTTTTTCTATTCCGAAAATACCTTTTCCCATTTCGGCTACATTCAGGTAGACCTCCAGAATGCGTTGCTTGCCCCACACCAGCTCAATCATAAAAGTAAAATATACCTCCAGCCCTTTGCGCAACCAACTGCGGCCCTGCCATAGAAAAACATTCTTGGCTACCTGCTGACTGATGGTGGAGGCACCCCGCAGCCGTTTCTTTTTGCCTTTGTTGGTCAAAGCAGACTCAATGCTCTTCCAATCGAATCCGTTGTGGTCGGGGAAGAGTTGGTCTTCGGCAGCAATAACGGCCAACCTGGCATGGGGCGAAATTTCTTGCCACGATACATAATCCCTTCTTAGGCCGTTTCCACTTAGCCAGTTACTCAGTTGGGTAACGGTAATGGGCGGGTCTACCCATTTCAGTAAAACAATGTATAGCAGTTGTGCCAGGAAGAGTACGATAAAGATTTTTCGCGCCCAAAGCAGCAATCTTTTCAACACAGGTGGTAATGGTTTTCGTTGTTCGCTACCGGCATCCCCATTAGTTGCAGAGGGGCATCCTCATCATGAGATAACATAACACAAGCCGTTCAACTTTTTGAAATCAGTAACGCCAGCTCTTTACATCGGCCCCTTTGGGTGCGCTTTCGCTGATGCGTTTCAGTATCTTAGGCAAATACATGGTGTTGTATCGCAATCGCGAGATGTAATTCGGGTTTTCATGGTCGCCATTCCAGCAATGCTCAGCCCGATCGCCATAATCTACTTCGCCACCATAGAAGGGATTTTTGGTTTTTTTGAGGAAGTCTTCCATCAGGTACACCGCGTTGTTCAGGTAATAGTTGTCCATATCACCACAATAGATATGAATTTTGCCCTGCAATTTGGGCCCGAGTGTAGCCCAATCGCGCTCCAGAATATAACGCAGGTCGTAATTTTCTTTCCAGTAGTTAGCAACCTCGGGGTCAATCTGTCCAGTTACCTTATCGAATATTCTTTTGGGGTAACCATCTTCACCTTGGGGAGAGTACACTGCCTCCCAAATGTCCCACTGCTGGCCCGAGCGCGATTTGGTGCCCAGCGCCAGTTCGTAATAGTTGCTCTCCTGGTTGGTGCTTTGTATCTGGCCCAGGTAATTTCTGTGTGAAGGGATGGGTAGCTTTTTGAAGTCGCTATCGTACCAATAGGCATTCTTCTGGTTGTAGATGTCCACCAGGCAATAGGCTCTGAAGTCTATAGGGTCGGGGCAGGCGGCAAAGCAACCGTTGAAGGCATCGGGGTAAAACATTTGCACCGCCAACGCCTCCCAGCCACCCGTAGAACCTCCGTAAGTAAAGCGTGCCCACCCTTCGCCAATACCACGAAACTGCTTCTCAATTTCAGGCACCAACTCATACATAATCGCATCCCCGTAAGGGCCCAGGTTGGCAGAATTCACCGCATACGAATCATCGTAGTAAGGGTTGGCATGCTGCACCTCAATCACTAAAAACCTTGGAAAGTTTTTACTGGTCCATTGCTGATAGAAATTGTAAGCTTCTTGTTTCTGCAGTTTGTTGTATCCGTAAATGCCAAAACGTGAGCTGTAGTCTGTGGTATCCATATCGGCTGGTGGAGGCTCGGTACTGAAGCCACCAAAGTCGCTGGGGAAGTGGCCGTGATAGATCATGAGCGGGTAGCGCGCCTCGGGGTGCTCATCAAAGCCTTCGGGCACCAGCACGTGGGCGCCCAAATACATGGGGCGGCCCCAAAACTCTGAAAGCAGTTTGCTCTGTATTTTGATGTGCCTTACATATTTCATGTCTTTCGGTTCTTCGATGGCAGGAATTTCCTGATCCATGACAATGTCTATGTTGGCGGCCTGACCCGAAACAGAAATTTTAACCGGTTTGCTGTAAAAGTTACCGGGTTTGCGGTTCCACTGCTGGCCTTCTCCTTTATCGGGTGGCAGCTTTACAGTGTGCCCTGTTTTGAGCTGGAATGTTTCGTAGCGGTTAATCAAAGCCTGCGCGTAGTAATCACCAGGAGGTAAATCTTTTAGCGATTGAATGGGGAATCCAAAAGCAGAGGCATCTACCGTTACGGGTTGACCAGGCTTCATGCCTTCCACATCTACGCCAAATACCAACTGGGTTGTCAGACCATCTCCTATCTGAAAGCGCGGCTCAGATTGATCGTTGTTCGCGAGCATTAGCAACAGTCGACCGTCCTGCGCCTGGTCAGTTAATTCGGCTGAAAAAGAAATGGAGAATGTTGTGCTTTTTTCGTTCGGGGTGCAGGCCAGCATGCCGGCAGCCAAAAAACACCATAGAGCCAATCGCATAGTAGTAGGTTTTTTGAAGGAGATGGAAGGTACAAAACCTTTGCGATTGCATATGCCTACAGCCAGCGACAATCTGAAACATTTTTTTAGCGGCAAAAAACAACTTGGCAACTCTGTATCCGGCTAAAACAGCGGCCGAACCCGGTGGAAGTTGGCCCCAAAGCTTACTATATTGCGGGAAGATAAGTTGGCTATGAAAATCTACCTGATAGAAGACGATGCGATCTACGCAGAGTTCATCAAAAAATCACTGGGGCAAAATCCGGAGTATCAAATTACTGTGTTCGACTCGGCCGAGGCCGCAGAGAAGGTGGTGGCCACACAGCTACCCGATGTGCTGATTATCGACTACAAGCTTCCGGGTATTTCTGGAATAGATTTCTACGAAAAAATAAAAGACAGCATTACAGACGACAAGAAGGTGATTATGCTGAGCGCCATAGACGATGGGCAGATGGTGCTTAGCTTCATTCAAAAAGGTGTTCGCGATTACGTGATTAAAGATGACAGTGTGGTAGATTCTCTGCGCGCGATTCTGGAAGGCAAAGAAGACGACTACTACCTTTTTAACTAATACCCTTTGGCAACTGCACCATAAAAACGGTGCCGGCTCCTTGTCTGCTTTCGCAGGATATGCTGCCCCCCATATACTCAATCAGCCTTTTAGCGATAGACAAACCCAGCCCCGTTGAGCTTTCTCCACCCGTGGGGCGCGCACTTAGTTTTTGAAAAGGAAGGTATAGTTTCTGCATGTCATCTGCCGAAAGGCCAGGGCCCTGGTCTGATACTTTTAAGATGATTTGGTTTCCCCTTTCTTCGGCTTCTACTTCAATTTGTTTTTCAGCGGCCGAAAACTTCAAGGCGTTCGAAATGAGATTTTCGATGATACGCGAAAGGTACAAACGGTCGCCCATCAGTTCCAGTCGCTCTGGGGCAATAAACTTCACTTCAATTTTTTTCTTTTCTGCCAAAACACGGTATTGTTTTACCAGTTGGTTGAGCAAAGCGGTAAGGTTGATTTTTTCTTTTTGAAGGTCAATTGCCTGGTCTTCCATTCTGCGTGCGTCTACCAGGTTACGCACCATGTTCATGCCATCGGCTGTTATCTGGTGTATTTTCCCCAGGTAGTCTTTTTGGTCATCGGTAAGGTTGTGGTTTTCCATGGTCATCAACTGCATCAAAGCGAAGATGCGGTTGAAGGGGCCCTTCAGATCGTGCGAGACTATACTAATCAACTGTTGCTTTTCGCGGTTAAGTTCCTCCTGTAAACGGTTTTGTTGAACCAGCTCCTTGAGCTGTTTTTGTATTTCACTGCTCTGAAGCCTTATCAGTTTTTTCTGGCGGGTAAGCTTTAGATATGCTGCTATCAATAGAAATATGGCAGCAACCAACAGAACGGTTAAAACAATCAGCCAGCCATAGCTCATGCCTCTAAAGTAAGGCAAATTACTATCAGAATTTCAGGCGAAACTCTTCCTTATGGTCCACCGGTACGCGCAGCGGCACACCATTTACGTTGGCGCGTAAGTAGCCCTTGTAATGTATCTCGTATTTTTTACCACCAAACAGGCTTTTCAATGCATCCACCAAACCGATATCTTTCATTTGCAACTGCACTTTTAGCGGTACGGTAAACTCTGATTTACCCTTGGCCACCGCCTTCAGCTTTTGGTCTACCACAGCCGATTTTTTGCCATCAATCAGTACCTCTACTTTGATTTCCTTCAGTTTCATTCGTGCACTGTTGGGGTTGAAGAAAACAGCATCGCCCTCCAGCACCATGTCTTCACCCGTGCCTTTTTGCAGCGCCACATTTTTGATGTCGCGCAACTCAATGTTTTTGTTGGGTATACACGCCCCGGCCAGCAGAACCAGTAGCGCTAAAAGAGAGAATACGTTTTTCTTAATCATAACAGGCAAAGAACGCTGCATGGCACCGTTTGTTACAGCGCGAAAGATAAGAAACCAGCATCATTGCTCACTATTGCGCAAACTGTTTGATGATGGGCATTACCTGGTCTGGTGCGCCCTGCGTTTTCAGCCACCGCAGATAGTCTTTGTCGGATATTTTTTCGTAGCGATGGGCGTTTAGTGCTTCCGTCCAGCCGGCTTTTACCGCCTCTAACGCCACTGCGTTTTGCAGATGAAGTTGGCTTAGCACCGTTTGTAAACAACCGCGAAGTTGCCTGGGCATGCTCGCATGAAAAACCACAGGACCCAAGGGAATGTCATCCGATTTCCATAGCAGGTTTACGTTGCTGGCCAGGGCTGGTTCCATCTGCTGAAGTTTGCCATATTCTTCGGCACCAAATGCCCCTACATCTGCTTTGCCTTCGGCTACCATTTTCAATGTCAGGGCATGGTTGCGCGAATAGTTTACTTCGCGAAAAGCATCTTCGGGGTTGGCAATGCCTGCAGCCAGCAAACCCAGGCGAGGCACCAGGTTGCCCGATGTAGAACCCGGATTTACCAGCAGCAGCGAAAGGCTGCTTGCCTGATTAGCCATTTCTTTCAACGTACCAATGCCCAGAGCGCGATTAGCTACTATCGCTGCCCGGTACGTACTTTTTGCACCTTCTTCCAGGCGCAAGGCGGCCAGGGGTTGATACGGATGCTCTTCCTGACGCAGCAACAGGTAGCCGAACGTGTTCATAAAGACAATAGCTGGCTTTCCTTCCTTCATCGCTGTCAACAAAGCCTCCACCGAAGGATAACTTTTTACTTCAGCCCGGCAGCCACACACATCGGCAAAATGGCGGGCAAAGGGCCTTATGTTTTTTACCCGGTCGTTATCGGCATATTGATAGGTGGCAATTTCCAAAATAATGGGTGCAGACTGCGCCAGAACGGATGAAGTCTCTACGGAAGCGGCCAGCAGAAACAACACAGTTCTTAACCTTAACGATTTTATCATGTGGCCATCAACGATGCGGGGCCATGGAAGTTACTACTTGGTGTAACCATTTTTATGTCTATTTCTCCGTTTGCCATCATTCGTTTTCTATAACCGTCTGTATTCTTTAGTTTTCGACATAAACCCATCCGCCATGAAGCGTTGTTTTTTTCTTTCCGTTCTTTTGCTCTCCGCAGGCTTACTCCACGCTCAAAAAAAGGGGGCTGCTGTAACTGCTCCTAAAAAACCACTGACGCATGCTGTGTACGATGGCTGGAAGGAAATTCCGTTCAAGGCCCTTTCGGCAGATGGCAACGTGGCTGCTTTCACGGTCAATCCCCAGGAAGGAGATGGCAAAGTAGTTTTTTACCACCTGAAGAATAATGGGCAAGATTCTGTGCCCCGAGCTGACAATGTAGCGTTAACCTACGATGGACAGTATGCCGTCTTTAAAATAAAGCCGCCCTTTCAATTAGTGAAAGACCTGCGCAGGCTGAAAAAGAAAAAAGAAGACTTACCCAAAGATTCCCTCGGCATCTATTACCTGGCACAGCGCAAAACTGAAAAGATTCCCTCGGTACGTTCATTCAAGCTGCCGGAAAAAGCAGGAGGTTGGCTGGCCTATCAACTTGAAGCTGAGAAAGAAGTAAAGCCAAAATCAAATGGCAGCGAACCGGCCGCTAAACCGAAGAAAACAAAAAAGAACACAGACGAGAACGGCTACACACTGGTGCTACGCAATCTGGCAAATCAGGAAGAACAACGTTTTGGCTTTGTGAAGGACTATACTTTTGCCAAACGCGGGCAGGGCTTGCTGTTCCACTCTACCGGCAACGACAGCACACTGGTGCCTGGTATATATTGGTTCGATCTGTCTGCAGGTATACTAAATACACTTCATGCCGGAAAATCAAAATTCAAATACAAAGGTTTGTCTGTGGTCGAAGATGGTACCCAGGTTGCCTTTATGGTTGATGCAGACACCACCAAAGCGTTGGTGCGCCATTTCCAGTTACACCATTGGAAAAAAGGCGAGAACCAGGCGAAATTGATTGACGTGGAAAGCGCTAACGTGCTTCCAACCGACTGGTTGGTGAGCGAACACTATACGCCCCTCTTCTCGAAAGACGGCAGCAGGCTCTTCTTTGGCTCAGCGCCCAAGCCAGTGGTGCAAGACACCACGTTGTTGCCTGAAGAAATGGTACAGGTGGAGGTATGGGGTGGCAACGACCCGCTTATTTATCCTCAGCAAAATAAACAACTAGATGCGCAACGAAAGAGGAGTTTCTTAACCGTGCTCGATTTACCAACTTTGAAAGTGATGCCGTTGGGTTCGGAAGCCATTCCGGATGTGGAGATAGGTGATGAAGGGAATGCACCAGTGGTGCTTGCCGAAAGCAATGTGCCCTACCAGAAAATGATGACGTGGGATGTTTCTGCTTTTCGCGATGCTTACCTAATCGACCTCACCACGCGTGAACAGATTACCATTGCAAAAGGGTTGAAGGCGCAATTTCGTTTGTCGCCCAAGGCCAACTTTGTGTACTGGTTCAACGCTAAGGATACTGCTTGGTTTGTCTATCACGTTACCACGAAGCAGACGGTTCGACTGGCGCGCGATCTGAAAACCAGATGGGCCGATGAAGAAGACGATCACCCGGACTACCCAAGTGCTTACGGCCTGGCCGGCTGGACAAAAAATGACGAAGCCATTTTAGTTTACGATCGCTACGATATTTGGTCCATCGACCCGCAGAATAAACGCACCGCTATCAACCTGACTAAAATCGGGCGCCAGGAAAAAACAGTATTTCGCTACGTGCACTTAGATCCGGACGAGCGATTCATCGATCCGGAAAAAGAGTTGCTGTTACGGGCTTTCAATGAAGTATCGCGTGGTTCTGGCTTCTACACTTTCTCGTTAAAAGATGGCAAGCTGACTAAACTGGTGATGGATAACTACCGATTTGGTGCAGTAGTGAAGGCACGCAATGCCAATCGCTTGCTTTACACCCGTCAGAGTTTCCGCGAGTTTCCCGATGTGTGGACGGCCGACACCCGTCTTCAGGGTGCCAAAAAAATAACCAATGTCAATCCGCAAATGAAAAACTACTTCTGGGGCAACGTTGAGTTGGTTCGTTGGACATCGTTAGACAACATACCGCTGGAGGGTCTGCTCTTTAAACCTGAAGGCTTCGACCCCTCGAAAAAGTACCCGATGATTGTAAACTTTTACGAACGCAACAGTGAAAACCTGCACGCGCACTATGCACCGTTTCCACATCGCTCCACTATCAATCCATCTGTTTACACCAGCAATGGCTACCTGGTGTTTATCCCAGATGTGGTATATAAAATTGGCTTCCCCGGAGAAAGTGCGCAAAACTGCATTCTGCCAGGCGTTACCTCGCTCATTGCCAAAGGCTTTGTTGACGAAAAGAACATCGGCATACAAGGGCACAGTTGGGGTGGCTACCAGATTGCATACCTCGTTACGCGCACCAATATGTTTAAAGCCGCGGAGGCAGGGGCTATTGTTGCCAACATGATCAGTGCTTATGGAGGCATACGTTGGGAGAGTGGCCTCAGCCGCATGTTTCAGTACGAACATTCGCAGAGCCGCATAGGTGGCACTTTGTGGGAGAAACCCATGCACTACCTGGAAAACTCGCCCATATTTTTTGCCGACAAAATTCAAACTCCGTTGCTATTGCTACATAATGATGCCGATGGCGCAGTACCCTGGTACCAAGGCATAGAAATGTACATGGCTTTGCGCAGGTTGAACAAGCCCGTATGGATGCTGAACTACAATGGCGAACCTCACTGGCCGCTGAAACGAGAAAACCGAATTGATTTCCAAACCCGCATGATGCAGTTCTTCGATCACCACCTGAAAGGCGCACCCATGCCACCCTGGATGAAAGAAGGGGTGCCCGCCATCGAAAAAGGAATCACGAAGGGGTATTGAAAGCTATTCACTTTTGAGTGACTCTGCCGGGTTGGTGCGGGCCACGCTCAGCGATTTGTAGCTAACCGTTAAGAGTGCTACCAATACGGTGAGCAAGGAAGCGCCTATCAGAATAGATAAATCAATATCTATTCGGTAGGCAAAAGTCTCAAGCCATCGTTGCAGCAGCAGGTAAGCCACCGGGCAACCAATAACAATGGCTGTAGCAAGCAGGCGTACGTAGTCAGAAAAGAACAGCGCTACCACCTGAAAGACCGAACTGCCCAACACTTTCCTTATGCTGATTTCTTTTCTTCGCTGTTCGGCATTGTAAGAAGCCAATCCAAAAAGTCCCAGGCATGCCACCAATACCGCCAGGCCTGAAAATGCACCAGCTACCCTGCTTAGTTTCTGTTCGGCCTCGTATAAATGCGCCAATTCATTATCGAGGAAAAAATATTCGAACGGCCGTTCTGGCATCTGCTTCTCCCAAAGCTGGCGCAGGGTAGCAATGGTTCCCGTTACATCTTGTGGGTTTATCCTTACAGCCATATACTTCAAAAACAAATTGAAAGCTCCCGGATTTGTATTCAGGTGCATCACCAGCGGTCCAATGGGTTCGTGTTTCGATGAGAAATTGAAATCTTCTGTTACCCCAACAATGCGACCCTGAAATCGTCCAAACGTATAAGGCTTGCCCACTGCCTCTTCTGCTGTCCATCCAAAGCTTTTCGCAAGCGTTTCGTTTACCACCAACGCCAGGCTATCGTCTGTGGGTACCTCGCGCAAATAGTCGCGCCCTGCAAGCAGTGGTATGTTAAAGGTGGCCAGGAAATCGTGCCGCACGTTCAGTCGCGAAAACAAACTCGATTGCTCCATGCCTTCGAACTGATAGTTGGCGCCCTGGTGTTTGGCTCCCAACACTTCTTCCACCGCGGTAACGGAATAGATGGAAGGATACTGTTTCGCCTGCTCTACAATAGTTTCATAGTGCCTGCCCATAGGGGTGCGGATAACAGGCACCATAATGATGTGATCGCGCTGAAAGCCCGTTTCATCACTTTGCAAAAAGTCTAATTGTTGAACTACCACGGCAGTGGCAATGAGTAAAACGATAGAGATGGCAAATTGCGCCACCACCAATACTTTTCTGAAGAACACTCCTTTGCCCTGAATGTTTCTTGCCTTCAACGCTTTCACCGCATTGAAAGAGGTGAGCACCAAGGCTGGATAAATACCTGCAAGTAGGCCCACCAGCAAACCGGTTGTCACTAATAAAACCAGTAAGTCTGTTTGAAAGAAAGGAACGTGCAGCGCCTTACCGGCTAGTTGATTGAACCAAGGTAAAACAACATAAACCAGCACCAGCCCGACAACGATTGCCAAAAAACTCATGAGTACAGATTCCAGCAGAAACTGTGTTACCAACTGATGCTTTTTGCCGCCCAGCGTTTTGCGCATCCCTACCTCCCGGGCCCGGTTGACCGATCGGGCGGTGGCCAGGTTCATAAAGTTGATACACGCTATCAACAGCACAAAAATGGCTACCCCGGAAAATAGGTAAATGTTGGCAGTGCTGCCGTTGGGTTCAATTTCAAACTCCAGGTGCGAAGTCAGGTGAATGTCTGTCAGGGCTTGTATCTTCAGATACACATCGTTGCGAATAAATTCAGGCAAAAACTTCTGCACGAATTGGGGAAGTCTTGCCTCCAGGTCGGCCACGTTGGCATTTTCTCGCAGCAGCAGGTAGGTCCAGCAGGGATTCCAATACCAGCCGTTGGGTATCTGGCCACCATAAAATTGCCGCAGCGTAGAAAATGATGCCAGAAAATCGGCATGAAAATGCGAGGCCCCTGGCATGTTGCGCATGACACCCGTAATCATCAAATCGGCTTGCGCCTGAAGACGCAGCGTTTTCCCTATCGGGTTTTCGCCTTCAAAATATTTCTTTGCCATGTCTTCAGAAATAACTACCGACCCTGGCTCTTGAAGCGCGGTGGCTGGATTGCCACTCACCAGTGGCAAATCAAAAACCTGGTGATAGGCCGAATCGACAAAAAAGAAATGGCGCTCATTGAATTCTTTATTCGCAGGTTCATAACTCAAGGCCACAAAAGGAGCCTGAAAGTTGAAAAAGCGCACTGATTGCTCAATAAGGTCAGAATACTCTTCGGCTAACGTTTCGCCCATCGGAAAGGGCAAACTTGAGGAGCGCTCGCCAGATCCATCGGCCGCTTCAAAAAACTCGTTTACACGATATATTCTATCTGCATGTGGATGATGCCTGTCGTAACTCAGTTCATCTTGCACAAATAGGTAAATGAGAAAAGCACAGGCTATACCTACTGCCAGACCAATGACGTTGATAAACGAATAAAGGCGCTCTTTTACAAAATGGCGGTAAGCAATGGTGAGGTAGTTGCGTAGCATGACGTTTCAGATTTTGTTTCGATGTGCGGCTGTTGGCTGCCTTCGAAAACTAAACCGTAAACGCGTATGATTCCATCACCCAAGAAAGGTTGTTTTTCGAAACCGGATTTCGGCTGGGTTAATTATCGTTTTTGAAATATTTATCCTCGTCAAACTCGTCTTCGGGTTTGCGGGTAGGCACAGGGCCTATTTCAAGAATTTTGAATTCCGTTCTACGGTTCCGCTGTCGGCCATCCGGATTGTCGGTGCCATCTGGGTTGGTGTTGCGTGCAATAGGCCGGTCTTCGCCATACCCTTTGGCTACCAAACGCTGCGGGTCGATGCCTTTCTTCACAAGGTAGTTCACAGTAGACTCAGCCCTTCGTTGCGAGAGTGTAATGTTGTATTCGCGCGAGGCAATACTATCGGTATGCGAACTCATTTCTATCTTGATCTCCGGGTTATCGTTCAGCAGTTCCACCAACTTATCGAGTTCCCGGGCTGCCTCAGGTTTGATGTCGTACTTATCCAGATCGAAGTAAATGTTGTTGAGCACAAATACTTTGTTTTTCTCCAGGCGGTCCAGCACCAGAATGGTGTCCAGTGTAATGTTGGTAACCAGTTCTTTCAACGACTCCAGCGGCACCGACTTCCCTTTCATGGAGTACAGTTGTCGCTTCACCAGGTAGCCATCTGTTTCTCCAATCAAAGTATAATTTTCATTTTCATATACGCGGAAGAGAAATTTACCGTCATTACCCGTTTCAAAATCATTCATCACGTTGCCTTCCTGATCGAGCAGGGTAACGCGGGTTTCAGGTAATATTTGTAATGTACTGTCGGGTTTGGTTGTGTAGGTTATACCCTGCAGGTAGTAGTTCACCACGCGCAGGTTAGGATCTTCGTTTACAAAAGTGTAGATGTCGTCATCGCCTTTACCGCCTTCCCGATTAGATGTAAAGAACCCGCGGTCTGCCCTGAAAAGAAAAATGCCAAAATCATCGCTGGTACTGTTTACAGGTTGCCCCAGGTTTTCAACTACTGTTTTGCCATTGGCACGGTTTACCACAAACAGATCGAGCATGCCGTAGCCCGGATGACCATCGGAAGCGAGATAAAGCTTGCCGTTTTCGGCCATGTAGGGGAAGAGTTCATCGCCCGCGGTGTTGATATCTGCCCCCAGGTTGCGCACCCGGCCAAAGCGACCACGTGAGTCCATCTGCGCAGAATAAATATCCAACCCGCCAAAGCCACCCCTGCGGTTAGACGAAAAGTAGAGCGTGCGCCCATCGGGGCTAAAGGCAGGCGTTGACTCCCACGAATCGGGCTGGTTGATGTTGATGAGTTGCGGCTGTGTCCACTGCCCGTTTCTAAATCGCGACAGGTACAAATCCACATCGTTGGTGCCTTTGCGTTTGCCTGAGTTACCCTTGGCAAACACCATGGTGCGGCCATCGGGCGAGAAGGTAATGCCACCTTCGTTGATGTTAGGGGCATTGATCTGTTCTGGCAGAGGGGCAATGGTGTTTACATCTACATTGGCGCCACGCGTGGCCGCTTTGTATAAATCTGTAAAAGGAGTACCCGATGCTTCGTAAATTCTGGAGTTGCCACGAGAGGAAGCAAAGTACAATTCGCCATTCAGGTAGGCGGGTGCGTACTCTGTAAAGGGCGTGTTGATGGCGTCCAGGCTCTTAACCTTATAGTAACTGGCTTTTTCGCCCAACTTGTTGAGGTAAGAAAGACCATCCAATTCTTTGCGCGCACGGTCGCGCATCAGCTCGTCTTTGGTATTAGCCTCCAGTTCTGATAGCCTTTGCCTGGCCTCGTCATATTTACCATTGGCTTGTAACGATTTGGAATGGTAGAACAATACTGAGTCTTTATTGATGCCCGGGCCACCGGCTTTGGCATAGAAAGGCTCGGCTTGTTTAATGCGGTTGGAGAGTCTGAATGATTCCGCCACAAAATAATGAGCCTTGCCGTTGTTGGGCTGTTTTTCTATTACGTTAAGGTAATAGTTGATCACATTCTGGTATTTACCCAGCCTGAAATTTTTGGCGGCTTTTTTCTCGGGGCCGCACGATGCCAACAAAGCAGACACCGTCAATAACAGAAAAAATACTTTTACCCTCATGACAACAACGAAATCAAAAAAACAGAACGAATAAACATAGTAAAGCTACAAAAAAGAACAGACCAACCAGCCACCCGATTTGCCCTTCGGTTGTAAGCTGTAACCAGTTTATTAACGCCCTCCCCCAGCTTACGGTGTGCTGGCGGCAGGTGTTTTTGTAAAATATTTAGATAGCCAACTTTCGGCCGCGGGCTTCTTCCATCCGGTGTCCCAATTGCCTTTAGAAGGCACCAGGTTATTGAAAGTAATGGTTTGTGGTGTAATGGCACTTCCTGAAACGGCCTTCTTTAAATCGGAAAGGGGCACTAGTTCCACCTGACCGGAGCGCAGAAACGGCACCAGCGTGCGGTTAAAAAAATCGATGTTGTGTTGTGTCTGCCAGTTCTTCAAAACCCTTACTGATCCATCGATGGAACAACCGCTCGGCAGTTGAAAATCTTCATCTACCGCCAAAATCACAAAGTAGCTGTGCTCAATTCTAAAGCTGGCCTGCATGGGCTGGCCGTGTGTTTGCCATTCGTTGCAAAAACGCGTGAGTACTTCGGCTAAATCTTTTACCTCTTCGGCTGACAACGCCCGGTTTGCCTGGTATATCCAGATGCGCGAAGAAGCCGGCAACGTTTCGAAAGGAACCCACATATCAAACTTATTTCAAGATCAATAACCGTTGGCCTCGGCAATTAGTTCTGCCAGGTCTTTTACCTTTACCTCGGCTTCTTTCTCTTTATTTTTTACCCCATCGCTCATCATGGTCATACAAAAAGGGCACGCCACGGCAATGGTTTTTGCACCGGTGGCCAAAGCCTCTTCTGCCCGCTCTACGTTAATGTCTTTATTCCCTTTTTCTGGTTCTTTGAACATTTGGGCGCCACCTGCTCCGCAGCATAAACCTGTGGTGCGGCAGCGCTTCATCTCCACCAGGTCTGCATCTAACGCTTGCAGTACTGCGCGCGGGGCTTCGTACACATTGTTGGCACGGCCCAGGTAGCAAGAATCGTGGTACGTGATTTTCTTTCCTTTAAAGGCACCTCCTTCGGCCATTTTCACTTTCCCTTCATCGATCAGTTGTTGCAGGTAGCTGGAGTGATGTATCACTTCGTAGTTTCCACCTAACTCCGGGTATTCATTTTTCAAGGTATTGAAACAATGCGGGCAAGCGGTTACAATCTTTTTTACTCCGTAGCCATTCAACACCTGAATGTTGTTCATGGCTTGCATCTGAAAAAGAAATTCGTTGCCTGCCCTTCGTGCCGGATCGCCCGTGCAGGTTTCTTCAGTGCCCAACACGGCAAAACGAACGCCCACGGCATTCAGAATTTTTACAAATGCCAACGTTACCTTCTTATATCGATCATCGTAAGAGCCGGCACAGCCCACCCAAAAAAGCACTTCGGGGCTTTCGCCTTTGGCTGTTAATTCTGCAAGCGTAGGTATTGTCATGAGGTAATTTTTCAGTGATTGCTTAGCTGTTTTTTGCCCAGTTGAATCGATCGGCTGCGGAGAATTTCCACGGAGCAAAATTGGTTTCGATGTTTTGAAACATACTGTTCCATTGTTGAGGGGCAGCCGATTCTTCCATCGACTGGAACCTGCGCAACTCCAGGATAATCTCCAGCGGATTGATGAGCACGGGGCAAGCCTCAACACAGGCGTTGCAACTGGTGCACGCGTTTATTTCTTCTTTGGTGATGTAATCGCCCAAAAGGCTTTTGCCATCATTCAATCCGGGGCCGCCTTTGGCCATGCTTTCGCCTACTTCTTCCAGGCGATCGCGCACATCCATCATCACTTTTCGCGGTGAAAGTTTTTTGGCGGTTTGGTTGGCCGGACATTCGGAGGTGCAACGGCCACACTCGGTGCAGGCGTATGCCGCAGCCAGGTTCGTCCAGACCAGGTCGTTCACATCTTTGGCACCAAAACGGCCGGGCTCTGCGGGTGCCTGGTCTGCTCCTTCGGCCGGGAGGCCCAGCATCAGCTTTACTTCGCGTGTTACTACGGGCATATTGTTGATGTGCCCTTTGGGTTGCAACTTGGCGTAGTAGGTATTGATAAATGCCATGAAGATGTGCAGGTGCTTGGAATAAGTTACATACAAGGCAAAACCCAAAATGCCCACAATGTGAAACCACCACGCAAACCGCTCGATGAAAACAAGTGCCGATGTGCTCAGGCTTTCAAGCGCTGGCGTTAGAAAAACACTGAAGAAGAGTGTTCCGGTGGCCACGTAATGCTCACTGCGTGCTTGCAACACCTGGTCGGCAGCGTTCATGGTTAAGATGGCGCACATCAAAACTATTTCTGTAATCAAAATAAGGTTTGCATCCAGACGGGGCCACGCTTTCATCTCAGCCGACCAGAAGCGCGGCAAGCGCATCACATTTCTTCGAATCAGGAAAAACACGCATGCCAGCAGCACAGCAACCGCCAGCCATTCAAACACGTTCATCAATACAGTATAAAAACCACCCAGGTAAGGCGCAAAAAGCCGATGTGTGCCAAGTATGCCATCCAACACAAACTCCAGCACTTCCAGGTTGATGACAAGAAAACCGATGTAAATGAAGAGGTGGAGTACTGCAGCAACAGGCCGCTTAAACATTTTCCTTTGGCCAAAGGCAATCAACAAAACGTTTTTCCATCTTTCCGCAGGTTGGTCGGCAATGGTTGCTTTCTTGCCCAAAGCTATGTTTGCTTTGATGCGCAGCACGCGCTTGCGAATGAAGAAGATAGCGGTGGCAAGAGTAACTACAAATGCAATCTGTTGAAGAATGGCCATACAGAATTTAAATGATGGGAAAGTTAACTCCGTAATTTTTCGCTGCCAATTTTTTTCAAGGCAATGTGGCTTTCGGTTTGTTCTTTAGAAGCAGTACACATACCGGGTCTGCTTCCCATTTGTCTACCAGTTGTTCGGGTACTCCATTGTTAAAATTCAATGCGCCCAGCATTACATCAGTATAACCATCGCCATCGCAGTCCAGAGTTTCCATCAACAACCAGCGCCCCTGCGCAGCCAGGGGTGTGGTAAAGGGTTGCATGGAACCGTTTTGATTTTCGAGGTAAACAAAACTGTTTTCGGGCGAATTTTCGAAATCAGGGAAAAAGGAGATGGCAGCCACATCCACATCGCCATCTTTATCGAAATCGCGTGCCACCGCCCACGAGCTGCCGGGCATTGGGAAAAACCACGATTCTTTGAACTGATTTTTTCCATCGTTCAAAAATAGCCGCACGCCATGGTAAGGTTTTAATGTGATAGAATAATCGGCATTGTCGCCATTGGTATAAAGCAGGTCGAAGTAACCATCGTGGTTGAAGTCGGTGCTTTCGAAATAGCTGGAGCCATACACAGCAGGAAAACGCAACAGAGTCTGCTGCTTGAAGCGAAAGTTGCCGGCATTGATAAAGAGTGTGATTTGTTCATCGCCCTGTGTGATCATGGCGAGTACATCGGGCAGGCCATCGTTATTAAAATCGCGCACTTCGGTTTTGCGCGCACCGGGCAACGTAGTGAGTATGTGTTGCTTATATCTTCCATTGCCCTGGTTTTCGAAAGCCAGCAAGTTGCCCGTGTAATTGCCAAACGCAGAGATAATCAAGTCGGGTAGGTTATCGCGGTTAAGGTCGGCTTCCTGTACATCCACCGGCCGCTTCAGCGAATCGATTTGAAGTTGCATGCCCGCTGCGTTTTTAATTACCAACGAGCCTTTGGGCTGATCGTTCGGATCCATGATGCCCATTTGCAAAATTCTAACGGGTTGCGTTGCAGAGAGCAGAATGGAAGAGGCGGGGCTACCTAACGGCACAGAGTCTACCGCCTGAAACTGATAATTAAACCGGTGCAACCAGCTGTGCCGGTTGCTGGTAAAAAATGTTTTTGTGGAAGAATCTGCGCGCAGCATTGATAACATAGGGAACCGATTGTGGGGAAGCGTTACCCTGACAGGTTCGAACTGGTGTAGGGGTTGGGTAGCCGATGAAGGTATGGAAAGTGAGTCGGGTGCGAGGCGTAAGAAATAGTTTTGTATGCGCTCCCACTCTTCTTTCGACACCATGGGCTTATCTGGCAGCGAGGCCATCACAAAAGGCATATCGGTCTGTGGAATTTCCCACAACAGGGTGGCATCTACACCCATTCTGAACGCCATCTGCGGCAACACTTTGGCTTGCCAGGTGGCTTTGTCGAGTAGGGCAGGCTCTGGAAACAAATGGCAGCTGCTGCAATAGGTTTTGGCCAGGCGCTCTTCGCGTTGTTCTGTACTTTCGCATGAAAGCAGTAGCAACGCAGCTAAACCTACCCACCCATGGTGCTTTATCAAGGTCATAAACGGCCAATATTAACAAAATTCGAGGGCGCTATTTGCGCCCAAACCAAAATTGAATACTTTTGTGGCCCTTTAAACAGGGATTTGTTCTTTTTTAGATGGTGACGTAGCTCAGTTGGTAGAGCAAAGGACTGAAAATCCTTGTGTCGGGGGTTCAATTCCCTCCGTCACCACAGAATGCCGGTAGTTGCTACTGGCATTTTTTATTTGCATGGATTTTTTTGTGTACATCTTACAGAGCCAGGCGAACGGTTCGTTCTACAAAGGCGCCACGGATAACCTGGTAAGAAGATTTTTGGAACACAATGCTGGCCAGGTGGGCCTCTGCTTTTAGCTACTCTATACGATCAGAACTCTTCATTAAAGACTGGCCTTAAACACTTTTTTACTGATCTGATTGGTTTTCGGTGAATTCGAATGTACAAACTATCTTTCGAAGAACGAATTGTTTAGTGGCTTGAGTGAATCCATCCTCCGCACCGTCTTGATTTTGCTGGCCCAGGTGTCTATCGGGGCCGTGATCGGGATTTTATTGGGTTATTTCAGCAAACACTACAAGCGGGCATATATGCGGTGGTGGTCTGTCAGCGCCATTACTTTTTGCTTATCGATACTTGTTATCTCTGGTCTTACCGCCAGGGTGTTTACCTCGTCAGAAGTAAGAACCTGGGCCAGTGTGGTCGCCATGCTATTTCAGAACATCCACCTGTTAACGCTACTGGCTGGTAGTTATCTGGCTGGTACAGACAAGGACATTTCAAAAAAATGGATATGGGCTTTTGCCATTTTAGTGCTGCTATAAATTCACAAGCCTTATGCTCATCAGCAAAC
>CAZRQK010000055.1:0-9596 GCA_964602295.1 uncultured Ohtaekwangia sp.
TGTGTATAAGAGACAGAGCAGTGAGTACCCAACCATTGATCACCCCCAACACACCAGCCACTCTAAATACAGCACTGTCTCTCCCCCAGGCCTGATCGGCAAAGGAAGTACCCATCGCGACCATGAAGGTGACGAAGGTGGTGGACAATGGCAACTGATTGGCAGTTCCTAGCGCAATAAGCGCACTTGAGACTACAAGGTTGACAGATGCGCGTAGCAGGTCGAATGATTGTTGGCCCATTTTGAGCCCCGTGTTGCCAGGCCTAATGAGGCGTTTTTCGATGCCGCGTTTCCAGGGGGAGGGAAGCGCTTGTACAATCTTCTTACCGGTGCCGACAGCCACCCCTACCAACCACCGTGAAGCCAAATTTGCCCTAAATCGTTCATCGCCCTCATCTTGCCGGCCTAGCGATACTTCGGTCTCGGTTACTGTGCGGCTCTTTTTACTAAGCCATAATGTGGCTACCATAACGAGGCTGGAAGTGAGCAGCAACCAGGTTGGTGTGGTCATCTCGCCATTAAGCCCGTCCATATGAAAAGCCGCAGCGTCTACACCGGCCTCTCTCCACAGTTGAAATGCGTTGAAAGCGGCAACAGGTACACCGACAAAGTTAACAAGGTCATTACCGGCAAATGCCATTGCCAGTGCGAAGGTGCCTACCAGAACCACCAACCGAAGCGGATTGAATGCCATCAGTCGCATAGCGATCCACGTAAGGGCGCTGATGACTAAGAAGCTGAAAACCAGAATCGTCAACGTCCGATCGTGAATCCAACTGATTGTGTAGGCGCTAACCAGTGCGCTTCCTTCCAACCCTTTGATAAAGAGAAAATGAAGCAAAACGGTAAGGGCGGCTCCAGTAAAAAGTGCGCCAAACACCCGAATTGTTTTACGCAAACGAAAGGTGAAAATGAGTCGGATAAAAAAGTGGGAGGCACTTCCTACCACAAAGGCAACTGCCACCGAGAAAAAGATTCCGCCAACGATGCCGAAAGCGTTGCCAAAGTTGAGCACGTTGGAAAGTTCATTGATACTACGATCGTTCTCCGACAGCACCAGCAGACCAACTGCCGTGGAGGCACCCAACAATTCGAATATCAAGGAAACAGTAGTGGAGGTGGGCAGACCGAGCGTGTTGTAGAAGTCGAGCAGGATAACATCGGTCAGCATCACCGCCAGAAAAATTACCATTACCTTGTCGAACGTGAAGAACTCAGGCTGGAAGATGCCATTGCGCGCCACTTGCATCATACCATCGCTAAAAAACGTACCCACCAGAACGCCAGCGCTAGCAATGATCAAAATCGTTCGGAAGGTTGCTGCACCCGATCCGACTGCGGAATTGAGAAAATTAACCGCATCGTTACTTACGCCTACGATGAGATCGGCCAAGGCCATTAGGAATAACAGCAATATCGCAATCTGGAAAATAGCCATAGCCAACCGGTTACCAAATTACAGAGCGTTACACGCTTTCGGGTTAAGGAATTGTTAAGGTTCGTAAGCCAGGGTAAAAGGTCAAGATACCTCCATCCAGGTGTGGTCGGCCAGCATTTTTACGGTGCCGAGGTGTTGCTTGTAAGGGCTACCGTTGCGCCCCCACTCGCGCGGACCAATCATACTCAGCAGGTGGGTGCCATCCGTTTGTTCATATAGGTGGTAGGTATGGCCAATAACGGGCGAAAAACTGAGCCTCGATTCGTAGATCAAAAAAGAGAGTTCCTTCCTTCTCTGTATTTCCCTGGCCTGGGCCGCCAATAATTCTACCTGTTGCCGTATTTGATCCAATTGCATATGGGTCTGTTCGTCCATGGCGGCCAGCGCCTGGTGGCGTATCATGCCTTCTTCGGTTTTACGAATGGCCACGCTGCCTACAGAGGCCGAATAAGGCAGTACGCTTAGTTGCTTGTGGTAGATCTCCACATCCAGATGAGCTTCTTCTTTTTGCAGGTGCTGCTGCATAACCTGCAGAAGACCTTTGGGCGTAATCTGGTGATGCACTATCAAAACAGTCCTGCTTCCCTTGTGGAATTGCGTTTCGAAGTGGGTGGAAGAATGGATCGTCACCCTAACGGTATCAGCCAGGTCGTGGTCGGGCAATGGCTGCTCTTCACCGTTGGGGATAAGGGTATAGCGCGAATGATAAGCGTGACCTTCCAACGAAACCCTGTGCATGCTGATGGTCAGCAAGTTGGCGGCCAGTTCTATTTTGTAGATCGCAGACTGCGGACGAGTTCCCACCTGATAGGTTCCCCTTTCGGGATACAATTGCCATGACGCCAGGAAATTATGGAAATCGGCAGATGATGATTCATTCATTGTATTCAAAACAACAAAATTGCCATTGTTGTTGCAAAGGGCATTTGGTGTTAACACTATTTCTCCGCCTGCAGAAAATTATTGGCAGGGGTTGTGCGAATGATGTGTATATTGTTCGAGAAAGGAGCTAGTAATGGGGAGAGGTTGTTTCCAATGGTGTTGGTTTGCTGTTGTGCTATTGAGTGCCCAACTTTCGTGGGGGCAGGGGCTCTTACAAACCCAGTTAGACGGTAGTGAGAAAGGTCAATCCCTACAGGCGTTTTTGACTGGGTTCGCCCAGAAAAAGGGTGGTCGCTATTTTGTTCGACCAGAATGGATTGAGCAAATACGCGTCAGCCAATCTTATGCAGGCGCTACGTTGGAGGTAGCTTTAGAAGATTTGCTGAAAGGCACCGACCTGAACTTTTTTGCGATGTACCCTGACGTGGTCGTAATTGTGAAGGACCCTCGGCAGATGGTGGAGCGAAAGCGTGCGCTGGAATTGGCAAAGCAGCAAGACAAAAGTATCCGAAGACATAGCATAGGTGAGGCTGGTGGCGAAAACAAGGAATGGCTTCAATTAAGCGGTCTTGTATTGGACGAGAAAACAGGTGAGCCCGTTCCAGGAGCCACGATATTGGTAGGGGATGGGTTGGGTGGCGGCACCAGTTCAGATGAAACAGGTAATTTTGAATTGCGGTTGTCTCCCGGCAGCCACGTGTTGGAGATTGCCTTTGTGGGGTACGATCCCCAGGTGGTAGATCTGGCGATATTTGCCGATGGAAAGCTGGACATACATCTTTATAAGCCGGCCCAAATGCTGGATGAAGTGATTGTGCAAGACGAGACACAGCGCGATATGGCCACCAGCCGTCTGGGTCAGATTCAGATTTCGGTGCGCAATTTAAAGCGAGCGCCTTCCTTTTTGGGCGAGGCAGACATCATCAAGCAAGTGCAGACGTTGCCGGGGGTAACCACCGTGGGTGAGGCAGCTATGGGTTTTAATGTACGGGGTGGAAGTGTGGATCAAAACCTGGTGTTGTACGATGGTTTGCCGGTATTTAATAGTGCCCATGTTTTTGGTTTTCTATCCGCCTTTCATGCCGATGCGGTGCGTGATGTGTCATTCTACCGGGGAGGCATTCCCGCGGAGTTCGGAGGGCGCGTTTCTTCGGTGCTCGACATCCGATCGAAAGATGGTGACTTTGAACGCTGGAAAGGTGCAGCGGGGATAGGATTGCTGACAAGCAATTTTCACATTCATGGTCCTGTTCAAAAAGACAAAGCTTCACTGGCCGCTTCCTTTCGTACCACCTATTCCAATTGGTTGGTTCAGTCGGTGCGTACCGACTATGCCGACTTGCGCAATAGCCGGGTTTCGTTCTATGATGGCACCTTTAAGTGGGCGCAACGCATGGCCGACCAGTCGCGGCTTTCGGTAACGGCCTATGCCAGTGCGGATGGCTTTCGCCTGATGGCCGACACTACGTATCGATGGAATCAATGGCTGGCTTCTGCCCGGTGGGATCGCCCGGTGCGAAATGGATGGAGTTCGGATTATACATTGGGAGTCAGTTCGTATGGATACGAGGTGATCAATACCAACGTGAGGTCTGCATCTCGTTTATCTTACCGCATGATAACCAACCTGGCTAAGGTGGGGTTTCACCGGTACGAAGGTGGGCACAAAACCAATGTGGGCGCTCAGCTAAACTATCTGCTGTTCCAACCTGGAACCCTTCAGCCGGAGTCTTCCGTGTCTACAACAAGCAACTTCCGCTTGGATAACCAGCGGTCTCTTGAACTGGCAGTTCATGCTGCCGAAGAGTGGACCTTTAAAGAACGGTTTACCCTCGAGGGCGGTATCCGTGTGCCTCTTTTTCTTGCGTTGGGTCCAGCCAATATTCAAACCTACGACCCCGGGTTGCCACGCGAGCAGAAGAATGTGGACGACACGTTGTTCGTGGGCAGGGCTGGTATCGTTAAAGCCTACGCGGGTGTAGAACCTCGCGCCTCCTTCCGGTGGTTGTTGTCACCCTCCGCATCTATAAAGGTGGGCTACAACCGTATGTATCAATTTCTTCACCTGGTTACCAATGCGGCAGCCGTTACACCGGTAGATATATGGCAACCGAGCGGCTATTACTTCCGGCCTCAACGTGCCGATCAATTATCGGTTGGTTATTTTAAAGATTCCAAAAACCGGAGATACCAGGCGTCTGTTGAAGTTTACTACAAGTACATTGCCAACCTGCTCGATTTTAAAGATGGTGCCAACTTGATTTTGAATCCCCACCTGGAAACGGATTTGCTTCAGGGTTTTGGTGAATCGTATGGGGTGGAACTGTTGGTAGCAAAAGTTACGGGCCGGCTTACAGGTACGGCCAACTATACCTACGCGCGATCTTTCCGTACCATTTCGGGTAACACTACCAGCGAATCCATCAACAGAGGGCAAAAGTATCCTGCCAATTTCGATCAGCCCCATGTAACTAACCTGGCCTGGCGTTATGAGTTATCGCGAAGGTATTTCTTTACAGGCAACTTCACTTTCCATTCCGGCCGCCCTGTAACGGTGCCGCTGTCTGCTTTTGTCTTCGAGAATTCATCTGTGGCATTCTTCTCCGGACGAAATCAATATCGCATTCCAGATTACCACCGGCTCGATCTCGCTTTGGTACTGGAAGGAAATCACAAGAGGCACCAGCAGTGGAAAGGTACTTGGACGCTATCTGCGTTTAATGTTTATGCGCGCAAGAACCCATACACTGTCTTTTTTCGTTCCTCAGGTGCAGGCATACCCCAGGCCTACCAACTGTCTATCATAGGCACAGTAGTTCCTTCCATAAGTTATACCATCCGTTTCGAATGAGAATGTTGCATCAAATAGGAACCAGGTGCATCATGCTGTTACTAATTTCAGCGTGTGTTGATCCTATTCAATTTGAAAGTACTTCCGGCTCTTCTTTACTGGTTGTGGAGGCGCGCATAGACAACACGGCCGGTCCTTATGTCCTGTATCTGTCACGGAGCGTATCCCTGGATGCATCATCTGCTGAGCGGTTGCCCGTACAAGGTGCCCGAATTCAGTTGTTAGATGACTTGGGTAATGCGGAGGCTTATGCAGAAAGGCAGCCCGGTGTTTATGAAACATCCGGGGCTATGCGGGGGCAGACAGGCCGAAGCTACCATGTACGCATCCAAACGGCTGACGGAAATGTATTTGAATCAGAGCCCGATCCATTGTTGCCCGTAGGAGACATTACTGAAATACGGCATGAGTTTGAGGCCCGCACTACAGTAGAAACTTTTGGTGAAGTAAATGCAGATGTGTTTAATATTTTCGTTGACGCAGATGCGGGCGGTGACAAAGAGACGTACGTGCGCTGGAGGTTCACGGGAACATATGAAGCGGAGACCTACCCATCTTTACATATGACACACACACCACCTTATAGACCTTACAAAAACCCCTGGCCCTGCAGCGGGTATATACTGGTGGGCGGCCCCGATGGCGGAACGCTCGTTCAGGTGGACGAATGCGAATGCTGTTCTTGCTGGGCGCAACAGTATGAAGATGTCATGCAGTTGTTCGATGTTTCGCTTGTTGCTAATGGCCGGTTTCAAAACGTGAAGGTGGGTGAGGTACCTATTACCAATGCCACGTTCCATAAAAAGTATATGGTGGAGGTTGAGCAGATGAGTCTTTCAGAAGAAACTTTTAGCACATTTGAACTGATGCGTACGCAGAAAACCAATGCCTCTAGCTTATTCCAACCGCCTTCCGGAGAAATTGTGGGCAATGTGCGTGCGGTGAATAACGAGGTGCCCGTGGTAGGAATAGTCTGGGCAACTGCCATAAAAACAAAAACGCTGTTCTTATATCCTTCTGATGTTCCCTACAAAGTAACTCCCATTGATTTCATCACGCTGCCGTGCGCTGATTTTTATCCTAATGCCTCGTACCAACCTCCAGACGCATGGGAGTGAGGGCGCTGTTCAGTTTATGCATCTTGCTGATGCCCGCTTTGCTGGGTGCCCAGCCAAAAGGTGAGTTGGAAACACAATGGAAAACCTTTCACCAGCGTTGGCCACAGACACAACTCCGGATAGTGCTGAATCAGCATGAATTTGTGCCGGGCGATACGGTGTGGCTTGCGTTGTATTTTACGGACACCGACAACCGGTTTATGGGGGGTGTTCGTTGGATCAATGTCGATTTGTGGAACGTTTATGGTATGCAGGTAGTGCGCCAAGTGATCGAGTTAAGAGATGGTTGGGGCAGCAACCAGTTGGTGTTGCCGGCCAGTTTGGCAGAGGGATTTTATCGAATCACCGCACACAGCTCTTGGATGAAAAACTTTGGAAATAGCCAGTTTTTCAACGATGAGATTCGCGTGTTCCACCGAAATGAATTTGTTGCCCAGAATCCATGGAGCAGAGTAACCGTATTAGGTGGCCCTTTGGTAGCAAACTTGGCGGCCAAAGTTCAAATTCAAAGTGCGGTGAGTCGAAGTAGTATTTCACTCTTTAACGAACAGCATGAGCGGGTGTTATCCACAACCACTGATTCCCAAGGTAAGGCTACGATTACATTTACACCGCAGGCGCAAACCTATTACCTCTTATTGAGTTCGGATACTACTCGCTACTTCTTGCCCGCTGTGAAGAATGAAGGAATGCGTGTGGCTGTTACATTGGTGGATTCGCTGAATGAAACGCTACATGTTCAGTTGCAAAATGGCACAGCTGAAGCCAAGCAGGTAACCCTGGCGGCTACAAGGGGCAGTCGGGTGGTTGCTATACAACAGGCAACTATTTCTGGTAATGATAGGAAAGAAGTAGAGGTCTCCTTAAAAGGTGTGCCCGCGGGTATGCTTGCTATTTCTTTGTTGGGGGGCACTACACTGATTGCATACGACCATATATGTTGGAGGGGTAAGCGCACCGTTGTTGACTTTCGAACCAATCAATCTGTTTATGCGCCACGCGAAAAAGTAGAGTTGTCCCTTGCATTGAAGGATGGCTTAGGCAATACTCTGGGCGCCCGGTTTTCGGTGCGGGTGGTAAACCAATCATTGTTTCGAGAGGAAGCAGTTGCCGTCTGCGAAAGGAGGTATATGGCGTCACCTGCGTGGCAGCTTTTGTTCGAAAAATTTGAAGAGTCGCCTCGGTTTGGATTTACAAATTTGCTCGAACGGAAGGGTGTAGCTTACGACCTAGAAACAGGAAAGCCGTTACCTGACTTTACACAAGTGCAATTCTTTTTGCAAAACAGTAAGCTGCGACACCGCACTTTTACCTACGATAACGGCAAAATTAACTTTGCGCTACCTGGCGTTATCGGTCACGATGAGCTATTCTATTTTGCACAACTCAAAGGCAGGGAGTTTAAAACAAGAATCGAATGGGAGCAAGATTCAGTAATAGCCTTTCATGCATCTGCTTTGCGCATGCTGAGTGATGAAAATGTTTACGCTCGCTTTGCCAGAAATAAAAAACTAACCGACCAGGCTTTCAATAACATGGAATTGGCTATTGAAGACAAACGGCTCTCTTCTCTGGTTGATTTCGAAACGGAGGTGGCATCAGCGGATATTATGATAGATGTGGCTGATTACATTCAGTTCGAAACGATAGAAGACCTGGTGAAAGAGGTAATTCCTTCACTTTTTGTAAGAACACGTAGGGATGAAAAGCAAGTGCGTGTGGCGCTTCCGGGCCCTATGAAACCAGCAACTTCTGCGCCCATTTTTGTGGTAGATGGTTACACTACAAGAAATAGCGATTTTTTTCTGAACCTCAAGCCTACGGAATTAGAAAGAATAGGCGTAGTGTATAGCCCAAAGAAACTGATGCCTTTAGGCATGTTAGGTGCCAACGGTATAGTTTTGATAGAAACTAAATCGGGCAACAAAAGAGATCAACCAGCCGATGAGTATAATAAAGTGGTAGGAGCAAACAGGCCATTCAACTTTCACAACAACCAGCATCCTCCGTCAGGGCATGCCCCCCTTTTTCGTAGCACCCTGTTCTGGCTGCCTCAGGTGCAAACAGAAAATGGAAGGGCAGATTTGAGTTTTTATCTCTCTGATGACGTAACCGATTGGGGTATTTATGTAGAGGGAGTAAATGACAGCGGAGAATGGTTCTCAGCGTACCATCGGCTTCCTATTGGTAAGGGAAAGTAGCCATCGGCCACGCCTTATTTTTTAGATGCACTTTTGATGTCTTTCTAAGGTTCTTCACGTCAATCCCCGCGGGCAGCCAAGGTGTTAGTTCTTTCAACTCATTAGGAAATTTTTAACACAGTGTCAGGAACTACGCCATTTCTTTCGATCTGTTGAAATTTCCACCAATTCAACCTGTCTTTCGGCCTTTCGAATAAGCTTTCTAACTATCCTATAGTTGAAATCGTTTGCTGATAGCGATTCGTTATGTAAGTTGCCCGATAAACTGAATTTGAAATGCGTGCTTTTGTTCTGCTTGCTGCCCTTTTTCTGAATATTTCACCTCTTCACGCGCAAAGCCACCAACCAGGTGCTTCCGAAATCAGGCTGAAATTGAAGAAGCTGAACTTCCTGGGGTCTGTGCTGTATGTGGCCGCCCATCCTGATGATGAAAACACCCGCGCCATTGCTTACCTGGCCAATGAAAGGCTGGCCGCCACCGCTTATCTTTCGATGACGCGGGGCGATGGTGGACAAAACCTGATTGGCCCCGAGATGCGCGACCTGCTGGGGCTGATACGCACCCAGGAGTTGCTGGCTGCCCGCAGAATTGATGGAGGCGAGCAGTTCTTTACCCGAGCCAACGACTTTGGCTTTTCGAAGAATGCCAACGAAACTTTTGCCATCTGGAACAGAGAAAAAATTCTGTCGGATGTGGTGCGCGTAATACGCCAATACCAACCCGATGTCATACTTACCCGCTTTCCGCCCGATGAGCGTGCAGGGCACGGCCACCACACCGCTTCGGCCATCCTGGCGCAAGAGGCGTTCGACCGAGCATCTCAGCGCACCAGCTTTGCAGACCAACTGAAGACCTTGGAGCCGTGGCAGACCAAAAGACTTTTTACCAACACCGGCCGTTGGTGGAACACATCCATCAATGAAAACACACCTGGCGTGGTTACCCTCAACGTGGGGGCTTACAATCCGCTGCTTGGAAAATCTTATTCGGAACTGGCGGCCGAAAGCAGGTCGCAGCACAAGAGCCAGGGATTTGGCTCAACAGGCAGACGTGGCGATGCACCGGAGTACTTTGAGTTTGTGAAGGGCGACCCGGCACAGTCGGA